>JAWVFA010000026.1:0-29962 GCA_033856415.1 Solirubrobacterales bacterium | reverse complement strand
ACCCTCTTCTCCAACGCCTCGATCACCGACCTCTGGGGCTCGGTGATCAAGTGCACCCTGTTCGGCGCCCTGATCGCCGTCGTCTGCTCCTACAAAGGGATGACCGCCTCCGGGGGCGCTGCCGGGGTCGGCCGAGCGGTCAACGAGGCCGTCGTCATCTCCTTCATGGGCGTCTTCGCCTTCAACTACGTCTTCACCCAGACCCTGCTGGCTACCAACCCGGAGCTGCAGACGATCCGATGAACGCCTGGCTCGCGATACCGCGAAACTGGCTCGACTCGGCCGGTGAGATCGCCCGCTTCGGGTCCCGCGTCGCCGGCCTCGTCTACTCCGGCCGCGTCCTGCGCTTCTTCGGCGAGAGCCTGCGCCAGGCTGGGATTCTGATCCTCGGCTCGGCGCTGATCATCTGGGGCCTGGTCTTCACCCTCGGCCTGCAGTGCGGGATCGAGGGGGCCTACCTGCTCCGCGCCCAGGGCGCGCCCGCCTACGCCGGCGTCTTCTCCGCCTGGTGCGACCTGCGCGAGATCATGCCCTACGCCTTCGGCTACATGCTTGCGGCCAAGGTCGGGACCGGGATCGTCGCCGAGCTCGGGGCGATGCGGATCTCCGACGAGATCGACGCGCTCGAGGTGATGGGCGTGCCGCCGGTCACCTTCCTCTGTGCGACCCGTCTGCTCGCCGCCTGGATCGCCTTCCCGTTCATGTACCTGGTCGGGATCGGGATCATGTACCTGGCCAGCTACCTCGCCGTCGTCGAGCAGATCGGCGACGTCTCCTCGGGCGGCTATCTCCTCATCTTCTGGATGTTCCAGAACCCACCCGACCTGATCTTCAGCTTGATCAAGGGCATGGTGATGGCGACCGCGATCGTGCTGGTCGGCTGTTACTACGGGTACACCGCCTCGGGCGGGCCCGTCGGGGTGGGGACCGCGACCGCCAAGTCGATGGTCCTCAACATCGTCTTAGTCCACATCATCGGGATGCTTGGGACCCTGGTCTTCTGGGGAGCCAACCCACGTGCGCCAATAGGAGGCTGAGTTGTCGATCGAGGAAGAGAACCGCTTCTCCGAGGAGGAGGCCCGTCGCGAAGAAGAGGACCTGCAGGACGAGGCGACCTCGAGCGCCGAAGCGCCGCCGGAGGTCGTCAGCGACGGCGGCATGCCTGGCCATCCCGAAAGCGCCACGAACGAGGGGCCTTACGTCAGCGAGGACGGCGCCACGATGGGCCGGGACTTCGTCATACCCGGCGTCAATCCGCGCGAGCACGACCCCTACAAATTCCATACTGGCCGCAAGCGCGACCACGGCGGCGAGGACGCGATCGAGATCATCGACCTGGTCAAGCAGTTCGGCCGGGCGCGCATCCTCAACGGCCTCAACCTGGGTCTGCCGGAGGATCAGGTCTCGATGGTGCTCGGTCCTTCGGGTACCGGCAAGAGCGTGTTGATCAAGCACATCGTCGGCCTGCTCTATCCGGACTCGGGCGATGTGCTGGTGCACGGCGAGTCGATCCCGAACATGACCGACGATGAGCTCTTCGACGTGCGGAAAAAGTTCGGCCTGCTGTTCCAGGACGGGGCGCTGTTCGGCTCGATGAACATCTACGACAACGTCGCCTTCCCCCTGCGCCAGCACACCGACAAAGGCGAGGAAGAGATCGGCGAGATCGTCAACCGCCGCCTCAAAGAGGTGGGGCTCAGCGAGGCCACCTACAAGATGCCGAACGAGCTCTCCGGCGGGATGCGCAAGCGCGCCGGCTTCGCCCGGGCGCTGGTCCTGGAACCGGCGATCGTGATGTTCGACGAGCCCGATTCGGGCCTCGACCCGGTGCGCACGGCGCTGCTCTGCGAGTTGATTCGCGAGGTCCATGCCGAGAACGGCGGCTGTTACCTCGTCATCAGCCACGACCTCGGCACCGCGCGGCGGATCGCCGACTTCATCGCCGTGCTGTGGAGCGGCAAGATCGTCGAGTCCGGCCCGAAAGAGGAGCTGTTCGACTCCAGCAACCCGTTCGTCAGCCAGTTCCTCAACGCTGACGTCACCGGGCCGCTCTCGATGGACTAAGGCTTGAGCGCCGGTACCTGGTTCGGGCGCGTCGCGGCGTGGGCGGCATGCCACGCGCGATCGCTGCTCGCCATCGTCGCGGTCGTCGCGGTGGCCGCCGCCGTCGGGGCGACCCAGCTGCCGACCGACGCCGGCGTCGACACCCTCGTCGACTCCGATTCCGCAACCGCCCAGGCGACCCAACGGGTCCGCGAGAACTTCGGCGAAGAACCGATCGTCGTCCTCGCCAAGGGTGAACTGCCGCAGCTGATCCTCAGCGACAACCTCTTCCGGCTGCTGCGGCTCGAGGGCTGCCTTTCGGGAAAGGTGCCGAAGGGGGCCAACTCGATCCCCGGGCCGTGTACGGAACTGGCGGAGATGGGGGCGGTCGAGTTTCTCACCGGCCCCGCCACCTTCCTCAACGAGTCGGTGGTCCAGATCGACAATCAGCTCCGCCGCCTGGCCGAAAACGTTCCCGCCGACCGCTTCCGCGAATACCTGCTCGCGGTGGCGACCAAATATGGGATCACCAGCGCGCCGAGCATCACCAACGAAGACTTCGTCGCCACCGTCGTCTTCGATTTCTCGCGCCCGCGCGGGACGCCGAAGGCACGGCTCTCCTATCTCTTCCCGAACGCGAAGTCGGCGCAGATCGTGATCCGGCTGAAGCCGGACCTGAGCGACGCCGAACGGCGCCGGGCGATCGGGCTGATCGAAGCCGCGGTCGAAGACACGACCCCGCGCAAGGCCTGTAAGGAGCAGGGGAAACCCGCGCCCTGCTTCGAGCTCGAAGGCGGCAGCTATGTCGTCTCCGGTGCGCCGGTGGTGATCGACGGCGTCGCCGACGCGCTCAAGGATGCGCTGCTCGTCCTATTCGCGATCGCCGTCGCGGTGATGGCGCTCGTGCTCTTCCTCGTCTTCAAATCGCGCTGGCCGCTGCTGCCGCTGGCGATCGCGCTGCTTGCCGCGGCGATCACGTTTGGGCTGCTTGCGCTCGTCGGCGGGTCGCTGACGATGGCCTCGATCGCGGCGTTGCCGATCTTGATCGGGCTCGCGGTCGATTACGCGATCCAGTTCCAAGCGCGCTCAGCTGAATCGGCCTCGGTGATCGAGGGGGCCACCCGAAGCGGGCCGACGATTGCCGCCGCTTGCACCGCGACGGCAGTTGGATTTCTTGCGCTCCAGCTTTCTCCGATCCCGATGGTTCGCGGCTTCGGCTGGGTTCTCACGCTCGGAATCATCATTGCCTTCGTCCTTGCGCTGACGGTGGGACTGGGGGCATTGACGCTCCTCGGGCGGGTGGCGCGGGAGGGAGATGCCGAGCATCCAGCGCAGGCGTCTCCCTCCCGTGACAGGACCCGCCCGCCAGAGCGCCTCCTGTCCCTGGCGCGAACCTATCCAGAGGTCGTATTGGCCGTCGGTATCGGCCTGGCGGTGATGGGGTGGGCGGCCGGGACCCAGGTCGAAACCGTCACTGACATTAGGGAGCTGGCGCCTCAGAACGTGAAGGCGGTCGAAGGGCTGAACGAGCTTCAGGACACCACCGGGGTGTCGGGAGAGCTCGACGTGAGCATCGAAGCCGACGACCTCACCGATCCTCAGGTGGTCGAGTGGATGGCGGGGTTCAAGCAGCGGGCTCTCGAGGCTGGCGGCTTCAGCGGGGAAAGTCCGAATTGCCTCAAGGCCGAAATCTGTCCTGGGCCCGCACTCTCGGACTTCTTGGTGAAGGGCGAAGAACGGCCTACCGCGAAACGGATCGATGCGACGCTTTCGGCGCTGTCGCCTTACGCGCTGAGGCAGGTGGCTCCGCTCGACCCCCAGACTGGGGAAGTCGGGCGCCAGGCGCTGATCTCGTTTGGGATCAGGGCGCAATCGTTGGATGACCAACAGAAGCTCGTCGATCGGGTGCGGGACGCGGTTGGGGAGCCGCCGGAGGGTGTAGAGGTGGAGCTTGCGGGGTTGTCGGTGATCGCGGCGGAATCGGCGGGTGCCCTCTCGAGCAGCCGGTATTGGCTGGCGCTGGCCGGAATTGTGCTCGTCGGGCTCGCGCTGCTCCTGATCTACCGCTCCTGGCGGCGGGCGCTCGTGCCGCTGGTGCCGACGGTGCTGGCGACCGGGTGGGCGTCGCTGCTCCTCTGGCTCACCGGTATCCCGCTGAACCCGATGTCGGCGGCCCTGGGTGCTCTGACGATTGCGATCGCGACCGAGTTCGGGGTGCTGCTCAGCGGGCGCTTCCACGAGGAGCGCGAGGCGGGCGCCGGGGTCGAGGAGGCCCTGGGGCGCGCCTATTCGCGTACCGGGGCTGCGGTCTTGGCCTCCGGCGCGACCGCGGTCGCCGGGTTCGCCGTCCTCATCGCCAGCGACGTGCAGATGTTGCGGGACTTCGGCCTGGTCACCGTCGTCGACCTCGGCGCCGCCCTGGTCGGGGTGCTGCTGATTCTGCCGGCGACCCTGCTGCTGTTGGAGCGGCGATGAGGGACCGCTATTCGATCGTCGTCGGCCTCCTCTTCCTCGCCATCCTCGCGGTCGCGACCGTCAACACGATCGAGGGGGGTGGGGGAGGTGAGACGCTTGGTCTCGACAAGCTGCCGCCGCGCTGGCCGCTGCCGGAGTTCGCGGTGCCCGCCGGAGCGGGCCAGCTCGAAGGGGACGCCAACGTCGCCCAGGACGACTGCGAAACCGCGGCGCTGCCCTGCCCGGAGGATCCCCAGCGGTCCCCTGCCTGCCGTGTCGAGCTGGCGGAATCGATCCGGGTCTGCGACCTCTTCGACCGGCCCCTGGTGATCTCGTTCTGGTTCAGCAAAGGGGGGAACGACTGTGTTCAGCAACAGGACCTGGTCGAGCGGGTCTTCCGGCGCTACCGTGGACGGGTGGGTTTCCTCTCGCTGGACATCCGCGACGATCGCGACACGCTTCGCGAACTGATCCGCCAGCGCGGTTGGACGATGCCGGTGGGATACGACCGCGACGGCGCCGTCGCCGGCCTCTACGGAATCGGCCTCTGCCCGACCTTCGCCTTCGTCTACCCCGGCGGCACCCTGCAGAGCGCCAGCGTCGGCGAGCTCACCGTCCCCCAGTTGAGCGACCGGGTCGACCGGCTCCTCGCGGCGACCGCCGCCGCGGAACCGAGCTGAGATGAGCGCCGATCCCGCTAGCCAGCGATTGGGGTGGGTGCCGGCGCCACAACAGGGCTGGGTCGCGCCCCACATCGCCTCCGAGTTCCCCGGCCTCGGCATCGCTTGGGTCGAAGTCGACGCGAAGCCCGGGAAGAGCCCCGAGCCGGTCCGCAGGCGGCTCCGCGACCTCTCCGACCGGACCTACGGTTCGCAGGCGATCCGGTTGCGGGAACGGCCGATCCCCTGGGCCTACCGCGTCTTCTTCCGCCAGATCGGTCTCGACCCGGACCGCACCCGCACCCCCGTCGAGCAGCTCGCCCTCGACCGCCTCCACGACGGCGGCTTCCGCAGCAACGGGGTGCCGAGGGACGCGCTCGACATCGCGATCGTCGAGACCGGCGTCGCCCTACGCGCCTTTGATGCCGATCGGGTCGAGGGCCGACTCTGCATCCGCGACTCGGCTCCCGGCGAGTCTCTTGCCGGGATGCCCGGGGAGATGGCGAAGGGAACCCTCGTCATCGCCGACGAGTTGCGCCCGCTCGGCCTCCTCTTCGGCCCGACCGCTGAGGGCAGCGCGGTGGAGCGTTCGAGCCGCCGCCTGGCGGTGGCTGCGGTTCAGGTGAAGGGAGTTCCGCAGATCGCCGTCGAGGAGGCTTTGTGGATGGCCGCTTCGACTCTGGAGGCGGCGTGACTACACTTTCCGGGATGCCTGCTCTGCTGAGACAAGACGAGCTTTCCGGGTTTGGCGTCGCGGTCGACGAGCGCGAGGCGCGGCTGCAGCTCCGCACGCAGATCGCCAAGCTCGAGACCGAACTGGCAGGACTCTTCGCCGAGGCCTTCGGCCACACCGAGGTACCGCACCGGGTCGAAGCCCTCGCGGCAGAGCCGCGGGTGCTCGACCTCGGTGAGCTCGAGGCGGTTCGCGACGGCCTGGCTGCCCGCGTCTCCGAGGCCCGGCAGGCGCTGGTGGAGCGCCAGCGGGTCGAGGACTGCAACCGGGATCTGGTCGAGCGGATGCTCGCCGCGCCCCAGGACTACAAGTGGGTTCGCGTCTCGCGCGAGGACCTCGGCCTGCACGGCTGCGGACACTGGCACTCGCGTCCCCGGCTCGGTCCGATCGGGATGCTGATGGGCTGGTGGCGGGTCAAGGTCTCCTCCGGATGTCCCTTAGCCGGGCGGCTCGCGGCCGTTGACCGATAAGACCAGGCCCGCCAAGCGGGTCGGATCGGCTGACGAGCGGCCGCCGGCGCCATGGGGCAACGCGCCGCTCGCCGAGCTCGTCATTCTCGCCGGCATCGTCGCCCTGGCGATCGGCGTGTTCAGCGGCAACCCGACCGCGATCGGGATCGGTGTCGCCCTGGCGGGGCTGGGCGGTCTCGAGGTGGCGATCCGGGAGCACTTCGCCGGCTACCGCTCCCACACGACGCTGCTGGCGGGCGCGGCGTTCGTCCTCACCACCGGTCTCGTCTTCTACGCAGCCGATCAGATCCTGGCGGTGGCGCTGGCGATCGGCGCGGTTGCCTTCGCGATCGTCTTCTATCTGGCCCGCCGCGCATTCCAGCGCGCCTCTGGAGGCCTCAGCTTCCGGGTCGGTGGGATGCGCGGGTAATGCGCGAGGCCGCGCCAAGGCGCGGGAAAAGCGCGAGGCCGCGCCAAGGCGCGGCCTCGCAACGCCTAAACGGTTAGCGCTTCCCGCCCGGCGCCCCGGCCCGAAAGCTCGCTGGCGAGAACCCGTCGCTGCCGGGAGGTCAGCGTTCCCAGCTGCTTGTTCTCGTTGAGGGAGAGGGGCATGAGGAACTTGCGGGCCCGGGTCCGGCCCCAGCGGCGCTGGCTGGTCAGCAACTCGGCGATGGTCATGCTCTCGGTCTCCCACGGGCAGTCGCGAACCACCTCCGCGGCATCCATGTCTCCTCGCGCGATCGCGCGCTTCAGCTCCGCACGGGCAAGGCGCACCATGTTGGCTCTCTCCAGGGCCCTCATGTGCTGCGGTGCCTCTGCTGAGGCCGCGATGGTCGATGGTGGTGCCGTTGAGGCAGCTTCCACTGGACTCCTCCCTTCAAAGGAATCGAATAACTGGGGTATGTCGCGTCCGGCCGTGGCATCCCATGCCCCTCGAGGGGGCCTTGTCCTGCCGGACCGACTCTCTCTTCCCGAACGCCCCGCCTGGGTCGTTACGGCGAGGGGGCCAAGCTATGTCTCGGGGTGCCGGGCGTCAACCCGCCGCCAGCAAAATGACGTCCGACCCATTCGCTAAGAGCAACAATTTCGACCCATCCCTCGCCTTGTCAATTTCCGGACAAGCCCGAAACTCACCCAACGGGGGGATGTCAAATTCTTGTGACCAAAAAATTAAGTGCGCGGCAGGTCCGGGAAGTTCTGGATCACCCGCGCGATCGTCCCCAGGGCCCCGTCGAGGTGCTCGCGCTCATGGGTCGCCATCAAGCTCGTCCGCAGCAGCGCCCCGCCGGGTGGGACCGCGGGATGGATCGCGACGTTGGTGTAGACGCCAGCGTCGAACAGCGCCTTCCAGAGCAGCACCGCCTGCCAGTCGTCGCCGACGACCACCGGCACCACCGGGGTGGTCGCCACGGTGCCGTCGGGGAGCGTCCCCGGCTCGACGACCTGCAGGCCCAGATGGCGCAATCCCTCGTGCAGGTACTCGGCGTTGGCGAGCAGCCGCTCGAAGAGCTCGGGGCCATCGGAGCGGATTACCCGCAGCGCCCCCAGCGCCGCGCCCACGGCGGCGGGGACCGCGGAGGCGCTGAAGATGAACGAGCGCGAAGAGATGCGGAGGTACTCGATCACGTCGGCCGGGCCGGCGATGAAGCCACCGCAGGAGGCGAGGCTCTTGGAGAAGGTCCCCATCCGCAGGTCGACCTCGTCCTCGAGCCCGAACAGCTCGCAGGCCCCGGCGCCGCGGGCGCCGAGGACACCGGCGCCGTGTGCCTCGTCGACCATCAGGCGGGCGCCGTGGGCCTTGCAGAGCTCGACGATGCGCGGCAGGTCGCAGACGTCGCCCTCCATCGAGAAGACGCCGTCGACGATGACGAGGACGCCACCGCCGTCCTCTGCCGCCCGTTGCAGCATCTTCTCCAGCTTGTCCATGCGGTTATGGCGGAAGGGCCGCAGCTTGGCGCCGGAGAGGCGGCAGCCGTCGAGAATCGAAGCGTGGTCGCCGGAGTCGCAGATGACGGTGTCGCCGGGGCCGAGGATCGTGCCGATGCAGCCGACGTTCGACTGGTACCCGGTCGTGTAGACGATCGCGTCCTCGGTCCGCATCCACGCTGCCAACTCCTTCTCCAGGTCGAGGTGGAGCGGCGTGGTCCCGTTCAGCAGGCGCGAGCCGGTGACGCCGGTCCCGTAGGTCTCCAACGCCTCCCGCGCTGCCTCCTTGACCCGCTCGTCCCCGGTCAGCCCGAGGTAGTTGTTGGAGCCGAGCATGATCGTCTCTCGGCCCTCCATCTCGACAACGGGGCCGGCCTGCGAGGTAAGCAGGCGGAAATAGGGGAGGAGGTCGTGCTCCTTGGCGGCTTCGAGCTGCTCGAGGCGGTCGTGGCTGCGGGCCTTCTCGAAGACGTCGACGGGCGCCTTGGCGGTCTCGCTCATCGCTCCAGAGTGTAGGTTGCGGCCCACATGGCAAGTGTGTCGATCCGGCCCGTTCGCACCCGCAGCGAGCTGAAGCGCTTCGTCAAGGTCCCGTTCCGGCTCCATCGCGAGAGCGAGCAGTGGGTGCCGCCGCTGGTCTTCGAGCGGATGCAGTTCCTCGATCGCAAGAAGAACCCCTGGTTCGAGCACGGCGAGGCCGAGTACTTCCTCGCCGAACGCGATGGCGAGCCGGTCGGTCGCATCACCGCTCACCTCGACAGCCGCTGGGATTCCTACCAGGGGGGCAAGGACGCGATGTTCGGCTTCTTCGAGGCGGAGGAGGACCCGGAGGTGGTGCGGGCGCTGTTCGACGCGGCGACCGAGTGGGCGATCGCTCGGGGCCGCGAGCGGCTGCTAGGGCCGATGGACTTCACCACCAACGACGAGATCGGGATCCTGATCGAGGGCTTCGAGCGCCGGCCGATGATCCTCGAGCCCTGGCACCCGCCCTACTACCAACGGCTGATCGAGGCCGAGGGCTTCGGCAAGGCGATGGACGTGCTGATGTGGGAGCTGCGGATGGGGGAGCTGAAGGAGGGCGAGAAATTCGACCCTTCGATCCACGAGGCCGCCGAGAAAGCGCTGCGCGACGAAGGAATCACGATCCGCAACATGCGCAAGCGCGACATGGCTGGCGAGGTACGACGCTTCATGGACGTCTACAACGAGGCCTGGGGCGACAACTGGGGCTTTGTCCCGATCACCGACGCCGAGGTCGAGTTTCAGGCCAAGAACCTGAAGCAGGTGCTCGACGAGGAATGGACCTTCATGGCCGAAAAAGACGGCGAGGTGGTGGGCGCGGCTCTCACCCTGCCGGACATCAACCGGGTTCTGGCCGGGCTCAACGGTCGCCTGCTGCCCTTCGGCTGGGCGAAATTCCTGCTCGGGCGGCGGAAGATCGACCGCCTGCGGGTCTTCGCGCTCGGGGTCAAGCACGACTACCGGCACACCGGGGTCGCCGCCGGCCTCTACCTCGAGCACATCAAGATGGCGGCCCAGCCCGACAAGATCAAGTGGGGCGAGATGGGCTGGATTTTGGAGACGAACAAGCCGATGAACCGGGCGATGGAGGGAATGGGCGGCAAGATCGTCAAGAAGTACCGTCTTTACGAGCGATCTCTCGCCGGGGCCGACCCCGGCCCGCGCTAGAGTCGCCGGGGTGGATGAGCTGCAGGTAGACGGCGAGGTCATCGCCGAAGAAGACGTCGGCCCTCGGGACGCCACCGATCCGGTTCGTCCCCTGCCTTCGAGCTATGAGGAGCCTTCTGGGTCCTCGCTGCCGGTTCTGCGCCCGGAGGTGAAGAGCGCCGCGATCGCCGCCGCCGGCGGGGTCCTCGCCGGCGCCGCCACGGTCGCCGCCGTGCGCGCCGTCAGCGGTGCTGCCTCTAGAGCACGGGCGCCGCGTCGCCTCGCCGGTCGCCGCCGCGACCGTCAGAACGTCGTCGCCAGCCGGTCGTTCCTGGTTGATGTTCACTTGCTCGGTCGCTGAAGCCGAGATTCGGCCGCCGTCGCCCTTCCGGATGCCGCGGGGGAGCTCCGATCGCACCTTGCGGGTGCGGGGCGGGGTCGCGACCCGGCTCCTCCACCTCGGCGGCAGCCCGGTCCTCGTGCGGGCCTGGCAGCCGCTGCGCGACCGGGTGCGGTTTCGCGCCGAGGCAATCGACCCGGTGCTCGTCTTGCGGCCGCCGATCGAGGCGCCGCCGTGCCCTGGGCCGGCGGGACGGGAGCAGCTCGAGGAAGCGATCGAGCGAATGCGTTGCGCTCTTTGGGTCGACGTCGACCTCACCGACTTCTACCGGCGCTTTCGCCGCGATCGCCTGGTCGGGCCGCTGATTCGACGGATGCCCGACTTCCGCCCGAAAGGCCGGCCGTGGCCGTGGGAGGCGCTGTCCGCGGCGGTGGTCGGGCAGCTGATCGAGGCGCGGCAGGCGGCCCTGATCGAGCGCCGCATCGCCGGCCGCTGGGGAGCGCGGCTGGGGGACGGGCGCGAGGCGCTGCGCGACGTTCCCGGCCCGGTCGCGATCGCCGGCCGCGCTCCGGCCGAACTGGAGCAGATGGAGCTCGTCGGCAAACGTGCGGTGGCGCTGCGGCGGCTGGCCCGCGACGTCGCTGCCGGTCGCTGCCGGATCGAGAGCGCCGACGGCGATCGGCGGCTGCTGGCTTTGCCCCAGATCGGCCCCTGGACCGTTCAGTGCCTCGGTCTGTTCGGCCGCAACGAGGTGGATTCTCTGCCCGCCGGCGACCTTGGCTACATCAAGCTCGTGGGTCGTCTGGGCGGCGGCGGGAGGCGGGCGACGATTCCCGAGGTCGAAGAGTTCTACGCGCCTTATGAGCCCTATCGGGGCCTGGTTGGGGCACTGACCCTCTCCGCTCTGTACCGATTGGTGGCCGCGGGGCCGCCGATGCGCCTCGCTGCCTGAGATTGTCAGCCGGCAGCGCTCAAGGGTGACTGCCGCGCAACCGATGAGCGAGAGGGATGCGTGAGCCCGCCGACAGGAACTGGCCCGAGCACGAGGTAAAGCGCTTTCTCGACCAGCTCGCCGCTGGCGGGCATGACTTCCAGCGCCTGGTCGAGCGCCTGCCGGTGATCGTCTATACCGCCGAGCTCGGCGAGCGGGGCCGCTGGCGTTACGTCAGCCCGCAGGTCGAGGAGATTCTCGGCTACCGCCCGGAAGAGTTCATCCGCGATCCCGGCCTCTGGTCCAGTCTCCTGCACCCGGAGGACCGCCAGCGGGCTCTTGACCTGGAGACCGACGACAACCTCGGCAAGCGCGACACGACGCCGGTCGAATACCGGATGCACACCCGCGAGGGGAAGGTCGTCTGGATCCACGACGAGGCGGTGTTGGAAGCCGACGAGGACGGGATTCCCGTCTGGCACGGGGTCCTCTACGACGTCAGCTCCCGCAAGGAGACCGAGAACGAGCTGCAGCGAGCGCTTTCCCAGCAGGCAGTGGTCGCCCGCCTCGGCGAGCGGGCAATGCAGAACAGCGACCCGCAGGAGATGATGGAGGCGGCCACCGAGCTGATCGGCAAAGTCGACGGCGTCCACAGCGCCTGCATCTGGGAGCTCGGCCGCGACGGGCGCCGCCTCAACTTGCGCGCCGGCCTCGAGGAGTCGGTGGTCGGGGCGGGCCGCCGGGTCTCGGCCTCCCGCGACTCTCACGCCGGCGCCGCGCTCGACTCCGGCACCCACGCGATCGTCGCCGACTGGAACCAGGAGACCCGCCACACGATGCCGCCGGTGCTGCGCGTCTTCGGCGCCGCCAGCAGCCTCGCGGTGGTGATCGACGGCAAGAACCGACCCTTCGGTGTGCTCGACGTCCACGCCACCGAGCCGCACCGCTTCACCGCCAAGGACGTGCCCTTCGTCCAGGCGGCCGCCAACGTGCTCGCCGACGCGATCGAGCGCCACGCCGCCGACCAGGCGCTGCGCTACCGCGTCCTCCACGACTCGCTCACCGGCCTGCCAAACCGGCTCAGCTTCGTCGACGCGCTCGGCGAGGCGCTCGACAAAGCGACGGTCTCCGGCTCGCCCGTGGGGATCCTCTTCCTCGACCTCGACCATTTCAAGCTGATCAACGACAGCCTCGGCCACCACGCTGGCGACGCCCTGCTGCGGGCGGTAGCGCCGCGCCTGCGCTCGCACCTGCGGCCGGGGGACGTCGTCGCCCGCTTCGGCGGCGACGAGTTCGGGATTCTGATCGACCGCCTGGCCGACGAAGGCGAGGCGGTGGCGATCGCCGACCGCGTCGCCTCGGCCTTCACCCAGCCCTTCTCGCTCGACGGCGTCGACCACTTCGTCAGCGCCAGCATCGGGGTCGCCGTCGCCCGCGCCTCCGAAGAGCGCACCGTCAACGCCGAGCTGCTGATCCGCGACGCCGACGCCGCGATGTACCGCGCCAAGGAGGGTGGCCGCGCCCGCTGCGTGCTCTTCGACGCCGAGATGCGGGCGGGGGCGATGCGCCGGCTGGAGGTCGAACGCGAGCTGCGCCACGCGCTCGACCGCGACGAGCTGGCGCTGTACTACCAACCAGTCGTCAACCTGCGCTCAGGTGAAATCGATGGGCTGGAGGGGCTGGTGCGCTGGCGCCATCCCGAGCGCGGGTTGCTCGACCCCTCCGAGTTCGTCTCGATCGCCGAGGACAGCGGCCTGATCGAGCCGATCGGGCGCTGGGTCCAGGAGCGCGCTTGCCGTCAGGCCCTGGAGTGGCACCAGCTGCGGCCCGACTCGCGCCCGCTCGATGTCGCCGTCAACCTCTCCGCCCGCCAGGTCGCTCACCGCGACCTGGCCGACACGGTCGAGGAGGTCATCGCCCGCACCGGGATCGACCCGGTCCACCTGCGTCTCGAGATCACCGAGAGCGTCCTTGTCGAGGAGTCGGCTAACGCGATCTCCTCGCTGGAAAAGCTGAACGAGCTCGGCGTCCGCCTCGTCCTCGACGACTTCGGCACCGGCTACTCCTCACTCGCCTACCTCAACCGCTTCCCCTTCCACGCCCTGAAGATCGACCGCTCCTTCGTCGACGCGCTGGGGATCGAGCAGGAGGCGACGGCGATCGTCGAGGCGATCATCGGCATGGCGCGGGCGCTCTCGCTCGAGGTGATCGCCGAGGGTGTCGAGAGCGAGGTGCAGCTTGCCGAGCTGCGACGCCTCGAGTGCGACTACGCGCAGGGGCACCTCTTCCACGCCGCGATGCCCGACCGCGAGGTCAGCAGGCTGATCGCCGAAGGTGCGCTCGGCTATTCGGGAATTTCGCCCGAGGGCAAGTAGCCGTTGTCGAGCAGCTCGCCCGCCGTCGGCAGCGAGTCGATCAGTTCGTTGTCCCGCATCCAGCCGGCGAAGGTCGACCACTCCTCGGGGTCCATGTAGCCGTAGGGCTGCCCTTCGGTCCGCGCGCCCAGCAGCGGCAGCGTCGCTTTGACCTCCGCCGCGGTCAGCTTCGGTTCCAGGTCCGGGTTGGCTTCGGCGATCGCCTTGGTTGCGGCGCCGGGTTGAGCCACCGCCGCCTCGGTGCCGCGCTCGAGCGCGGCGAGGAAGAGGCGGAACTTCTCCGGGTTTTCTTCCAGGCTCTGCCGCCGGGCGACGAGGACCAGCTCGTCGTAGGTCGGGACGCCGAGCTTGTCGACCGGCGTGACGACGGGGGCTTTGCCGCGTTCGCGCAGGTCGACTCCCTCGACGTTGCTGAAGCCACCGAGCATCGCCTGGGCCGAGCCGCCGACGAGGGCAGGGAGGAGGCCGAAGCCGACGTTCACCGCCTTGACGTCGCCGGGGGTGAGCTTGACCCGGGCGAGAATCGTCTTCAGGAAAGCGTCCTGGTACGGGATGCCCGCGGTGGCGACCGTCTTGCCCTTGAGATCGCCGACGCCTTTGACCCCTGACTTCCCCAGCCAGATCAGCGAGGTCAGCGGCCGGTTGACGAGGGCGGCGATCGCGACTACGTCGAGACCCTGCTCCCGGGCCAGCGCCACCTCCGGCTCGTAGGAGACGGCGAGGTCGGAGCGGCCCGTCGCGACCAGTTTGATCGGCAGCGAGGGGTCGGACGGGGTGGCGATGGAGACATCCAGCCCGGCTTCTTCGAAGTAGCCGAGTTTCTCCGCCATGTAGATCCCGGCGTGATCGGGGTTGGGGTAAAAGTCGAGCGTCAGGCCGAAGCCTTCGCGGTCGCCGGTCGTCTCCTCGGACTTCTCGCCGCAGGCGGCGAGGGCGAGGGTCAAGGCGAGGACGGCGAGGGCCAGGGCCCATATCCGGTGGCGCGTCATCGCAGGAGTTCTATCGCCAAGTGACGACGCGCCGCTCCGCCAGCGCGGTTAGGCCGATCAATGCCAGCGCCAGGGCCGAGAGGACGGCCACGGTCGCGAACTGGCGGGCGACCAGGTAATAGGCGGTATCGGACTGGATCAGGTGGCCGAGGCCCGAGCTCGAACCGGACCACTCGGCGAAGACAGCGCCGATCGGGGCGACGACGACGGCGATCTTCACGCCGGTGAATAAGTTCGGCAGCGCCGCCGGCGCTTCCACCCGCCAGAACCGCTGCCAGCGGGAGGCATCGAGGCTGCGCATCATCTTCACCGCCTCGGGGTCGACCGAGCGCAGGCCGTCGAGGGTGTTGACGGTGATCGGGAAGAAGCAGATCAGGGCGACGATCGCCACCTTGGGCGTGATCCCGTAGCCGAACCAGACGACCAGGATCGGCGCGATGACGACGATCGGGATCGTCTGCGAGGCGACGACCAGCGGGTAGGCGGCGTCCCGCAAGACCCGCCAGCGGTGCATGAGGACGGCGAAGCCGACGCCGACGAGGAGCGCCGCGACGATGCCGAGCAGCATCTCGCGCAGGGTCACCCAGGCGTTTTCGGCGAGCAGGCCGCGGTTCTCCCAGAGCGAGCTGGCGATTTCCGACGGCGAGGGGACGAGAAAGCTCTCGAGGTCGAGCGCGTCGGCGATCGTGCCGGTCGAGCAGGCGAGCTGCCAGAGGCCGAGCAGCAGGGCGATCAGGCCCAGGGGCAGCAGCCAGCGCCTCACCGTGCGCCCTCGCGCAGCGCTCGCAGGGCTTCCTCGCGGGCGGCGACGAAAGCGGGGTCGGTGACGGCGGCGTTGCGGTCGGCGGCGCGCGGAGTGGGGGAGACGAGCTCGGCAACGATCCGCCCCGGCCGCGCCGAGAGCACGGCGACGCGGTCGGAGAGGTAGAGCGCCTCCTCGACGTCGTGGGTGACGAGGATGGCGGTGCGGGGGTCGGTGCGCAGGGCGGCGGCGAGCCACTCCTGCATCTCGGCGCGGGTGATCGCGTCGAGCGAGGCGAAGGGCTCGTCCAGCGCCAGCACCGGCTTGCCGGCGATCAGGGTCCGCAGGAAGGCGACCCGCTGTCGCATCCCGCCCGAGAGCTCGTCGGGGCGCACCGCCTCGAACCCCTCCAGGCCGAAGCGCTCGAAGAGGCCGACGGCGGCGGCCCGCGCCTCCCGTCGTCCCATCCCCTGGTTGCGGAGGGCCAACGCGGCGTTGTCGATCGCCGAGTACCAGGGCAGCAGCAGGTCGCGCTGGGGCATGAAGGCGCAGCGGGCGAGTCGCTCTGCGGCGTCGGCCGCGCCTCCCACCTCGATCGTCCCGCCGGTGGCCTCGCGCAGGCCGCAAACCAGTTCCAGCAGGGTTGACTTGCCGCAACCGGAGGGCCCGACCAGGCCAAGGACGCCGTGCGCCGGCACCTCGAGCTCGATTCTGTCCAGGGTCCGCAGATCGGCGTAGGCGTGGCTGACGCCGCGCAGGACGATCGCGTCGGCGGGCGCCTGGGGTCGCGGCGGCGACGGCGGTTCCACGGTTCGAGTTCCCCCAAGTTCGGGCTTCATCCTGGTATCCTGGCGCACTCCGCACTCCTGACCAAGAAGGTCAGGAAAGTCGAAATCAGTAGGTGCGGAGCCTTAGATCATTCATGGACCCGGCAATCGTCCTCTTCGGATTGGGAATCGGCGTACTCGTCGGTATGACCGGCATGGGCGGAGGCTCGCTGATGACCCCGCTCCTGATCCTCATCTTCGGGATCTCGCCGACCACCGCGATCGGCACCGACATCTTCTACGCGGCGGTGACCAAGACCGTCGGCGGCTGGCGCCACCTGCGGATGAAGACGGTGAACATGGACCTGGTCAAGTGGCTGGCGCTGGGCAGCGTGCCCTCGGCCGTCGGCGGCGTGATCCTCGTCTCCTGGCTGCAGACCAAGGTCGGCGAAGCGCGCCTCGAGGAACTGGTCTACGCCGTCCTCGGCGGCACCCTGCTGATGGTCGGTGTCATCACCCTCACCCGGGCGCTGATCCTGCGCAACCTGATCGACGAGCGCGACCGCTTCGAGGTCGAGCGGCGGCACAAAGTCGCGGCGATCGTGATCGGCGCCACCACCGGCTTCGTGATCGGGATCACCTCGGCCGGCTCCGGCACGGTGATCGCGATCCTGCTGATCGCCGTCTATCGCCTGGCGCCGAAAAAAGTCGTCGGCACCGACGTCTTCCACGCCGCGATCCTGCTCTGGGCCGCCGGCATCGCCCACTGGGTCGGCGGCAACGTCGACTTCGTCCTCGCCGCCAACATCCTCCTCGGCAGCATCCCCGGCGTGGTCATCGGCGCCTCGCTTTCGGACCGGGCACCGCAGGGTTTCCTCCGCACCGCGCTCGGCCTTGTCCTGATCGGGTCGGGAATCGTCACCGTGCAGAAGGGCGACCCCGACGTCTGGCCGATCGCCGCCGCGATCGCCGCCATCGGCCTCGGCGCGATCCTCTACGCGCCGCACTGGATCAACCGCCGCCGCGAGCAGCAGCGCCAGCAAGAGGCGGATCAGACCGCGGCACTGGCGCGGACGCTGCCCGCCGACTGATTTACTAGATACATGCGAGTTTCCGCGAAGGCCGACTACGCGGTGCGGGCCGCTGCCGAGCTTGCCGCCGCCCAGGCGGAGGAGGCACCCGTCAAGGGCGAGCGCCTGGCCGAGGCCCAAGACATCCCGCTTCAGTTTCTCGAGCACATCCTGCTCGAGCTAAAGCACCACGGCATCGTCCGCGCCCGGCGCGGGGCGAAGGGCGGCTACTGGCTGGCGCGCCCGGCCGACGAGGTGACCGTGGCCGAGATCGTCCGCGCCGTCGAGGGCCCGATCGCCCACGTGCAGTCGACCCCCCCCGAGGACATCGAGTACCGCGGCAACTCCAAACACCTTCAGGAGGTCTGGATCGCGGTCCGCGCCAGCCTCCGCACCGTGCTCGAGGAGGTCACCCTCGCCGACCTCGTCTCCGGCGAGCTGCCGAGCGTGGTCAGCGACCTCGCCTCCTCCAAGGACGCCTGGGTCGCTCGGTAAAGCGCTGCCGCGCCGCGCGCGTCAGCCCGTCTTCTCCTCCACCGGCGCCGGCACCAGGTCGAAGTCCCTGCCCAGCCGCAGCTCGCTGTAGCGCTTGGTCCAGTCGTCGTTGATCCGGTCCGACTGGCGCTTCATCCGCGGCTCGAACTCGAAGTCCTCGGCGCAGGTGAGATCGAGCCGCTCGAGCAAGTTGAGGGTGCTGGTCTCGTAGTCGGCGGCGAAGTTCTCGTAGAGGACGAGGATCGGTTTGATCCCCGAGTGCTCGAAGAAGGCGTCCCAGGAGGCCTCTTCGATCAGCAGCCCTTCGAGGAGGTGGTCGATCGCCCGGTAGTGGAAGCGCAGCTGCGGGCGGTGTGCCTCGACGAAGCTGCGGTAGGGCGGCGAGCCGTCGTCCTCGACCGAGGCCGCCTTGGCGTTCGCCTGGTCCTCGCGCCAGGTCGCCGTCTGCACCGCCTTCCAGAGCGAGACCGCCTGGCGCACCTTGTTGGCGCGGACGACCCGGACGAAGGTGAGGTTGGGGAAGACCGCCGGCATCAGCTCCGCCAGCGGCACGTCGCGGCAGGCGGGTATGTTGCGCAGCAGGCTGACGAACTCGCCGAAGTAGCCCCACATCAGCTTGGCGCCGAAGATGCCGTTCTTGGTGGTTCCGGTCTCGAAGGCCCACTCGAGGTAGCGGTCGTAGGCGGCGCGGCTCCAGAGGGGGGAGCGGGGCTGCGGGTCCGAGCCGACGCTGCGCTCGCCAAGGTGGTCGCGGATCGACTGGTCCTCGACGCCGAGGAAGTATTCCTCCGGCCGGCGCGGGCGACCCGAGTGGCGCAGCGCCTCGAAGTACTCCTCGGGGCGGCCGGCGACGCCGGTTTCCTCCAGCGCGTGGCAGACGAGGGTGCTGCCGCTGCGGGGGGTGGCGCAGACGAGATAGGAGCGATCGGGTTGCATATCTTTCCTAACTATCCTTATCAACAAAGAGATAAACAGGGGCCGGTCGGTAACCTGAAGGGCGGTGTCCCGACCCAACATCCTCTACATCCACTCGCACGACACCGGCCGCTGGGTCCAGCCCTACGGGTTTCAGGTGCCGACGCCGAATATCCAGATGCTGGCCGACCAGGGGGTTCTGTTCCGCGAGGCCTTCTGCGCCGCGCCGACCTGCTCGGGCAGCCGCGCCAGCCTCCTCACCGGGCTCTACTGCCACAACAACGGCATGTTCGGGCTCGCCCACCGCGGCTGGAAGCTGTACGACTACCGCCAGCACTGGGTCCACACTCTGCGCGAGGTCGGCTACCGCTCGATCCTGATCGGCGAGCAGCACGTCTCCCTCGACCCGGGCGTGATCGGCTACGACGAGGTCGTCCCGGTGGGCCAGAACAACGCCTCCTTTGTCGCTCCGTTGACGATCCAGACGCTGCGCGAGGCGCCGGCCGAGCCGTGGTTCATGTCGGTCGGGTTTTTCGAGACCCACCGCGAATTCGCCGCCCCGACCTCGGTCCGCGACACGCTCTACTCGCAGCCGCCGCCCAACCTGCCCGACACGCGGGTGACCCGGCGCGACATGGCCGAGTTCAAGGCCAGCGCTCGCTCGCTCGATCAGGGGATCGGCGCCGTCCTGCACGCGTTGCACGATTTCGGCCTGGTCGAGAACACCGTCGTCATCTGCACCACCGACCACGGCGTCGCCTTCCCGGGCGCCAAGGCCACCCTCTTCGATCGCGGCACCGGGGTGATGCTGATCGTCCGCGGCCCGGGCTTCCATCCCGGCAAGGTGGTCGACGCGCCGGTCAGTCACCTCGACGTCTTCCCGACCCTCTGCGACCTCTCCGGCGCCGAGCACCCGGACTGGTTGCAGGGCACCTCGCTGATGCCACTGGTGCGTGGGGAGGTCGACAGCCTCCACGACGCGATCTTCTCCGAGACGACGTATCACGCTGCCTACCAGCCTCACCGGGCAATCCGGACCGAGCGTTGGAAGTACATAAGGAGGTTTGACGAATACCCGCATCCGGTCCTGGCTAACTGCGACGACAGCGGCACCAAGGAGCTGTTGGTCGAGGCGGGATGGGGGGAGCAGGAGGTCCCGGAGGAGCAGCTCTACGACCTGGTGCTCGACCCACAGGAGGGACAGAACGTCGCCGCCGACCCGGCCCGTGGCGAGGTCCTCGCCGAGCTGCGGGAGCGGCTGGAGAACTGGATGCGGGAGACCGACGACCCGCTGCTCGATGGGCCGGTGGCGCCACCCGAGGGGGCGATCGTCAACGAGCAGTGGCAGGTCTCGCCTGACGACCCGGTGCGGATCGTCAGGGCCGGCTCCACGGCCGCTCCATCCAGGTGAGGCAGGTCCAGCCGGAGATCGGCGCGCCGAGCGGGTCGCGGCTCTCGCCGTGGGCGAAGGTGCTGAGCCCGCAGTTGTGCGATCCCAGATTCCAGATCCCGGCAGCCATCGGCGCCTCGAAGCGCTCGCCGAGGACGGAGTCGAGGAGGAAGAAGCGGGCGAAGATGCCGTGCGTGACCAGCAGCGGCAGCTCGTCGGCCTCGCCGCTCTCCAGCTCGGCCTTCAGCCGCCGCACCCGCTCGACCGCCTGCTCGAAGGTCTCGCCCGAGGTCAGCTCGCCCGTGTAGTCGATCTCCTCCGGCTCGAGCCCGAGGGCCTCGGCCACCGCTTCGGCGGTTTCGCGGGCGCGGCGCAGCGGGCTCGTCATCAGCCGCGTCACGCCGTGCTCGCGCAGCCCCTCACCGGCTGCGTGCGCTTGCTTGACCCCCTTCTCGGTCAGCCGGTCGCCCTCGGAGTGGGCCGCCGGCTCGCCGCTGCGGCTGGCGTTGTGGACCGACTCGCCGTGGCGGAGGAGGAGCGCCCTCATTCGGCTGCCGGGGCGGCGCCGGCGACGACGTTGACGAAGTTCTCCAGGTGCTTGGTGGTCCAGCACTCGAAGGCGCCGTCGCAGTAGCGCTCGTAGGCGGCCATCACCGAGTCGCCGTAGTTCCAGTACAGCTTCGGCTCCGGGTTGAGCCAGAAGAGGCGACCGGCGCGCTCGGCGATCTGGGCGAAGACCTCGGCGTGGGGCTCGCGGCCGTTGGTGCGGGCGTCGCCGAGGACGATCACGGTCGAGCGCGGGTCGAGATCTTCGGAGATCTCGGTCAGGAACTCGAGCCAGACACGGCCGTAGTCGGTGTAGCCGGAGATGTCGGCGACGCCCCCCTCGCTGGAGATCTTCTGGGCGATGACGGCGAAGTCCCGCTCGTGCTCGAAGACGTCGGTCACCTCCGAGATCCGCTCGATGAAGACGAAGCTGCGCAGCTTGCGGAACGAGTCGTGCAGTGCGTGGAGCACGGAGAGGAAGAAGACGCTGGCCGAGGTGACCGAGGTGGAGACGTCGCAGAGGACGTAGATCTCGGGGCGGCGCGGGCGCTTGGGCCTGTATTTGAGCCGCAGCGGCACGCCGCCGGTCTCCAGCGAAGCGCGCATCGTCCGCCGCACGTCGACGTGGCGGCCCTTTTTCCGCCCCCGTTGCTCGTGGCCGAGGGTCGCCAGCCGGCGCTTCATCTGCGAGACGGCGCGGTGGACGGCGGCCAGGTCCTGGGTCGGGCTGGTCGGCAGCGCTCGGTCGAGCTCGGCCAGCGGTCGCGAGGGGGGCAGGGTCTCGGTGCGCTCGATCAGGTCGCGCTCGAGCTCGCGCCGCAGATGGCGCTCAAACCCGGTCAGCTGGTCGCGGTCGATCGACGGCCGCTCGCCGCCGTCCGCGGTCGGCGGCTGGGTGCCGGCGGTAAGGCCGAGGGTGCGGCGGATGCGCTGGACGTCGACCCCGACCACGCCGGAGCCCTCGCTGCGGCCGAAGGCGGCGATCGCCAGCCGCGCCAGGTCGCGCATCGCGTCCTCGTCGCCGGCTGCCATCGCTTCCCGGATCGCCTCCGAAAGCTCGTCCATGTCGAAGCGCTCGCCGTCGCCGGCCGGCGGCCCGCCCTCGGCGTGCTCGGTGACGCCTCGCTGCACCGCCTCCGCCTCGGCGGTGCGGAAGAAGTAGCGGTCGAAGAGCAGCTCGAAGACGCGGCGGTCGTCCTGGGACTTGGCGATCGTCGTCGCCAGCGCCTCGCGGAAGTCGGCCCGCGAGGTCCAGTCGACGTGGTCGAGGGCGGCGAAGGCGTCGAGCAGCTCCGAGGTGCCGACGGCAACCCCCTCGCCGCGCAGCTCCTCGCAGAAGCCGAGCAGCTTCGCCGCCATCCCGGGCGGCCCGGCGTCAGCTTTCGGTCCGTAGGGGGTCGGCAAGTTTCACCCCGACGCGCTCGGCGACCAGATCGATGTCGGTGCGGTGCTTGACGATGATCGACATCGACTGGGTGAAGGTCTCGCGGTTGATGTCCTCGGCGCCCAGCAGCAGCAGGGTGCGAGCCCAGTCGATCGACTCGGCGATCGAGGGCGGCTTCTTCAGGTCGAGGCCACGGACCATACGGATCACCTCGACGAGCTTGCGAGCCAAGGCCTCGGAGATGTCAGGCGTGTGCAGGCGGACGATCTCCATCTCGCGCTCGAGGTCGGGGTAGTCGAGCCAGAGGTAGAGGCAGCGTCGCTTCAGCGCCTCGGTCAGCTCGCGCGAGTCGTTCGAGGTGAGGACGACGATCGGCATCGTCGTCGCCGAGATCTGACCCAGCTCGGGAATCGTGATCTGGAAATCGGAGAGGAGCTCGAGCAGCATCGCCTCGAACTCCTGATCGGTCTTGTCGATCTCGTCGATCAGCAGCACCACCGGCTCGGGGCTGGCGATCGCCTGCATCAGCGGCCGCTCGAGCAGGAACTCGGAGCTGAAGATGTCGTCCTGGACGTCGTCCCAGCCGGCCTCGCCGCCGGCCTGGATCCGCAGCAGCTGCTTGCGGTAGTTCCACTCGTACATCGCCTTGGCCTCGTCGAGGCCCTCGTAGCACTGCAGACGCACCAGCTCGCGGCCGGTCGCGCGCGAGAGCGCCTTCGCCAACTCGGTCTTGCCGACGCCGGCTGGGCCCTCGACCAGGACCGGCTTGCCCAGCTGCTGGGCAAGGAAGGAGACCAGCGCGGCCGGCTCGTCGGCAAGGTAGCCGACATCGGCCAGGGACTGCTTCACCTCTGCGACAGAGCCTTCGGCCATGGCCGCGATGATAATCCCGCTCAGTGCTCGACCTCGGCCCGCCGATCTTCGCCCTGCTCCCGCATAGCCCCACGCCCTACATCACCTTGATGCTGGCGGGGTTCGCGATCGGGATTCTCGGCCACCTCACCCGCGCCCGCTGGCTCGTCGCCGCCGGCGTGATCTTGATCTTCCTCGGTGCCCTGCTTTTCCCCTTTCTCG
The DNA here is from genome assembly GCA_033856415.1 of Solirubrobacterales bacterium. Classification (GTDB taxonomy): domain Bacteria; phylum Actinomycetota; class Thermoleophilia; order Solirubrobacterales; family 70-9; genus VAYN01. The sequence goes on along the minus strand of JAWVFA010000026.1, from coordinate 7,012 downwards.
CCAACGTCACCACCGAAGACCGGCCGCCGCCGATTGAGGAATCCCGCGGCGATAGCGGCGAATGAGGGCCGGGTAGGTTCGTCCTATGGGACGCCTCGACGAAGTTGACCTCTCGCCCAGCCTCAGCAGGGAAGAGGAAGAGCGAGGCCTGAAGGAGCAGGGCAAGCGGCTGGCCCAGCTGCGACTGACGCTCGGCGGCCTGATCGGGGAGTGCCGGCTCGGGCCGCCGCTGGTCGTCGTCTTCGAGGGCTGGGACGCCTCCGGCAAGGGCGGGGCGATCAAGCGGCTGGTGGCGCCGCTGGACCCGCGCCACGTGCGCGTCTCCCAGTTCGCCGCCCCCAGCGAGGACGAGAAGCGCCACCACTTCCTGCGCCGTTTCTGGCCGGCGCTGCCGGGCTGGGGCGGAATGACCGTCTTCGACCGCTCCTGGTACGGCCGGGTGCTGGTTGAGCGGGTTGAGGGCTTTGCCGACCCCGAGCAGTGGGGCCGGGCCTACGGGGAGATCGAGAACTTCGAGCGGACGCTTGCCGACGAGGGCACGATCATCGTCAAGCTCTGGATGCACATCTCGCCGCAAGAGCAGCTGAAGCGCTTCGAAGCCCGCGCCGAGGACCCGCTGAAGTCCTGGAAGCTGACCGACGAGGACTGGCGCAACCGCGAGAAGCGGCCGCAATACGAGGAGGCGGTCGAGGAGATGCTGGAGCGGACCGACCGGCCGTGCGCGCCCTGGCGCGTCGTTCCGGCGGAGTCCAAGCGCTTCGCCAGGGTGGAGGCGATGAGGCTCGTCAACCAGGAAATAGAGCGCGGAATGCGGCGGATTGGGCAGGAGCCCCCGCCTCCGCCCTAGAATCCCCGGTCGCCCCTGTTCTCGATCGTGAGGAGCCCCGCCCCTTGACCCGTTTCCGAATCCTTGTATTGCTTGCCGCCTGCGTCGCCATGGCGAGCCTCTTCGCCGCCTGCGGTGGCAGCAGCGACAGCGGCAGCAGCGACAGCAGCGGCGAAGATCCGCAGAAGGTCATCGAAGACGCCGGTCTCGAAGGCGTAAAGAGCGGCGAGGTCGATCTCTCGCTGCACGTTAGCTCCGAAGGCGACGAAGGCGGCGACGTCGAAGTCAACCTCTCCGGTCCCTTCGAAGCCGGCGCCAAGGGCGAACTGCCCCAGCTCGAAATCAGCGCCGAAGCGAGCGGTTCGGCTGGCGGCGAAGACCTCGACTTCGAAGGCGGGCTCACGGTCCTCACCGATCGCGCTTTCATCAACTACGAAGGCACCGACTACGAAGTCGACCCGAGCACCTTCGGGTTCGTCAAGTCGGCGTTGGAACAGGCTCAGCAGCAGGAAGGCTCTGAAAGCGCCGACATCACCGCTTGCCAGAAGGCGGCCGAAGGAATCAAGTTCAGCCAGTTCGCCGAAGAACTCGTCAACGACGGCAGCGTCGACGTCGACGGCACCTCGACCACCAAAGTGAGCGGCGACGTCGACGTCTCCGGGGCGATCGACGCGATCATCCAGTTGACCGAAGATCCGGCCTGCAGCTCGCAGCTCCAGGCTGCCGGACCGCTGCCGGTCGGCGAACTCGAAGAAGCCAGGGGTGAACTTTCCAAGTCGGTCAAAAAAGCCCACATCGACCTATACGTCGGCGACGACGACATCGTCCGCAAAGTGGCGGTCGAACTGACGATCCAGCCGCCCGAAGCGGCCGACGAAAAAGTCGAACTCGAGCTGGAAATGTCGCTGGCCGGGGTGAACGAAGAGCAGAGTTTCTCCTCGCCCTCCGACGCCCAGCCGCTAGAAGCGCTGTTCAAGGAAGCCGGGATCAACCCGCTTGAGATCGGCGAAGCCCTCGAAGGCGGCCTCGGCGGTTTGCTGGACAGCGTCGGCGGCAGCGGCTTGGGCGACTCCTCCTCCAAAGGCTCGAGCGGCGGCGATGCTGCCCGCAAGGAATACGCGGAATGCCTGCGGGAAGGGGCCGAAACTGCGGCCGAGCTGCAGAAGTGCGCGAACTTGCTTAAGTAGAGAGCAGGCCTCGCGATCGTGAACCAGGGAAGGCCCCGCCTTGACGCGTCCTTTTTTCGGACGCCGATGGGCTGGCCTTACCTGCTCACGCCGCTAATTCCGATTGCGGTTGTCCTCGAGCTGGTCCACTCGCCAGCGACGATCGTCTTCGCCGCCTCGGCGCTGGGAATCATCCCGACGGCGGCCCTGATGGGACGTGCCACCGAGGAGCTGGCGGCTCGCTCGGGACCGGGGATCGGTGGCCTCCTCAACGTCACCTTCGGCAACGCGCCGGAGCTGATCATCGCCCTCTTCGCCCTTGGGCAGGGGCTGCAGGAGGTGGTCAAGGCCTCGATCGTCGGCTCGATCGTCGGCAACATGCTGCTCGTCCTGGGGGCGGCGATGCTGGCTGGCGGGGTCGGCCGTGAGAAACAGACCTTTAGCAGCACCAGCGCCAGCATCCAGACGACGATGTTGATGCTCGCGGGTGCGGCGCTGATCATGCCGGCGATCTTCGAGCTGGTCGAGGGGAAGGGATTGCCGGCGCCGGGGGCGGAGTCGATCAACTACGGCGGCACCGTCGAGCACCTCTCGCTGGCCGTCGCGATCGTCCTCATCGCCACCTACGTGATCGGGCTCTTCTTCTCGCTGAAAACGCACCGCGACCTGTTCAATCCCGAGTACGAGGAGGAAGACACCTGGGGCTGGTCGACGCGGACCTCGGTGATCGCCCTGGCGGTCGCCGGCGTTTTGGTCGGAGTGATGTCGGAGGTCCTGGTCGGCTCGATCACCGAGGCCTCGGAGTCGGTTGGCCTCTCCGAGTTCTTCATCGGCGTGATCGTCGTCGCGATCGTCGGGAATGCCGCCGAGCACTGGGTCGCGGTCCTCGTTGCGATGAAGGACAAGATGGACCTGGCGGTCAACATCGCGATCGGCTCCAGTGCCCAAATCGCCCTCTTCGTCGCCCCCGTCCTCGTCCTCGCTTCGTTCTTCATCGGCCCCTATCCGCTGGCGCTCGTCTTCAATGGCTTCGAGCTGGGGGCGATCCTGCTGGCGATCCTGGTCGGCAGTCAGGTCACCAGCGACGGCGAGTCGACCTGGTTCGAGGGCGTGCAGCTGCTTGCGGTCTACTTCGTCTTCGGCCTCGCCTTCTACTTCGCGTAGCCTGCCCCGATGGAAGTAGTCCTCCTGCTGGTCAGCTTCGCCATCGTCCTTACCGGCGCGCTGATCTTCACCAACGCCGTCGAGTGGATCGGCCACCGGCTCGAGGTCGGGGTGGGGGCGGTGGGCAGCATCCTCGCCGCGGTCGGCACCGCGATGCCGGAGACGCTGATCGCGATCGTCGCCCTGCTGGACGTCAGCGAGGGCTCCGAAGACGTCGCGGTCGGGGCGATCGTCGGCGCGCCGTTCCTCCTCGCCACCCTGGCGATGGGGCTGGTCGGGCTCTTCGCCTACCTCTACCGGGACAAACGCGACCAGGGCGTGCAGCTCAACGTCCACCGGCCGACGCTCGAGCGCGACCTCGTCTTCTTCCTCTCCCTGTTCACGCTCGCCGGGCTGCTTGCCTGGGGGCCGCCGGCGGAGGTCCGGATCGCGGTAGGGATCGCGTTTCTGCTCGCTTATGTCTTCTACATTCGCCTCACCCTGCGGGGCGGGGGAGAGGTCCAGAGCGAAGAGTCGCTCAACCCCTTGATCTTCGAGCGCCGCGCCGAACGGCGCGAAGACCCGGCGCTGGCCCTCTGCGTGATCCAGCTCCTGGTCGGGCTGGGGGCGATGGTCGGCGGCGCCCACCTCTTCGTCGAGGAGCTGCTGCACATCGCCGAGAGCATCGGCGTCGACGCGCTCGTGCTGGCGCTGATCCTGGCGCCCTTGGCGACCGAGCTGCCCGAGAAGGTGAACAGCTTTTTCTGGGTGCGAGAAGGCAAGGACGCCCTCGCGCTGGGCAACATCACCGGAGCGATGGTCTTCCAGTCGATGATCCCGGTCGGGATCGGCCTGATCTTCACCGATTGGGACCTGAGCGGGACGGCGATCCTCTCGATCGGCCTCGGTCTCGCCGGCGGCCTGCTCGCCTACGAGAGCCTGCACCTCGCGCGGCGCTTCAAACTTCCGGCCGTGATCGGCTGGTTCGCGCTGTACACGGCCTTTCTGGTCGTGGTCGTGATCAGCGCCTGATCCGAAGGATCGCTGTCACGCTGCCTGAAGCTCGGCGAGTGCCTTCAGCACTAAGTCGTCGTGCTTTTTCGGCTGAACCTTGGGGAAGACCTTGGCGATCTTCCCCTTCGGGTCGATGACGAAGGTCGCGCGGGCGGCTCCCATGTACTTGCGGCCGTACATCGACTTCTCGACCCAGGCGCCGTACTTCTCGGCGACCGCGTGGTCGGCGTCGGCGAGCAGGGTGAAGCCGAGGTCGTATTTGCCGGCGAACTTGTCGATGTCCTTGACCTCGTCGGGGGAGACCCCGATCACCCGGGCGCCGGCGGCCTTGTAGTCGGCGCTGCGGTCGCGGACGCCGCAGGCCTGGGTGGTGCAGCCGGGGGTGTCGGCCCGCGGGTAGAAGTAGAGGACGACGGTTTCGCCGCGCAGGTCTTTGAGCTTGACCGTCTCGCCGCTTTGATTCGGCAGCGCGAAGTCCGGCGCCTTGTCCCCTTCGGAGAGCATCTGGCTACTCCTCCGGCTCGGGATCGGGTTCGGGCCGTTCATCCTCTTCTTCGAAGTCGTCTTCGCTCTCTTCCAGCGCGTCTTCGGTGAGGGAGCCGCCCTGGTTGACGGTCTCGAACGCCTCCAGCGCGCGGTCCCGCCCCTCCTCGTCAACCGGGACGTCGTCGGAGACCCGGACCCACTCGGCGCCTTCCAGGCCCTCGAGGTTGTTGAAGACCTCTTGGTCGGGCGAGGCGGAGTCGTCGACGACCACGACCACCTCGGTCTGGGGGTTGAAGTAGGTCCCCGGCTGGTTGAGCATCTCCTCAACCTCGTAGACGTTGTCCCCCGACGGAGGCATCAATTCGATCCTATGAGATCGGCCAGTTGCTTCTCCGTCTCGGTCTCGACGTCCAGCGGTTCGAGTCCTTCGCGCAGGCGGCGCTCGTTGCGGGCCACCACGAGCTGGCGCACCTCGGCCCGCAGCTCGGCGTCCATCGCCGCGGCGCCGCGGGGGCGCTCGGCCTCGGCGAGCAAGCGCTCGGTCTCCGCCTCGACGTCCAGCGGCGGCTCGCCGCGCGCCTCTCGGCGGTGCGATTTCGCCTCGAGCATCTGGCGCACCTCGGCTGCCTGGATCGCGGGGTCGACGGCTACCTCCGGCCCGAGGGCAGCGCGCTTTTGGGGGCGCTCGTTGAGGATCGCGAAGGGCCCGCCGCCCATCGTCTCCCAGCCGCCTCCGACCCGCTTCAGGAGGAGGCCGATCAGCGGCGCGGCCAAGCCGGTGAAAATGAGCACCCCAGCGCCCTTCTGGAGCGCGGTGAGAGCCGTCGGCAGGTCCATCGTCCAAGGGTAGAGGCCGCTTCCCGAACCGGACTGTCGGGCGATTCGCCCTTGCATCCCGCCACGTCCGCTAACCTTGAGGACCGGTTGACTGACCAGTCAATCGGTGGAACGTTCGCCTTCCCCGGCGGCGCTCCCGCAAACTTCAAGAACCCGAAGAAAAAGGAGCACCGACCGGTGGTCGACTTCACCCTCACTGACGAGCAGAAGGACCTGCGCGAGCTGGCACACAGCTTCGCCGATAAAGACATGCGCAAGGTCGCATCGGAGTACGACGTTGACGGCACCTGGCCCCAGGACGTGATCGATAAGGCCTGGGAGGTCGGGTTGATGAACACCCACGTCCCCGAGGCCTACGGCGGCCCCGGCCTCGACTACCTCTCCGGCTGCCTGATCGAGGAGGAGTTCGGCTGGGGTTGCTCCGGCATCGGCACCTCGCTGGCGGCCAACGGCCTCGCCTCCGCTCCGATCACCCTGGGCGGCTCCGAGGAGACGAAGAAGAAGTACCTGGGGATGCTGACTGAAGCCCCCAAGCTCTGCTCCTTCGGCCTGACCGAGCCGGACGCCGGCTCCGACGTCTCCGGGATGAAGACCAAGGCCGTGAAGAAGGGCGACAAGTACGTCATCAGCGGCTCCAAGTGCTTCATCACCAACGGCACCTACGCCGACTACTTCACCGTCTTCGCCAAGACCGACCCTGAGGCCGGTCACCGCGGCATCAGCGCCTTCGTCGTCGACGCCGACCTCCCCGGGGTCTCCGTCGACAAGAAGGAGGACAAGATGGGGCAGCGGGCCTCCAACACCGCGACCATCTCCTTCGACGAAGTCGAGATCCCTGCGGAGAACCTCCTGGCCGAGGAAAACAAGGGCTTCAAACTGGCGATGATGACCCTCGACCGGACCCGTCCCGGTGTCTCGGCGATGGCCGTCGGCATCGCCCGCGCGGCGCTCGAGTACGCGACGGACTACTCGAAAGAACGGGTCCAGTTCGGCGTCCCGATCGCGATGCACCAGGCGATCCAGTTCATGATCGCCGACATGGCGACCAAGGTCGAGGCCGGCCGCCTGCTGACCTGGAACTCGGCGTTCCTGCTCGACCAGGGCGTGCGCAACTCGAAGATCTCCTCGATGGCGAAGCGCTTCGCCGCCGACTCGGCGATGGAGGTGACCACCGACGCCGTCCAGGTCTACGGCGGCTACGGCTTCATCAAGGAGTACCCGGTCGAGAAACTGATGCGCGACGCGAAGATCATGCAGCTCTACGAGGGGACCAGCCAGATCCAGCGCCTGGTCATCGCCAAAGAGGTGCTGCTGCCGCGGAACATCGACGAGCGCACCCCGGAGTCGCAGGCAAAGGAAGCCGACGCGGCGCGCGACTCGCAGGCCGAGCAGGCGGCGGCAACCGTCTGAGCAGGACCGCTGTCGACGGGCCGAAAACCGGACACATAGTCAGGTTTTCGGCCCGTCAACCTGTTCAGTTCGTCGTCCGCTTGCGGTAGGCGCGGACGGTGAGCGGGACGACGATCGCGAGGATCGCCAG
>JAWVFA010000025.1:0-171832 GCA_033856415.1 Solirubrobacterales bacterium | reverse complement strand
CGGCGTTCGTCCTTGGCCGCCCCCCGGGCTACAAAGGACGCACGCCGGGGTTTGGCGGGAAGGACTGCCGGTGGCGATCGTCATCGCCCTCGTGCTGGCGATCCCGTTCGCGGTCAGCGGCCGCTGGGGGCTGCTCGGAGTCGGCTTCAACAACGACCTCGGGCTGCACCTGGCCTGGGCCGAGTGGCTGCGCAGCGGCTTCGGCCCAGCGGCGGACCCGGGCTACCCGCTGGGACCGCACGGCCTCGCGGTGGCGACGGCATCGGTGCCGGGGATCGGGCTCGGCCAGGCCTTCCTCGGCGAGATCGTCGCGATCGGGGTGATGACCGGACTGACGGCGCTGGGCGCGTTGCGGGGGATGAGCCCGGGCCGCCGCACCATCGCGGCCGCAATGGTTGCCGTTCCCTACCTAGCGGCCTCCTACTACGCCCAAGCCGCCTTCAAGGAGACGGCCGAGGCCCTTCTGGTCCTCGCCTTCGCCATCTGGCTGACCACCCTGGATGCCGCCCGAGCCGAGGCGGATAGCCAGGTCCTCCCACCTCTTGCCCTATTCGGCGGGATCTTCTTCGCCTACAGCTTCGCCGGGATCGCCTGGCCGGTCGCGATCCTCGCCCTCTGGAGCCTGACCCTGCCGGAGGTGCGGCAGGCCCTGCGCCCTCGCTCGCTTCTGCGCTTTCTCTTGCGGCCAACGACGCTGCTGGCAATTGCCGTCCTCGTCGGCCTCGCGGTCCTGGTCACCGTGGTCGGCCCCTTCGGCTTCGCCAGCAGCTTCGAAAAGGTGGCAGGCAGCAACACCTACGGCCCGGTCTCGCCGCTGGAGGCGCTGGGAGTCTGGCCCGCCTCGAACTACCGGCTCGATGCCGCCGGCGGGGCGCAGCTTCCGGGGCTGGCAGGGGCGATCGCAATCCTCGCCCTCCTCGCCGGCATCGCCTGGTGGGTAAGGCGCCGCGAAGCGACGATCTCGATCGCGCTCGGCGCCAGCACCCTCCTCTACCTCGTATCGCTGCCCTCAAGCGGGGATTACTCCCAGGCCAAGGCGCTGATGATCATGGCGCCGCTGGCGATGCTCGTGATCGTCCGACCGCTACTGACCGAATTTCCCGGCCGCTCCCGCCGACGGGACGAAACCCGGTCTACCACACCGGATTTCGTCCCGTCGGCGGGAGCGGTTCGAGTGGGATGGGCGATCTTGGCGGTCGCTTTCGTTGGCGGGGCGGTGTGGTCGAGCTTCCTGGTGCTGCGGGACGCGCCGGTCGGCCCGCCGGGACACGGCTCGGAGCTGCAGGCGTTCCTGCCGATCCTCCACGGTCGGCCGGTGCTGTACGCGGGTCAGGACCGCTACGCCGCCTACGAGCTGCTCGGCGCCGACACCCACGTCCCGCTGGTCGAGTTCCCCGACGACGCCGTCTCCCCCAACCCGGAAAAGCCGTTCGACACCGGCGACGCCTACAGCCCAATCGACTTCGATTCCTTCTCGCATGGGACGCTCGACCGCCTCCCCTACGTGATCACCGGCCGCGCCGCCTGGAACAGCCAGGCTCCGCCCAACTTCAAGCGCATCGACAGCACGCCTTCATACGTGCTCTGGAAGCGGACCGGGCCGACGCCGGAGAACCGCCATGTCTTGCTCGAGGGGACCGAGGCCGCGGCGCTGGCCGGTTGCGACGCACCCGAGATCCGCATCCTCCTCTCCGAACAGGGCCGTGCCGGCCTCTTCCCCGACGTCGTCATCGGCCACAAAGACGCCTGGACCGACGGCAGTGTGCTCGCCACCGGCGCCGAGACCATGCAGCCGCTGTGGCTACCGGCCGGCAGCTGGAACCTCTCGCTGCAGTACTTCTCCCCCTTCGACCTCACCCTCTCGGCGCCCGGCTTCCACAAGGAGTTGCCGGCGGCGCTCGACGGCCAGCGGCCAAACACGATCAGCCTCGGCAATAACGGCCAGTTCTGGCCAGCCGGCCGCTTCGAGAGCGACGGCGGCCCCGTCATCTTTTCCTTGCGTACGGCCGAGGCAAGCGCCCTGCAGAGCCTGGTCGGCTACGACGGCAAGGCCTACGTCGGCGAGTTGGTCGCGGTGCCCGCGAAGCCGCATCGCATGGTGTCGCTGTCCAAGGCTTGCAACGGTTGGATCGACTGGTACGAAGCGGCTGAAACGCCCTGATCAAGCCACCGCCGCCACCGGCACTCGGATGCGGCGATAGGTATCGGTGCCCACCTTCGTGAGTGCGTTGAAGGCGGCATTGCCGTACTCCTTGGCGGATCCGACGGAGAATTTCCCCGTGTTGGGATTGGTCTTCCCGCAGATGCCGTCCCAGTGGGATCCAGCGGTCCAGTCGATCGTTTGGTCCTTGATGATCTGCCGAGCCATCCTGCGGGCTTTCTCGTCACCCTCGTAATAGGGACGGCCCACGGCGGCAATCGCGGCCAGCACAGGCACCGAGCGCAGCACCTTTCCTTTGTCCTTGAACGCCGACACCCCCAGCGTCTTGAAGACGTAGCCGAACCACTCCTCAGCCGCCGCCGCGAGCTGCTCGAAGTCGACCCCATCCTCCGGGATGCGGCCGGCTCCGTAGCCGACTGCACTCGGACCTTTGGTCAGTGCGGTGGTGGCGAGTCGGGCTTGGAGGACGGTGAAGACCTCAGGACCGCTCGCCTTGACCTGTCGCGCCTTTTCCTCCAGGGGCGCGTTGAGGGCAGGGAATACCTTGCTGGCGACCTCCCGGTAGGGGTCGGTCACGTCGCGGCCGACGATCAGATTCGCGTTGACCTTGACCCCACGGCCGTTGATGTCGGCAAACCACTTGCCCGCAATGTCGACGGGCACGCCATGGTGGATCACCATCGTGATCTCTTTGCTGAGCATCCGGTCGATGAGCTCCTCCGGCAGCTCCTGCTTTTCGAGCAGCCAGAGAAAGGACTCGCCGCGGGACTCGCCGTCCTCGATGATGAACTTCTGACCGGCACGGATGCCGAGCTCATTCGTCTCCTCGTCGATGAACTCCAGCGGCACCGGAGTAACGACGATGAAGGGACCCATGACCCCGGGGCTCGGGCCCTCGTCGGGTTCAGAGAGCCACTCCCGGACGAGGTAGTCGGCGAGCTCACCGCGCGCATTCCTCAGCTTCTGTCCCGTCAGGTCGCGCTGGATTAGATCGTGTAGCTCGCCCATTTCATCGACCAGCCGCTGGGTCAACGGGTCATTCGTGGCTTTCGGCAGAAATGCGCGGGCAGCCACCGTGAGATCGATGAACTCGGCGACGGTGACGACAGCGACGGCCTCGTTGGCGCTCAGCCTGAGCGCCTTCAGGCTGCGGTTGTAGGTCTCCTGGACCATGCTTAACTCCTTCGCGTAGTGCCGGAGGCGTGCCACCGCGATGTCCATTCGGAGGTGGCGCGCCTCCCTGATAAAGCTGAGGGTATCCCCTCAGCTTTCTCAATGCAACCCCTGAGCTGGTTCTAGGTACTGAGGGTCCTACTCAGGGCGTTGCTTTCGAAGCCATCCGATCGGGGGAGACACGCACGACGTCCCAAACGAGCCCGACCTTCTCCAGCCCGTTGATCACCAGCGACGAGATGTCGACCTGCCACCAGCGCAGCCCATGGGTGGCCGAGGTGGGGAAGGCGTGGTGGCTGTTGTGGTAGGCCTCGCCGAGAGTCGGGATCGCGATCAGCGCCAGGTTGCGTGACTCGTCGGTGGTCTCGAATTCGCGGCGGCCGAAGGTGTGGCAGAGCGAGTTGATGCTGTAAGTGAAGTGGTGCAGGACGAAGACCCGCACCAGGCCACCCCAGAGCAGGCCGGTAAGGCCGGCTACGACCGTGCCGCCGATGATCCAGCCGAGGAAGAAGGGAAGCAGCAGGCCGAGAATCGCCCAGTAGATGAAGGTGCGGTCGACCCAGCTGATCACGGGGTCTTTGATCAGGTCGGGCGCGAAGCGCTCCTTGTTGCCGCGCTGGGTGTGGATGAAAATCCAACCAACGTGCGCGTGAAAGAGGCCCTTCATGGCCCCCTTCCAGCCGCCGCCGTGGTCGACGTGGGGGCTATGGGGGTCGCCGTGTTCGTCCGAGAAGGTGTGGTGCTTGCGGTGGTCAGCCACCCAAGAGATGACCGGCCCCTCGATCGCCGCCGATCCGAGGATCCCGAGCAGGCCGTGCAGCCAGGGCTTCGCTTTGAAGGCGCGGTGGGTGAGATGGCGGTGGAAGCCGACGGTGATGCCGATCCCGGTGAAGAAGTACAGCCCGACGAAGAGGAAGACGTCGGTCCAGTTCAGGGCGCTTCCCCATACCTGCCAGCCGGCGACGATGACGGCGAGGAAGGGGACAATGGTGACCAGGCCGGTGATGATCCGGTCCCTCGTCTCGTTCTCGACGGGCTGAATATCTGAGGGAAGTGGTCCTACGGTCGTCATGGCGGCGATGATACGGGCCGGGCCTGAAGGTGCCTAGTCGGGCCGACGGATCGGAAGTTGTAGGGTCCCCCGGCGATGCCGTTCGCAAACACCGCACCGCTGCGAAGGGAGATCGAGACCCGCCTCCCCGAGCGCCCCTTCACGATCGAGTTCTGGGATGGATCCAGAGTGCCGTCGACCTCCGAGGACGGTCCCGTCTTCAGCGTCCGCTCGCCGCGGGCGATCGCCCACGCATTGCGGGCCCCGGGCCAGCTCGGACTCGGCCGCGCCTACGTCAGCGGCGAGCTCGAGGTCGACGACATCGAACAGGTCATCCGGGTGCTCGACGGCTGGCAGCCGCCCTCACTCGACGGCGCCGACCAGCGGGCGCTGATGCTCGCCGCGGTGCGGGCGATGGGGATCGTCAAGCCGCCGCCGCGGCCGGCGGCCGAGCTGCGGCCGAGCGGCAAGCGCCACAGCAAGGAGCGCGACGCCCGCGCCGTCCGCCACCACTACGACGTCTCGAATGAGTTCTTCGAGCTCTTCCTCGGGCCGACGATGGTCTACAGCTGCGCGATCTGGCGCGACGGCGAGATGAAGACGCTGGAGGAGGCGCAGGAGGAGAAGCTCGACACCGTCGCCCGCAAGCTCGACATCAAGGAGGGCGATCGCGTTCTCGACGTCGGCTGCGGCTGGGGCGGCTTCCCGCTCTGGGCGGCGACCAAGTACGGGGCCAACGTCGTCGGCATCACCCTGTCTCCCCCGCAGGCGGAGAAAGCGCGCCAGCGGGCCGAGGAGGCCGGCGTCGCCGACCGGGTCGATATTCGCGTGATGGACTACCGCGACCTCGCCCGCACCGGCGAGAAGTTCGACGCGATCGCCAGCATCGGCATGGTCGAGCACGTCGGCTCGGGCAACATCGACCTCTACGCCGAGACCCTGGCGGGGCTGCTCGACTCCGGCGGCCGGCTGCTCAACCACGGCATCACCCGCCTCCGCCATACCGACCCCGAGGCCGGCGACTTCTCCGAGCGCTATGTCTTCCCCGATGCCGCGCCGCTGCACCTTTCGCGCAACCTGCTGGCGCTGGAACGGGCCGGCTTCGTCATCCACCACGTCGAGGACTTCGGCCCCGACTACGCGGAGACGCTGGAGCACTGGGCCGCAAACCTCGACGCCAACCGGGCCGAGGGCGAGAGCCTTGCCGGCGCCGAACGGATGCGCGTCTGGCGCCTCTACCTGCGGATGGCCCGCAACGGCTTCGAAAACGGGTTCTTGAACATCTACCAGGCCCGCTGCAGCAAGGCCTGAGGCGTCTCAGACGGGGAATCCGTCGGAGACGCTCTCGATCGCCCAGTCGGCGTTGGCGTCTTTGAGCTGATCGACGCTGTAGGAGCCGGTGGCGACGCCGACGACGTGGATGCCGGCGCCGTGTCCGGCTTTGACGTCGCGGGGGGTGTCGCCAACTGCAATCGTCTGCTCGAAATCGAGCGGCCTGCCGGAGACCCCGGCGCCCCGCTCCAGCGCCTTCTTCGTCAGCTCGGTACGGCTGCGCGAGTCGGAGCCGTAGCCGCCGAAGGCGAAGTACTTGTTGAGGTCACCGCGGGCGAGCTTGAGGTGGGCGGCGGCTTCGATGTTGCCGGTGACGACGCCGAGCAGGACACCCTGCTCGACCAGCCGCGGCAACAGCTCCTCGATGCCGGGGATGACGAAGTAGCCCTCCGATTCGGTCACGGCCTCCGCCAGGTGACCGAGGTAACAGCCGATCGCCTCAGCCCGTTCGACGTCACTGCCGTCCCGTCCCATCACCTCGCGGAAGACGATCTCGGCGATTTCGGGATCGGTCATCCCCGCGTGCGTGTGTTCCTCGATGTTGGCTTCGACCTCGTAGAGCTCGAGGAAGGCGCGCTGCCAGGCCACCGCACCCGCGCCACCGGTGTGGAGCAGGGTGCCGTCGATATCGAAGAGGACCGCCTTGATCATGGGCCGGGCAGCCTACCCGTGCGGGCCGGTTACTTAGTGTTCGCTCTCGAGCAGGTCTTTCTGCGCCAGCGTGTAGAGGAGGCCGAGGGAGGGCAGGACCACCACGGCGGCGGCGGCGAAGACGACGAAGACGATCGTCATCGTCGCGTCCGGGGCAGCGGCCTGGTCGATGCGAAGGCTGGTCGGCAACAAGTAAGGGAACTGGGCGACGCCCCAGCCCCAGATCACGGCGATCACGGCGCCGGCAGCGAGGGGGCGCAGCGGACGGCGACCGCCGCGCAGCAGTACCGCGAGCAAAGCGACACCACAGAGCAGCGAGAGGATCACCAGCGGCAGCCCCTCGGCAGTGAGGCGGTCGAAGACGTAGCGGGCTTCGGAGTGCAGGGCGAAGAGACCGGCGATCGCGAAGGCCCCGGCGGCGACGGCCGCCCCCAGCGCCCGGCGTTCGAAGTAGCGCTCCATCTCGGCGTCGCCGGCGCGGCGGGCGTCGCCGACGAGGAAGACGGCGGCGAGGTAGGCGCCGCTGGCGACGAACATCGCCCCGATCAGTAGCGGCAGCGGCTGCAGCCAGCTCGAGAAGGCGTCGCCGTTGCCCTCGGCGGGGACGTTGCCGGCGGCTATGGCGCCGACCACCGTGCCCATGAAGAACGGCGTCAGGACCGAGGAGATCGCAAACGTCGCCCCCATCGCCCGCCGCTCGCGCAGGCCGACGATCGACTTGCGGAAGGCGAAGCCAGCGCCGCGCAGGACGATCCCCAGCGCCGCCAAGGCGATCGGCACGTAGAGCGTCGTGAAGATCGCACTGAAGGCCGACGGGAAGGCGGTCCAGAGCACGACGAGGACAAAGATCAGCCAGACGTGGTTCGCCTCCCAGACGGGGGTCAGCGAGCGCTGGATCGTGTCGCGGGGGCGCTGGCCCCGCTCGGCGCCGCCGGCGAGGAGGTCCCACACGCCGCCGCCGAAATCGGCGCCGCCGAAGAGCGCGTAGAAGGTAGCCCCGAGCCAGAGGATCGCCGCCGCGGCGTCGGCCTTACTCATCGGGCGGCCTCCTCGGGCTGCGGTGCGTAGGGGCTCTCGACGTTCTCGGCGCCCTGCTCGCGCCAGCGGCGCGACATCGAGCGCAGGACGAGAATTGCGCCGGTCCCCAGGCCCGCGTAAAGGATGAGCACCAGAGCGAAGGTGAACCAGATCCCCTCGGCCTCGGTCACCGCTTCGGAGGTGCGCATGTAGCCCTGGACGATCCACGGCTGGCGCCCCACCTCGGTGACGATCCAGCCGCACCAGAGGGCGAGAATCGCGGCTCCGCCGGAGACCGAGACCGCGCGCAGGAACCACGGCGTCTGGGGGATGTCGCGCCGCCGCCACCAGACGAAGGCGAACCAGGCGGCGAGGCCGAGCAGCGCCGAGCCGATCCCGACCATCGTGTCGAAGGAGAGGTGGAGGAGGGTGTGGGCCGGCGGCTCTTCGTCGTCGGGGATGCTGTTCAGCCCGGTCACCTTGGTGTCGGTGTCCCAGCCGACCAGGAAAGAGTCGAGGCCGGGGATCCCGATCGCCCCCTTTACACCGTCATCGGTGCAGATACCGCCGAGGTACTCGGTCTGATCGGTGCCGGTCTCGTAGATGCACTCCATCGCCGCGAACTTGGCCGGCTGGTGGTCGGCCACCCCGCGCGCCGCGGTGTCGCCGACGAAGAGCTGGACCGGGGTCACGATGCAGGCGATCGTCAGTGGGATAACCAGACCGAGCTTGTGCAGACGGTCGCGGCGGCCCTTCAGCATCCCCACCGCGTAGATCGAGGCGACGAGGAAGCCGACCACCATGTAGGCGGCGAGAATCATGTGCGCGGTCTCGTAGCCGGTCGCCGGGTTGAACAGGACCTTCAGCGGCTCGACGTCGGTGACCTTGCCGGCGGCGTCGAGGGTGAACCCCTGCGGCTGGTTCATCCAGGCGTTGGCGGCGACGACCGAGAAGGCGCCGCCGATCCCGGTGACGACCATCGGCACGCCGGACCAGAAGTGCGCCCAGGGCCGCAGGCGCTTCCAGCCGTAGATGTAGACGGCGAGGAAGATCGCCTCGACGAAGAAGAAGATCCCCTCGATCGCGAAGGCGATGCCGAAGGCCGCCCCGAAGCGGTCCATGAACTCGGGCCAGAGCAGGCCGAACTCGAAGCTCAGCACGGTGCCGGTGACGGCGCCGACCGCGAAGGTGACCGCCATCGCCTTCGACCAGCGGCGGGCCAGCTCCAGCGCCCCCTCGTCTCCTTTTTTGAGGCCGACCCAGTTGGCGACCAGGATCGTCGCCGGCAGCGCCACCCCGATGCAGGAGAGGACGATGTGGAAGCCGAGGGTGAATGCCATCTGCTCGCGCGCGGCGAGGAGATTCGACTCCGACGCCGCCAGCGGCAGCAAGTCGAGGGGCGGCATGGAACGGAGGCTAGCGCCGCGGGCGGGCGGCGACAGTGAATTCGCTCACGCCTGGCGCTGGCTGCGGTAGCGCCGGATCAGCGCGTTGGTGGAGCTGTCGTGACCCAGCTCCGGATCGGCCTCGGACTCGAGCTCGGGAATGATCGCCACGGCCAGGACCTTGCCCAGCTCGACGCCCCACTGGTCGAAGGAGTCGATCCCCCAGACGGCTCCCTGGGTGAAGACGCTGTGCTCGTAGAGGGCGACCAGAGTCCCCAGCGTCGCCGGCGTCAGCTTCTCGGCGAGGATCGTGTTCGAAGGTCGGTTCCCCTCCATCACCCGGTGCGGCACGACCTCCTCCGCGGTCCCCTCCGCGCGCACCTGCTCGGGCGTTTTGCCGAAGGCGAGCGCTTCGCCTTGGGCGAAGACGTTCGACATCAGGATGTCGTGGTGGCGGCCGAGCGGGTTGAGGGAGTTGGCGAAGCCGATGAAGTCGCAGGGGATCAGCCGCGTCCCCTGGTGGATCAGCTGGTAGAAGCTGTGCTGGCCGTTGGTCCCCGGCTCCCCCCAGTAGACGGCGCCGGTGTCGTAGTCGACGTGGGCGCCGTCCAGGGTGACGTGCTTGCCGTTCGACTCCATCGTCAGCTGCTGCAGGTAGGCCGGGAAGCGGTGCAGGTACTGGTCGTAGGGCAGGACCGCCTGCGTCTGGGCGCCGAAGAAGTCCGCATACCAGACCGACAGCAACCCCATCAGCATCGGCAGGTTGGCGGCGGTCGGCGCTTCGCGGAAGTGCTCGTCCATCGCGTGGAACCCGGCCAGCATCTCGTGGAAGCGCCCCGGGCCGATCGCCAGCATGGTCGAGAGCCCGATCGCCGAGTCCATCGAGTAGCGACCGCCGACCCACTCCCAGAAGCCGAACATGTTCTCGGTATCGATCCCGAACTTGGCGACCTCCTCGGCGTTGGTCGAGACGGCGACGAAGTGCTTGGCGACGGCCGCCGAATCACCGCCGAGACCCGCCAGCGACCACTCCCGCGCCGTATGGGCGTTGGTCATCGTCTCCAAGGTCGTGAAGGTCTTCGAGGAGATGACGAAGAGCGTCTCCTCGGGGTCGAGGTCGTGGGTCTTCTCGGCGAAGTCGGTGCCGTCGACGTTGGAGACGAAGCGGCAGACGATCTCGCGCTTGGAGTAGTGCTTGAGCGCCTCGTAGGCCATCACCGGCCCGAGGTCGGAGCCGCCAATGCCGACGTTGAGCACGGCGCGGATCGGCTTCCCGGTGTGGCCGCGCCACTCGCCCGAGCGGACCCGCTCGCAGAAGTCGGCCATCCGGTCGAGCGTCTCGTGCACCTGCTTGACGACGTCGATCCCGTCGACGATCAGCGAGCGCTCGCGCGGCATCCGCAGCGCCACGTGGAGCACGGCGCGGTCCTCGGAGACGTTGATGTGCTCGCCGGCGAACATCGCTTCGCGCCGCTCGGCGACCCCGCGCTGCCGAGCCAGCTCACCGAGGAGGAGCAGCGTCTCGTCGGTGATCCGGTTCTTCGAGAAGTCGAGGTAGAGGCCGGCGCCCTCGGCTCGCAGCCGCTCGCCACGCTCGGGGTCAGCGGCGAAAAGCTCGCGCAGGTGGGTCCCGCGGATCCCCTCGAAGTGGGCCTGGAGCTCGGACCAGGCTGGCGTGTCCCGCAAATCACTCATCGCCGTTCCTTTTTGGTCCTAGGCCCCGAAAAGGAACAGCTCAACCGGCCTTGACTCCGCTCTGCGACTCGATCGACTTCAGCAGCTCTTCCCAGGCCTTGTTGAAGCTCTCTTTGCCCTCCTCCTGGAGGCGGGTCGCCAGGGCGGCGACGTCGATCCCGGCCTCGCCGAACTCGGCCAAGACCTGCTCGGCGTTGCCGCCGTCTTTCGGGAAGAGGTCGGTGACCTCGCCGTGGTCGGCGAACGCGTGCAGAGTCGGCTCCGGCATCGTGTTGACCGTGAGCGGGGAGGCGAAGGCCTCGATGTAGAGGGTGTCGGAGGCGTCGGGGTCCTTGGTCCCGGTGCTCGCCCAGAGCAGCCGCTGGGGCCGCGCGCCCTCGTTCATCAGGCGCCGCATCCGGTCGGATTCCAGCAGCTCGTTGTAGGCGTGGAAGGCACGGCCGCCGACCGCGATCCCGAGCCGGTTGACCAGCTGGTCGGGGACGTCCTTGCCGACCGCGACGTCCCAGCGGCTGATGAAGAGCGAGGCGACGGAGGCGACGTCGGGGTCGAGCCCGGCCTCGATCCGCCGTTCGATCCCGCGCATGTAGGCATCGGCGGCGCCGAGGTACTGCTTGTCGTCGAAGAGCAGGGTGACGTTGATCGGTACGCCGGCGAAGATCGACTCCTCGATCGCCTCGCGCCCGGCTTGGGTGCCGGGGATCTTGATGAAGATGTTGTCCCGCTCGCCCTTGGCGTGCAGCGCCTTCGCCTCCTCGATCGTCGCCGCCGCGTCGTCGGCGATCAGCGGCGAGACCTCGAGCGAGACGAAGCCGTCGACGCCGGCGGTGCGGCGGTGGACGTCGGCGAAGAGGTCAGCGGCGTCGCGCAGGTCGGCGAGCGCCAGCTCGAAGAAGACTTTCTCCTGCTCGTTGGCGCCGACGCCCTCGCCGGCGGCCGCCTTTGGCGCCTGCTCGGCGATCTGCTCGTTGTAGGCGTCACCGCCGGAGATCGCCTTGTCGAAGATCGACGGGTTCGAGGTCAGGCCGGTGACCGAGAGGTCGCGGATGTAGCCCTCGAGCACTCCCTCGGCGAGCATCGGCCGGGTGATGTTGTCGAGCCAAAGGCTCTGGCCCAGTTCGTGCAGACGCTGCGTCGGCTTCATCTGGAGACCCCTTAAGTCGTTGGGTTTGCGGCCGCCCGCTGGGCGACCTCACGCGCCACCTTGGTGACGTTGTCGACGGTGAACCCGAACTCGGCCTCGACGTCCGCGAACGGCGCCGACTGCCCGAAGGTGGTCATCCCCATGATGGCACCCTCGCTGCCCGTCCATTTCTCCCAGCCGAGTGGCGAGGCCTCCTCGATCGCCAGACGGGCGGTGATCGCCGGCGGCAGCACCTCATCGCGGTAGGACTGGTCCTGCTGCTCGAAGATCTCCCAGCAAGGGAGGCTGACGACGCGGCTGCGGATCCCGTCCTCCTTCAGCCGCTCGTGGGCGCCGATCGCGAGCTGGACCTCGCTGCCGGTGGCGATCAGGATCAGCTCCGGGTTACCGTCCTCGGGGTCGGCGAGGACGTAGCCGCCGCGCTGGACCCCCTCGGCCGAGGCGTATTTGGCGCGGTCGAAGACCGGCACCGTCTGCCGGGTCATCACCATCGCGACCGGGTGGTGGGTCCGGTTGAGCGCCACCTTCCAGGCCTCGGTCACCTCGTTGGCGTCGGCGGGGCGGATCACGTCGAGGTGCGGCATCGCCCGCAGGCCGGCGAGCTGCTCGATCGGCTGGTGGGTCGGGCCGTCCTCGCCGAGGCCGATCGAGTCGTGGGTGAAGAGGTGGACGACCGGCAGCTCCATCAGCGCCGAGAGCCTGATCCCGGCACGGCCGTAATCGGAGAAGGTGAGGTAGGTCGACCAGAGCGGGCGCAGCTTCGCCGTCGACATCCCGTTGCAGGCCGCGGCGGCGGCGTGTTCGCGAATCCCGAAGTGGACCTGGCGGCCGTCGTAGCTGCCGGGCTCGTACTGGTCGGCGTCGCTGAGCCGGACCGAGGTCGAGTCGGTCAGGTCGCAGGAGCCAGCGATCAGCCACGGCACTTTCGCGGCGATCGCGTTCTGGACCTTGTTCGAGGCCTTGCGGGTGGCAAGGCCCTTCTCTTCGTCGGCCTCGAAGCTCGGCAGATCGGCATCCCAGCCGTCGGGGAGACCGCGTCGCTGCATCATCTCGAGCTCGGCAGCTCTGTCGGGCTTCTCGCCCTTGTAGGCATCGAACTTCTCGACCCAGGCAGCGTGCGCCTCGGCGCCACGCCGGCCGATCACCTCGTTGAAGCGCTCGCGGACGCCGTCGGGCACCAGGAACTTGGCGTCCTTGGGCCAGCCGTAGGCCTCCTTCGTCAGTTCGATCTCATCTTCGCCCAGCGGTTCGCCGTGGGCGGACTCGGTGTCCTGCTTATTCGGCGAACCCCAGCCGATGTGGCTGTCGACGACGATCAGCGTCGGCCGGCCGACCTCGGCCTTGAACTCGTTGAAGGCTTTGCCGAGCAGCCCCGTGTCGTTGGCGTCGCCGACCCGAATCACGTTCCAGCCATAGCCCTCGAAGCGGCTGAGGACGTCATCTGAGAAGGCCAGCGCGGTGTCGCCATCGATCGAGATGTGGTTGTTGTCGAAGATCCAGCAGAGGTTGTCGAGCTTCAGGTGCCCGGCCAGCGAGGCGGCTTCGTGGGAGATCCCCTCCTGCAGGCAGCCGTCGCCGGCCACCGCGTAGGTGTCGAAGTCGAAGAGCTCGGCGCCGTAGGTCGCGCCCAGCCACTTCGAGGCCATCGCCATCCCGACCGAGGTGCCGACCCCCTGTCCGAGCGGCCCGGTGGTCGTCTCGACGCCGGTCGTCCAGCGGTACTCGGGGTGGCCGGGGGTGCGCGAGTGGAGCTGGCGGAAGTTTTCGATCTCGTCGAGGCCGCAGGCCGGCTCGTCGGTGACGTTGTACTCGGCGTCGACCTTGCGGACGCCGGCGAGGAAGAGCATCGAGTAGAGGAGCATCGAGGCGTGGCCGGCAGAGAGCACGAAGCGGTCGCGGTTCGGCCAAACCGGGTTAGCCGGGTCGTAGCGCAGGTGGTTCTGCCAGAGCTCGTAGGCGACCGGGGCCAGCGACATCGGCGTCCCCGGGTGGCCGGAGTTCGCCTTCTGGACGGCGTCCATCGAGAGGGTACGGATCGTGTTTATGGCGAGCTGATCGATGTCCTGAGTCATGGGATCCGATCCTAGAGATAAACCGGTTTCGTTAAGTCCGCCGAGCCTCAGGGCTCGATCCGGGTGACGGTGCCATCTCCGTTATTTGCGACCCAAACCGCGTCGCCGCCGACGGCTGCGGCGCCCGGTTCGGAGCCGACCTGGATCGGGGCGCCTTCGACGTCGCCGGATTTGAGATCGATCTTCCGCACCGCGTCGTCGGAGCGATCGGCGACCCAGACGGCGCTGGTGCCGGCATCGATGCCGCCAGGGTGGCCGCCGACTTCGATCGAGTCGACAACCGCGCGCAGCGAGGGGTCGACTTTGGACACGGTGCCCGAGCGGCTGTTGGCGACCCAGACGAAGCCGCCGGCGACGGTGACCCCGGCGGGGCCGCGGCCGACGCGGATCGGCTCGCCGGCGACGAGGCTGGCGGGGTCGACGCGGCGGACCACGCCCGCGTCGGCGACCGCGACCCAGAGCCCGTGGTCGCCCCAGGTGAGCCGCAGCCCCGGTGCCTGCGGCGGCAGGCCGGCGCGGTAGAGGCTGGCGCCTTCGGCGTTGACGGCGCTGATGCCGCGGCCTTCCAGGTCGGCGAGCCAGACCCGCTGGCCGCCGAGGGCGAGGGGCCCGGGTTCGCCCGGAAGCGGGACTTCTCGGAGGACCCGGCCGCTGCGGGGATCGAGGCGGAG
Organism: Solirubrobacterales bacterium; assembly: GCA_033856415.1. Taxonomy (GTDB): domain Bacteria; phylum Actinomycetota; class Thermoleophilia; order Solirubrobacterales; family 70-9; genus VAYN01. Next base: position 157,480 of record JAWVFA010000025.1, on the reverse strand, counting down.
CAGCAGGCCCTTCTTCGGGTTCGTCACCCAGGTCCAGTTGCGGCCGACGGCGACGCCGGAGGCGCCCTCGCCGATCCGGCGGGGCTTGCCGACGATCTCGCCCGTTTCCGGATCGAGCCGCGTCAACGTGCCGTCCTTTTCGCTCGTCACCCAGACCGCCTTCGGCCCGGCGTCGAGCCGCAGCGGCGGCGTCCCGATCGCGACCGGTGCCGAAACTTCTGGCCCCTCGTCGCCCAGCAGCAGGAAGAGCACCGCGGCGATCATCGCCGCGACGAAGACCACCGCACCGCCGAGGAGCCAAGCCGCAGCCCGCCCGCCGGCGGGACCGAAGAAGCCGCGCGAGCGGTTCGGCACGGTGGTGCGCTCGCTGGGGTCGTGCGAGAGGACCGCGGTCGGGCGCACCTCCGAGCCCGCGGCGGCGCGGGCAGCGGCGATCAGCGCTCCCGAGGTCGGGTAGCGATCGGCCGGCTCCTTGGCGACGGCGCGGCGGATCGCCTCGTCCACCCCCTCTGGCAGCTCCGGCTCGATGTCCTCCTCGCCACGCTGGAAGGGGGCGATTCCGCTCAGCGCCTCGTAGAGGACGCAGCCGAGTGAGTAGACGTCGGCGGCGGAGCCGATCTCCTCGCCGCGCCACTGCTCGGGCGACATGTACTGGGCGGTGCCGACGACCGAGGCGCTGCTGCCGATGCCGCTTTCGTCGAGCGCTTTGGCGAGGCCGAAGTCCGAGAGGTAGGCGCGGTCGCCTTCGACCAGGATGTTGTGGGGCTTGACGTCGCGGTGGACGACGCCGGCGGCGTGGGCGGCGTCGAGCGCGTCGGCGACCTGGGCGAGGAGGTCGATCGCACGAGGCGGGGGCAGCGGTCCCTCGCGGTCGATCAGCCGGCGCAGGTCGCCACCCTTGACCAGTTTCATCGCGACGACCAGCTCGCCGTCGACCTCGCGCGAGTCGTAGACCGGGACCACCGAGGGGTGCTCGAGCCGTGCCGCAAGCCGAGACTCGCGCAGGAAGCGCTCGCGGAAGCCCGGCCGGTCGGCAAGCTCGCGGGCGATCACCTTCAGCGCCACCGGGCGGTCGAGGCCGAGGTGGGTGGCGCGGTAGACGACGCCCATGCCGCCGCGCGCGATCAGCTCTTCGATCCGGTAGCCGGCGATCTCGTCGCCAATAGAAAAATCCCCCACCAGCGGCATTCTGCCGGACCCGGATGACCACCAGGCTATGTCCTCGGTCGCCGAAGTAGCGCTGCTACTCCGGCTCCCTCGTCCTTGCCTGCTGGTCCCCGGGCCTCGGCAGAAGGCGCTGGCCTAACGAATCGGCTGCCAGTCGATTACCGGGCCGAGGACCGTGGTGTCGCCTTCGGAGAAGTCGTACCCGGAGGCGAGCTGGGTCTGGCGGCGGGTCTCGACGCCGATCGCGACGAGCCGCTGTTCGTCTTCGGCGGCGACGCGCTTGCCGTCGGAGGAGAAGACCGAGGTCGTCGTCGACTGGTCCGGCAGCTCACTCAGCTTGCGCGCTTTGGTCCGGCCGATCTTCTTCGCCCAAAGGCCCTGGTCGCGACGGAAGATCAGCATCTTGCCGTCGGGCGAGACGTCTTCGACGTAGGCGGAGCCGACGCCGGCGACCTGCGCTTTGGCTTTGGTGCCGTCGCGCCGCATCGTGTAGATGTCGGCGTAGGCGGCCGGGCCCGGGGTGCTCTCGCCGCGGCTGTAGATGACGCCGCCGCCGAAGTAGCGGGGCGCGAACTCGTCGACCGTCGCCGTTTTCGTCAGGTGGACGAGGCCCGAGCCGGTCGGGCGGATCGAGTAGAGGTCGTCGTTGCCGCCTTCGGCGCCCGCCGCGGTGCGGACGAAGACGATCGCCTTGCCGTCGGCCGAGAAGGCCGCTTCGCGATCATCGCCGCCGCTGGTCAGCGCCCGCAGGCCGCCGCCGGTGGCCCCCACCGTGTAGAGACTGGACGAGCCGCCGAGGACGCCGCGCCGCTCGAAGACGACGTAGCGGCCGCTGGGGGCGATCTTCGGCAGCGAGTCGACCTCGGGGCCGCTGGTCAACTGCCGCTGGCCGGAGCCATCGGGCCGGACCGAGTAGATGTCGCCGCCGCGGGCGAAGGCGATCGTGCGCCCGTCCGGCGAGAAGTTCGGTTCGGTGTCGGTCGGGTCTTCGGTCAGCTGGTTCAGCCGCCCGTCCTTCACCGCGAACAGCCCGCCTTTGGCGACGCCTTCGACGGTCGAGGCTTTGGAGAAGACGACCGCGCCCGTGTTGGACGCCGCCGAAGCCGCTGCCGGGACCAAGAGGGCGAGCAGCGCGGACAGTGCGATCAGGGTCTTCTTGAACATCGGATGCTCCTTTCACGAGCAATCGGTGACTTGATGCACCAATGCTCGGATCCAGAGCCGTGCCGGCCAATGACAGCGGCGCCACCCACCGAGCCACAAACGGCCCGGTGCGGGTCACAACGTGCGGCGAGTTGCCGAAACCGCAAAAACGGTCTTTGAGGGACCGTTTTTGCGGTTTCGCGATTTAGCGGGGGCGGTCGAGGCCCAGTTCGATGACGCGGGCGGCGATTTGGCGGGGGCGGTCGCGGCCGGCGTCGCCGGGGACGTCGAGCTTGGCGGCGAGGGCGTCGAGGCGGCGCTGGGCGGTGCGCTCGGAGACGTGGAGCTCGGCGGCGATCTCAGCCCGGGTCGCGGGACGGCCGGCGAAGGCGCCCTCGCTGCGGTAGGGGGCGACGAGGGCGGCGGCGGTCGAGCGCTCCTCCTCGCTGAGCGCGACGGAGGGCTCGCTGGTGGCGACGGTGGCGCCGACCGGCGTCACCGATCCCGTCTTTACTTCCAGCCGGTAGCCGCCGACGATCAGGGTGTCGCCGTCGCGGAGGCGCCGCGGCCGGTCGAGCGGCTCGCCGTTCAGCGCGGTGCCGTTGCGACTGTCGAGGTCGGTCGCCATCAGGACGTCGCCGCGGCGCTCGATCTCCAGGTGGTCCCAGGAGACCGCCTCGTCCTCGAGCACCACATCGGCCTCGGGCGAGCGCCCGACCACGGTCCGCTCCCCCGTTAGGGGAACGGAGTGCGGCGCCTCACCGGTTTTCGAAAGCCAGAGTCGCGGATCCATCCGCGCAGATTAAATCGGCGAGCGGCCGCTGCTAGGAGGGATTGGCAAGATTGGCGTGTGCGTCCGGCGAGCGCCGCCACGCGCCGCGTCTGCCGCCGCCAGACGCGCGCGGGAATCTTGTCCAAGCCCTCCTAGTAGCGGTAGTGGTCCGGCTTGAACGGGCCCTCGACCGGCACGCCCAGGTAGGCGGACTGCTCGGGGCTCAGCTCGGTCAGCTCGACGCCGAGCGCCGCCAGGTGCAGACGGGCCACCTTCTCGTCGAGGTGCTTGGGCAGCACGTAGACGCTGGGCTCACCGCCGTATTTGTCCTCGCGCTTGCCGAAGAGCTCGATCTGGGCGATCACCTGGTTGGTGAACGAGTTCGACATCACGAAGCTCGGGTGCCCGGTCGCGTTGCCGAGGTTCAGCAGCCGGCCTTCGGAGAGGACGATGATCGCGTTGCCGCCGGGGAATTTCCACTCGTCGACCTGCGGCTTGATCTCGATCCGCTCGGCGTCGGACTCTTCCAGCGCCGCCATCTCGATCTCGTTGTCGAAGTGGCCGATGTTGCCGACGATCGCGTTGTGCTTCATCCGCCGCATGTGGTCGAGGGTGATGATGTCCTTGTTGCCGGTGGCGGTGACGAAGATGTCGGCGGTCTCGACGACTTCCTCGAGCGTCCGCACCTCGTAGCCCTCCATCGCCGCCTGCAGGGCGCAGATCGGGTCGATCTCGGTGACGATCACCCGTGCCCCCTGGCCGCGCAGCGAGGAGGCGCAGCCCTTGCCGACGTCGCCGTAGCCGCAGATGACGGCGACCTTGCCGCCGATCATCACGTCGGTGCCGCGGTTGATCCCGTCGACCAGCGAGTGGCGACAGCCGTAGAGGTTGTCGAACTTCGACTTGGTGACCGAGTCGTTGACGTTGATCGCCGGGAAGAGCAGGTCGCCGGTCTCGGCCAGCTGGTAGAGCCGGTGGACGCCGGTCGTCGTCTCCTCGGTGACGCCCTTGATGTTGGCGGCGATCTTGGTCCAGCGCTGCGGATCCTCGGCGAGCGAGCGCTGCAGCGTCTGCAGGACGATCTTGAACTCCTCCGATTCGGCCGAGGCGGGGTCCGGCACCGAGCCGGCCTTCTCGAACTCGACGCCCTTGTGGACGAGCAGGGTCGCGTCGCCGCCGTCGTCGAGGATCATGTTCGGGCCCTCGCCGTCGGACCAGTTGAGCGCCTGCTCGGTGCACCACCAGTACTCCTCCAGCGTCTCGCCTTTCCCGGCGTAGACGGGGATGCCGGCCGCGGCGATCGCCGCGGCGGCGTGGTCCTGGGTGCTGAAGATGTTGCAGCTGGCCCAGCGGACCTCGGCGCCGAGGGCGACCAGGGTCTCGATCAGGACCGCGGTCTGGATCGTCATGTGGAGCGAGCCGGTGATCCGCGCGCCTTTCAGCGGCTGGGCTGCGCCGTACTCCTCCCGGGTCTGCATCAGACCCGGCATCTCTACCTCGGCGAGGGAGATCTCTTTACGGCCGAAATCGGCGAGGCCGATGTCGGCGACCTTGTAATCCTGGGTGTCGGTGGCGGTTGCCGTGCTTGAAGTCATTGGGGCAATGTACCGTGCCGGTCGTGAGCGCGGCAGACACGGAGAAGCGGCTCGCCGCCGAGGCGGCGGCGGAGCTTGTCGAGCGCGGGATGACCCTCGGTTTGGGCACGGGCTCGACCGTCGCCCACCTGCTGCCGGCTATCGCCCGGCGCGGGCTGGAGGGAATCCGCTGTGTCGCGACCTCGGTCGCGACCGAGGAACAGGCGCGCGAGCTGGGGATTCCGGTCGAGGAGTTCGACAGCTTGAGCCGCCTGGACCTGGCGATCGACGGCACCGACGAGGTGACCCCCGACGGCTGGCTGATCAAGGGCGGCGGCGGCGCCCACCTGCGCGAGAAGATCGTCGCCGCGGCGGCCGACCGTTTCGTCGTCATCGGCGACTCGAGCAAGCCGGTCGAGGCGCTGCGGGGGCCGGTCCCCTTGGAGCTGTTCGGCTTCGGCGCCGCCTCGACCCTGGAGCGGCTCGGCGCCGAGGTCGAGCTGCGGGACGCTCCGCGCAGCCCCGACGACGGCGTCATCGCCGACTACCGCGGCGGCGGACTGGACGACCCCGCCGCCCTGGCGGCCCGGCTGGAGACCGATCCCGGCGTCGCCGCCCACGGTCTCTTTCCCCCGGATATGGTGAGCGAGGTTTTCGTCGCCAGGGGAGACGCCGTGGACCGCGCCACCTTCACCTGAGCCAAAAGGAGCCTCTAGATGACCGACTTCAGCAGCTTGGCGATCGCCGGCCGTACCGCCACCCCTGACGACTCCGACTGGGACCAGGCGCGTCAGGCCTGGAACCTGGTCGCCGACCAGCACCCCAGCGCCGTTGCCTTCGTCGAGAGCGGCGATGACATCGCCGCGGTGGTCCGCTTCGCCGCCGAGAACGGGCTGCGCGTCTCCGGCCAGTCGACCGGCCACGGCGCCGTCGCCCTCGGTTCGCTCGAGGACGCGGTCCTGATCAAGACCGAGCGGATGCGGGGGATCGAGGTCGACGCGGGGGCGCAGACGGCGCGGGTCGAGGCCGGCGTGCTCTCGGTCGAGCTCGCCGAAGCCGCCCAGCAACACGGGCTCAGCGGCCTGCCGGGTTCCTCCCCCGACGTCGGCGTCGCCGGCTTCAACCTCGGCGGCGGCCTCAGCTGGTTCGGCCGTCAGTACGGATTCGCCTGCAACCGGGTGCGGGGGATCGAGCTCGTCACCGCCGACGGCGAGGCGCGGACGGTCGACGCCGAGAACGAGCCGGACCTCTTCTGGGCGCTGCGTGGCGGCGGCGGCAACTACGCCGTGGTCGTGGCCCTGCACATCGACCTCGTCCCGGTCGCCGATGCTTACGCGGGCGCATTCCTCTTCCCCGGCGCGGTCGGCGCCGAGGCGGTCCGCATCTGGCGCGACTGGGCTGCCGGGGTCGGCGAGAACATCACCTCGGTTGTCCGCTTCCTGCGCCCGCCCGACATCCCCGACGTCCCCGAGCCGCTGCGCAACACGCCGCTGCTGACGATCGACGGCGCCTGCATCGGCACCCGCGAGGAAGGCGAGGCGGCCTTCGCGCCGCTCCTGGAGATCGGCGAGCCGATCATGAACACCTTCGACCAGGTACCCCCCGCGGCGCTCTGCCGGATTCACATGGACCCCGAGCAGCCGGTCCCGGGACTGGGCCACCACCGCGTCCTGCGCGAGCTGCCCGACGAGGCGATCGACGTCTTCGCCTCGATGTCTGACGCCGGCTCGGGCACGCCGCTGCTGCTGACCGAGATCCGCCATATGGGCGGCGCCCTCTCGCGACCGGCCGAGGACGGCGGCGCTCTCTCCCACCTCGACGCCGAGTTCGCGATGTTCGGGATCGGGATGCCGATGACGCCGGAGCTGGGCCAGGCGATCGAATCCCACCACGACCGCCTGCACGAGGCGATGGAGCCATGGGCCGCCGACGGCGGCTACTTCAACTTCGCCGAGCGCCCCTGCGACGCCGACGCGATCCTCCCGGCCGAGGTCTGCGCCCGCCTCACCGACGTCAAGCGCAAGTCGGACCCCGACGGCCTCATCGTCGGCAGCCACTCGGTATCGCTCGATCCGGCTTCCTGAAGGGTCATGTCGCTTTTGTGGCCTCTGGGGTCACAAAAGCGACAGGCGATTCAGGGAGGGTTAGCGGCGGAGATCTCCGCGAGTCGCTTGTAGGACGGGTCGCCCTCTCCGACCAACTCGGCCACTGCCTTCACCGCCGTGTCGACATCCTCAGGCGTGGCCAGTGCAACCTCCTCGATGTCACCCCAGTCTCGGGTCCGCGCGAAGAACGACTTGAAGATCACCAGCGAGGCGCAGTCGAGGACCGGGATCTGCGTTCCCTGCATCTCGACCCAGAGGACGCCGTTCGCGACCTCCTCGTGCAGAGGCAAGTTGTTGAGGAAGACGTCGACCGGAACCCCGTCCCAGAAAAGGCGCGTCTGCCCCTCGCGAACCACCTTCTCGACATCGGCCTCCTCCACCCGCACCCCGTCGGGGAGGGCGGCCAACACCTCGGCGGCCTTCTCGGCGTCGACGAAAATGTTGACGTCGAGGTCGCGCGTCCCGCGCGGCTCCTGCACGCAATAGGCAAGGGCGATGGCGCCCCCGAAAGCGTGCGGTAACGACCGGGCCTTCAGGGCCGTGTGAATAGTCAGGAGCTTCTCGACGAGCTCGGGGTTCATGCCGGGACCACTCCCGAAAGCCTGTCCTTCAGCGGCGGGTAGGCCATCTCCGCTCGGGGGCGGTACGGAAGCGCCTCCGCCAGCCCGAGAACCTGGATCAGGATCTCGCCCGCCCGCTCGGGATCGACCGGGGGCTTCCGCTTCTTGACCCCCAACTCGACCCCGCCGGCGGCAGCTATGCGAAGGAGAGCATCGCCTCCCGGCTCGCGGTGGCCCTTCAGGTAGGCGTTGAGGACCGACCGGGGTATTCCCGCCCGACGGGCGAGCTCAGCTTGCTTGAGACCGCTTTGGTCGAGCACGCTGCTGATTAGAGCTGCTGAGGACATAGGCAGATGTTATCGAATCCGCTAACAAATCATCCAGCGGCGGCCTCATCCGCCACCACGATCATGTTCTCGTTTCGGACCCGGCCGGCGGGAATCGAGTCGTCGCCGGCGAGGAGCTTTTGCAGCGGCTCGCGCTTGTCGGGGCCGGTGACGAGCCAGACGATGCGGCGGGCGTCGTCGATCGCGGGATAGGTGAGGGTCATGCGAGGGTGGCCCTGGTACTCGCCGGTGATCGCGACGCGGCGGTCGCCGACCTCGAGGACGGGGTCGCCGGGAACCAGCGAGGCGGTGTGGCCGTCGGGGCCGAGGCCGAGGTGGACGAGGTCGAAGCGCTCGGGCAGCGAGGACTCGTACTCGTGCGCCGCGGCGTCGAGGTCGCGCTGGGTGACCGGCATCGGTCGCAAGGTCGCCTGGTGGTCCATCGAGAGACCGAGGACCATGTGGGTGAGGTTGCGGTCGGGGCTGCCGGGCGAGGCGACCCGCTCGTCTACTTGGAAGAGCTCGGTCCGGTCCCAGGGCATCTCCTCGAGTTCGCCGAGGATCGCCAGCATTGCCCAGGGGGAGCGGCCGCCGCTCATCGCCAGTGTGAAGTGGTTGCGCTCCGCCGCCGCTTCGTCCCCGGCCGCCGCGATCAGCTCGGCGGCGCGCCGCGCAGCGGCCTTTTCGTCGCCGGCGACCTCGAGCTCGATCGGCACCTCAGCTCGCCTTCTCGTCGTGCCCGCCGAACTGTTTGCGCATCGCCGAGAGGACCTTGTCGCCGAAGTCGCCGAGCCCGCGCGAGTAGAAGCGCTCGTGCAGGGCGGTGGTGAGGACCGGCGTCGGCACGCCCTCGTCGATCGCCGCGATCGCCGTCCAGCGACCCTCGCCGGAGTCGGAGACGCGGCCGGTGAACTCCTCCAGATCGCCCGATTCCTGCAGCGCCGCCGCGGTCAGGTCGAGCAGCCAGGAGCCGATCACGCTGCCGCGGCGCCAGACCTCGGCGACCTCCGGCAGGTCGAGGTCGTACTGGTAGTACTCGGGGTGGTCGAGCGGCGCCGTCTCGGCGTCTGCCTCGCGCTTGACCTTGCCGGCGTTGGCGTTCTTGAGGATGTTCAGCCCCTCGGCGTAAGCGGCCATCACCCCGTACTCGATCCCGTTGTGGACCATCTTCACGAAGTGACCGGCCCCGTTCGGGCCGCAGTGCAGGTAGCCGTTCTCCGAGGGCGAGGGGTCGCCGCTGCGGCCGGGGGTGCGCTCGGCCTCCCCGACACCGGGGGCGAGGCTGGCGAAGATCGGGTCGAGCCGTTCAACGGCACGGTCGGGGCCGCCGATCATCAGGCAGTAGCCCCGCTCGAGGCCGAAGACGCCGCCGCTGGTCCCGCAGTCGACGTAGTCGATCCCCTTCTCTCCCACCTTCTCGGCACGGCGGATGTCGTCGCGGTAGTAGGAGTTGCCGCCGTCGACGATCGCGTCGCCGGAGTCGAGCACCGCGGCGACGTCGTCGACCGTCTGCTCGGTGATCTCGCCGGCCGGGACCATCACCCAGACCGAGCGCGGCGCGCTCAGCTTCGCAGCCATGTCCTGCAGCGAGGAAGCGCCCTCCGCGCCCTCGCCTTCCAGCTGTGAGACGGCGTCGGGGTTGACGTCGTAGGCGACGATCTTGTGGCCGTCGCGCATCAGGCGCCGGGCCATGTTCGCTCCCATTCGGCCCAGGCCGACGATTCCGAGTTCCATGTGACCTCCAGGTAGGGGTGGGCGGCGCTGCGCAGCATCGTACTTTCAGCGAGTCTGCGTCAGGCGTCGCATATCGACGCTTATCGCGGACTCGGCGCAAGGAGCGGATAGCCTGCGGCGATGAGCGACGCGGCCGACGTGCTGGCGATCTTCGGGATCAGCGGCGACCTGGCGAAGAAGATGACCTTCCGGGCGCTCTACAAGCTGGAGGAGCGCGGCAAGCTCGACTGCCCGATCGTCGGCGTCGCGATCGACGAGTGGGACGACGAGCAGCTGCGCCAGCACGCGCGGGACGCGATCGGCGCCTCCCTCGCCGAGCCCGACGAGGACGTCTTCTCCCGCCTGGCGGCGCGACTCACCTACGTCCAAGGCGACTACGCCGACGCCGACACCTTCGCGCGGGTGGAGAAGGCGCTGGGCGACGCCAAGCGGCCGGTCTTCTACCTCGAGATCCCGCCCTCGCTGTTCGCCACCGTCGTCCAGGGGCTCGGCGCAGCGGGGCTGACCGAGAACGCGCGCGTGGTGATCGAGAAGCCCTTCGGCCACGATCTCGAATCGGCGCGCAAGCTCAACTCCGAACTGTGCTCGGTCTTGCGTGAGGAGCAGATCCTCCGCATCGACCACTATCTCGGCAAGGAGCCGGTGCTCGACATCACCTACCTGCGCTTCGCCAACGCGATCCTCGAGCCGGTCTGGAACCGCGAGCACGTCTCCCACGTGCAGATGACGATCGCCGAGAACTTCGGGGTCGACGACCGCGGCCGCTTCTACGACGCCGTCGGGGCGATGCGCGACGTGATCCAGAACCACGCCTTGCAGGTGCTGGGAATCGTCGGCATGGAGCCGCCGACCGGCAACAGCCCCGACAGCGTCCGCGACAAGAAGCTCGAGTTCTTCAAGGCGCTGTGCACGGCGGACCCGAAGCACTACGTGCGCGGCCAGTACGACGGCTTCCTCGACGTCACCGACGTGGCGCCCGGCTCGCAGACCGAGACCTTCGCCGCAGTCGAGCTCGCGGTCGACAACTGGCGCTGGGCGGGGGTGCCGTTCTTCGTCCGCGCCGGCAAGTACCTGCCGGTCAAGGTAAGCGAGGTCAGCGTCTTCTTCAAGCGGCCGCCGCGGCTCGGCGTCGGCCGTGGCAAGACGCCGGAACCAAACCAGCTGACGATCCGGATCGAGCCGAAGGCCGGCGCACGGATCCGCCTCTACGCGAAGCAGGCCGGCGAGGAGACCTTCCAGGCCGCCGATATGGAGGTCCTGTTCGAGAAAGTGCCGGGAGAGGACCCCGAGCCCTACGAGCGCCTGCTCGGCGACGCCCTCGCCGGCAACCATCAGCTCTTCACCCGCCAGAGCGCGATCGAGGAGACCTGGCGCGTCGTCCAGCCGCTGCTCGACGAGCCCGGCCCGGCGCTCCCCTACGAGCCGGGGACCTGGGGGCCGGAAGAGGCCGAGAAGCTGCTCCGCGGGACCGGCCACTGGTCCCAGCCCTGGCTGCCTGCTGACTGAATCCCTACCGTCTTGCTAGGTTTTCGGCCGCCCTAATTAGGGTGGCCTAACACCAGTTGCCAGGACCCCTTGCCTCCGATCGCCTCACTCACGCGTCGCCGCCTGCTGGCATCCGCCGGCGTGGGCGCTGCGGCCGTCGGGTTCGGGGGCGGGGGGTTCCTGGCGGGCCACCAGCTCGCCGAGGCAAACGACGACGGGACCGGCAGCGTCCCCTTCTACGGCCCCCACCAGGCCGGGATCGACACTGCCGCCCAAGACCGCCTCCACTTCGCCGCCTTCGACCTGCTGAGCGAAGATCCGCGCGAGCTGCGCGAGCTGATGCGGGCCTGGACCGTAGCGGCAGCCGAAGCGTGCGCGGGCGAGATGGTCGGCAGCGTCAACGATGTCCCGCTGGCGCCGCCCGAGGACACCGGCGAGACCGTCGGCCTCCTCCCCTCCCGCCTCACCGTCACCTTCGGCTTCGGCCCCAGCCTGTTCGAGAAGCCCGGGTTGGGACTTGCCGGCAAGCGCCCGGCGGCGCTGCAGGCGCTGCCACCGCTGCCGGCGGACGAGCTGAACCCCGGCGAAAGCGGCGGCGACATCTGCGTCCAGGCCTGCTCCGACGACCCCCAGGTCGCGTTCCACGCGGTCCGCAATCTGGCCCGGTTCGGCCGCGGCACGGTGGCGATGCGCTGGTCGCAGCTCGGCTTCGGACGCACCGCCTCGACCAGCCGCAGCCAGGACACGCCGCGCAACCTGATGGGGATGAAGGACGGCACCGCCAACATCCGCGCCGAGGACACCGAGGCGATGGACAAGTTCGTCTGGGTGGGGCGCGAAGGCCCGGCCTGGATGCGTGGCGGCAGCTACCTCGTCACTCGCCGGATCCGGATGCTGCTCGAGGTCTGGGACCGGACCTCGCTGCAGGACCAGGAGCGGACGATCGGCCGCCACAAGTACAGCGGGGCCCCGCTCAGAGGGACCGACGAGTTCGAACCGCTGCCGCTTGAGGCCGAGCGCAACGGCCACCCGGTGATCCCGCCCGACGCCCACGTCCGCCTCGCCTCGGCGAGCGAGAACGGTGGCGCCCGCATCCTCCGCCGCGGCTACTCGTTCACCGACGGCGTCGACGAGAGCCTCGGCGAGCTCGAAGCCGGGCTCTTCTCATCAGCTTCCAGCGCAACCCCGAGCAGTTCGTCGCGATCCAGCGGCGACTTGGCTCGATGGACGCGCTCAACGAGTACATCAAGCACGTCGGCAGCGCCCTCTTCGCGGTGCCACCCGGCACCGAGCCCGGCGGCTACGTCGGCGAAGCGCTGCTCACCTGAACCAGTCACGAAAGACAAGGAGAAACGCACTACATGAACCGAGATCTCGTCCGAACCATGCTCTGCGCGGGAGCCTTCGGCATCCTCGCCCTGACCGCGGCCGCCTGCGGCTCGAGCGATGAGACGACCACCACCGAGGTGGAGGTGGCGCGGCAGTCCAGTCCCCAGGTCGAGGCCGTGATCGCCGACTACCGCGACTACCTGCAGCAGAACGCCGACGAACTGGTCGCGACGACCGAACCGTTCGTCGCCGCCGTCGTTGCCGGGAACCTCGCCGAGGCGAAGGGGCTCTACGCGGCGCCGCGAATCCCCTACGAGCGGATCGAGCCGGTCGCCGACACCTTCGGCAACCTCGACCCGAAAATCGACGCCCGCGAGAACGACGTCGCCGCGGGCGAATTCGAAGGCTTCCACCGGATCGAGAAAGCGCTCTGGGCAGAAGGCACGACCAAGGGCATGGCGCCGGTCGCCGAACAGCTGCTGGCCGACGTCGAAGAACTGGCGCAGAAGGTGAAGACGGTCGAACTGCAGGCGGTGCAGATCGCCAACGGCGCCAACGAGCTGCTGGCAGAGGTCTCGGCTTCGAAGATCACCGGCGAGGAGGAGCGCTACTCGCACATCGACCTGGTCGACTTCGAGGCCAACGTCGAAGGCTCCGAGACGGCGTTCGAAGCGGTGAAGCCGCTGCTCGACGAAACCGATCCGGACCTGGCGGGCGAAATCGAAGCCGACTTCAAGGCGGTGTTCAACTCGCTCGAGCCCTACCGGACCGAAGACGGGTTTGTCTCCTATACCGACCTGACCAAGGCCGACACCAAGAAGCTGGCGGTCGCGATCGACACCCTGGCGGAGAAGTCGAGCCTGGTGCCGGCGGCTATCGCCTCCAGCGAACCCTCGTAAAGAGCACGGGTTCCCCCGGCCACGCGCCGGGGGAACACCTACCCTGGCTCCTCCATGGTCGATGCCGGGGAAAGAGCCGACGGACTGCTGCGGGAGCTTGGTTACGCCGATTGGCGCGCCGGGCAGCGGGAGGCGGTGATCGCCGCTCTCGAAGGGCGCGATTCGCTGATCGTCATGCCCACGGGCGGAGGGAAGAGCCTTTGTTACCAGCTGCCTGGGCTGGCGAGTGAGGAGCTGACGATCGTCGTCAGTCCGCTGATCGCCTTGATGCGGGACCAGTGGGGCAAGCTGAATGCGGGGGGTCACCGGGTGGCGATGATCACCTCGGGGATGGAAGATTGGGAGGTCTCCGAGACGCTGGAGATGGTCCGTAGTGACGCTCGAATCGTCTACTGCGCGCCGGAGCGGTTCGCCTCGGGCGTCTTCCTCGAAGCGCTCGCCTGCCGAGAGGTCGACCTGATCGCGGTCGACGAGGCGCACTGCGTCTCGGAGTGGGGACACGACTTCCGGCCCGACTACCTGCGGCTGCCCGAGGTGGTCGAGAGGCTGGGGCGGCCGACGGTGATGGCCTGCACGGCGACGGCGACGGTACCGGTCGCGCGCGAGATCGCCTCGCGCTTCGCGATGCGGGAGCCGCTCCAGGTCCGCGCCGGCTTCGACCGGCCGAACCTCTCCTTCGACGTCGTCGCGCTCGAGGGCAAGGGCTCGACGGCGCGCCGCCAGGCGCTGCTCGAGAAGGGCCTGCACGACCCGGCGAACCGGCCGGCGATCGTCTACTGCGGCACCCGCAAGCAGACCGAAGAGGTGGCGGCGGAGCTGCGCGACGCCGACGTCGCCGCGGTCGCCTACCACGCCGGCCTCGCGCCCGACCAGCGGACGGCGATCCAGGAACGCTTCATGGCCACCGACACCGGCGTCATCTGCGCAACCAACGCCTTCGGGATGGGCGTCGACAAGCCCGACGTGCGCTCGGTCTGGCACGTCACGATCCCGACCAGCGTCGAGGCCTACTACCAGGAGGCGGGACGCGCCGGGCGCGACGGCCTCCCCTCGCGGGCGGTGATGCTGGCGCTGAAATCCGACCTCGGCCGCCTCGTCCGCTTCAACGAACAGCGCGCCGGCGACCCGGACCTGGCGATCGCCCGCGAGCGCGGCTGGCGCGCCTACCACACGATCAAGGACTTCATCTACGGCACCGAGTGCCGACGCCGCGCCCTGCTCGACCACTTCTCGGACAGCACCGCGGGGGCACCGCTGGAGCGCTGCTGCGACGTCTGCGACATGCTCGACTGGCTGCCGGACCCCGAAACCATCGCGGTTCGCAAGTCGAAGAGCAGCGCCACCAAGGCCGCCCCCGCACCCGACCTCTCCCCCGCCGACGCGCCGCTCTTCGAGGCGTTAAAGACTTGGCGCCTAGGCGCCGCCGAGGGCAAGCCCGCCTTCACCGTCGCCAGCAACAAAACCCTGACCGCGATCGCCGCGGTCCGGCCGCAGAGCGAGGACACCCTGCTCGCGATCAGCGGCGTCGGCCCCGCCTTCATCGAGAAGTACGCGCCCGAAGTGCTGGCGCTCGTCGCCGGGCAGGCGACGCTTCCCGAAGCCGCCTAGCGCGGGTTGCGCTTCAGGGTCGGCAGCGTCGCGCGCAGGTTCGAGACCCGCACCGTGAAGGGGGTGTTGCCCACCTGGTAGTAGGGAGCGTCGCGGCCGAGCAGCTGTAGCCAGACCCGGTGGTCCTTGGCGAAGCGGTATCCGTTGCCGTGGAGCTGGAAGGCGATGCGGCCGCTCTGGCCGTTGGTCAGCGCGTAGACGCCGCGGTCGACCAGCAGCTGGGTGCCCTCCGGGGAGACGTCCCAGAGCCGCGCGACGATCTGGCCGTGCTGGCCGGTGCTGGAGATCTGCGCCTTGACGGTGGTCCGGCCCATCAGCGCGAACCCGTCGCTGACCTGGCGCCCGTAGAGGGCGGCGTTCGGCTCGGTGTTTTCGGGGATCGTCTTGCAGGCGTCGGTGGTGCCGAAGACCGGGTCGAATTCTCTGGCCACCGTCGGGTTGCCGCCGGCCGAGGTGAATTCTTCGCTCGTCGTGCGGCCGAAGCTGAAGGCGCCGGGATGGAGTGCCTTCCAGCCGATCGCCTTGAAGGGTCCGATGTCGGGAGTCGTCAACGGGCAAGTGGTGAGGGTGGCGGTGACCTGCCCTGGCGCCGGCGCTCCCTTTTTCGCCCCCTGCAGGTGGGCGGCGAAGAACCGCGCCGCCTGGTCGTTGTAGAAGTGGTTCAGCGCCGGCTTGTTGGAGCCGCGGCTGTGGCCGAGGTCGCCGAGCTGCAGCGCGACCGGAGCTTTGCGGTTGCGCGAGCGCAGATAGCTATAGACGCGCAGCGCCTGCTCGATCGGGAAAAGTTCGTCGGTGAAGCCGCTCTCGATCAGGAGCGGCGCCGGCGTCGAGGCGCCTTTGAGGAAACGCAGGGGATAGCCGCCGTGGTTGCGATAGATCCCCTGTAGCGCCGCCACCGCTTCCTCTGAGAGCGGCGGGCCGGCGTCGATGTAGGCCTTGTCCTGGGTGATGTCGGCTTCCGGGTCGGCGCAGGGGAAGGAGGCCGGGGCGCCGCCGCAGTAGTAGCCGCGCAGGACGCCGGTCAGGTAGAGGCCGTTGAGGAAGCTGGAGATCGGCACCCCGTAGGGACGCAGGCTCTGTTCCTTCCCCGCCACCTTGCCGTCGAGGTAGTGCCCGTTGGGGATCAGCGCCGAGACCAGGTCCGACCAGGGCCAGCGCGGGTAGGCGGCGGCGATCCGCATCTTCAAACCGCCGGGGCTGCGCCAGGGCGCCAGCTTCCCGTCGGCCCGCCGGACCTTGTCGCGGAGGAAGGCGAGCTCCATGCTCTGGCCGCCGCCGTAGGAGATGCCGGTGACGCCGATCGCCCGCGGCCGGATCACACCCTCGTCGGCGAGCAGCCCCAGCAGGTACTGGGTGTCGCGCGCCTCGAAGCGGCTGTCGGCGAGGCGGATGTAGCCGGCGGCGCAGGGGCCGGTGTGATCCCCGCTCGTCCCCCCGCCGCAGGAATCGCCGAAGCCGCGGGCGGTGTAGTTGACGACCGCGTAGCCCCGCCGCGCGTAGAAGTTGTTGTTGTAGCGGTAGATCGTCGAGCCGTTGCCGGCTTCCTCGGGCGCCGGTCCGGCGGGGCTGGTCGTCTCGAAGTCGGTCTTGCTGCCGCCGAAGCCGTGCATCATCACGATCGCGGGAAAAGGCGCATCTCCCTCTGCCGGCAGGGTGACGTCGACGTCGAGCGGCACGCCGTCAAAGGAGGGAACGCGGGAGGCGGGGTCCGGGGTCGGGCAGAAGCGGACGCCGTTCTCCGGGACGCAGGCGTGACCGAAGGGCGCCGTCGCCGAGCCCGCGGCCGGCGTCGCCGCGACCAGGCACGCGAGCGCAACCGCGGTTGCAGCCACCCAGCGCAAGTTCGACCCCGAGCTCACCACTTGCGAGCATAGGGCCTCTGTTACCCGGCCCGCGAAAGTTCCGCGCCGCGCTCGCGGTTGCTCTTGCCAGTGCTTTCGCGCTGGCGCTGCTCGCTGCGCCCGCCGCCGCCTCCAGCCCACTGCTGCCGCCCGGCAAGAAGGTCTACTGGGGCGTCTCGGACACCGGCGACCCGGCTGACTTCGGCCAGTTCTCAAACGACCTGAACAAGCACCCGGCGGTGATCCAGTCCTTCCGCACCTGGGGAACCGACTTCGACGAGGTGATCCAGCGCTGGCAGATCGCCCGGGCGCGGCCGATGATCCACCTCACGACCGCCGACAACAACGACGGGCACGAGCTGATCACCCCGGTCCAGATCGCCACCGGCGCCGGCGATCGCTACCTGGTCCGCCTCAACAAGCTCTTCTACGAAAAGGGGATGCGCGCCTACGTGCGGCCGCTGGGCGAGCCCAACCGCTGCCTCAACGTCTACGCCGCCTACGACTGCGCCGGCGCCTCGCGCGGCCCCGAGCACAGCCCCCATGCCTACAAACGGGCTTTTCGCCGCATCTACGTGATCGTCCACGGCGGCGGCACCGCCCGGGTGATAAACCGCCGCCTCGCCGAAGCCGGGCTGCCGCCGCTGACCGTCAACGTCCGGGCGCTGCCGAAGGCGCCGGTGGCGATCGTCTGGAGCCCGCTCCCGGCCGGCTCGCCGACCACGCCGCAGAACCGGCCGCGCCACTTCTACCCCGGCTCGCGGTGGGTCGACTGGGTCGGTACCGACTTCTACTCCGGCTACCCCGAATGGAAGGCGCTGACCGGGCTCTACCGCCGCTTCTCCGGCAAGCCGTTTGCGATCACCGAGTGGGCGGTGGAAAGCGGCGACGACCCGAGCTTCGTCAATAAGCTCTTCGCCTGGGTGAAAAGCCACCGCCGCACCGGGATGCTCGTCTACTACCAGGACTTCGGCGACAGCAACAGCTACCGGATCCAGAACTACGGGTCTAGTTTGAACGTCCTCCGCGCCCGCCTCCACTCCGGGCTTTTCCCGGCTTACGCGCGGGGTGCGCCTCACTTACCGCCGCCGCCCCCCGGTGGGGTTGGAGCGCAGTGATCGACGAGTAGCCGGTCAGGTAGATCCGCCGGCCGTCGGAGATCACCGGCGTGTAGGTCCCCTTCGGGTAGCGGAAGACGCGCTTGCCGCTCCTCATCATGAAACCGCTCGTCGTCTTGTTGGTGAACTCGGCGACGTAGACGATGTCGCCTACGCCTGAGAGCGAGCCGACCACCTGGCCGCCGGCGGAACGAGTCCAGCGGACGCTGCCGTCCTTGGCGTCGAGCGCGTAGACGTTGCCGTCGAAGGAGCCGATGAAGACGGTTGGCGGGCTGTGCCGGGTGTTGGCGACGGTCGGGCCGGAGTAGGCGTAGCCGCCGGTCGAGTAGGACCAGGCGAGCTCGCCGTCGGTGGTGTCGTAGCTGTAGACGCGGGCGTCGTTGTTGCCGGCGTAGACGCGGCCGTAGGCGACCGCCGGGGTCGAGTAGAAGGCGCCGGAGCCGCCGAAGCCCGGCCCGAGCGAACCGCTCTGCCAGACCAGCTTGCCGCTCTTGGCGTCGACCGCGTTCATGTAGCCGCCGTAGTCGCCGACGAAGAGCTTGCCGTCGGAGTAGGCAGGGGCGGACTTGATCGGCCCGCCGAGGGGAGTCGACCAGCGGACCTGGCCTTTGCCGGTGCTCATCGCGAACAGTTCGCCGTTCTCGCAGCCGAAGTAGACGGTGCGATTGATGATCACGGGAGAGGACTCGGCCCGTCCCGGCAGGTTGCGTTTCCAGATCGTCCTGCCGGTTTTCGCGTCGAGCTTGACGATGTGCCCGGGGACGAGATTGACGATGTAGAGGTGGTGTTTGTAATAGGCCGGCGAGGAGGCGTTAAGCCGGCCGATCCGCCGTTTCCAGAGCACTTTGCCGGTGTCGGCGTCGAGCGCATAGGCGTAGCCGCTGTTGTTGACGAAGTAGAGCTTGCCGCCGACGTAGATCGGCGGGAACTCGAGCAGTGGCCGGTCGGTGAAGCGCCAGAGTTTGTCGAAGGGGGGCTTCACACCCTTCACCGGCAGGTAGCGGGTGCGCGCCGGGTTGAACCCGAAAACCGGCCAGTTGACCGTCTTCGGCTCCTTCAGCGGCGGCGGCTTCTGCGGCTTGAAGTTTTCGATCGCGTCCTGGTTGTGGACGTCGCCCGGGCGCTTCAGCAGCTCATAGGCAAGGATCGCGCCACCGACGGCGACGAGCACGGCGAGGATCAAGCCGATCACCCAGGGGCGGTGCTCCTTCCAGAGCTTGCGCGGGTGCAGCAGCAGCCGCAGGGCGTCACGCGAGCGGGAAAAAACGCGCCCAGGCCCGCCCTCAGCCATTCGCGACGCGGCGCTCTGACTCTTTCGCGACGCCGGCGATCAGGTCCCTGATCGCTTTCTTCAGGATCGCCATGAAGACCGGCCCGGCGAGCGGGATCGTCGGCGTCGTCTTCACCGCGTAGGTGATCTCGGTTCCGCCGTCCTTCGGGCGAAGCTCGACGGTGCCGACATGGTCGCGGACCGGCAGGCCGGAGAGGATCTTGTAGGAGAAACGTCGAGGCGCCTCGTAGGCGATCACCTCCTCGCGCATCGGCGGACCGGGCAGGGCGCTGAGCACACGAATCGCGCCGCGGCCGTTCGGCGCCGGCTCGCCTTCGCGCTCCAGCTCTGCCTTGCGCAGGGGAGTGATCTCGGTGTAGCGCCGGTGGTCGGTGAGGATGTCGAAGACGACCTCGGGCGGAGCAGCCACCTGGCGCACGTAAGTGAAGCTCGCCATCGCCCGACAGGCTACGTGAGCCGCCAGCGCCGCGGGTCGGTGCCCTCGACCGACTCGACCTCACCGGCGATCGCCAGGTGGTCGAGGCAGGAGCGGACTATCTGCAGAACCCAGGCGCTGGCCGGGGTTTTGACCATCTCGGGGCCGATGATCTCGGCGACGATCTCGAAGGCGGTGCGCTCTTCGCCGCCGCTCAGCGCTGCGCGCACTTTCTCGAGCAGCTCGGCGACCTGACGGCGGGACTCGGCGATCTTCGCCTCGGGGTCGCGGAAGGTGCGGCCGTGGCCGGGGAGGACGAGACCGACGTCGAGGTCCTCGACCTCGTCGAGGCTGGTGAGGAATTCGCCCACCGGGTCGGGGCTGTGGCCGTAGTCGAAGAAGAGGACCGTGCGCCCGAGCAGGTGGTCGCCGGAGATCAGCAACCTGCGCTCAGGCTGGTGGAGGACGACGTGCGAGGGGGCGTGGCCGGGGGTCTCGTGCACCTGCCAGGTGCCGAGGTCGGTCTCGACCTCCACACCCGGGACGAGCTCGCGGTCGGGCTCCTTGAGGACGTCGATGCCGCTTTCCTCGTCGCTGCGGGCCTCGCGGTAGCGCTCCAGCGCCGCCAGCGGGACGCCGCTCTCACGCGCCGTCTCGATCCGCGCCTCGAGCGCCGCTTTCGGGTCGTCGGCAAGCAGCCGCACGTGCTCCCAGCGCGGATGCATCCAGAGCTCGCACCCGGCCCGCTCGGCGATCGCACCGGCGAGCCCGTAGTGGTCGGTGTGGGAGTGGGTGCAGACCACCAGCCGCACGTCCTCGACCCCGAAGCCGGCCTGGGCCAGCGCCAGGTCGAGCTGCCGCAGCCGCCCCTTGCCGCCCATCCCGGTGTCGAACATGACGATGCCGTCGCCGTGGGCGAGCGCCCAGGCATTCCCGTGCGGGACGCCGGGCCAGGGAAGGGGAAGGCGCAGGCGCCAAATCCCCGGCAGGACGCGCTCGGTCCGCGGCGCCTCCGCTCGTCCGTCACTGGCCACGCAGCCAATCCTTTCAGGGACGCTCGAACTCCTGCATCGCGCCGGCCACGGCGAAGCAGGCGGCGCCGGCGAAGGTCGCCCAGTTGGCGATCCCGACCGCCAGCGCGTCGCCGGTCTCGGGGCGGACGAAGGCGGCGATCCCGGCGGCCATGAACAGCCCCGAGCCGACCTGGTTGACGACCACGATCCACCAGCCGAGGTCGGCACGGGCGCCGGGCGGGCGGTCGCGGTGCATCTCGGTCAGGGCGAGGTGGCCGGAGACGAGGAAGAGGACGCAGCCGATGATTTCCGGAGTCCAGACGTCGCGGTGCAGCTGGGCGGTGGTGAGGTCGCCGAGCAGCGCCACCGCAGCAGCCTATTTAGCGGGTCACTGGAGGAGGCGGGGTGCCCCCTCCCCCTAACTAACGCCGAAAGTCGCTGGGTCTGGCCCGGTCCGCTCGCCGGTGTCGAGCCGCTCGAGCGCGGCCATGTCGTCCTCGCTCAGCTCGAAGTCGAAGAGCTCGAAGTTCTCGCGAATCCGCTCCGGGGTCGAGGATTTGGGGATCACGACGTTGCCGACCTGCAGGTGCCAGCGGAGGATCACCTGCGCCGGGGTGCGGTCGTGGTGGGCGGCGACGGTTTCGATCGTCCCGTCTTCGAGCAGCTCACCCTGCGCCAGCGGGCTCCAGGCCTCGGTGGCGACGTCGTGGTCGGCGTGCCAGGCGCGCAGCTCGGCCTGCTGGAGGTGCGGGTGCAGCTCGACCTGGTTGACGGTCGGCCGCCGCTCGGCTTCTTGCTCCAGCCGCTCGAGGTCCTCGACGCGGAAGTTGGAGACGCCGATCGAGCGAGCCCCGCCCTCCTCCTGGATCCGTTCGAAGGCGCGCCAGGTGTCGAGGAAGAGGTCCTCGCTCGGCAGCGGCCAGTGGATCAGGTAGAGGTCGACGTGGCCGGTGCCCAGCCGCTCGATGCTCTTCTCGAAGGCGCGCAGGGTCGAGTCGTAGCCCTGCTCGGAGTTCCACAGCTTGGTGGTGACGAAGACGTCCTCGCGCCGCACCCCGGTCGCCGCGATCGCCGCCCCGACCCCCGCCTCGTTGCGGTAGGCGGCGGCGGTGTCGACGTGGCGGTAGCCGACGCCGAGCGCCTCCTCGACCTTCTCCTGCGTCTCCTCCGGCGGGATCTGGAAGACGCCGAACCCCAACTGCGGGATCTCGACGCCGTCGTGCAGGGTCAGGACAGGAACCTCGATCGCGTTCGTCATGCGCCCTCGGTTACCCCCGGGGCAGCCTCTTCAATCGATGGACCGGGCTACGAGGTGGCGAGGCCGATTGCCAAAAGCGGAAAAGCGGCCATCACGCCGAGGTAGGCGCCCATCGCGGCGCCGCTGCCGAGGCTCGCGGTGCGCGAGCGGGCACCGGAGATCGCGCCGACGAGGATGAAGGCGGCGGCGATTCCGAATCCGAGCCAGAAGATCGTGGGCATCAGGCGCGCGAGAATACCCGAAGCCGGGGAGGAATCGCCGCCCGCGCGGCAAAAGCCGGCGGCATGAGCCAGTCACCCGCCCAGAACAGCAAGCTGATCCTGGCGGCGATGATCTTCGCCGTCTCGATGACCTTCATCGACCAGACGATCGTCGCGATCGCGATCCCGACGATCCAGGACGACCTGACCCTCTCCGCCACCGGGGTCCAGTGGATCATCAACGGCTACCTGCTCTCGCTCTCGGCGCTGTTCGCCTTCGGCGGCCGGCTCGCCGACATCGCCGGTCACCGGCGGATGGTCATGCTCGGCGTCGTCATCTTCGCCACCGCCTCCGCCCTCTGCGGCGCCACCCCGACCGGGTCGCTCGACGAGACCTGGCTGATCGTCTTCCGCGTTATCCAGGGCGCCGGCGCGGCGATCATGTTCCCGGCGGCGCTGGCGATCGTCCTGGGCGCCTTCCCGGTCTCGGAACGCGGCAAGGCGATGGCGATCTTCTTCGCGATCGCTGGTGGCCTCACGGCAATCGGGCCGCTGGCCGGCGGCTACCTGGTCGAGATCACCTGGAGGGCGATCTTCTGGGTCAACATCCCGGTCGCGATCATCGCCCTGCTCCTGATCTGGAAGTCGAAACCGGCCGAACAGCGGCATCCGGCGGAGCTCGACTACACCGGGACGGCGCTGATCACCGGCGGCATGGGCCTGGCGGTCCTCGGCCTGCAGCAGTCGAGCATCTGGGGTTGGGGAGACGCCAAGACCTGGGCCTGCATCGCGCTCGGGATCGCGATCCTCGGCGCCTTCGTCCGCTACGAGCTGCGGACCGAGAACCCGCTGCTGCGGCTTGAGATCTTCAAGGACAGAGGCTTCGCGGTGGACAACATCATTCTCTTCCTGCTGATGATCCCGTTCGTGCCGCTGTTCTTCTTCGCCAGCATGTACGCGCAGATCTCGCTCGGCGAAAGCGCCTCGCAAACCGGCCTCTACCTGCTGATCTTCTTCGCCGGCTTCGCCACCGCCTCGCAGTGGGGCGGCAGGATGCTGGACCGGGTGGGCGCGCGGCCCGCGATCGTGCTCGGCTGCGCGATCGCCGCGGTCGGCTTCTTCCTCTGGGGCAACTCGCTGACCGAGCTCTCGGTCTCAGACCAGTGGTACTACATCGTCATCGCCGGGGCCGGGGTCGGGCTGGTCCTCAGCCCGGCCAACACCGACGCGCTGAACCGGGTCTCTCGCGACCGCTACGGCGAGGCGACCGGGATCACCCAGACGGTGCGGAACTTCGGTTCCAGCCTGGGGCTGGCGGTGCTGGGCTCGATCCTGATCCTCGAGAACCGCTCCAACCTCGAAGCGACCGCCGACAAGCACGGCCTCCCGAAGCAGTTCGGTACCGAAGTCGCCGACACGATCAGCCAGGGCACTGGGCCTGGCGAAGTGCCGGCGAATCTCCCTGCCTCAACTCAAAAGGCCGTCCAGAAGATCGTCGACAGCATTCCCCACGACTTTGCCCTCGCCTCGCGCACGATCTTCTACGGAATGGCCGCGGTGATGGCGGTCGCCTTCGTCATCTCGCTGGTCGCGATGCCAAGCGGCAAAGTCGAAACCGAGGTCGAAGACTTCGGCGAGCCGACTTCCGCCGGTCCTGCCTGACGCCTTACGCCCGTCGCCAAGCAGTTAAGTTGAGGGCCGTGAAGATCCTCGCCTTCAGCGACCTGCACCGCGACCTCGAGCAGGGGGCGCGGCTGGTCGAGATGTCGGCCGAGGCCGACGTCGTGATCGGCGCCGGCGACTTCGCCTCGGTGCACGAGGGGCTGGCGGAGACGATCGGCGCGCTGGCGGCGATCGAGACCCCGACCGTCCTCGTCCCCGGCAACAACGAGACCGTCGACGCACTGCGCGACGCAGCCGCCGGCTGGAGCGCCGCAACCGTCCTGCACGGTGAGGGGACGACGATCGACGGCACCGAGTTCTACGGCCTCGGCGCCGGCATCCCGGTCACGCCCTGGGACTGGAGCTTCGACCTCGACGACGAGGCGGCGACCGCGATGCTCGCCGGCTGCCCCGAGGGCGCCGTCCTCGTCCTCCACTCGCCCCCCAAGAACCACTGCGACTCCGCCGGGGGCGGCGGCAACTTCGGCAGTCCCGCCCTTCTGCGGGCGATCGAAGCGAAGCGCCCCCGCCTCGCCGTCTGCGGCCACATCCACGAGTCCTGGGGCTGCGAGAGCCAGGTGGGCGAGACGCCGGTCCGCAACCTCGGCCCCAAGGGCACCTGGATCGAGGTCTAGCTGTGCGAGTTCTCCGGCTGCTCGGTCACCAGTCGGTACAGGGTCTCGGGAGCGATGTCGGCGCCGTTAGGCCAAACGATCGTTCCTAGCTCCTCGTCGAGCTCAACCCTGCTGAAGTAGGCAGGGTCAGCGAGTGGCGCGAAGACCCCTTTCCACCCATCATTGGAAAAGTCAAGCTCTCCAGAGGTGCCGTCCTCGAATCCCATCTGCAGGCGGTGACCGCCGAGCCATTGGACATCGGTGACGTGGACGATTGCCTCCATGAGCTCGATGCTAGGGGAGAGCGTCAATGCTTTCCAACGCCTCCCCTTGCTCTGCAAGATTCCAATCCCGAAGCAGCTCCTCGCGGTGAATCGACGCCCATCTCTCGACCAGACGCAATGCTCGCGGCGGCAGATCCCCCCGCAGGATCTTCAACGTGTCTATGGCGATCGACGCCTCGTAATCGCCGTATAGGGCATGGAAGTGCGGCACTCCGTGCTCCCGGTAGTACATCGCGATGACGATTCCGTAGAAGCTGCTGATCCGCGGCACGAGTCGAACCTAGGCGGCGGCGACGCACCTATGGCGCGCAGAATGTGCCACCTCAGTGCCGCCATAATCACGCGGATGGGATTTCGACTCCTCCGCGCAGCCGACGCCTTCTGGCGGCGGTCGAACCAGATGAAGACGCCGAACACCGATCTCGGCAAGCAGCTCGAGGCCTCGGCGCTGGGGGCGCGGATGTGGCGGCTGGAGCCGGGTAGAGCGTCGACCAAGCACCGGCATTTCACCCAGGAGGAGCTCTACGTGCTGCTGGAGGGCGAGGGGCGGGTGCGGGTCGGGGACGAGGTGTTGACGCTGGCGCCGCTGGACACGCTGCTGGTCGAGCCGGACACCGACCGGCAGCTATTCAACGACACCGACGCCGATCAGCTGTGGCTGGTGGTCGGGGCGCCGCGGGAAAACATCACCAGCACGCTCGAGATGACCGCGGAGCAGCTCGAGCACATGTATCCCGAGGGACCGAGGGCACTGCCGCCCGAGCTCGGCGGCGGCGAGGCCGACTACCCCGACGAGGACTAGAGCGCGAGCGAGACCGGCTCCTCGAGCAGCTGCCTGACGCGGGCGAGGAATTCGGCGCCCTCGGCGCCGTAGAGGATGCGGTGGTCGCAGGAGAGGGTCGCTTTCATCAGCCGGGCAGGGACGATCTCGCCCTCGCGGACGGCGGGGACCTCGCGGATCGCGCCGACGGCGAGGATCGCAGCCTGGCCCATGTTGATGACGGCGTCGAACTCGTCGATCCCGAACATCCCCAGGTTGGAGACGGTGAAGGTGCCGCCCGAGAGCTCCGGAGGGGTGACCGAGCCGTCGCGGACTTTGGCGGCGACGGCGCGGGTGTCGGCGGCGATCTGCCGCAGCCCCTTCTTGTCGGCGTCGAAGACCGTCGGCACGACCAGGGCTTCGGAGGCGGCGACGGCGACGGCGACGTTGACCCGCGAGTAGAGCTCGTAGCGGCCGTCGCGGTAGGCGCCGTTGGCTTTCGGGAACTCGCGCAGAGCGATCGCGCACGCCTTGACGACCATGTCGTTGAAAGAGGGCACCACGTCGCCCTCTCCCGCCGCGGCTTTGAACCCAGCCCGCGCCTCGACCGCCTTGCCCATGTCGATCTCGATCGTCAAGTAGAAGTGCGGCGCGGTCGCCTTCGACTCGGCCATCCGCCGGGCGATCGTCTGCTGGAGCTTGTTGAGCTCCTGGGCCTGGACGTTGCCCTTTGCGGTGCCGCCGTCGGTGGGGGCAGCGCCTGCCCCCTCGGGCTTGGCAGAGGGGACGGGTGCCGCTTGGGTCTCCGCCTCCTCGACATCGTGCTTGACGATCCGGCCTCCAGGGCCGGACCCGTGGAGGTCTTTCAGCTCAAGACCCTTGTCACGAGCTAAGCGCCTCGCAAGCGGTGAGGCTTTAACCCGCTCGCCGTCTTCAGGCTGTGGCTCGTGCTCTGCCTCGGCGGCTGGAGCGTCAACATCTTCTTTCACAGACTCGTCGACAGGACCCGCCGGCTCAGCGGTTGGTCCCTCGTCGTCAGCTTCAGCGCTGGGTCCCTGCCCATTCGAATCCCCGATCCGAGCAATCGGCGACCCGATCGGCAACGTCTCCCCCTCTTCGGCCAGGATCTCGGTCAGCGTCCCCGCAGTGTCGGATTCGTAAGCCATGTTCGCCTTGTCGGTCTCGATTTCGACCAGCTCGTCGCCGACCGCGACCTGGTCGCCGACCTGTTTCAGCCAGGTGAGGATCGTCCCCTCCTCCATCGAGTCGGAGAGGCGGGGCATCACCACCTCACTCATGGGGCAGCTCCATGCCTACAGATTGCCACTTCGAGATGTTGCACTCTCAGCGGCCGGCGAGCAGGGCGCCGGCGATCAGCGAAGCGGCGGCCTGGCGCAGCACGTCGGCTCGGATTCCATCCATCACGGCCTCCTGCCGTGCCTGCAGGCGGCCGACGGTGGCGATCGGCTCGACGTCGGCCCGCGGTTCCGGCGGCGCGGTCGCCAGCGCGTCGCCGTAGGCGAGGCAGCCCTGCACCCCTTGAGCGATCAGCTGGGCGCGGTAGTCGGCGCCCTCTTCGATCGGGTGCAGGTTGTCCGCCTGCATCAGGTCTGGCCGGGTGGCGACGGTCCCGGCCCAGTCGGGCACCTGCGTCCCCGGCCGCGAGGAGGCAAATTCGGCAACCACCCGGTTCTTGCCGGTGTTGTCGACGCCGTTGACGGTGAAGCCGTGGACGGTCGGGACGACCATGCAGCGGTCGCCCACGGTTTCCGCGACCTTGGCCAGGTTGCCGGCGAGAATCTCGGGATATTCGGGGTTGTCGTTGGTCCCGGCGTCGAAGACGATCACGTCGACCGAGGGGTCGTAGCTTTCCTGGAAGAGGTCGAAGATCTGGAAGCTGTTGTAGCCGCCGACCGCGTTGATCGTCAGTTCGACGCCGGGCAGGTAGCGGCTCAGGTAGGGAGAGGTCAGATCCGCGAGGCTGTCTCCGACCACCAGCACGTGCGGGGCCGAACGCGCCTGGGCGACCGGCGCGCAGAGGCAGAGCAGCAAAGCTGCCAGGAACGCCCCGCCATAGCTGCCGATTCGCCGCACGGGGAATGTTTCTACACGACACAGCCCCCGCCATAGACTGCCGCGCGTGTTCGCCCGCTCTTGGCTTCGGCTCCTGGGCTGCGCCCTGCTCGCGGCGCTGCTGGTGAGCGGCTGCGGGAGCGGCGGTTCGGACACGACCACCGAAACGACCGTCGCCAGCGACGAAACCGCACGGACGACGGAAAAGCCGACCGCGCCCGAACAACCGGTTGGCACTGGCAAGTCCCGTCACGTCCCCGCCGGCGACCTCTGCCAGAGCCAGCTCGGCGGCTTCGTCGGCTCGATGGACGGCCTGCGGCGGCGGCTCGCCGTCGGCGTCACCTACGACCAGTACGTCGCCGAGGTGCGCGGGATCCGCTCGACCTACGGCGAGATCCCAACCGAGAGGCTGCAGATCGACTGCCTCACCGCCGTCGCCATCCCCGGCGAGAAGGCCTTCAACCGCTACATCGCAGCCGCCAACGACTGGGGCGAATGCGTCTCCGAGCTCGGCTGCGGCTCGACCGAGATCGAACCGGCGCTGCAGCGCCGCTGGCGGATCGCATCGCATTTCCTCTCCGAAGCCCAAGACGGCCTGAGCGGCACCACGAGCTGAGCCCGTAAAGCGCGAAGGCCGCCCGAGGGCGACCAAAAAGCGCCGGGGCCGCCATACGGCGACCAAAAAGCGCGAAGGCCGCCCGAGGGCGGCCTTCGCCTGGTGCATAGGCACGAACGCGAGAACTGCGGCCGGATGGGACAAAGTCCGGTCTCCCTACGCTCGCCGGTGCCCGGGGTGGATTCCGCCGGGCGCCCAAACCAGTGCGGCGCCTAGCGGCCCTGCACCTCCAGAGTCCCTCCAAGCATGTGACTCAAAATAGGACCACCTCCTTTCTCTGGTGACGCGATTGAAGCAAATGCGGAGGTCGGGCTCTACACCCCGTACATTGCGGCCCGGCGAGCGGTCCTCCAAGATGCGCCGATGGAAGAAAACGGGTCGACGATCGTCTTCTTCCCGGAGGGGGCGTTCGGGCCGACCAACAACTGCGTCGGGATCGGCGCCGTCCTGCGCGAGCGCGGGCACCGGGTCGTCTTCATCGTCGAGGAGTCCTTCGCCGGCACGCTCGAGGCGCAGGGGTTCGAGGAGCGGCTGATGCGGCTGACGCCGCCGCCGGAGAGCGAGGAAGCGCCGGGCCAGTTCTGGAAGGAGTTCATCCGCGACACCGCCCCGGTCTTCCGCAAATCGACCGCCGAGCAGCTGGCCGAGTTCATCGCCCCGATGTTTGAGGCGCTTGTCGACGGGGCCCGCTACGTCGACGACCGCCTGCGCGAGATCGTCGACGAGCTGCAGCCGGACCTGGTGGTCGAGGACAACGTCGTCAGCTTCCCGGCGCTGCTCGCCAGCGGCCGGCCCTGGGCGCGAATCGCCTCCTGCAACCCAGCGGAGATGAAGGACCCGCAGGTCCCCCCCACCTTCTCCGGCCTGCCGAGCGCCGAGCGCAGCGGCTGGGAGCCGTTCTGGGATACCTACCGCGACGCCCATCGCGAGCTGCACGCCTCCTTCGGCGAGTTCTGCCAGGAGCGCGGGGCACCGCCGCTGCCCGCTGACGATTTCATCCACGAGAGCGAGTGGCTGAACCTCTACCTCTACCCCGACGAGGTCGACTACCCGCGCGCCCGCCCCCTCGGACCGCGCTGGCACAACCTCCAGACCAGCGTGCGAACGACCGATCCCGCCTGGGAGCTGCCGCCGGCGCTGCGGGATCGCGAGGGGCCGCTGGTGTACCTCAGCCTCGGCTCGCTGGGCTCGGCCGACGTCGAGCTGATGCGGAGGCTGATCGCGGAGCTGGCGGAGGCGCCTTACCGCATCGTCGTCTCCAAGGGCCCCCAGCACACCGAGTTCGAGCTGGCCGAGAACATGGTCGGCGAGGAGTTCCTGCCGCAGACCGAAGTCCTGCCCAAGGTCGACCTGGTGATCACCCACGGCGGCAACAACACCGTCACCGAGTGCCTGCACTTCGGCAAGCCGATGGTCGTGCTGCCGATCTTCTGGGACCAGCACGACAACGCCCAGCGGATCGCGGAGACCGGATTCGGCGCCCGCCTCGACACCTACCGCCACAGCGGCGAGGAACTGGCCGGCGCGATCGACCGCCTGCTCGCCGACGACGAGTTGCGAGCGCGCCTCGCCGCCACCTCGGAGCGCCTGCGCAGCGCTCGCGGGACCGAGCGGGCGGCCGACCTGATCGAGGCGACCGTGCGCGCGGCCGCCACCGGCTGACGGTTAGGCGGCCAGCTCTTCCGGCAGCTCGTCGCCGAGGATGTCCTTGCCGCGGCGGCTCTGCAGCCGGCGCCAGAGCTCGAAGCCGAGCCCAACCGCCATCGCGGCGCCGAAGGAGGCGGCGAGCGGCAACCAGAGGCTTTCGTTGAAGGTCTCGCCGCCGAAGTAACCAAGCATCGAGACGTAGAGCGCCCAGAGCGAAGCCGCCACCGCATCGGCGACGAGAAATTGGCGGTAAGGCATCTCCAGGGTCCCGGCGGCGAAGGTGGTCGCGGTGCGGCCACCGGGGATGAAGCGGCCGACGCCGATCAGGATCGCCCCGCGCCGGCGCAGTGCTTCCTCGGCCCACTGCAGCCGTGCCTGGCCCTTCTCGCCGTCGAAGAGCCGGTCGGCGATCGGGTCGCCGATCCTGCGGCCGAGCCAGTAGCTGAGGTTGTCGCCGACGAAGGCTCCGAGGGCGACGACCGGGACGATCACCCAGATAAGGAGATCCCCCTGCGCCGCGAGCACCGAGGCGGTGATCACGATCGTCTCCGAGGGGATCAGCGGGAAAAGAACGTCGGAAGCCGCCGCAAAACCCAGGACGGGATAGGTGACGACACTGTGCGAGACCTCTTGGGTGAGCCAGTGGAACACAGGCCTCCGCTACCCGGATCGGCTTGGTTTACCAATTGGCAGACGGGTAATTAGGGGCCATGTCAACCGCACTGATCATCGCCATAGTCGTAGTCGTCGCGATCCTGCTGGTCCTTGCATTAAGAGCCGCGCGCAAGCGCCGCGCCGAACGCGAACTGGAACGCGAACGCCTCAGCGAACAGGCCGGCGGCCACCGCAACGAGGCCGACGTGCACGCCAGCAAAGCACAGGAGCACGAGCAGCAGGCCCAGGAGGCCGCTGAGCGCGCCGAGCGCGAGCGCAAACTGGCCCAGCGCCACGGCGAGAAAGCCGACGACCTAGAGCAGAAGCTCTAGGTCGACCCAACAAACGAGGGAGAAGCAATGGTTATCGGAGTCGTAGTTGGAATCTGCGTGCTGCTCTTGATCCTCGGCTTCCTCGTGCCCAGGCTCTCCAACCACGCGAAGCGCGGCACCGACAAGGGCTTCGGCCTCGGCCAGCGCGCCGGCAGCAAGGCCCCGGGGCCGATCGGCACCCTCCTCAGCAAGTCCTTTGGCAAATCGCAGCGGGCGAGCGACAAGAGCCACTCGGCCGGGAAGAAAGCGCGCGAGAAGGCGCCGTTCTAGGAACCCGATCCTCCGAACCAGCGCCGAGTTCTTGGCCTCGGCTCTCGATCCGGAAGCCGGTTCAGCTCGGCCGCCATCTTGGTCGCCAGCGGATCGTGGAAAAACAGCTTCGTCACTCCTGATGCCTCGGTCAAATACGGAGGTATGTCGGTGGTGAGAAGAGCCTCCAAGAAGTAGGCGGGTACGCCGTCCTCCTCTGGCTTCTTGGTCTGTCCATTTGCCATGCGGTTATCCGATCCGGGTGAGGGGCTCCAGCCCACTGGGCTCGGGAACGGTGATCCCCGCCACGCGGTCCTCGACTTCGACACGGGTTCCGAGCCTGGCGGAGACTGCCGCCACGGTGAGGATCGCCGTCAGAACGAAACCGCAACAGGCGGCGGCGACGATGTAGGAGGTCGGGGCATCCACGACCAGAGCCAATCCCGTCAAAGAGGCAAGCAGAACCACCGAGACGGTCAGCATCCTCATCCCCACGACGACCCGGCTGACCCCTGGGTGCTCCGCCGGTCGCGCCGCGATCAACGAGACGAACCCGGGCGCGAGAAGGAGAATCGCCGTAGCGGCATCCGTCTGATTTCCATTGCTGATCTCCGGCCTTCTCCAAGCGATGATTCCGGCGAGGATCGTGAACAGCGCTGCGACCGGCGGCCCACCGGCGCGCATCACGCCAGAGCCCGCTCTCAGATCCATGGTTCCCACGCACGCCCCTGCCGGGCTTGAACGCGGGACCAGAAACCGGGCTCGCCGCTTCGAGGTGCCCCGCCCGCTCAGCCGGGCCCTCATCCCGTCATTGGACGATTCCGCCGGCGCCGCCGGCAGCTCCAAGGTCCGTTCCCCGATGGCGATCCCGTCCGGCGCCTCCACCTCCAGATGGGTCGACCCGGCCGAATGCACGAACTCGTGCCTGTACTCGTGCGGGGCAACTCCCAGCCAGCGTAGAACCGAGAGCGCTCTCGAAGGCTCAGGCTGGTCGGACTCGGTGAAGTCCTGTCGCCGGTCGGGGACTCGCCGATCGAGGCGCATCGTCAGCACGTGCTCGAACGATGCCTCGGGAACCGTCCGGAAGATCACATAGTTCCGGGCATAGAACTGGGCCAGTCCGAAGAGTGAGCTGTCCAGGAATCTTCGGCCCGGAGCGCCGAGACCGTTGAGATGCGCTTCCAGGTCACCGAGTTCGGCGGGCTTGGGGTGGGCGACGATGTCCCAGAGCTTCTTCTGGAGGATCTCGTCGACGTCGAGCTCAGCCGCCCGCACCACGCTCAACAAGGAGAGGTAGCAGAGCTTCCAACGGTCGAGCAACGGATCCAAGGACACGGACGTGCCCGAGCCGTCGGTCAAATCGCAAGTTATGAAATGCCCCTTCTTGACCGCATAGATAGGCAGGATGCACAACTCCCGCTCTCCATCCAGCGGGCGATCGTCTCCCTGGAATTTCAGGACTGGCCGGCATTGACCGGATTTCGGAACGACGAAGTGGCGACTGATCCTCCGCCGCACGACGTTGCGGTCGACGAACCTGATGCTCTCGACCGTACGGGTGACCCAGCGCGGCTGCGAAAGCAGGGCAAGCGTGATCGCCTTCCCCATTTCGTCGTAGCATTCGCCGTCTTGACTGAGCTGCGCAAGACGCGCCGCGTCGGTTTCACGGTGGAGGTTTGGGTTCACTGAGAGTGCCATAAAGCCCATGCGTCTCCGAGTGGAACCAGATCCGCGAAGGCGGCACCTTAGCGGAAGAGACTCGATACGTACCGAAATGACGTGCCGTCCCGCGCTCATGGGGCTCTTTTCAAAAACTGGCCAGTCAGCCAGTAGTATGCGCCGGGCATGGCTGACCAGGCTGAGATCGCTGCTGGAGGAGGGGACGTCGAGGACGCCCTGGTGCTCGAGCGCGAGCACTGGGAGAACGGGCCGCCGCTGGAGCTGTTCAAGCGGATGCGCGGCAAGTGCCCCGTCCACTGGACCTCCGAGGTGACCGAGCTGCCGCAGGCGAAGGGCTTCTGGTCGGTGACCCGGGCCGACGACGTCCACATGGTGAGCCGCGACTGGGAGACCTACTCCTCCGAACTCGGCGGCGTCGTCGTCATCGACGAGGTCTTCCCGATCGAGCTGGCGCGGGCGATGTTCATCGGCATGGACCCGCCCAAGCACGACCGGCTGAAGGCGCTCTTCCAGGCGGGCTTCACGCCGAAGCGGATCGCGGCGCATGAGGAGGCGATCCGCGAGATCGTCACCGGCACGCTCGACCGGTTGGAGGGACGCGAGAGCTGCGACCTCGTCACCGACGTCGCCCAGCCCGCCGTCTCGCGGGTGATCGGCAGCTTCATGGGCATCCCCGAGGAGGACGACGCGGCCTGGGCGGAGCTGATGAACATGGCGCTGGCCGCCAACGACCCCGAATACAGCCCCAACGTCGAGAGCGTCGAAGAGACGATCCAGGAAGCGATCCAGCAGGTCTTCGCCCGCTGCGGGGCGATGATCGCCGAGCGCCGCGAGAACCCGACCGACGACCTGACCAGCGTCCTCGTCCACGCCGAAGTCGAAGGCGAGAAGATCGAGGAGCACGAGATCGTGATGGGCTTCTTCCTCCTCGTCGCCGCCGGCAACGACAGCACCAAGGCGACCTACTCGAGCGCGATGCGGGCGCTGATGGAAAACCCCGACCAGCGCCAGAAGCTGATCGACGACCCCTCGCTGGTTCCCGGTGCGGTCGAGGAGGCGCTGCGCATGTTCCCCGCCTTCGCCCACTTCCGCCGCACCGCGACCAAGGACGTCGAGCTCGGCGGCCAGCAGATAAAGGAGGGCGACAAGGTGGTCATGTGGTACGCCTCCTCCAACCGCGACGAGACGCGCTTCGAGGACCCCGACCGCTTCGACGTCCTCCGCAACCCCGACCACCAGGCGTTCGGCGCCGGCGGCCGCCACTTCTGCCTCGGCGCCGCCCTGGCGCGGCTGGAGCTGAAGATCCTGCTCGAGGAGACCCTCAAGCGCCACCCGAAGATGGAGATGGCGGGCGACCCCGTCTACATCGAGTCGGGCTTCCTCAACCAGCTGAAAACGCTGCCGGTCCGGCTGGCGCCCTGACGGGCCAAAGTTGTCCCGCTCCGGGACGATTCCGGGTGCGACCATGACCGGGTGATCGCAGTCCGCCTCCTGCACAGCCTCCTTCTCCTCATCGGCCTGGTTCTCTACCTCGCCGCGCCGGCGCTCGGCGCCCGGCCCGTCCTCGACCCGAACTTCGGAGCAGGCGGTCGGGTGACCGGATCGGCACCGCAGAACGGACCGTCCGGTGCCCCGACGGCGGGTCATACGAGATGCCGCTCGCCTTCCTCGCCCGCCTGGGTGCCGACGGCCAGCTCGATCCAAGCTTCGGCCAGAGCGGCCTGGCACCCCAACCCGGCCTCGGCCTGATCACCGACCTACAGGTCGAGCCCTCGGGGGCCAGTGCCTTCACCGCCACCCCTGCCGGGTGCGCTCTCCCGCGCGATGGCTTTCTCGCTCGCCTGGGGGCGGACGGTCACCCCGACCGGGGCTTCGGCCTCGGGGGGCGGAGCCGGCTGGCCGAGCCGCCGGGCAGCGCGCCGCATCGCCGGTTCGTGCTGCAGCGCCTCGAGGCGGATGGCTCCCCGGACCCCCGCTTCGGTAAGCGGGGCAGGGTGACGACGGGCTTCGGCGCCCGGGCGCGGTCGAAAGCGAGGGCAATCATGCTCGCGCCCCGCGGCCGCATCCTCCTCGCGGGGTCGCTGGGCGCGTCCTACCTGGTCAACGAAACGGGCTTTGCCCTCGCCAGCTACAGACCTTGATTTGCGACAGGTCCGTCAGCGCAGCGTGACCGGCGTCGCGGGTGGCGCACCGCTCTTCAGCAGCGTCGCCAGGTAGATGACGACCGGGGAGCTGCCGCGATTGGCCGCTTCGTGGATGTCGGGCGGCTGCTCGACCAGCCACTGCCCGGCCAAGTCAGGCCGACATCTCAGGAAAATAAAGGCAAGCGTCGCTGCGTTCGACGGCATCCGAAGAAGCACCGACGCCACCGGCCTCCCCGCCACAGCGCCATTCAGCCGTCGAAAACCCGCTGACGGTTTGCCGATCGAGATCGGTATCTCTCTGGGACGAGGTAGCTTCAATCGCGATGGATTGGACCGACAGACTTCAAATCTTCTGCGCCGACGTGGGGTCAATCGCGCGCGACAGCTTCGCCTGGGCGCGACGGATTCCGGGTTCTGACGCTGAGGACCTTCATCAGCCCGAAAGCATCCAGTCGCTTGCAGCTTCGGTTGTTCACGTCCTCCGTGACGGTGAACCCGTAGCCCTCGGCTTCGAGGCGCCGTTGTTCATTCCAGTGCCAGAGAACCCGAATCGCCTAGGAAAGGCGCGGCCGTGTGATGCTCCTTCACCGTCTTGGTCGAGCAGCGTAGGCGCATCAGTCCTTGCAACGGCGATGGTGCAGATCCCGTGGACCCTGCGGTTCATCCAAGAACAGGTCCCTGACCTTCGAGCACACCTTCAGTGGCAGTCGTTCGCTGAACAACAGGACGGGCTGCTTCTCTGGGAGGCGTTCGTCAGCGGGGCGGCGAAGGGTGAGACGCATGAGGAGGATGCCCGCAGCGGGGTGCAAGCCTTCTGCGAGCAGTTGCCGAACCCTGGCGACCCAAGCGCCGCAGAAACGGAAGGACCCTTCTCGCTGTTGGCCGCTGCGGCGACTTGGGCTGGGTTCGACCTGCCGATCGAGGACACGCGCGGTGCTTGTTTGCTCGTGCGCGCGACTCGCCCGCCGGACCCGATAGTGACAGCGTAAAAATCTGGTGGCCGACGAGGTGTTTGTCGGCTCTTAGATCAGCCGATCAGGTTTCCCTTCACCAGATCGAGCTCCTCCTCCGTGAGAGCCAGAAGGTAGTCGAGATTTCCCGAACGCACTTCTCCGAGGAGCTGCTCGATCTTAGAAACGATGTCGTCGCGATCCTTATCTAGGTCTCCAGTTAGCCGAATCGCAACCCCGGCTCCCCGACCTACATGCGGGCCGCGCGTACTCTCGCGGCGCAAGCCAACTCCAGCCGATGGAATCGGCCGAGCGGCGATCGCCGCTTCGACGAGCCCACGTAGCTCCGGATCGTTCCACTCCTCGCCGGCGGCTCCCGCCTCACCAGCTTCCTCGAGGATCTGCTGAACCCGACCCCTGGTTAGGCCAGCGAGCTTCGCGACGGTCGATCTGGGCACACCCAAGCTTGAGATTTCGACGATTGCCTCGGCCCGATCCACCTGCCGATCTTGCGTCTCGGTCTTGGTCGCCGCGTGCTGCCGACTTGCCTGCTCGAGTTTCCTCAGAATCCGCTGGTAACGGCCGATGTGATCCTGTTTAGTTTTCATGTTTAGCACGCTAAACGATATTGAAAGAATGTCAAGTGCGCTAAACGGTCCCGCAAACCGCTTCCCAAGCGACAGCACGTCAACGCGCCCGACAGGATTTGAACCTGTGACCTTCGGTTTCGTAGATCCAAGATCCAGCGAGATGCAGCCCAGTCACAGAGCCAAAAGGCGGGTGAGCGTGCCGCCGACCGTAGCGAAGAAGTAGCGATCAGCGGTTGCATATTTACGATGCGGCCACGGTAGCACCGGGACTCGTTGCCACCAGAGTTCGAGCGGACGGACCGGCAATCAGCGGTCGTAGGCGCGACCACGAGGCAGCACTCGGAGGATCGCGATCGCGCGGCGATCATCGTCGAAGCTGAAGCGAACTCGCCAATCGCCTACGCGTAGTCGCCACTGGACCGAATCAAGCTTGCGAATGTCTGCGGCCCGCGGCTCGGCTACAAAGCGATCAAGAGCGTCGAGAATGCGGCGCTGAACCGGTGGATCGAGTCGCTTCAGGTCGCGCCGAGCGGGCGGCGTGATCTCATACGACCAGTCGGGGCTCAATCGAGGTCGAGCTCGCGGCGCATTTCGTCAGAAGAGACCGCCTCGCCTCGGCGGTAGGAAGCAAGCGCCTCAGCTGCACTGGCGTCCTCCTCTGCGCTAGAGGGCTCGTCGTCAATCGGAGCAGAGGCGAGAGCGTGCAACATCGGATCGTCTCGCCGACGCTCGACGATCACCAAAGCAGCCTCGGCCTCCTGCTCGGAGAGGTCGTCAACCAGCTTGTGCAGTCGCTCCTTCGTAGTCATATGTCCGCAGATGGTACCGGGGTCTCGCAACTGCTTGAGATCAGAAGGCAGGTCTTTCTGCCTTTTAAACATACGAGTATCCGTTTGTCTTCGCCTGATCGCTTAGGGTTGGCGTAGTGGAGGCGTCTTCTCGCAGTTCCAGCGCATTCGGTGCTGCAGGGCCTGCCCTCGGCTATCTCGCCCAGGTTGACCACGCTCTTCTCGCGTCACTGCGCCGCCTCGGCCAACAGGATGACTTTGCGGTCAGCGTCGAGACTTTCGACGACATCGCTTTCCATCCTGGCGAAGAAGGCACCGGCACCGAGCGCTGGCAAAGCAAACATTCAGTCGATCCTGATGCGACTCTCACCGATGCAAGCACCGACCTGTGGAAGACCCTTCACAACTGGATCAGCGAGTTGGCCGATGATTCGGTCGCTCACGTACTCCTGACGACTGCCGAGGCACGGGGAGCAGCTGCTGAACTGCGACCTGGGCCAGGACGAAATCCCGATGCGGCGCTAGCCGCCCTTGAGCGCACTGCGCGGACCTCCGAATCAGAGACCAACAAACCGTACTACGAGATTTTCCTGGCTCTCGATCAGGAGCAAAGGCGTTCCTTTGTCGGGTCCGTCGAAGTGATTGATCGGGCAGCAAATGCTGGCTCAGTCTCCGACGAGATCGCTCTCGTTGTTCGCACCAATGTCGTCCCCGCTCGGCGCAGCGTCTTTGTCGAGCGACTTCTCGGCTGGTGGCATGAGAGAGTCATTGCCCACCTCGAATCTGGCGCAGGCGACCGCATAGAGGCCCGCGAGCTCGAGCTTCGCCTGATCGAAATTGGCGATGAACTTCGTGACGACAACCTACCTGTGGACATCGTCGACTTCGAACCGCCAACCGACGACGAACTTTCACTCGATGATCGGGTCTTCGTCGCTCAGCTTCGGCTCATTGATCTCCATCGCGACCGGCTTCGTAACTGCATCTTCGACCACAACCGCGCCGCCACCCACCGCTCCAAATGGCGTCGCCAGCGCCTTCTTGGGGTTGGTGAGCTCGGCCGCTATGACAGCGAACTGGTCGAAGAGTGGCAACGCGTCTTCCTTCCCACCAGCGAAGACGAAGACATCCCGGCCGATGAGGTCGAAGTACGGACCCGGGCTCGTGATCTGTTCCTCAGACTTGAGTCCTCCCAACTCCCGCGAATCCGCCCTCGTGTTCAGGCTGGCTACATCGCCCGCGGTTCGCTGCATGTGATCGCCGATCGACTTGAGATCGGCTGGCATCCGCACTGGTCCGAGCGTCTCGAAGACCGCCGCATTGACGTAGAGGACGCAGCGTGAACGGGATCGCTATCCGTCCGTTCGAGGAAGAAGCACTCTTCAACCCAGCCTTGATCGCTCTGCTCACCCACCGTGCCGCCAAGGGTCATCTTGAACGGAGCGATGCTGGGCTGCCACCTATCCTGCCTTATCTCCTCATCCCTCTCGTCCTTTACGAGCCCACCCGCAAGGCGCTTCCACGTTCCGCCCGTGCTCAGATGGGCGAGTGGATTGCCGCCAACCCAACCGAGCTGGTCGGACTGCCTGAGCGCAGCCGAGCTCTGCGGTCCTTCGTATCCACGGGTCTGAGCTTTGGCCTCACTCATGGCGTTTTGAAAAGCGAGAACAGATTGGTCTACGCCGCCGCGCTGAAACGGCGCCGACCCGGGATGGCGCGCAGCGATGAGGTTGATGAGTGCCTTGAGCGGGCGGCCTTCCTTGGACGCTGGTTCTCTGGCCAGCCCGACCCCTTTACGGCTCTAGCCCTTTGGGGATTGCGGCCGTGATGCAGTTCGACCAGCTCATCCTCTACAGCAAAGCTGGGGAGGTCCGCGAAATCGACCTCGACCCCGGCAGGCTCAACGTGATCACGGGCGAATCGGGAACCGGAAAGTCGAGTCTGATCAACATCTTCCGCTTCCTGCTCGGGAGCGGCAGCCCTCATTTCCCCGCTGGGCCGATTGCCGCGACTGTCTCCTGGGTTGCCTTGCGCGCCCATGTCGGTGACACCCATTTCTTCGTCGCCCGTCCCGCACCGCCCCGAGGCGAGGAGACCAACCAGGCAATGCTTTTGATCGGCACCGAGGAGCTGCCTTCGTTCGACGAGCTCGAGGCGAACAACACCTCAGATGGTATGCGCGAGTACCTCGGTGCCCTGCACGGCCTTGGGGATAACCTCAACGTTCCCGACGCTGGCCACACCCGTCTGCCGCTCGCGGCCACGTTTGTACACAGTCTCTTCTACTGCTTTCAGGGCCAGGGGGAGATCGCGAACGCCGACAACCTTTTCCACCACCAGAGCCGCGAGTGGATCCCGCAAACGATCCGCGACACCATGCCCTTCTTCCTCGGTGCACAGGGTGCGGAGGATCTTCGTCGGCGCGACCAGCTCACGGCCCGCCGCCGCGATCTTCGACGCCTCCAGAAGCGTCTGCGCTCGGCCGAGCTAGAACGAGAGACTGGACTGGACCGCGCCAGCTCGCTGCTCATCGAGGCGCGCGAAGTTGAACTTCTCGCCGAGGACGAGACCAACTTCGCGGAGCTAGCCGAGGCGCGTAGGGCACTCCGCCGCGTGCTCCAGAGCCCAGCTCAAACTCCGCCCGAGCTCAACCCTGGCGGAGAGTTCGACCGCCTGCGTTCGAAACGCGCCGAGTACACCGACGCCTTGAGAGATCTCGCCGACCAGCTTCGCGGCCTCGACAATTTTGCCGCCGTTGGTGACGACTACCTCTCAGAGCTCGCCGAGCAGCGGGCACGCCTTGCCTCTATCGGCCTCATTCCCGAAGACAACGTCGAGGCTCCTTGTCCACTCTGTGGTCACGATCTCGACGGCCAGGATCATCCCGCGCATGAGCAGCTCGGGCGCACCCTCGGCCGAGCTGAACGCCGACTCGATCTCGCCCAGCGTGGCCGCCCGCGTATTCAAACGGCGCGCGAGGAGTTGCTCTCCAACCAAGAACGCCTGCGGACGGAGCTCCGCGACCTCGACCAGGCTCTCGACGCCTTGGCCGCCCAGAATGAGCTGATTGCGAAAGCTGGCGATCTGATCAACGCACAGAGCTACGTCCGTGGACGCATCGCCCAGTATCTCGAGGGCACGGAGGAGATCGGTGATCCAGAGTTGAGCCAGCTAACTGCGCAAGTCGCGGATCTCGAAGCCCAGGTGAACTCGCTCTCCGAGCAGCTCGACTCGGATGCCTTGCGCTCACGCACGCAGTCGAGGCTTCGCACCGTGAGTCGTCAAATGACCGACTGGGCAGTCGAACTAGGGCTAGAGCACGCAGAGCATGGAGTTCAGATCGACCTCGATGAGCTGACCATCGTCGCCGACGTTCCTGAGGCTCCCGCATACATGAACCGCGGCGAAATCGGCAGCGGCATGAACTGGGTCGGTTACCACCTCACCGCCTACCTCGCGCTTCAGGACTACTTCATCCGCAACGCCCGCCCAGTCCCGAGCTTCCTAGTCCTAGACCAGCCTAGCCAGGCGTTCTTTCCGCCCGACCGCGAAACGGGAGGAGACCTCGATGAGCTGTCCGACACCGACCGTGAAAACACCCGCCGGCTCTATCGACTGACGTTCGACGTGGTCCAGCAACTCGGCGGCGACCTTCAGGTAGTCGCGCTTGACCACGCCGACTTCGAGGACGACTGGTTCGCCGATGCTGTTCAGCAGCGTTGGCGCGATGGCGATGCCCTGATCCCCCATGAATGGTACGAGGCTGACTGAGAAACGAGTCTCCGTTTTACGTCGCTTGTGTACCTTGGAAACCGATGGCTTCGACTGGTAACTCTGCCTCGAGATCCAGTGCTGGCGCAAGCTCGGCGTCGATCAGATGGCCGTAGACATCGAGCGTGTACGCGGCAGAGTGATGGCCCATCCAGCGCTGGAGGCGCAGAGGCGAGAGGCCGCGCTCGATCAGCATGGACGCGCAGGTGTGGCGGAGGGCGTGGAAGCCGATCCTCGGCAGCCCGGCTCGCTTCGCTGCTGGTGTCAGCACTCGGCGGCGCACGTTGTTCGGGCGCAGCGGGGCGCCGCGTCTACCGCGGAAGACGATGGTTTCCTCGCCCGATGCGGGTTTCCGTAGCGCTTCCAGACGGCGAGCGAGATCCTTGTCGATCGGGACGCGACGTCTGCCGAAGCGTGACTTTGGCGCCCCCACCACGCCGTCGACGATCGAGCGTCGCACCCACAGGTGGGCCGGCTCGTCCAGTTCGAGGTCGCACCAGCGCAGGGCGATCGCCTCGGAGATCCGCAGCCCGGTGGACGCCAGCAAATCGAAGAAGGGCCGCCACTCCGCGGGGATCTCGCTCAACAGCTTTCCCAGCTGTGTCCGTGTCAGGAAGCGCCCTTGTTCGAAGTGCCATCCCCGCCCGCCGCGTCGGCGTGGCAGCACCAGACTCCGGACCGCCTCCCCTTCGATCAGTCCCTCTCGCGATGCGTTCTCCAAGCAGAGTCGCAACGGCCCCACTGCGTTTGCGATCGAGCGATCCGAGAGGCGCCCGCGCGGCCCGCGATAGGCAGCGAGCCAGCTGACGAAGCCCTGCATGGCACGTCGGTCGAGCTCGCGCAGGCGGAACTCTGGCTGGAAGTAGCGAAGCGCGAAGGTGATCAGCAGCCGGCGATATTCCCGGCGGGTTGGCTCGCTGACCGTGTCGTGGCCGAGTCCGGCGTGGCAGTCGACCCACTCCAGCGCATAGCTGTGGAGGGTCGGACCAAGACGCTCGGTGCGGGCTTCCGCATCGCGCGCCAGCTTGATCTCCCGGGCGCAGGCGAAACTCGGCGCGGCCTCCTTGTGCTGACGCCCGCCGCGCCGATAGACGGCGACGTAGCGGCTCCCTCGACGGTAGACGCCTGGATAGGAAGTGCGCGTCAGTGACCCTCGCTTGCGGGGCGCAGACACTTGCCGTGTTGCCGCCCCTGTTGCCATCAGCTGGACCTAGCCGGGGCCATCCAAGCTCCGTGATTCAGCTTGGTGGAGCGGCTTGCGACCGAACGGCGGAACGCGCCCGACAGGATTTGAACCTGTGACCTTCGGTTTCGTAGACCGACGCTCTATCCAGCTGAGCTACGGGCGCGAGAGGCCGGGTGGTGCCGGCGAATGTCGAGATTAAAGGATGGGAGTCGGTTTTAGGCGAGTCGGGCCTCGAGGGTGATCTCGGGCACGCTGGCCAGGGCACGGGAGATCGGACAGCCGGCCTTGGCTTTCTCGGCGTAGGAGCGGAAGGCGTCCTCGTCGATGCCGGGGACGGTGCCCTCGACGACGAGGTCGATCTTGGCCAGGGTCGGGAGGCCCTCGACGATGCGGAGGTGGACGCGGGCCTCGGCCTTGATCGAGTCGGGCGGGTGGTCGGCTTCGGTGAGGACGAGGCTCAGCGCCATCGCGAAGCAGCTTGCGTGGGCCGCACCGATCAGCTCCTCGGGGTTGGTCCCCTCCCCCTCCTCGAAGCGGGAGCTGAAGGAGTAGTTGCCCTCGAAGACGCCGTCGCCCACCTTGACGGTGCCGCCGCCGCCTTTGAGGTCGCCCCTCCACTCCGCGCTGCCGTTCCTCGTCGCCATGCTCGCTCCTTCGTTCGGGTTTACGAGCTTGCAGCTACCCGGTTTGGGCGGTTCCGTC
Organism: Solirubrobacterales bacterium; assembly: GCA_033856415.1. Lineage (GTDB taxonomy): Bacteria > Actinomycetota > Thermoleophilia > Solirubrobacterales > 70-9 > VAYN01. Next base: position 114,940 of record JAWVFA010000025.1, on the reverse strand, counting down.
TTCCTCGGCGTAGGCGGCGAGGAGCTTCTGCTCGCCCTCCCTGTCCGGGAAGCGGGTGGCGACGAGGATGGCGCCGAGGCAGATCGCGACGATGCCCGCTGCGTAGGCCCAGGCGTCGCCCTGCAGAAAGGCGCCGCGGGCGCCTTCGACGATCGACTCGGCGTAGCGCGGGTGTTGTTCGGCCACCGCGGCGGCGCTGGAGAAGGACTTGGTCAGCTCGCTTTCGACGCTGGTCGAGACCGACTGCGGAGCGGTGGCAACCGCCGAGGCCGCCGCCGCCGCGTAGCCGGCGGTGAGCAGGGCGCCGAGGATCGACTGCATGATCGCGCCGCCGAGGTCGCGCTGCAGGTCGGCGGTCGCCGAGGCCATCCCCGCCCGGTGGACGGGCACCGAGGCGGTCAGCGATCGCGAAGCCGGGGTGCCGGCGAAGCCGACGCCGATGCCGACCAGCAGGTAGCCGAGCCCGACGTGCCAGTACTGGGCGTTCTCGTCCCAGAGCAGGAGCATGATCACGAAGCCCGCGAGGCAGAAGGCGTAGCCGAGCAGCAGGGTGAAGCGGGCGCCCTTGGTCTCGACCAGATGCGCCGAGCGGGGCGCGACGATCACCATCCCCACCGCCCCCGGCAGGATCGCCAGGCCGGCGTCGAGGGTCGAGTACTCCAGCACGTTCTGCAGATACTGCTGGCCGATGAACATCGCCGCCATCAGCGAGCCGAAGACGATGATCCCGGCGCAGGCCGCGACCCAGAAGATGCGCCGGCCAGCGACCTCGAGGTCGTAGAGCGGCGGCCTGGCGCGGCGCTGGCGGATGACGAAGGCGACGACCGCGGCGAGGGCGACGACGCCGAGCCCGGCCGCGGCGGCTCCCGCTCCCGGCACCGGCGCGAAGTTGATCGCCAGAACCAGGGCGGCGACCATCAGCACCGAGAGGATGCCGCCGAGGTTGTCGACCCGGTCGGAGGTCTCGTTGACGTGGGCGGGGACGAAGCGCCAGGCGAGGTAGAGGGCGACGAGCGCCAGCGGCAGGGTGACGAAGAAGACGGAGTCCCAGTCGAACTGGGTCAGCAGGGCGCCGGAGATCAGCGGCCCGAGGGCTGAGATCCCGCCGCCTAGCGCCGACCAGAGCGCGATCGACTTCGTCCGCTCGGGCCCGCTCCAAAGCGCGGTGATCAGCGCCAGCGTGGTCGGGAAGGCCATCCCGGCGGCGAGGCCGCCGACCAGGCGGGCGATGAAGAGGACCGTGATCGAGGGCGCGAAGCCGGCGGCGAGCGAGGCCGGGATCGCCAGCGCGGTGCCGGCCAGCAGCATCTGCTTGCGCCCGTGGGCGTCGCCGAGCGCGCCGAGGTAGAGGACCGAGGCGGCGAGCCCGAGCGAGTAGCCGACGGCGACGAGGTCGAGGCCGGTCTGGCTGGCGTCGAAGGCCTTGCCGATGTCCGGCAGGGCGACGTTGGCGACGGCGAGGTTGAGGTTGGCGACCGCGGCGACGGCGATCAGCGCGGTGAGGACGAGTTTCGCCTGCGGCGGGGACGACGGGCTCGACGCGGACACCGGGGCGGAAGCGGTCGAGTCCATCGATCCAAACCCTATCCCCCGCCCCCTCAGCACATAGGCTGCGGCGGTGACCAAGTGGGCTGTACTCGGGGTCTTGGCGGCGGCGCAGTTCCTGATGGTCCTCGACCAGGCGGTGATGAACGTCGCGATCAGCCAGCTGGTCGAAGACTTCGACACCACGGTGACGACGATCCAGGCGGTGATCGCCCTCTACGCCCTGGTGATGGCGGGGCTGATGCTGACCGGCGGCAAGCTCGGCGACATCTTCGGCCGCCGCCGCGTTTTCGCGATCGGGCTCGTCATCTACGCGATCGGCTCCGGTCTGACCGCCGCCTCCTGGAGCGTCCCCTCGCTGATGCTCGGCTGGTCGATCCTCGAGGGGATCGGCGCCGCCATGGTCCTGCCGGCGATGGTCGCCCTGGTCGCCGGCAGCTACCGCGGCAGCGACCGCGCGGTCGCCTACGGGGTGCTCGGCGGCGTCGCCGGGGCCGGCATCGCCGTCGGCCCGATCCTCGGCGGCTGGGTCACCACCGACTTCAGCTGGCGCTACGTCTTCGTCGGCGAGGTCGTCGTCGCGATCGGGATCCTGCTCGGCACGCGGATGATGGCCGAGCCCGAGCGCGCCCCGGGCAAGCCGACGCTCGACTGGGTCGGCAGCGTCCTCTCCGCCTCCGGCCTCGCGGTTCTCGTCTTCGGGGTCCTGCAGGCGAGCAACTGGGGCTGGCTCGCCCCGCACAACTCGCCGATCACCCCCTTCGGGTTCTCGTTGACGCCGTTCGTGCTCGCCGCCGGTGGGGTGCTCCTCGCCGCCTTCGTCAGCTGGGAGCGGCGGCGCGAGGAGCACGGCGAAGAACCGCTGCTGCGCCTCGACCTGCTGAAGATCCCGTCGCTGCGCGGCGGCGTCGCGATGCTCCTCGCCCAGAACCTCGTCCTGATGGGGATCTTCTTCACGATCCCGCTCTTCCTGCAGATCGTCCAGGGGCTCGACGCGCTCGAAACCGGCATCCGCATGCTGCCGACTTCGGTCGGGCTCTTCGTCAGCGCCCTGGTCGGCTCGGGGCTCGCCTCGCGCTTCGCGCCGAGGCTGCTGGTCCGCGTCGGCCTCGCCCTCGTCTTCGTCGCCTCGCTGCTGCTGTTGGGGACGATCGAGCCGGAGCTCGACAACACCCCGTTCCTGATCGCGATGGGGGTGCTCGGGGTCGGTATGGGCCTGATCGTCTCCCAGCTCGGCAACGTCGTCCAGTCGGCAATCGGCGACGAGCAGCGAAGCGAAGCCGGCGGCCTGCAGAACACCGCCCAGCAGCTTGGCTCCTCGCTCGGCACGGCGCTGCTCGGAGCGATCGTGATCACCGGCCTGGCCACCGCCTTCACCGCCAACATCGCCGACGACCCGCAGATCTCCGCCCGGGTCGAACAGCAGGTCGAAGTGAAGCTCAGCGCCGGCGGCAGCTTCGTTGCCTCCGACGAAGTCCGCGCAGCCGCCGAAGCCGAGCGCCTCGCCCCGCGGACGACCGACGCGCTCGTGTCCCACTACGAAGACGCGCAGCTGGACGCGCTGAAGCTCGCCTTCCTCGTCGCCGCCCTGCTCGTCCTCGCGTCCTTCTGGTCGACCCGGCGGCTGCCGGCCGAACGCCTTACCGCTTGAGAAGCAGACGCCTCAGCTTTTGAGCCGCACGTGCCAGTGGACGGTCGCGGTCGCGACCCGCTGGCCGTCCTTGTCGGTCAGCTCGACCTCGCAGGGGAACTCGACCTTGCCCTCCTCGTCGAGGACGGCGAGCGCCTTGGCCGCGTCCATCCCGAGCGTGCCCTTCGCCGTGATCGCCCCGTGGGCGATCTTTTCGTAGTCGATCTCGGCCGACTTGGCGAGCGGCGTGACGTCGCCCATGCGGACCGCGAAGGCGCCGACGAAGGCCGCGCCCGAGGCGGTCTCGGCGGCGGTGAAGAGCGCGCCTGCGTGCTGGGAGCCGACGTGGTTGTTGAGCTCGGCTTTGCGCGGCAGGACGACGGTCGCCTCGCCCGGCCCGACCTCGGTGATCTCGAGGCCGAGGTAGGCCGCGAAAGGAACCGCCATCGACAGGCCTTTGGCGATCGCCTCGAAGTCGACGTTGGGCATTCCGGGGACCCCTGGCATGCGCGCAGCCTACCTTCAGCGACCCTGAAACTCGGCGTGGCCGGGGCCGCCGTGCTCGAGGAAGGTGCGGACCCCGTTCTGGAGGTCCTCGCTGGCGAAGAGCTCGGCGGCTTCGGTCCGCACCGCCTCGTCAGCGGCGGGGATCCCGCCTTCGCGGAAGCGGCGGAGGATGTGCTTGGTCATCGCATGCGCCTTGGTCGGGCCGTCGGCCAGCTCCTCGGCGAGCTTGCGCGACGCCGCCTCGAAGTCGTGGTCCTCGAAGAGCAGGTTGACGACGCCCCAGCGCTCCATCTCCTCGGCGGAGAAGATCCCGCCGGACATGACGAAGTGGCGGGCGCGGCCGCTGCCGGCGCGCTCGGCCAAGCGCTGGGTGCCGCCCATCGACGGCGTCAGCCCGACGACTTTCTCGACCAGGCCGAACTTCGCCTGCGGGGAAGCGACGATCAGGTCGCAGGCGAGCGCCAGCTCGAAGGCCGCGGTCAGGGTCAGGGCGTGGGCGGCGAAGACGACCGGCGCCGGCAGCGTTTCGACCTTCTCGATCATCTCCAGCAGCTCGGTCCAGAGCGCGCTGCCCTGCTCCGGGGTGAGGCCGGCGAAGACGTGGACGTCGACGCCGCCGGAGACGGCGCGGCCCTCGGCGCGGATCAGCAGCGCCCGCGGGGGGTCCGCGGCGACGTCGTCGACCGCTGCCCGCAGGTCGTCCATCATCCGCTGGTCGAAGAGGTTGAGTGGCGGGCTATCGAGGGTGATCACCGCCAGGCCGTCCTCGCGCTCCAGTCTCGCTGCGCTCATAGCTCCGGCACCCTATGGACCTCGAAGAGGTTCGTGCCGAGTTCCTGGCCGTCGAGTCCGGCGGTGATCGCGACCAGCTCGCCGGGCGCGGCGATCCCGTGTTTGGCGGCGAGCCCAGCGCAGTGGCCGAGCAGGCCGCGCAGCTCGGTCCCGAAGTCACTCTGCACGGCGGTGACGCCGAACAGCAGGCTGACCCGGCGCACCGTCTCTATATAGGGAGAGACCGCAAGGACCGGCACGTTTGGCCGGTGGGCGGAGACGAGGCGGGCGGTGCGGCCGCTGTTGGTCGGCACCACCAGCGCCTTGAGGCCGAGCCGGTAGACGGCGCCGACGGCGCTCTGGGCGACCGAGTCGGCGACGTCCTGGGTCGCCTGGTCGGTGCGGGTGAAGAGCCACTCGCCGTAGGGGAGATCGGGCTCGGTCGCGCGGGCGATCCGGTCCATCGTTTCGACCGCCTCGACCGGGTTCTGGCCGACCGCGGTCTCCTCGGAGAGCATCACCGCGTCGGTGCCGTCGTAGATCGCATTGGCGACGTCGGTCACCTCGGCCCGGGTCGGGCGCCGCGCGTGCACCATCGAGGCCAGCATCTGGGTCGCCGTGATCGCCGGTTTCGAGCGCTGGCCGGCGAGGCGGATCAGCCGCTTCTGCTCGACCGGCATCTGCTCCAGCGGGATTTCGATCCCGAGGTCGCCGCGGGCGACCATGATCCCGCCGTTGGCGACGCGGACGATCTCCTCGGCGTTCTCGGCCGCCTCCTGCTTCTCGATCTTCGCGACCAGGGGGATGCGGGAGTCGAGCTCTTTCAGTCGGTCCGCGACCGGTTCCAGGTCGGCAGCGCTGGAGACGAAGGAGACGGCGAGGAGGTCGACCCCTTCCTTGACGGCGAACTCGACCCAGTCGAGATCGGTGCCGGTGGTCGCCGGCAGGTCCGCACCGCCGGGGATGTTCATCCCCTTGTGGGAGGAGAGGGTGCCGCCGACCTCGACCTCGGCGCCGACGCCTTCGTTCTCCTTGTCGCCGACGCGCAGGCGGATCGCGCCGTCGGCGAGGTAGACAAGCTGGTCCTCGCGCAGATCGGAGACGCCCGACCACTGCACCGGGATGGTGTCGCTGTCCCCCTCGACCTGATCCGGGGTGAGGGTCACGTGCATGCCGGTCTCGAGCTCGGCGACGTCGCCGCGCAGCGAGCCGATTCGCAGCTTCGGCCCCGGCAGGTCGCCGAGGATCGCGACCTCGCGCCCCACCCGCTCGGCCGCGGCGCGAATGTCGGCGATCGTCTCCGCCTGCCGCTCGGGACCGGCGTGGGAGAAGTTGAGCCGGAAGACGTCGGTCCCGGCCGCGACCAGCCGCTCCAGCACCGCCGGGTCCCAACTGGCCGGGCCGACGGTGGCGATGATCTTGGTCCGGCGCCCGAGGTGGGCGCCCGAGATATGGCTGCTCACGTCCATCTCGCTGAGAGTAGACGGGAGCCGTCCCGTTCGGCCTTCAGTACCTACAATCGGACGGCGCGCGGCGCGCGCACGTGGAGAGGTGGCCGAGTGGCTGAAGGCACTCGCCTGCTAAGCGAGTAGGGGGCGCAAGCTCTCTCGAGGGTTCGAATCCCTCCCTCTCCGTTCGGTGCCACGGATAGGCTGGCGCCGTGTCCGTCCCGCTGCAGACCCACGAGCGATACGAGCGGGTCTTCGCCGACGTGGAGGCTCCGTTTGCCTTCGTCGACCTGGAGGCGATGTGGACGAACGCGGAGGCGATGCTCGAGCGTTCGGCGGGCAAGAGCGTGCGGGTGGCGTCGAAGTCGATCCGCTGCCGGGCGCTGCTGGAAGCGATCCTCGCTCGGGACGAGCGCTTCAAGGGACTGATGACCTACACCCTGCCGGAGACCCTGTGGCTTGCCGAGCAGGGGTTCGAGGACCTGCTGCTCGCCTACCCGACCGCCGACCTCGGAGCGCTGGAGGAGCTGGCGCTGCGCTCGGCGGCGGGCCCGGAGGGGGCGCCGATCGTGATGGTCGACTGCGTCCGCCACCTGGAGATGATCGAGTCGGTCCTTGGTAAGGGGGCGCCGCCGCTGCGGGTCTGCATCGACGTCGACGCCAGCTGGTGGTGGCTCGGCGGCCGGGTCAAGATCGGCCCCAAGCGCTCGCCGATCCACTCCGTCGAGCAGGCGGTGGAGCTGGCGCGGGAGATCGAGAAGCGGCCGCAGATAGAACTCGACGCGCTGATGGCCTACGAGGGCCAGATCTCGGGGGTCGGCGACCTGCCGCCGGGGCAGCGCCTGCGCGGCGCCGCGATCCGCTTCATGCAGAAGCGTTCGGCGTCGGAAATCGCCGAGCGGCGAGGGGCGATCGTCGCCGCGCTGAGCGAGTTCGTCGAGCTGGAGATCGTCAACGGCGGCGGCACCGGCAGCCTCGAATTCACCGCGGCCGAGGAGGCGGTGACCGAGGTGACCGCCGGCTCGGGCTTCTACGCGCCCGTCCTCTTCGACCACTACAGCCGCTTCGACCTCATCCCGGCGGCAGCGTTTGCCCTGCCGGTCACCCGCAAGCCCTCCGATTGGGTGGCGACGGCGCTCGGCGGCGGCTACCTCGCCTCCGGCCCGGGCAATGCCGCCCGGCTTCCCGCCCCCTGGCTCCCCGAGGGTCTGCGGTTCGACGAGGAGGAGGGCGCCGGCGAGGTGCAGACGCCGCTGCTCGGCGCCCCGGCCGCGGACCTCGACGTCGGCGACCGCGTCTACCTCCGCCACGCCAAAGCCGGCGAGCTCTGCGAGCGTTTCGACACCCTCTACCTGGTCGAAGGCGACGCGATCGTCGACGAGGTCCCTACCTACCGCGGCGACGGAAAGAGCTTCCTCTAACGCCGACGGGCCGAAAACCGGTCTGCGTAACCGGAAATCGTCCCGTCGCCGATTAGGGGCCGAGGACCCGGTCGGTGTAGGCGTTACTGAAGGTGCGGCCTGGGTCCAAGGTGTCGCGGGCTCGCTGGAACTCGTCCCAGGCGGGATAGCGCGGCGCCAGGGTCGCGGCGGTCTGGAAGTGGCGCTTGCCCCAGTGGGGGCGCCCCCCGTAGTCGTCCATGATCGCCTCCACCGCCTCGAAGTAGGGGCGCCACTCCATCCCCCGGTACTGGTGGACGGCGATGTAGGCGGTATCGCGTTCGTGCGAGGGACTGAGGCAGGCGTCGTCGCCGGCGGCGACTCGCATCTCGATCGGGAAGAAGACCGGGTACTCGTTCGAGCGCACCCACTCGATCACCCGCCGTGCCGCCTCGGGCCCGGCCTCGCGCGGCACCCCGTACTCCATCTCCGTGAACCGCACCCGGCGCTCGTTGACGAAGACGCGATCGCTGCGGTCGCTGGTACGGCTGCCGCTGGCGAGCCGTCCGGCGAGCCGGGCGAGGTAGGGAATCGACCGCGGCAGCACCTTCCCCGTCCCCGCCAGCAACCCCAGCGCCCAGTTCTCCAGCACGACGTCGTTGAGGTAGGCGGCGCCGCGGCCGCGCGGCTTTGCCGGATCGTCAATCCGGTTGCGCTCGAGCACCAGGGCCGAGTCGTCGTAGGGGAAGGTGAAGAGCTCGAAGTGCTCGTGCGCGTCGGCCCGCTCGGCGAAGGTGTCGAGGACCTCTTCGCGCGGGTAGGGCGAGTCGACCCGCAGCAGGTCGAAGGCCGGGACGCAGCGCAGGGTGACGGCGGCGATTGCGCCGAGCGCCCCCACTCCGACCCGCGCCGCCCGCAGCAGCTCCGGGGTGGTCTGGGCGCCGAGATGACGGACGCTGCCGTCGGCGAGGACCAGCTCCAGCCCCTCGACCTGGGCCGAGATGTTGCGCAGCCGGGCGCCGGTGCCGTGGGTGCCGGTTGAGATCGCGCCGGAGATCGTCTGGCGGTCGATGTCGCCGAGGTTCTCCATCGCCAGCCCGAGCGCCGCCAGCTCCTCGTTGAGGTCGGCGAGCAGGGTGCCGCCCGCGACCTTGACCAGGCCCGAGCCGGGGTCGGCGTCGAGCACACCGCTGAGCTCCGCGAGGTCGAGCATCAACCCCTCCGTCATCGCCGCTTCGGTGAAGGAGTGGCCGGAGCCGGCGACCTTGACCTTCTGCCCCGCGGCCGCCGCGGCGGCGATCGCCTCCGTCAGCTCGTCGCGGCTACGGGGACGGACCAGCTTCGCGGGACGACAGCGCTGGTCGCCCGCCCAGTTGACCCACTCGCCGCTCGCCACCCGGCGCCGCCGTGCCATCTGTCGAGCCTAGCCGGCCGCCGCCTGCAGTTCCCCGCCGGGCTGCATCACCCGGTAGGCGTAGAGGACCGTGACCAGCAGCAGGGCGGCGATCGTCACGCTCGGGATGACGTTGCCGGTGAGACTGGCGACGACACCGCCGCCGATGCCGCCGATCACCTGGCCGGAGGCCCAGCCCATGTTGGAGAGCCCGGCGGCGAACCCCTGGTGCAGGCTGCTCGACTCGGCGACGTCGGAGATCAGCGTCAGCGCCGGGGCGAAGCAGAGGCCGGCTCCAAGCGAGGTGAGGATCAGCGCGCCGAGGACTCCACCGAGCGTCGCCGCAACCGCGAACCCGATCATCGCGACGGCGCAGAGGAAGAGCCCGCTGACGTAGGGCAGCCGGCGGCCGACCCGGTCGGAGATCCGGCCTGCCATCGGCGCCAGCATCGCCTCCAGCGCAGCACCGACGATGAACCCGCCTGCGATCAGGCCGTGACCGCCGCCGAGCTCGTCGATCCGCAGCGGCACCAGGACCTCGATCGCGCCGAACATCACCGAGGGCACGCCGACGAAGGCCGCCGCCTCGAGGACTGGTCGGCTGACGAGGGTCGACATCACCTCGCGCAGGTTCTGCTCCTCGGGCGCCCGCGTCTCCGGTAGGCGCGAGGCGGCGATCGAGAGCAGGATCGTGATCACGAGGACGGAGCTGAAGACCGGACCGGTGCCGATCGATCCGGCGACCGCGCCCAGCGCGGGACCGAGCAGCGCACCCGCCACCGCCGTGCCGAGCGCGGTGCCGATGATCGAGCCGCGTTTGTCCTCCGGCGCCGAGGTGATCAGCCAGGTCAGGGCGCCCGACCAGATCAGCGCCCCGGCGATCCCCTGCACGAACCGCGCTCCGTCGAGCAGGAAGATCTCCTCGGCGAAACCGAAGACGAGGCTGGCGACGCCGAGCAACAGCAGGCCGTAAATCACCGTTCGACGGGGGCCCATCCGGCTGGCCACGAAGCCGGCCGGCAGCGAGCCCAGCAGCGTCCCCGCCGCGTACGCGGCGGAGAGGATTCCAGCTTCGGCCTTGCTGAGGCCGAGCTCGTCCACATACTCGGGAAGCAGGGGCGCAATCGCCGCAAAGAAGGCGACGTCGAAGAAGATCATGGCCGAAGCCAAGATGAGCAACCTGCGCACCCCTGCATACAATCAGTGGGAGCAACCTGAGCGCTCTGGAGGGGTGGCAGAGCGGTTGAATGCGGCGGCCTTGAAAGCCGTTAGGCCGCGTAAGCGGTCTCGTGGGTTCGAATCCCACCCCCTCCGCTCCCAGGGTGCCGCGGCAGGAAAGCGGCTGCAGCGGACGAACGACCAAGCCATGGAGAGCGCCGGCAGGCGCGCCGACCCCCGTGAGGTTTGGCGGGGGCGCGCCGAGAGAGTGAGGGACGCGTTCGGCCTCGTCCTGGTCCTGGTCCTGGTCACCTACGTGCTCGCCTCGCTGCTGAGCAACCACGGCTGGTCGGCGGTGATCCTCACCCTGGCGACCAGCGTCACTTCCGTCGTCGCCCTGGCCAGCTCCCACGTCAGGGCGCGCGCCGTCCGCGCCTCGATCTGGCTCTCGGCGCTGACGGTTATCCTCGTCGCGACCGCCGCCGCGGCCGACGAGAAGACGTTTCTCAACATCGCCTCGCTAATCCAGATCTGCCTGCTGGCGGTGGCAATGGCGGCGGTGCTATGGCGGGTGGTCTCGAGCGCCGAAGTCGGCTCGCGCACGATCCTCGGCGCGATCAGCGTTTACACCGTCCTCGGGATCCTCTTCACCTTCGCCTACGGGACGATCGAGCGGATCCAGGGCGGTCCCTTCTTCGAAGGCGTCTCCCACCCGACCGGCAGCGACTTCATCTTCTTCAGCTACACCACGCTGACCACGACCGGGTACGGCAACCTCGTACCGGGCGGGCAACCGGGCAGGATGATCGCCGGCCTGGAGATGATGCTCGGCCAGATCTTCCTCGTCACCCTGGTCGCCGGGCTGGTCAGCCTCTGGCGCCCGGGCGATGCGCTGCGCCGCCGCCGCGAACGGCGCGAGGCGTCAGGCGGGACCGCCTGACGCGATGCCGGCGCAAAGTGCCGGCGCAGCTAGGCCTCGTCGAGCTCGACCCGTTCGATCGTCTGCGCCTCAAGCGGCTCGTCGCCAGCGTCGGTCGGCACCGACTCGATCGCGTCGACGACGTCCATGCCGTCGATCACCTCGCCGAAGACGGTGTGCTTGCCGTCGAGCCAGGGCGCAGCGCCGGTGGTGACGATGAAGAACTGCGACCCGTTGGTGTTGGGACCGGCATTGGCCATCGCCAGCGCCCCGCGCACGACCTTGTGGTCGTTGAACTCGTCCTCGAAGGTGTAGCCGGGACCGCCACGGCCGCTGCCCTCGGGGCAGCCGCCCTGAATCATGAAGTCCGGGATCACCCGGTGGAAGACGAGCTGGTCGTAGAACCCGTCCGCGGAGAGCTTGCGGAAGTTCTCGACGGTTTTCGGCGCGTCCTCGTCGTGAAGCTCGAGCACGATCGCCCCGGCGCTGGTGTGAAGGGTCGCTTGGGACATGGCCCGAACCCTAGCTCCCCTCCACGCGGATCGTCACGGGCGGCGAGGATCCCGGCGCGTAGGGCCAGCGCTCCTCGGGCAGGGCGGTGGCGCGGAGGCGAATGGCGGCGCGCCCGGTCACGTAGCGGAAGCGGTAATGCGCGCGGAAGCGCCCGTGGTGGTCCGTGCGGGTAACGAGGACCGGTCGCCAGCGGTGGGTCGCCTCCTCCAGGTACTGGATCGCAACCAGCTTGCCGCGGCGGGGGATCGCCGCGCCGGCGCTCTTGACCTTGCCGCTGAGCCTCACGGCCCGGCCGGTGCGCAGCGTCCGTGGCGCCACCCGCAGCGAGACGCCGCTGCGCACCCGCAGCTCCAGCGGCCTGCGGCTCGACTCCTCCAGGCCGCCGTCACCGGGGAAGACGACGCTGAGCTGACGCGACGGCCCGGGCGGCAGCCGCAGCTCGAACCCGCCCTCCTCCCCGGTCCGCACGGTCGCGACGCCGACCGGGACGAGCGCCCCGCGGGAGGGACGGGAGACGACGCGGACCGCGCGGTCGCCGAGACCGGCGCCGTCGGCGGCGCGCGTGAGCCGGCCGCTGAGGAGCGCCGGCGCAGCGAAGGGGACGGTGAGCGAGTCGCCACGGCCGTGACCGCCGCGCAGCCGGGCGAAGAGCCGGGACTTGGCCCGCGGGACGTGCGGCGGCGGCACTCGCCGGACAGCCATCTGGGTCCCGTCGGCGCGCAGGGTCGTTGAGGCGGTGTTGCCGGCGGCGTCGGTCGCGTCGGCGCGGAAGACGAAGGTGCCGATGCCGAGCTCGGGCATCGGCGCGGCAAGGGTCCCGGCGCCGGGCGCTCCCGTGGAGATCAGCTTGGTCGGCAGCTCGGTCCAGCTCGGTGCGTCGACGCGGCGGTAGAGGATCTGGCCGGAGTCCGGCCCGGAGTGAGCATCGGAGACCTCCACCTGCAGCCGGTCATCCGGTTCGGCGGCGAGGAAGGCGAGCTCGGGCTTCAGGTCGTCGAGGCGCAGCGGCACCGTCACCGCCGAGGCCGGCGCCTCGTTGCCCGCCTCGTCGCGCAGCCATAGCTGCAGCGAGTAGGTCCCGGCGGCGGGAACGCTGAGGTCGGCGAGGCCGTGGCGGTCGCGGCCGGAGGCGAACCGCACCCCGGTGTCGAACCCGGTCGCCCCGAGGAGCCGCCAGGCGGCGCCGGAGATCGGGCTGGCCGGCCCCTGGTCGGGGTTTTCCCAGGCGAGGTCGAAATCATTGAGCCGCCGCCAGTCCTCGCCGCCTGCGAGCCGCACCGACCGTGGATGAGCCGGCGGGTTGTTGTCGATCAGGACACGCCAGCTGGGACCGCAGCCGGTGTTGCCGGCGAAATCGACGGCGCAATGGACCGCCTCGTGCGGACCATCGCTGAAGCTCGTGGTGGCGACGGCGTGGGTCGCGGCGACGCCGACCTGACAGGGCTGCATCCGGGTCCCCCGCCACTCGCCGCCGACCGAGACGACCGCGCAGGGGTATTCGGTGAACCCGACGCGGGCGCCGTCGAGCTTGGTTTCGCCGTACCGCACCCCCGCTCCGGCGTCGTAGCCGCCGACGTCGAGCGTCTGCACGCCGCGGTGCCAGCCCGGCGTGGTCAGGCTGCCGGCTGCGATCCGCGCTCCGGGCGGGGTCGGGTCGTCGACCGTGATCGTCAGCCCCCGCAGCGAGGACCAGGATCCCTGCTCGAGCGAGCACGACTTGCTCTCGGCGCGGGCGCAGAGGAGGCGGTCTTCGAAAGCCGGTACAGGCGTTGGGAATCCCTTGCTGAATTCGTGAAGTGCGGTGTCGGTGGCCGCGGCGGAGAGAAATGGCGTGAAGCCGGCGGCGGAGTCGACGCTGCCGAGGCGCTGCTCGATCCCGTCGTGGAGGGCGTGCCACCAGGTTCCGCGCACGGCGGTGATTCCGGTCCCCCCGGGTGCGGTCCAGCGCCAGCGCGCGAAGCGCGTGCCGGTGACGCTTATCTGGCCGTCGCGGGTGAGGCTCTTGACGTGGACTCCGTCGAACGGGTCGCCGCCGGCCGGCACGCAGTAGGCGTCGGAGCGGAACTTGGCGCCGCCGGTGGTGTCGGCCCAGCTCGCATCCGACCCGGCGTACCAGCCGCACTGGGCGACCGCGTACTTACCGGCCTCCGCCTTCGAGGCCGCCAGCAGCAGCATGCTCAGCGCCAGCAGCAATCCCAGCGCGACACCTCGTCCCACGGTCAGCCTCGTCCCAGACATCGGTCCTCCTCCACTCGGGTGCGTACCGAAGGCCAAGGGACCGGCGGGGTCGAACTCTCCCCCCGCGAGGCTCCCGAGGTACCGCCTTTGCGAGAATCGAGCCAATGTCTCTTCCGACTAAAGATCAGATCACCGAGAAGCTGCGCGCCGTCATCGACCCCGAGCTGCGGCGCTCGATCGTCGAGCTGGGCATGGTCCGCTCGATCGAGGTCAAGGAAGACGGCCGGGTCGAGGTCGTTGTCTCGCTGACCACCGCAGGCTGCCCGATCCGCTCCCACTTCGAACAGTCCGTCGCCCAGCAGATCTCCCAGCTGGAAGGCGTGACCGCGGTCGCGGTCGGCTTCGACGTCCTCTCCGATGAGGAGAAAGGCAACCTGCAGCAGACGCTCGGCCGCAACAAGCTGCCGCAGGGCGCGCTGGCGAAGGTGAAGAACGTGATCTGCGTCTCCTCCGGCAAGGGCGGCGTCGGCAAGTCGACGATGACCGCCAACCTGGCCGCGGCGCTGACCGCCGAAGGGCACGCAGCCGGAGCGCTCGATTGCGACGTCTACGGCTACTCGATCCCGCGCATGCTCGGGGTCAACCACAAACCTGAGGTGAACGGGGAGCGGAAGATCCTGCCTTTGGACTCGCCCAGCGGCGTCAAGGTGATGTCGATCGGCTTCTTCGTCGAGGACAACTCCGCCGTCGTCTGGCGCGGCCCGATGCTGCACAAGGCGATCCAGCAGTTCCTCGAGGACGTCGCCTGGGACGAGCTCGAGTACCTGCTGCTCGACCTGCCGCCGGGGACGGGCGACGTCTCGATGACGCTTGCCCAGCTGCTGCCGCAGGCCAAGTTCCTCGTCGTCACGACGCCGCAGCCGGCGGCACAGTCGGTCGCCCAGCGCGGCGCCGAGATGGCGAAGAAGTTCGACCTCGAGATCCTCGGCGTGATCGAGAACATGTCCGGCTTCACCACCCCCGACGGCGAGCGCTTCACGATCTTCGGCGAGGGCGGCGGCCAGCTGCTCTCCGACGAGCTCGACGTGCCGCTGCTCGGCAAGGTGCCGCTCTCCGAGCCGCTGCGCGAGCACGCCGACAACGGCTCGCCGCTGGTGATCGACGACCCCGACGCGCCCGCCTCGCAGGCGATCCGCCAGGCCGCGCGCGGCATCGTCGCCGCCACGCCGCAGGAGCTGCCGGTACTGCAGTCGACGCCCAACGCCGCCGAAGCGCCGCCGGTCAGCGGCACGCCGCTCCCCGTCGTCCAGTAGTCGCGATCCCGCTCTGCCGGCCTGATTCGGCAGGCGCAGAGTGACGAAGCGCACACTCGGGACCGAAACTTCCGCCATCCTTCAACGTTAGGATTTGCACACAAACGCCTAATCCCCGGCACAAAGAGCCGGGGAGCGGGGGACCCAGGTTTCTGGGGCTAACCCACCTTCGAGTGGGGGCGCAGGCTCCTTCAGCGCCAGCCCGACAGCTAACCCCGCCGGCCGACGAAGGAGGAGTGAATGACGAACGCCCTTGGGGCGGCCAGGAAAACGCCCGCCCTTTGCATCTCCATAGCTGTTCTGGCCGTGGTTGCGCTGGCAACGGTCTTCGCGGCTTCGGCCACCGCGGAAACCCCGGGAGGGGTCTCCTCGACCACGCCGGAAGTCTCGGAACCGACCGCGCCTCCCGGTAAGGCGATCATCGTCGGCGGCCGGGCGATCCCGCCTGCCGACGCGCCCGCGGCCGTCAAAAAGGTGATCGCCGCGGCAAACAAGATCCGCACCAAGCCCTACATCTACGGCGGCGGCCACGGCCGCTGGTGGGACGCGGGCTACGACTGCTCGGGCGCGGTCAGCTTCGCCCTCCACGGCGGCAGCCTGATCACCACCCCGATGCCCTCCGGCTCCCTGGCCGGCTGGGGCAGCGCAGGCAGAGGCCGCTGGATCACGGTCTACGCCAACGGCGGTCACGCCTACGCCATCATCGCCGGCCTCCGCTGGGACACCGCCGGCACCACCAACGGCACCGGCCCAAGGTGGCACAAATCCCTAGGAGCCCAAGCAAGTGGGCCTTTCACGGCCCGCCACCCCGCCGGCTACTAAGCCGAACAAAAGAACCGGCTAGCAGGAGGGGGCGGGAGCCCTTCTCAGGACACTCAACATCGAGCCATAGGCGAGATGTGTCCGGAGAAGGGCTCCCGCCCCCTACCTACTTACGCAGCCTGATTCTTGAAGTAGTTCGCGTTGATCTCAGCGTATTTCGCCCACTCGGCCGGCAGCTGATCCTCGGCGAAGCAAGCGTCAACCGGGCAAGCCTCGACGCAAGCGTCGCAGTCGATGCACTCGTCCGGGTCGATGTAGAGCTGCTCGACGTTGTCGTAATCGGCCTCGTCAGGCGTCGGGTGGATGCAGTCGACGGGACAAACCTCGACGCACGAGTTGTCCTTCTGTCCTATGCACGGCTCGGCGATGACGTAGGTCATTCGAGAAGTTCTCCTAGCTCGTATTTCCGGGTGCCTGCCGGTAGCCCCGGCCAAGCGCGAGCGCACATTTTAGGGATGATGCGGACATGCTGCTGCTGACGGGGGCCACTGGAAGCATCGGGTCGCGGCTTCTGCCGCTGCTGCTAGAGCAGGGCGAGGAGGTGCGCTGCCTGGTTCGCGAGCCGCGGCGGCTGGGGGCGCGGCGCGTCGACGTCCAGATCGCGCTCGGCGACCTCGGTGAGATGTCGGATCCCTACCTGGTGCGCCAGGCGCTGCGCGGGGTCGATCGGGTGATCCACCTCGCGGCTTCGATCCGCGACCAGCCGCCGAAGCGGATCGAGGAGCTGAACGGGCTGGCGACGGTGCGCCTGCTCCGGGCGGCGGAGCGCAGCGAGGTCGCGAGCTTCCACTTCTTCAGCGCGCTCGACGCCCAGGCGGCGCAGCGGACCCGCTTCTTTCGCGCCAAGTGGCTGGCCGAGCAGGCGGTCCTCTCCTCCTCGCTGCCGACGACGGTTTTCGCACCCTCGATCGTCTACGACCACAGCGATCCCTGGATCACCCTGCTGCGGCGCTTCTCCTTCCTGCCTGTGCTTCCCGTCTCGGGCGAGGGACGGGCGCGGTTCCAGCCGATCTGGGCGGCGGACGTGGCGCGCTGCGTGGTCGGCGCGCTCGAGCGAGAGCGCGGCACCGAGGTGCGCACCCGGCGCTACGAGCTGGCCGGGCCGGAGACGCTCGACTACGACCAGATGTCCGACCTGGTCAGTCGCATCGCCGGGCGGCCGCGGCCGCTGGTGCACCTGCCGCTGCCGTTCGTGCGGGCGGGGCTGATCGCGCTCCGCAACCTCTTCGGGGAGGCCGTGTTCGCTACCTGGGAGGAGGCCGAGTTGATGGAGGTCTCGATGGTCAGCGAGCGGGGCCCTGCCGACGCGCAGGCACTCGGCGTCGAACCGCGAAGGATGAGCGATGTACTGGAGAGCATTTAGGAGGTTCCGGCGGGCGGGGGGATTCGTGGCCCTCGTCGCGGCGCTGGCTGCCTTTCTCGCTCCCGCCCAGGCGGCAGCCGTCTCCCTGGCGCCGCCGAAGCCGAACGTCTTCCTCGGCGTCAGCGACCGCGGCACGACGGCCGAATTCAACGAATTCGCCGAACTCACCGGCAAGCACCCGGCGCTGCTCCAGACCTTCCATCCCTGGGGCAACAGTCTCAACGAGGCCTACGAACGCTGGCGGGAAACGGCGACGCGGCCGATCCTCCACATCTCGACCGCCGACGACCAGACGCTGGCGGAGCTGATCACCCCGCAGCAGATCGCCCTCGGCTACGGGGACGACTACCTCCTGCAGCTGAACGACTTCTTCGCCAGCAACGGGCTGCCGGCGTACATCCGGCCGCTGGGGGAGCCGAACCGCTGCCTCAACGCCTGGACGGCGGTCAACTGCGACGGCTCGCAGAGGGGCGGCGAACACACGACCGGGTGGTACAAGCAGGCCTTCCGCCGCATCTCGGCGATCGTCCGTGGCGGCCAGAGCCTGGAAGGCGTCAACGCGACGCTGGCGGAAATCGGGCTGCCGCCGGTCGCCCGGACCAAAGGGCCGCCGCCGGCCGAACTGCCGGCAGCGCCGGTGAGCATCGTCTGGAGCCCCCTGCCGGGCGGCTCGCCCCGCGTCAAAGGCAACTTCCCCGGCAACTACTGGCCGGGCCGCCGCTGGGTCGACTGGGTAGGCACCGACTTCTACTCTCAGTATCCGGTCTGGAAAGACCTCAACCGCTTCTACGCGGGCAAGCAGTGGCGCGGCATGCCGGTGGCGATGACCGAGTGGGCGGTCTCCGGCGAAGACGATCCCCGCTGGGTCAAGCAGACGATCGCCTGGACCGTCAAGCACCCCCGCGTGCGGATGCTCGTCTACTACCAGGGCTTCGGTGTCGGCAACCCCTACGACCTCCGCCTCTACCCCCGCACCCTCAACACCCTGCGCAAAAAGATCCGCCGCCCCAACTTCCTCGAAACCGCCGACTACAACGCCAGCCTCTTCCCCCCGCTCCCGCCCAAGCCGCGGAAAAAGTAAGCCCCACCCCGCCGACGGGACGATTTTCGGTCACCTAGACCGCTTTTCGTCCCGTCGGCGGTCGTGGGGGCGAGAGAGGAGGGTGCGGAGAGTGCGGGCCAGTTGCTCTGGTTCGTCGCGGAGCTGCCGCCAGGTACAGCGGATCACCGTCCAGCCGGCGGCAGCGAGGAGCTGATCGCGTTGACGGTCCTTCTCAAATGCGGTGACAGTGCCATGCACGCGGCGACTGTCAGCTTCGACGATCAAGCGAGCATCGCGCCAGAGGAAGTCAGGGATCATCGAGATGCCATCGATAACGAGGTGACCGTTCACCTCCGGAGACGGCAACCGAGATCTCCGGTAGAAGCGGAGAAGCCGTTCCTCGAGCTCGCGACGGGCCAGTTGTTCGCGCGGATCGTGGAGGGAGATCGCTCGCCGCAGTCGCCGCACCCCGCGACGGCCCCGGCTCCTGGCCAGCAACTCGTCTACAGCCCCAAGATCGAACTTCCGCTCGACTTCGGCCTGCCCGATCGCATGGCGAAGGCCCCGATCGTTCGCCGCGGCGAGATCGAGCAGCGTGCGGGCGAAGCTGGTGCAGGGGATCCCATCAACCTCCGTCCGATCCTGTGACCCGAGCGTTCCGGCTCGATGAGCCGAAATACCCGTCGGTGACCGTCCGCGGCGATTCGGAGCGATGACGTGAATGCGACTTCCTACTTCACTCAGGAAACCGTGAAGCACGGCGGCAGACCGGTGCGAGAGCACTGCGCCTGGGCCGCAGGTCAGCACCGCCGCAAGCAGGTGACCGTTTCGAGGCAGGAGCGGGTGACCAACCGTGTAGACCCCCTGTCGAACGCGATGCAGCCTTCCAACTTGCGCCCGCTGCCTTGCCAGATCCCCCTCCAGGTCCGAAAGCTGCCACAAGGCAACCAAGCCGTACTGACGAGCCGCCAACTCCGCCAATTGCCGATCGAACTCCGACCGACCTCCCCGCCGACGGGACGAATTCCGGTCACCTAGACCGCTTTTCGTCCCGTCGACGGAGTGGGTTCCGGAGGCAGCCTCGCTCATGCGGCGAGGCTGACGGGTCGGGGCGCGTGTGTGGTGCGTGGATCGCGCCGGTTGCGTGGCGAAAGACGCACCGGAGGGTGTCGGGGCACTCGTGCACTTGACGAGGCCGAGTGCTTCGGCACAAAAAGAAGGGCCCGGTTTCCCGGGCCCTCCGAAACTGCTCCCCGTTGGGGGTGGGCTACATCATTCCGCCCATGCCGCCCATGTCGGGCATGGCGCCACCACCGCCGCCGTTCTCCTCCGGCGGTTCGGCGATGATCGCCTCGGTCACGAGGATGTTCTTCGCGATCGAGGCCGCGTTCTCCAGGGCGGAGCGGGTGACCTTGGTCGGGTCGATGACGCCGGCCTTGATCAGGTCGCCGTACTCGCCGGTCGCCGCGTTCAGGCCTTCGCCCGCCTTCAGCTCCCGGACCTTGTTGACTACGACCGAGCCCTCGAGGCCCGAGTTCTCGGCGATCTGCCGCACCGGCTCCTCGAGCGAGCGGTGGATGATCCGCGCCCCGGTGACCTCGTCGGGCTCGTCGAGCTTCTCCGGGTCGAGACCGGCCTGGGCGTTCAACAGGGCCACGCCACCACCCGGCACGACACCCTCCTCGAGCGCGGCGCGGGTCGCCTGCAGCGCGTCCTCGACGCGGTGCTTTTTCTCCTTCATCTCGGTCTCGGTGGCGGCGCCGACCTTGACGACGGCAACGCCTCCGGCGAGCTTGGCCAGACGCTCCTGGAGCTTCTCGCGATCGAAGTCGGAGTCGGTGTTCTCGACCTCCGATTTGATCTGCTTGATCCGGCCCTTGATGTCCTCCGGGTCACCGCCACCGTCGATGATCGTGGTGGTGTCCTTGGAGACGACGACGCGGCGGGCCTTGCCAAGCTGTGCCAGCTGGGTGTTCTCCAGTTTGAGGCCCATCTCCTCGGTGATCACCTCGCCACCGCTGAGGATCGCGATGTCCTCCAGCATCCGCTTGCGACGATCGCCGAAGCCAGGGGCTTTGACGGCAACGCCGGTGAAGGTGCCGCGTAGCTTGTTCACGACCAGGGTCGCGAGGCACTCGCCCTCGACGTCCTCGGCCACGATCAGCAACGGTTTGCCACCCTGCATGACCTGCTCGAGCACCGGCAGGATGTCCCGCACGGAACCGATTTTCTGGTTGGCGATGAGGATGTAGGGATCGTCCAGCACCGCCTCCATGCGGTCCTGGTCGGTGACCATGTACGGCGAGATGTAGCCCTTGTCGAACTGCATCCCCTCGGTGAACTCGAGCTCCATCCCGAAGGTCTGGCCCTCCTCAACGTTCACCACGCCGTCTTTGCCGACTTTCTCGATCGCGTCGGCGATCACGTTGCCGATCTCATCGTCTCCGGCGGAGATGGCGGCGACACGGGCGATCTGGTCTTTGCCCGCTACCTCTTTGCTCTGCTTGTTGCGCAGGTTGTCGACGACCTCCTCGACAGCCTTCTCGATGCCGCGGCGCAGGGCCAGCGGGTTGGCGCCGGCGGCCACGTTCTTCAGGCCCTGGCGAACGATCGTCTGGGCCAGCAGGGTGGCGGTGGTGGTGCCGTCACCGGCGACGTCGTTGGTCGCGGTCGCGACCTCGCGGACGAGCTGGGCGCCCTGGTTCTCGAAGACGTCCTCGACCTCGACCTCGCGGGCGATGGTGACGCCGTCGTTGGTGATCGTCGGCGCGCCGAACTTTTTGTCGAGCACGACGTAGCGACCTTTGGGGCCGAGGGTCACCTTGACGGCGTTGGCGACGGAATCGACGCCGGCCTGCAGGGCCCCTCGGGCCTCCTCTGCGTACTTCAGCTCCTTGTGAGCCATCTGTTTCCAGTCCTCCTTAGTTGCGTAAGTCCGGTGGGCGCTAGCCGACCTTGGCCAGGACGTCCGACTCGCGAAGCACGAGCACCTCGTCGCCCTCGACGGTCACCTCGGTGCCGCCGTATTTGGAGTAGAGGACCTCGTCCCCCTCCGCGACGTCGAGTGGGCGGCGGCTGCCGTCCTCCTGGATCGCGCCGTCGCCGACGGCAACGACCTTGCCCTTCTGCGGCTTCTCTTTCGCCGTGTCGGGGAGGACGATGCCGCTGGCGGTCGTCTCCTCCTCCTCAATCGGCTTGACAATCAGCCGGTCCCCGAGGGGCTTCAGCTTCATCCGTGAACCTCCGTTATCGGTGTGGGTGATGTGAAAGTTGAGAAAACGTCGCTCCAGAGCCAAATCCTCGCTCTGATGACGCTTGGCACTCTTAGGGTGAGAGTGCCAACGACTTAAAGATAGCGAAGCGTCAATCCATCGCCAAGAGCCGACAGCCGAGGAGAGAGGAAATTCCCTCGCCGCCGCGCCGCATCACCCAGTCGTGGTTCCACTCGAAGGCGGGCCGCAGTAGCGGCGCGAAGAGGTTCATCCAGGCCTTCGTCGTTCGCACATTCCACTCGTAGAGGACCGCGGTCACTCCATCTTGCTCGTAGAGCCGCCAGCGGCCGATGCCTTCCAGCTCCCCTACCGCACGACCCTCCATCAGGGTCGGGTACTCGATCCGGGTGGTGGTCACGTCGAAGCTGACCCGGTAGGGGAGCAGGCTTTTCCAGACCATCCGCGAGACGCTGCCGAGACCGTTGCCGTCGCCGGTTTGCAGCTCACTCGCCTCCTCTACCCCGCGCCACCAGCGCGGCCACTGCTCCTGGGCGTGGATCGCCTCCCAAACCGGCTCGCGCGGAGAATCGAGCAGCCAGGTCGTGAGAAAGGCGTACTCGGCCATAACGCGCCTCAGTTGTGGTGCGGGGTCTCTCCGTTGCCTAAATGGGCGCGGGGCGGCTCGACGATTTGCGAGAAGCGGATCACGGTTACCAGGTCATCCTCGGAGACCGGGCGACTGTAGATCTGCTCGAGGAAGCGGGACGTCTCCTCGAGGCGGCGGAACTCGGGGTTGTCGTGCTCGATGTCGCGCCGCGTAAGGTCCCCGGCGCGCTTGACCTCGACGTCGTCGATCACCGCGGTGAAGATCTTCTCACGGGGGCTGTGGCGAAAACCGACCGTAATCCAGACCACCTGGCCGCGCTCGTACTTGTTGCTCTTGTCGCCGAGCCGGATCGTCGCGGTCTTGCGCCCGCGCTTCAGCTGGTCGATGAAAACCGCCGAGTAAAAGTTCAAGACATAGATGCCGCCCTTCATCGCGCTGCGAGCGTATAGGAGAGCGGCTTTCGTGCGGGAACTGGACGTCTGTTTGAGGCGACTGGACGAGTTTTGGGTGTTTTTGGGCGGAGCTGGAGGTTCTGGATTTGGGGGCCGATGTCCTCAGGGATGCCAGCCAAACTTGACTCTCTCCGACGCCCAGCCCTTTTTCTCCTCGCGGCCCTCGCGCTGATGCTCCTCCTCGCCGCACAGGCGCAGGCGAAAAAGTGCGACGGCAAGAGGGTGACGATCATGGGCACGGCCGGCAACGACCACATCGTCGGCAAAAAGGCCAGCGACGTGATCTACGGCGGCGGCGGCAACGACGTCATCACCGGCGGCCCGAACGGCAACGACACGATCTGCGGCGGGCCCGGCAACGACTCGATCAACGGCGGCCGTGGCTTCGACTCGCTCCAGGGCGAAGGCGGCGACGACAGGCTCCTCGGCGACACCGGTTCCGACAGCATCGACGGTGGCGACGGCGACGACGAGCTCTCGGGCTCCAAAGGCGCCGACGGCCTCCACGGCGGCGGCGGCGATGACGTGATCATCGGCTTCAAGGGGCCCGACAAGCTGAGCGGCGGCGGCGGCAACGACTACGTCGACGGCCAGCAGGGCAGCGACAAGATCGACGGCGATGGCGGCGACGACAAACTGCTCGGCGACAAGGGCAACGACCACGTCGACGGCGGCAGCGGCCACGACCACATCGAAGGCGGCCCCGGCGACGACAGCGACCTGCAGGGCGGCGGTGACGCCGACGAAGTCTTCGGCGGCGCCGGCACCGACCACGTCGACGGCGGCCCCGGCGACGGCGACATCGTCCGCGGCGACGCCGGCACCGACAGCCTCTCCGGCGGCGAAGGCGGCAACGACATCGTCTCCTACGCCAGCGCGACCCGCGGTGGCGTGATCGTCAACCTCGCCGCCAACAAGGCCAAAGGCGACGGCCACGACGACCTGGGCGGCTTCGAGGACGTCGTCGGCTCGCCCCAGGGCGACGAAATCGTCGGCAACGGCCAGAACAACCGGATCGACGGCGGCGTCGGCAACGACGATCTGCAGAGCGGCGGTGGCGGTGGCCAGGCCTTCGGCGGGCCCGGCACCGATACCTGCGACGGCTTCGCCGCCGAGACCTCCTGCGGCCCCGAAGAGGCGCCGCCCGCGAGCCTCGCCTACGGGACCCTCAACCAGGGCCTCGACGGCTCCAGCCTGATCGTCCAGGGCAGCCCGCAGAACGACGACATCCGCGTCTCCCGCGGTGACGGTGCCTGGATCGTCTCCTCGGCGATCCCGATCTTCTCCGGCGACGGCTGCGAAACCCCGCCCTCCAACGGCAACGCGATGGTCTGCCCCGACTCGGGCGCGGTGCCGCTGATCGTCATCACCGGCGGCAACGGCAACGACACGATCGTCGTCGACCCGAGCGTCCCGGCCGGCGCGAAGGTGCGGATCAACGGCAACGCCGACGACGACAACCTGGTCGGCGGCAACGGCGATGACGTGCTAGAAGCGGGCGAGAACTACAACAGCCCCGATAACGGCCACGACCGGCTCGAGGGCAACGGCGGCTCCGACGTCCTCTATGCCGACCCGGGCGGCGACAACCTGCTTGGTGGGCCCGGCAACGACCTGCTCGTTAATTCAGTGCCCACCTGCCAGGGCCACGTCTACGACGGCGGCACCGGCGAGGACACCGTCTCCTACGCCCGCTCGAAAGACAACCTGCGGGTCGCCCTCGGCGGCACCGGCGGCCCTCCCGGTTGCGGCAACCTCGACAAAGTCCTCGGCGACAACGAGAGCCTCGAGGGATCCGACGGCCCCGACGTCCTGGTCGGCGACAACGGCGACAACAGCATCATGGGCCACATCGGCAACGACACCCTGATCGGCAAAGGCGGCAGCGACTTCGTCGAAGCCCTCGACGGACAGCGGGACAAAGTCGACTGTGGCAGCGGCAGCGACGACGTCGTCGCGGACCCGAACGACTCCGTCTTCAGCTGCTGAGCGGCGGCGGGAGCGCTACTTGCCGAACCCCTCCTCTCCGATCAGCGGTACGAAGCGGCAGGGGCTGATCGGCTCGCTCTCGTAGCCCCCGCCCCGGCGCCGCATCAGCGTCAGCACGTCGGCATCGCCGGCGGCGATCGGGACGACGAGGCGCCCGCCCTCGGCCAGCTGGGCGAGCAGAGCGGGTGGAGGCGCCGGCGCGGTGGCGTGAACCGCGATCGCGTCGAAAGGGCCCCGCTCGGGGACGCCGAGGCTGCCGTCGCCGACGGCCAGCTCGATGTTGCGGAGGCCCAGCGAAGCCAGCACCTGTGCCGCGCCCCGCGAGAGCGCCTCATGGCGCTCGATGCTGACCACGTGGCTGACGAGCAGCGCCATCACCGCCGCCGAGTAGCCGGAGCCGGTGCCGACCTCCAGCACCAGCTCGGGGCCGCGCAGCTCTAGCGCCTGGCAGATCGCGGCGACGATCCAGGGCTGGGAGATCGTCTGCTCCTCGCCGATTGGCAGGGCCGAGTCGGCATACGCCCTGCCGCGCAGCTCCTCGGGCACGAACTCCTCCCGGGGCACCTCGGCCATCGCCGTCAGCACCCGCTCGTCCTCTATCCCCCGCGCCCGCAGCTGGCGCTCGACCATGCGCCTGCGTGCGGCCGCGGCGTTCACCGCTCCGCGGCGCGGCCGCCGAAGCCGGGGAGGAAGGTCCAGTCCGGGAAGGCCCCCCGGAGGAAGTCGTGGTGGCGGTCCCAGTCGCCCGGCGCAAGCAGCGACGGCTCCAGGATCTCCATCCCGTCGCGGCTTTTCCGGAAGCCCCAACTGAAACCGAGGAGGGCATCGACTTCTTTGCGGCCGTCGAGGACGTCGGCGCCGCACCCGCAGAGGAAGCTGTGGGCGAGGAAGCTCCAGGACTCGAAGTCGGAGTGAGGAGCGTCGAACAGGGGCGATGGGAAGCCGTACATGGCGAACGGGTGCGGGACCGGCCCGAGCGGTTC
The DNA here is from genome assembly GCA_033856415.1 of Solirubrobacterales bacterium. Taxonomy (GTDB): domain Bacteria; phylum Actinomycetota; class Thermoleophilia; order Solirubrobacterales; family 70-9; genus VAYN01. The sequence goes on along the minus strand of JAWVFA010000025.1, from coordinate 89,716 downwards.
GAAGTGGTCGAGGTGAAACCCCTCCCCGTGCCGATCGGAGTCCGCCAGCTGCACCCAGCCGAGGAAGTCGGCATAGCCGCGCCCCGGGGGCGAGATCGTCGCCCGGCAGACCGGGTATCCCCGCGCGAAGTCGGGGCATCCCAGCGCGGCGGGATCGTCGTTGACCCCGATTTCAATCTCGACGGCGCAGTCGCGGCCGGCGCGCTCGAACTCGATCCGCACGGCTAGTAGATGTAGTTGCGGAGCTTCGCCGGCTCCAGCACGGTGACGCGGCCGCGGCCGGAGCGGACGACCCCGGCGCGCTCGAGCTCGGCGAGGAAGCGGCTGACCGACTCGCGCGAGGTGCCGGCGAGCTGGGCGAGGTCGGTCTGGTTCATATTGATCGTCACCTCTTCGGTCGACTCGCCCTCACCGCTTCCATCGTCCTGGGCCTCGCGGCTGAGCTGGGCGAGGATCCCGGCGACGCGGCTCGGCACGGTCTGGAAGGACTGCCGGGAGAGGCGGACGTTGGCGGCGCGCAGGCGGCGGACGAGGCCGGCAACCAGCTTCAGCGAGATCTCGGGGTGACGGGCGAGCAGCGCCCGCACGTCGTTGGCCGGCAACGCCAGCAACTCGCCCTCGGTCAGCGCCTCGGCGCTGGCCGAGCGCTGGTCGCCGTCGAGCATCGCCAGCTCGCCGAAGATCTCACCGGGGCCGAGGGTGGCGAGGGTGATCGCCCGTCCGTCGGAGTGTTCGCGGGTGACCCGGAAGCTGCCTTCCTTGACGATGTAGCAGGCGTCGGAATCGTCGCCCTCGTGGAAGACCCGCGTCCCGGCCGGAAAGGTGCGTGGCACGGCGACGTGGGAGAAGCGCTCCAGCTCCCCCTCCTCCAAGTCGGCGAAGAGCGTCACGCTCTTCAGCAACTCGACCGCGCTCTGGTCTGCCTCAGGCACTACACCGATTATGGCAATGGTTTGGCTGGCGAGCCGAATCGACCCGATTGCCGAGTTGCCGTTTTGTTTCACCTAGCGAGACAAAACGGCAACTCGGCAGGGCGTTCTAGGCCGAAGCGGTCAGTTTTCGCGGGCCGCGGCTGAACCCGGCACCGACCAGCGCCTCCTCATGGCCGGAGCCGATAACAGCCTCGCCGTCGAGTTTCTCGATCGCCAGTTTCGGCAGGTGGCCGTCGCGGACAGCGTCGGCGAGGGCGCGCATCGCCTCCTCCAGCTCGGGGCCGGCGAGCGTCTTCAGCCGCAGCAGGCCGCGGCCGCCGCGCTCGACGAAGACCAGCGGCTCGCCGTCGCGCAGCAGCAGGTGGGCGCCGGGGGTGCGGCCCGGGCGGCGACCCCCCTCGAGCTTCGGCCAGGGCAGCGAGGCACCGTAGGGGTTGGCCGGATCGGTGGCGGCAATGACCAGGTAGGAGCCGTCGCGTTCGGGCAGCGAGCGGAGGCGCTCGACCGCACCGGGAAGGGCGAACTGGGCGCCGCCGAGACCCTCGACGAAGTAGCCGCGGCGGGCGGTGCCGAGCAGCTCGAGGTTGCCGAGCTCCCCGTAGAGGGTCGAGAAGCCGCCAGGGATGCCCTCGGCGAGGACGGTCTCGCGGGTGACGATCCCGTAGCGCTCGAGCATCAGCTCGGCCGTGGCTCGGAGCTTGGCGCCGGGCCCCGGCGCGTTGGCGAACAACGGCTCCGTCAAGGACCAGCGGCCCTGGACCGCGGCGCCGGTGGTCGAGCGGCGGCGGGCGAAGCGACGGCCCGGGCGTTCGGAGGGCGGCACAGCGCGCAGGCGCGGCGCCCGCAACGGCGCGAAGGCGTCGTTGGTCACCTCGCCGCTCCAGACCAGGTCCCAGAGCGCATTGTGGATGTCCTCGGCCGGGTGGTTGAGCTCGACGACGAGGTCGAGCCAGAAGGAGGGGCCGCTGGCGAGACGCTCGCGGATCGCGTCGTGGACCTCGCCCTGCGGCGACTCGAGCTTGGCGTTGGCCGGCGGCGGTCCGGCGAGGCGAACGTCCTCGCGGAAGTAGAGGGCGACGCGGCCGTCGTTGCGGCCGAGAGCGCCGGCGCCGATCCAGACCAGCTCGCCGCTCGTGCAGAGCTCGTCGAGCCAGTTCTGCGAGTAGGCGCCGAGGCGGCGCGGCAACACGTCTCCCTCCCAGACTTTCGGCGTCAGCGCCACGCCCTGCAGCGGCACCAGCGCCTCGCGCAGGCGGTCGAGGCCGGCGCCGGTTCGCCGGAACGCGTCGACGTTCTGCCAGCTCGGCAGGAAGCGGGCAAGCTCGCGCGTGTCGGCCGCCTCGACCTCCTTGCGCAAGCGGGCGAGGCTGGCGCGGCGGACCCGGCGCAGGACTTCGGAGTCGCACCACTCGCGCTCGGTGCCGCCGGGCAGAAGCTCACCGCGGACCATCGCCCCTTCGGCCTCGAGCTCGCGCAGCGCCGGCGAGGGATCGACGCCGTAGCGCTCGGCCAGCTGCGCGGTCGGGAAGGGGCCATGGGTGCGCGCGTAACGGCGGACCAGGGCGCGCATCGCGTCGGGGTGCTCCTCGAGGAAGGTCTCCGGCAAGCCGGGGGGCTCGGGGACGCCGAGCGCGTCGCGGTAGAGGCCGGCGTCCTCGGCGGCTATGTAGCGCTCTTCGCCGGCGACGCGGACTTTGGCGACGCGGCGCTCGGCGACGAGCTTGTCCAGCATCGATTTCGCCGAGTAACCCTCGGCGACGCGCTCCTCGCACTCCTCGAGGGTCAGGTCACCGAGGTTGCGGAGCAGTTGCTGGAGGGCGTCGCGGTCGCCGGCGCGGCCGGCCTCGGTGCGGTGCTGGAGCTGTTCCTCCACTTCCTCCAGCGCCTCGGGGTCGATCAGCTCGCGCAGCTCCTCCTGGCCAAGCAGCTCGCGCAGCAGGTCGCGATCCAGCGCCAGCGCCGCCGCCCGCCGCTCGGCGTTCGGCGTGTCCCCCTCGTACATGTAGGTGGCGACGTAGTCGAAGAGCAGCGAGGAGGCGAAGGGCGAGGCGGTCGGCGTCTCGACCTCGACCAGGCTGAGGGCTCGCGAGTGCAGCTTTTCCAGCAGCTCGGCGAGGGCCGGCAGGTCGAGGACGTCGCGCAGGCACTCGCGGTAGGTCTCGAGCACGACCGGGAAGCGGGGGAAGTCCCGCGCCACCTCGAGCAGGCTCTGCGACTTCAGCCGCTGCTGCCACAGCGGGGTGCGCTTGCCCGGGTAGGCGCGCGGGATCAGCAGCGAGCGCGAGGCGTTCTCGCGGAAGCGGGCGCCGAACAGGGCCGAGCCGGAGAGCTCGCCGACGACGAGGTCTTCGATCTGGTCGGGGTCGATCAGGACGAGGTCGGCGGGCGGCGGCTCGTCGGCGTCGGGGAGGTGGATGACGATCCCGTCGTCGGACCAGATCGCGTCGGCCTCGAGGTCGCGTTCGTCGCGGATCTTGGCGGCGAGGGCGAGGCCCCAGGCGGCGTGGACGCGACCACCGTAGGGCGAGAGGATGCAGAGGCGCCAGTCGCCGATCTCGTCGCGGAAGCGCTCGACGACGATCGTCTCGTCGGAGGGGACGACGCGGGTCGCCTGCTGCTGCTCGCGCAGGTAGCTGACGAGGTTGTTGGCGGCGCGCTCGTCGAGGTCGTACTCCTTGGCCAGCTCGGCCGGGTCGCGGTTGACGGCCTCGCGGGCGAAGGCGCCGATCGCCCGGCCGAGCTCCGCCGGGCGACCGATCCCGTCGCCCTTCCAGAAGGGGACCGCGCCGGGAGCGCCGGGGGCGGGGGTGACGATCACCCGGTCGCGGGTGATTTCCTCGATCCGCCAGGTGCTCGAACCGAGGAGGAACGTTTGGCCGGCGCGGGCCTCGTAGACCATCTCCTCGTCGAGCTCGCCGACCCGGCGGCCGTCGGGCAGGTGGACGCCGTAGAGGCCGCGATCGGGGATCGTGCCGGCGTTGGTGACGACCAGCTGGCGAGCGCCTTTGCGGCCGTGGATCGTGCCTTCGGTGCGGTCCCAGACGATGCGGGGTCGCAGCTCTGCGAAGCGGTCGGAGGGGTAGCGACCGTCGAGCATGTCGAGGACGTTCTCCAACTGTTCGCGGGAGAGGTCGTGGAAGGACTGGGTAGCGGTGACCAGGCGCTCGACCTCGTCGACCTCCCACTCTTTCTGCGCCGCCAGCGAGACCAGGTGCTGGGCGAGGACGTCCAGCGGGTTCTGCGGGATCGTCGTCTCCTCGATTTCGGCCTCGCGCATGCGGCGGGCGACGACCGCGCACTCGAGCAGGTCGCCGCGGAATTTAGGAAAGATCCGGCCTTTGGAGACTTCGCCCATGCGGTGGCCGGCGCGGCCGATCCGCTGCAGGCCGCGGGTCACCGACTTCGGCGACTCGACCTGGATGACGAGGTCGACGGCGCCCATGTCGATGCCCAGCTCCAGGGAGGAGGTGGCGACGAGGCAGGGCAGCTCCCCGGACTTCAGCATCTCCTCGACATTGGCTCTCTCCTCATGAGAAAGGGAACCGTGATGAGCCCTGGCGATCTCCACCGGCGCCTCTCCCGTGGGTGACGTCGTAGGGGGGACCCCCTCCTGCGTAGTTGCAGGAGGGGGTGGGTCCCCTGCGGCGGCAGGACCCGCGGGCCGAGCGTGCCCGGCATGCTCGGTGGCGGGTAGCTCTTGCTCCCCTTCACCATTGGCAAGCTCGTTGAGTCTCTTTGCCAACCGCTCCGCCGCGCGCCTGTTATTGACGAAGATCATCGTTGAGGTGTGTTCCTGGACCAGCTCCAAGAGCTTCGGGTAGATCGCCGGCCAGATCGACCTCACATGGGCGCTGGGCTCGATTTCGGTCGGCGGCGGCCCGTCCTCGCTGGGATAGGCCGGCGCGCCCGGATCGGCCATGTCCTCGACAGGCACCACGATCTCCAGATCCAGAGCCTTCTTCTGCCCCGCATCGACAATCCGACACTGTCGCTTCGACCCGACCAGGAACTGCCCAATTCGCTCAAGTGGACGCTGGGTGGCGGATAGCCCAATCCGCTGGACCTCGTCTCCGCCTTGCTCGCGCACGAGGTGGTCCAGCCGCTCCAGGGTCAGCGTCAGATGCGACCCCCTCTTGGTCGGCGCCACGGCATGAATCTCGTCGACAATCACCGCTTCGACCCCGGTGAGGATCTCCCGCACGTTCGAGGAGAGCATCAGGTAGAGCGACTCCGGCGTGGTGATGAGGATGTCCGGCGGCGTTTTCGCCATCGCCCGCCGTTCTTTCTGCGAGGTGTCGCCGGTGCGCAGGCCGACGGCGATCTCGGCACCGATCCCGCGCAGCGGCGCCCGCAGGTTGCGCTCGATGTCGTAGGAGAGCGCTTTCAGGGGCGAGACGTAGACCAGCTTGACGCCGGTCCCAAGGTCCGGCGAGCGGGCCAGCTTGTCGATCCCCCAGAGGAAGCTGGCGAGCGTCTTCCCCGAGCCAGTCGGGGCGCAGATCAGCGCGTGCTCGCCGCTGGAGATCGCCTCCCAGCCGCCGGTCTGGGCCGGCGTCGGGCCCTCGAAGGAGGCCTCGAACCAGCGCCGCACCGGCGCGCTGAACGGCGCCAGTGGATCGGAGTCCCTGCTTGCTTTCGCCTTAGTTGCCAACCCACCGATCTTACGCAGATCGACGGGTCGGCTCTAGAGCGTTACGGCTGGCCGCCGGCGTACTTGACGTAGGCGTACCAGGACTTCTTCGGCGTGAAGCCGTCGCCGAACAGGCCGGAGCCGTTGCAGAAGTTGCAGGCGGCACCGTAATCGTCGATCGAGAACCAGTAGACCCGCTGGACCTTCCACTTGCGCTGGTTTTTGACCAGCAGCGAGAAGGCGCCTTTCAGCTGCTGGGCCTGGCCAGCAGCTCCTTTGGCAAATGAGTTGCCAGGGGTTTTCGGTGCCGAACTCCAGCCGAGCTCGGTGATCCAGAGGCCGGTGCCCGCGTCGTGGCGTTTCTTCATCACGTCGCGCACTTCTTCGATCTGCGGACTCAGCAGCTGGTACTTGGTCGAGTAGGGATGCACCGCGATGCCGTCGAACTTGGCGGCGAGCCCCGGGACCTTGTAAAGGCCTTCGAGGAAATCGGAGGCGAACCAGTTGTGGTTGCCGGTCTTCGAGTTGCCGCCCTTCGGCCAGGCGAAGAGACCGGCGAGGATCACCTTCGCGCCCGGGTCCGTGCCTTTGATCGCCGTCGAGGAGATCTTCACCATCTGGGCGTATTCGGCCGGGTTCGGCTTGTGGACGAAGAACTTGAAGTTCGGCTCGTTCCAGACCTGCCAGTTGCGCAGCGGCCGGAAGGGAACGTCAGGGTGTTCGGCCCAGAAGGATCCTTTGGGGCCGTAGCGGGCGACCGCGGCTTTGCAGAAGGCAACCCAGCCGGCCTTGGCCTTGCCGCTCACCGGCAGCTTCGCCGGCACCTGTACGCCACCGCCGACCGAAATCAGCCGTTCGGCCCAGGCGGGAATCCCGGCCAGGAACGGCAGCACGTCGATCCCCGTGCGGGCTGCCTCGGAGACCTGCGAGTCGGTCGCGTCCCAGTTGAAGGCGGCCCCTTCGCTCGGCTGCGCGGTTCCCCAGTTGAGCGGGATCCGGATCGTGTCGACGCCGCCGCGGTGGACCCGCTGGTACTGCTCAACGCTGAGCGAGGACTGCGGCACCGCACCCCAGAACATCGCCGGCAGGGCCTGCGCGGCCGACGCCGAGACGGCGCAGACGGCGAGCGCGAACAGCGTGGCGAGCGCGATACGCGCGCGCACGCCAAGGCCAACTGAACCTCCTGACCTAACCACGCTTCAGCCCGCCTTCGGGGTGATCGGGGGCGTTTCGCCACCGCGGCGTCGCTGCCAGAGCACAACCCCGACCGAGACCGCGGCAAGCACCGCGAGGATGATCAGGATCGGCACCAGCGGCGAGGAGCCGCCATCGTCTTCGGAAGTCTGGCTGCTGGCCGGAACCGCCTCGAGCGTTCCGTCTTGACCGGCCGCGTCCTTGCCTCCGTTGGCGTGTTGAGGATTGGCGGAACCGTTTCCGCTCTCGTCCCCGCTGCCGCCGTTTCCGGCAGGCGTGCTTGCATTTCCACCTTCGGATGAACCACCGGAACCAGACCCAGAGCCCCCGCCCGGCGAGCCGCCGCCGCCAGTGGAAGCATGCGCCTTGTCGTCTTCGCCCCCGCCGCCGACGACCGTCGGCGTGGAGTGATGGCTTCCGGTCGGCGAGGGGACCGCGTTTTCGTACTCGTAGCCGGACGAATCCGCGCTAGCGGCGACCGGGAAAAGGGCAAATGCCAGCACAGCAAGCACTGACAGAAGCGAGAAAACGGATCGGTCCCAGCCACGGGCCGGGTGGTGGCGGCTCCCAAGCATGGCGCGCAAGGTTAGAGGAATCAGCGGCGGCTTTCTCCCCAGTTTTGCTGATAGGGGGCCTGGCGCTGACGGGCGGTGGTGCGGCCCTCGACGACCGTCATCTCGCCGGTCTCGGCGTATGGCTGCTGGTTGCAGGACTTTTGGTACTCGGGACCGCTGGCCGCGCCTCCCTGGGGCGGACGTTCTATTGGGGTAGTGGACTGGTTCTGGCGCTGGCGATTTTCTCTGGTTTCTCATCTCTCTGGTCTGGGTCGATTGAGCTGAGTATCACCGAGGCCGACCGCGTTCTCGTCTACCTCGGCGTCCTGCTTGCCGCATTCCTCATCGCCCAAACCGACCAGAGGCGCCAACGTTTCGCTGAAGGAATTGTTTTTGCGCTGATTGCGGTCGCCCTCCTCGGGCTCGGCACGCGCCTCTTACCCCATGTTTTCCCCGTCGCAGAGGGCCTTGGCAGCGGTCCGCGACTCCGCTATCCGCTCGGATACTGGAACGCAAACGGCGTTGCATGCGCCATTGCCGCCGCTCTGATCCCCTGGCTCAGCCGCCGCTCGCTGACCCCTGCGCTGAGCTGGATCGGGGTCGCCTGCCTGCCGGCGGTGCTGCTGACCCTCTACTTCACTTACTCGCGCGGCGGCGTGCTGGCCCTGCTGGTCGCCGGCGGCTGTCTCGTCGCCCTTTCCCACGACCGCCTCTGGATGATCGGGACGTTGGCGATCGGCGTCATCGGCGCCCTGCCGGCGGTGCTCGCGGTGCAAGCGCGGGACAGCCTGGCCGAGAACGTCGACAACGCCGCGGCCGTCGACCAGGGCGTCGTCGTGCTGTTGATCCTGCTGGCGGGGACGGCGCTGGCGGTCGGCCTCTTCGCCGGGATGCGGATCCTCGCCCGCCGCCGCGGGACCCTGACCGGCAGGGCGGTGAAGATCTCCCGCGATCCCCGGACGCTGAAGATCGCGGCGATCGCAGCCGCGGTGGTCGCCCTTGCCGCCCTCGTCGCCGTCGGCGGTCGCGCCTGGGACCAGTTCTCGAGCTCCGACATCGAGTTCCCGAACCAGCCCCAACAACACTTCGGCGACCTCTCGGGCGCCGGCCGCCACGACTTCTACCGCGTCGCCATCGACGCCTTCGGCGAAGAGCCGGTCGCCGGCCATGGCGCCGGCACCTACCAGTTCTCCTGGGTCGAGCTGCGCTCGATCGCGACCCCCGTGCACAACGCCCACTCGCTCTATCTGGAGGCCTTCGCCGAGCTGGGCCTGATCGGCGGCCTGCTGACGCTGGGCATGGTCGGCTTCCTGCTGTGGACCGGGTTCGGAGCCTGGCGCCACGCCAGCGGGGCCGCGCGCGAGCTGAACGCGGCGCTACTGGCGGCTGCCTTGGCGGTTGCAGTAGGTATGGCGATCGACTGGTTCTGGGAGATCGCGGCGCTGGGGGCGGTGTTCTTCCTCGCCACCGGCGCCCTGCTGGCGGCTCGCTGCGCCCAGCTCGCCCGCGCCCGCACGGCGAGCGACGGGCATACCGAACCGCGCGGCTTCGGGCTCGCGATCGGCGGCCTCGCCGTCGCCTGGATCACCGCCTTGGCCTTGATCGGCCCGCTCCTGGTCGAGCGCGAGATCGACTCCAGCCAGGCCGCCGCGGCCGAGGGCAACCTCGGCGTCGCGGTCGAAAAGGCCGACACCGCCCGCTCGATCGAGCCGTGGGCGGCGAGTCCCTACGTGCAGCTCGGCCTGCTGGCCGAGGTCGAAGGCGACTACGCGACCGCCGCCGAGCAGATGACCAAGGCGATCGACCGCGAGGAGGGCAACTGGCTCTACTACTACCTGCGCGGGCGGATCGAGCACGAGGGCGGCGACGTGGCGGCGGCGGAAGCCGACCTGCGCCGCGCCCAGGAGCTGAACCCGCTGGAACGCTGCCTGCGGGAAGGGTGGGACGGATGCGGATGACGCGACCTCTCGACCCGAAGCCCGCCGGTCCCGCGCCCGAGCGCCCGGCGCCGGTCGAGCGGGCGCGACTCGGCGACCAGCGTGGGCCGATGGGCTCGCGGCGGCGGGGCGCGATCCTGCGCCGGCTACTGGCGATCGGCGACTGGATCTCGCTGACCGCGACGCTCTGCGCGGTTACCGCGGCGACCTCGACCACCGACGTCGCCACGCTCTTCTGGGCCGTCCTCTTCACCCCCGCCTGGATCCTCGTCGTCAAGCTCCACGGCCTCTACGACAACGACCACCGCCGGATCCGCCACAGCACGCTCGACGAGCTGCCCTCGCTGATCTCGGCCAGCACCCTGGGGACGCTGCTCCTCGACGGGTTGCTGGCGCTGAGCCCGGTCGGGCCGCTCTCGCCGCAGAGCGCGATCGCGGTCGGCGTCGGCACCCTCGCCGTCAGCCTTGTCTCGCGCGGGACGATCCGCTTCTTCTGGCACCGTCTGACGACGGTCGCGGCCGGGGTCGTGGTCGGGCCCGCCGCCGTCGCCGACCTGATGGCGCGGCGAATCTCGACCCACCCGGAGGCGCGGCTGACGCTGGTCGGGTACCTCTCCGCCAGCGAGGAGCAGCCGGCGAAGGAGCTGCCGCGGCTGGGCTCGGTCGCCGACATCTCCAAGATCGCCGACGAGTACGCGATCGAGCGCGTCGTCGTCACCGAACACGAGATGAGCGAGGTCGACGCCGAGCGGCTGATCGCGGAGTGCAAGGCCGCGGGGCTGGGGCTGACCTTCCTGCCGCAGCACTACGGCTTACTCGGGCCGGGGATCGAGCTCAACCGCCTGGCCGAGCTTCCGGTGCTCGACTTCCGCTTCAGCGACCCGCCGCGCTCGACGGTGGCGATGAAGCGGGCGATGGACATCGTCATCTCGACGGCGATGCTGACGCTGCTCTCGCCGCTGCTGCTGGCGATCGCGGTCTGGATCCTGCTCGACGACGGCCGCCCCGTCTTCTTCCGCCAGAGCCGGGCTGGCAAGGACGGGGTCCCGTTCTCGATGCTGAAGTTCCGGACGATGGTCGCCGACGCCGAGCAGCGACTGCCGGAGCTGGTCGACATCGAGACCCTCGACCAGCCGGCGTTCAAGATCCAGGACGACCCGCGGGTCACCCGCAGCGGTCGCTGGCTGCGCCGCGCCAGCGTCGACGAGCTGCCGCAGCTGTTCAACGTCCTGCGCGGCGACATGTCGCTGGTCGGGCCGCGGCCCGAGGAGGAGAGCGTCGTCGCCCTCTACGACGAGCGGCAGCGCAGCCGCCTGGCGATCAAGCCGGGGATCACCGGGCCGATGCAGGTCTACGGCCGCAGCGACCTCACCTTCGAGGAGCGGCTGGCGATGGAGCGCGACTACCTCGACAACCTCTCGCTGCTGACCGACCTGGAGATCCTGCTGCGCACGCCGCGGGCGATGGTCCGCGGCGAAGGCGCCTATTAGCTTCCCCGCGATGCCCGAGCTCGAGGTCGTAGTCGTCAGCCACGGCGCCGAAGCGCTACTGCGGCGCTGCCTGCGCTCCCTGCAGGAGCACCCGATCTCCAGCGGGGAGATGCGGGTGACCGTGGTCGACAGCGGCAGCCCCGACGCGACGCCGGAGATGGTCGCGCACGAGTTCCCTGCCGTGCGGCTGCGGCGCGAGGCCAACATCGGCTTCTCGGCGGCCAACAACCTGGTGCTGCGGGAGAGCGAGGCGGCGGCGGTGCTACTGCTGAACCCCGACACCGAGGTCTACGCGGGGACGCTCGACGCGGCTCTGGCGCGACTGCGCTCCGAGCCGCGGATCGGGATGGTCGGGGTGAAGCTGGTGACCGAGAGTGGCGAGCTCGACCACGCCTGCAAGCGCTCCTTCCCCACCCCGCTGAGCGCACTGGCCCACTTCACCGGGATCGGCCGCGGCGAGGGCGCCGGGGCCGCGCTCGGCCAGTACCGGGCAACGCACCTCGGCGACGACGAGCCGGGCGAGGTCGACGCGGTAAACGGCGCCTTCATGCTCTGCCGGGGCGAGGCGATCCGCGAGGTCGGCCTGCTCGACGAGGGCTACTGGCTCTACATGGAGGACCTCGACTGGTGCCACCGCTTCTGGGACGCCGGCTGGAAGGTCTTTTACGAGCCGGCCGGAGTGGCCCTGCACGTAAAGGGTGGATCCAGCGCCTCCCGCCGCGCCCCGCGCCAGGAGATCGCCTTCCACCGCGGCATGGCCCGTTTCTACCGCCGCTTCGACGCCCCGCAGAACAACCCCCTGCTGAACGCCGCGGTCTACGCCGGCATCGGCGCCAAGCTGGCGACGAGCCTGGCAATCACCACAATCCGCAGCCGCACTCCCCGCTGACGGGCCGATAACCGGATACATACAGCGGTTTTCGTCCCGTCGGCGACTAGAAGGGGAGGGTGTCCCCTAGTTCCGCCAGCTTCGGGGCGTTCTTGTCGCGCTCGCTCAGCAGAGGATCGCTGACCTGCCAGTCGACGGCGACGTCGGGGTCGTCCCAGGCGATGCCGGCCTCGGTGGCTGGGTCGTAGTAGCTGGAGACCTGGTAGGCGACGTCGGCGACGTCGCTGAGGACGGCGAAGCCGTGACCGAAGCCGACCGGGACGAAGAGCTGGCGGTGCCGGACATCGTCGAGGCGGTGCGCCTCCCACTGGCCGTAAGTCGGCGAGCCGCGGCGTAGGTCGACGGCGACGTCGAGGACCTCGCCGCGGGCGCAGCGGACCAGCTTCGCCTGACCGGGCTCGGTCTGGAAGTGAATGCCGCGCAGCGTTCCCCGCGAGGAGCGCGAGTGGTTGTGCTGGACGAACTCGGCCTCGACTCCGAGCTCGCCCCACGCCTCGCGGCTGTAGGACTCGAGCATGAAGCCGCGCTCGTCGCCGTGGACGACCGGCTCGACCAGGACGACGCCGTCGAGCTTCGTCTCCAGCTTCTCCGCCACTAGCCGAGCGCTTTCCCGTACTGCTTTTCGTAATAGGAGCGGTACTCGCCGGAGCGGATCGGGCCCCACCACTCCTCGTTGTCGCGGTACCAGTTCACGGTCCGCTCGAGGCCCTCGGCAAAGTGGACCTGCGCCTCCCAGCCGAGCTCGCGCTTCAGCTTCTCCGAGGAGAGCGAGTAGCGGCGGTCGTGGCCGGGGCGGTCGGTGACGTACTCGATCAGCGACTCGTCGCCGCCGGTCAGCTCGATCACCCGCTTGACGACATCGATGTTCTCGCACTCGTCGGGGCCGCCGACGTTGTAGGCCTCGCCGGCCTTGCCCTTGGTCAGGACCGTGTGGATGCCGGAGCAGAAGTCCTCGACGTAGAGCCAGTTGCGGACCTGCCGTCCGTCCCCGTAGACCGGCAGCGGGTCACGATGCAAAGCGTTCAAGGTGATCAGGGGGATCAACTTCTCGGGGTACTGCCGCGGCCCGTAGTTGTTGGAGCCGCGGACGATCGAGGCGTCGATCCCGTAGGTGTGGAAGTGGGCGGAGTCGAGCAGGTCGCCGGCGGCCTTGGTCGCCGAGTAGGGCGAGGAGGGGTCGATCGGCGAGGTCTCGGTGAACGAGCCGGACTCGATCGAGCCGTAGACCTCGTCGGTGGAGACCTGCAGGTAGCGCTCGACGCCGAGCTCACGGGCCGCGTCGAGCAGGGTCCCGGTGCCGATCACGTGGGTGCGGGCGAAGGCGTCCTGATCGTCGATCGAGCGGTCGACGTGGGACTCGGCGGCGAAGTTGACAACCGCGTCGGCGCCCTGCATCGCTTCGCGGACGACCGTCGGGTCCTCGATAGCGCCCTCGATCAGGTTCGTCCCCTCGGGCAGGTTCTCGCGCCGGCCAGCGTAGGTGAGCTTGTCGAGGACGACGACGTTGTGCTCGTCGCCGACAAGACGGACGTAGGTCGAGCCGATGAAACCGGCGGCGCCGGTGACGAGAATTCTCATTCCGTTCCTTCCTGCGCTTTGCGTTGGGCGAGATAGCCTGCCAGGCCGTCCTGCCAGCTGGGTAGCCGGATCGCGTGCTCGCGCTGGCTGACCAGGGCCGAGAAGGCCGGGCGCGGGGCCGCGGCGGCGAATTCCTCGCTGGTGATCGAGAGCACCCGGCACTCGACCTCGGCCTGCTCGAAGATCTCGCGGGCGAACTCGTACCAGGAGCACTGGCCGCTCGCCGGCATGTGGAGGATGCCGTACTCGATCCCCTCGATCAGGCGGACGATGCCGTAGGCGAGGTGCCAGGTGTAGGTCGGCGAGCCGACCTGGTCGCGGACGACCGTCACCTCGTTCTGGGCCTCGGCCAGACGCAGCATCGTCTCGACGAAGTTACGGCCGCCGATCCCGAAGAGGCCGGCCGAGCGGACGATGAAGTGGCGCTTGTTGGCAGCGGCGACCGCCTCCTCCCCGGCGAGCTTGGTGCGGCCGTAGGCCGAGAGGGGGGCCGGCTGGTCGCTCTCCACGTAGGGCGCGCCTTTGGCGCCGTCGAAGACGTAGTCGGTAGAGATGTGGACGACCCGCGCTTCGACCTTCGCCGCCGCGGCGGCGACATTGCCGGCCCCGCTGCCGTTGACCGCGAAGGCGGCTTCCTCCGCCTCCTCGGCACCGTCGACGTCGGTCCAGGCGGCGCAGTTGACGACCACGTCGGGGCGCTCGAGGTCGACCTTGCGCTCGAGCGCCGCCGGATCGGTGACGTCGAGCTCGGCGCGACCGTAGCCAACGACGTCGTGGCCGGCGTTGCCGGCCGCGAGCATCACGTCCAGCCCGAGCATTCCGGCGGCTCCGGTGACGAGCAGCTTCATCCCTGGGCGGGTTTGAGATCGAGGTACCGCACGCGACGGGACAGGGTATGCGACGGCGTGCGTTCGGGGTCGCTCTCAGCTCCCGCCCTCGACCCGCTCGCAGGAGATCATGCGGTCGCGGTCGTCGTGCTTGCCGACAAGGTCTCGCCCCCCGCCGCAGAAGATCCGGTCGCGACGCCGGTCCGGGCGCATGTCGACCAGGTCGGATCCGGAGCGAGCTTTGACCACGTCCGCCCCAGGACCGGGGTCGAGGAGGTCCCAGCCTCGGCCGCCGACGAGCCGATCCCGTCCCTTGCCGCCCTGGAGGATGGCGCTGCCGGAGGCGGGAGCGACGAGCGTGTCGTTGCCCTTCCCACCGACGGCGAATATTTCCAGGCCCGGGCGATCCTGGGCGTCGATCAGGTCCGCGCCTGGGCCACCCTCGATCACGACCAGGAGGGCTAGCGAGGGTTTGGAAGGGGTGATGAGATCAAGGTCGTCGTCCTGGTCGGCATTGAGGTTGACGCCGCTTTCCGGGCCGGAGCCCATGAAGCGGAAGTGATCTCGCCCCGGCCCCCCTTCGAAATCCACGAAGCCGCTGCCTCGCACCGTGAACTCGACCTCCGAGAAGCCATCCGGCTCGGCGGTTGCGCCGGGCGCGAAGGGGCCGCCCTCCAGTTCGATCCAGGCAGAGCCTTCACCCCGGACGATCAAGTCCACGCGATCGGTGTTCGTGACCGTCGGCCGTCCGCCCTTGCACATGATCGGCGGCTCGAGGAACGGGGAGACGAGGATCTCCTCGCCGAATCGCCTGATCCCCGCTTCGTCGAAACCGGTGGCGGTAACCGACAGGGCCATCTGGCCGGCGTTGTAGCGGCAGGAGATCTTCGCCTCGCTCGCTTGCGGCGCGAGCAGGCAGAGCGCGGCCGCCAGTAGCGCGGCCGTCCACAACCCTCGTTTCCCGATCGCCAGCATAGAAACTTTGGGGGTTCCTATCTAAAACCCTTCCGGTATGTCAAGCGCTAGACGAGTTTGATCTCGGAGCGGTCGCCGACCAGCAGACGCAGGGTCTTCGGCATCCCCTCGCTGCGAGTCAGCTTCACTTCCTTGCCCAGCAAGCTGGCCTCCATCCGCGTGCCGAGGTCCTCGACCACCGATCCGGAGAGGACGATCGAGTTCTCGACTTCGGAGCGGCGCACGTGGACGTCGTCGCCGATCGAGGTGTAGGGGCCGACAAAGGCGTCCTCGATGACGGCGCCGGCGCCGATCACGGCGGGGCCGCGGACGACCGAGCGCTCGAGCCTGGCGCCGGGGCCGAGGACGACCCGGCCCTCGACCTTGGAGGCCTCGTCGACCTCGCCCTCGATCGCGGTGACCAGCTCCTCCAGCACAAGCCGGTTGGCCTCGAGCATGTCGGCGAGCTGGCCGGTGTCCTTCCACCAGCCGCGCACCACCTCGGAGCGGACGGTGCGGCCGTCGTCGATCAGCTTCTGGATCGCCTCGGTGATCTCCAGCTCGCCCCGCCAGGAGGGCTCGAGCGAGCGGGCCGCGTCGAAGATCAGGTTCTGGAAGAGGTAGACGCCGACCAGCGCCAGGTTCGAGGGCGGGTCTTTCGGCTTCTCGATCAGGCGCACGATCTCCTCGCCGTCGAGCTCGGCGACGCCGTAGGACTCGGGGTCGTCGACCGGGGTGAGGAGGATCAGCGCGTCGGGCTCGTGCTCGACGAAGGTCGAAACCAGGCCGCGGAGGCCGTCGCGCAGGAGGTTGTCGCCGAGGTACATGACGAAGGGCGAGACGCCGATGAACTCCTCGGCGGTCAGCACGGCGTGGGCGAGCCCGGCCGGCTTGTCCTGGACGATGTAGGTGATCTCGGCGCCGAACTGGGAGCCGTCGCCCGCCGCCTCGCGGATCTCGTCGCCGGTCTCGGGGGCGATGATGATCCCGATCTCGGGGACGCCGGCGTCGACCAGGGCCTCGATCCCGTAGAAGAGCACGGGTTTGTTGGCCACCGGCACCAGCTGCTTCGCCGAGGTGTGGGTGATCGGGCGCAAGCGCGTTCCGGCGCCGCCGGAGAGGATCAGTCCCTTCAGGGGCTCCATCGGGCTGCAACCCTACCTCGTCAATCCCTCCTAAGATCGGGGGTTCATGGTCGCCGCCACCGATCAGCAGCCGGATGAGCTGACGGCGCTCCGCGAGCAGCGCGAGGCGCTGCATCGCGAGCTCGTCCGCAAGACCTACCGAATCGGCGAGCTCGAACAGGAGATCGCCGAGGTCGCCCGCACCTACGAGCACAGCCTCAGCTGGAGGCTGACCCGGCCCGTGCGGGCGCTGAAGCCGACGCTGAAGAAACTGCTGCGCTAAGCGATGCGACGCGACCTGCGGGTGCTGAAAACGATCCTGCCGGCCTGGGCGATCGCCTTCCTGCGCCGGCTCCGCGACCTCGCCCGGCGCGGCCGCCAGCTGCGGTTGCACACCCCCCGCGCCCGGCGCGAAGCCGCCCTGCAGGAACTGCAGGCGCTGCCGGCCCAGCCGCTGATCTCGCTGGTGATGCCGACCTACAAGACCGACCTCAAGCTGCTGCGCGAGGCGGTCGACTCGGTCCGCAAGCAGGTCTACGCCGAATGGGAGCTGGTGATCGTCGACGACGGCTCCGAAAGCCCGGCGCTGGAGCGGGCGCTGAGCGCCTTGCCGATCGCCGACGAACGGATCAAGTTCGAGCTGCTGAAGGAGAACGCCGGCATCTCCGCCGCGACCAACGCCGGGCTGGCGCGCTGCGAGGGCGAGTTCGTCGGCTTCCTCGACCACGACGACACGCTCACCCCCGACGCGCTGCTGCGGGTCGCCCAGGCGCTTGCCGCCGACCCCGAGCTCGACGTCGTCTACAGCGACAGCGACAAGCTGACGATCGGCGGCGTCCGCGCCGACCCGTTTCTGAAGCCCGACTGGTCGCCGGTCTACGCGCTGGGGGCGATGTACATCGGCCACCTGCTGGTCGTCCGCACCTTGGTCGCCGAGGCCGCCGGCGGGTTCGACTCGGCCTTCGACAAGATCCAGGACTTCGAGTTCATGCTGCGGGTCTCCGAGCGCACCGGCCGGATCCACCACATCCCGCAGATCCTCTACCACTGGCGGGCGATCCCCGGCAGCATCGCCGCCGGCACCGAGCAGAAGGCGGGCGTGGAGGAGCTGCAGGCGCGGGCGGTCTCGGCGCATCTGGAGCGTCTCGGCCTGCCGGCTCGGGCGGTGCCGCACGCGGCGATCCCCCACCGGGCGGTGCTGGCGCCGGCCAACGGCTCGGTGCCGCAGCCCCAGGTCAGCATCATCGTCGCCGCCCGCGGCGCCGGCGCCGAGCTCGAGCGGCTGCGACGCTCGTTGGAGAAGACCGAGTACCCCGACTTCGAGACGATCGTCATCGAGGAGGGCAGCCGCGCCGAGGCGCACAACGCCGGCGCCGCCAGGGCCTCCGGCTCCTACCTCTGCTTCCTCGCGCCGGATACCGAGATCGTCGACCCCGGCTGGCTCTCGCAGCTCGTCCTCCACGCCCCGCTGCCGGACGTCGCCGCCGTCGGGCCGAAGCTCGTCCGCGCCGACGGCAAGGTCGAGCAGGCCGGGATCGCGATCGGGCTGCGCGACCCGGCAGCGCCGATGCTCGCCGGCGTCGCCGCCGAGGGCGACGGCTACTACGGCGCCCTGCCCTGCTCGCGCGAGGTCTCCGGCCTCAGCGCCGAGTGCATGCTCCTCGCGCGGGGAGACTTCGAGCGCGAGGGCGGGTTCGTGGAGCTGTATGCCGGCGAATTCGAGGACCTCGACCTCTGCCAGCGGCTCGCCCACAGCGGCCGCAAGTGCGTCTACGCGGCGACGGCGACGGTCCTCAGCCACCGCGGCGAGGCCGCCCGCCGCGCCGACAGCGACATCGTTGACCGCGCCCTCTTCGTCGACACCTGGTACGACGAGCTCCTCGCCGGCGACCCCTACTTCAACCGCGGCTTCGCCCGCCAGCGGGCCGACTACGTTCCCTCCGGCTGGCTGGAGCCGGTCCACCGGGCGGTCGGGGCGATGAGGTCGCGATGAGGGTGGTCTACGTCATGTACGGGCCGCTCGACGTGAACAGCGCGATCCAGGCCTTCCACTTCGGCAACGAGCTGACCGAGCAGGGCTGGGAGGTGACGCTGGCCGGCGTCGGCGACCCGCAACGGATCGAGGCGGTCGGCCACCCCCACTTCGAGTGCGTCTCCCACGAGACGCTTGCGGAGCGGGCCAGGGCGGGGGCGATCCCGCGCGAGGGGACGATCGTCACCGGCTGGACGCCGCGCGAGCCGGTCCGCCGCCTGACGACGAGCCTGGTCTCACAGCTGCGCGTCCCCTACGCGATCCACCTCGAGGACAACGAGCACTACCTGGTCGAGACGATCACCGGGATGACGCTGGCGGAACTGCAGCGGCTGCCGCTGAAGGCGCAGGACCGGCTGGCGCCGCCGGACCTGATCCACCCCACCCACCACCTCGAGTTCCTCCGCGGCGCCGCCGGGATCACCGTGATCACCGAGGAGCTGAACGACTTCAACCTCGGCCACCGTCCCCACCACGTGGCGCGGCCGGGGATCGACGCCGAGCGCTTCAGCCCCGAGCGGCCGACGCGGAAGACGCGCGAGCAGCTGGGACTGCGTCCCGAGGAGTTCGTCCTCGTCTACCACGGCACCATCCACTACGCGAACCAGCACGAGATGATGAGCCTCTACGTCGCCGTGCAGCTGCTGCGGCGGCGCGGGCACCCGGTGCGGCTGGTGCGGCTCGGCCACAGCGAGTTCGGCGGCGTCGACCCGCGCGCCTTCCGCGCCGTAAGCGATGGGGTGCTGGAGCTGGGCCGGATCGACTGGCGCGAGGTCCCCGATTATCTGGCGCTGGCCGACGCCTTCGTCCAGCCGGGCGCCCCCGACGACTTCAACCGCTACCGGCTGCCCTCGAAGCTGCCGGAGTTCCTGGCGATGGGGCGCCCGGTTATCGTGCCCGACTGCAACATCGGTCACGACCTCACGCACGGAGAGAACGCACTCTTGCTCGAGCAGGGAAACGCAATCGAGATCATGGCGCGGGTCGAAGACCTGATCGCCGACCGGGAGATGGCCGAGCGGCTCGGCCGCGGCGCCCGCAAGTTCGCCCTCGAGGAGCTGAGCTGGAGCGCCAACGCCGCGGCGCTGGGCGACTTCTACCGCGAGCTGATGAGCAAGGCGCCGGCGGGGCAGCCGGCATGAGCCGCCTCAAAGAGCAGGCGGCGCGGGCCCGGGCGATGGCGGCAGGGTCGCCGACCCTGCGCAAGGCGGCGGGCAAAGTGCTGGGCCGGGTCCCGGCACCGGGCGCCGGCGCCAACGCCTCCTCTTGGACGATCAAAGACACGCCGCTGAAGACGGTCGTCGACCGCTACCAGGGCAGCTTCCCGCTGGGGGCCGCCTCTTACGGGACGGTGCAGGACTTCGCCGACAGCGTCGACAACATGCCGGGGCTGGCGGGGGCCAACTTCGACATGAAGGACCTGCAGCGCTGCTGGATGCTGAAGGCGATCCTCGGCAACGTCCCGGTCGGCGGCAAGCTGCTGGAGATCGGCGCCGGCGAACCGCTGGTCGCCGGGGCGCTCTCGCGGATCGGCTACGACGTCACCGTCGTCGACGCCTACGACGGCAGCGGCAACGGCCCGAAAGAATTCGAGACCTTCCGCACCGCCTACCCGGACCTGACTTTCGTCCGCGAACACTTCCCGCCGCAGACGCCGCTCGGCGACGACTACGCCGCGATCTACTCGATCTCGGTCCTCGAGCACGTCCCCCTCGACGTGATCGACTCGGTGATGGAGCGCTCGCGCGAGATGCTGGCCAAGCAGGGGGGGGTCTCGATCCACGCCGTCGACCACGTCCTCGCCGGCTGGGGCGCCGAGGAGCACCTCGAGAAACTGCGCCGCATCGCCACCGGCATGGGCGTCTCCGACGAACAGCTGAACGCCGCCCTCGCCGAGCTAACGGACGACCCCGAGACCTACTTCGTCTCCGCCGAGTCCCACAACCGCTGGCGCGGCGCCCTTCCCTACGAGCAGTACAAGATGCGACGGATCGTCTCCGTCAATTTGTTCTCCGGCGCTTAGCTACAGCCGCTCGGCGATCTTCGGGGCTTCGCGCTTGAAGACCCAGACGCCGAGGACGCAGGTGACGACGTAGATCGTCGCGGCGGGGAGCATGTTGAGCCAGCCGCCGGCGACGCTAACCGCACCCGGGGCGGTGGGGTCGATGATCCAGGCGCGGGCCTGCTCGAAGATCAGGGTGAGGGGGTTGCCGAGGAGGACGTCTTTGAGGAAGCTCGATTCGAGGATGGTGATCGGGTAGATGATCGGCGTCCCGTACATCAACACGGTCGCCGCCACGGTCCAGATGATCGCGATGTCGCGGAAGCGGACGTTCAGCGCCGAGAGCAGCAGCGAGACGGCGCAGGTGATGACGAAGACGAGCACCAGGATCACTGGCAGCAGCAGCCAGGTCCACATCGGCTCGACGCCGTAGGCGAGGATGAAGATGAAGACCGCGACCAGGTTCAGGGCCATGGTGAAGAGGGCGACCATCACCGAGGAAAGCGGGATGACCAGACGCGGGAACTGGGTCTTGCGGACGATCCCCTCCTGCGCCAGGACCGATCCGACGGCGGCGCCGGTCCCTTCCTGGAAGAGGCCGAAGACGACGAGGTTGAAGAGCAGCAGGACCGGATAGTTCGGCACGTCGAATTTGAAGATCCTGGTGAAGACGACGAGGAGGACGGCGAACAACATCAGCGGCCGGACCAACGACCAGAGGTAGCCGAACGCGGTGCCATGGAAGCTTTTCTTGAATTCGGTCGCCGAGATCAGCCAGAGCAGGTCGAAGAAGCGGCGGCGGCCGCCGCCGGTCGCCGAGGGGCCGCGGACCTCGCGCAGCTCCAGCGCCGCCGGGGTCTGTGCGTCGGTGCTCACCGAGCCTCCCCCCCGTCGCGCAGCTCGAACCGCACCTCGTGCTCGAAGAAGGCGACCCCCGGCTCGTCTTTGCCGAAGATGACGAAGTCGAGGACGTGGGGCGAGTAGAGGACGATGTCGGAGATGTTGCGGTTGCGGTGGATCCAGCAGCGGACCACGTAGCGGCCGGGCGCGAGCCGGTTTTCGATCTTGGTACGGATCTGCAGCTTCTGCCCGGCGCCCACCCGCTCGGGCAGGTCCTTCGGCGGCACGCCGAAGCCCGTCACCTCGACCCCGTCGGGGTTGGCGAAGGTGAAGCCGAAGGTCGGCCCCTCGACGTCGCGCTTGGCCTCCAGCGCGGCGCAGAAGTGCAGGTCTCCGCCCTTCTCGAGGTTGCTCACCCGCTCCCCGGAGTCGTCCTCCAGCCAGGCGTCCTCGACGACGATGTCGGCGACTTCGCCGAGCGAGTCGCCGCCGCTCGACGGGGCCGATTCGAAGTTCAAGCGCAGGTACTTGCGCGCCACCTCGCCGGGGTCGCCGATCGCCCGCACCTCGCCGTCGTGCAGCAGCATCGCCCGATGGCAGTAGTGCTCGACCGCGCCCATGTCGTGGGTGACGAGGATGACCGTGCGCTCGGAGTCGCGCATCTCGTGGAAGACGTCGGCGCACTTTTGCTGGAAGGCGGCGTCGCCGACGGCGAGCACCTCGTCGATCAGGAGGATCTCGGCGTCGGACTGGATCATCACCGAGAAGGCGAGCCGGACCAGCATCCCCGAGGAGTAGTTCTTCAGTTTCATGTCGACGAACTCCTCGAGCTCGGCGAACTCGAGCACGGCGCCGAGGCGACCGCGCGCCTCCCGCCGCTCGAGGCCCATCATCACCCCGTTCAGCTCGACGTTCTCGCGCGCGGTCAGCTCCGGGTTGAAGCCGACCCCGAGCTCGATGAAGGGCGCCAGCCGCCCCGCCATCCGCACCGTGCCGGCGTCGGCGGCGTAGATGCTCGCCAGCACTTTCAGCAGCGTGCTCTTGCCCGAGCCGTTGCGGCCGACGATGCCGAAGAACTCACCGCGGTGGACGTCGAACGAGACGTCGCGGAGCGCCTGCAGCTCTTTGTACTCGGACTGCGAGATGGTGGTGACCAGCTCTTTGAGGGAGTTGATCTTGTTGACCGAGAGGCGGAAGGACTTGGAGACGCCGCGCGTCTCGATCACAACCGGCTCGGCCTCGAAATCGCGCCCGCGGGTGGCCGCGGGGCCGTCTTTGGAGGTCTCGACCGCCATCTGCCGACTAGATAATCGAGCATCGACCGGCTGGGCACCGGTTTGCGCCCCTCAGCGATTGAGAAGACGGGCGCGAGCGCGGCGCAGCAAGCCCCGATAGCCGCCCCGCAACCGCTCGATCTCGGCCCGCAGCTGGGGGGCCTCGCGGCGCAGGTGCTGGAGCTCCGGCCGCAGCTCGGCGAGCTCGGCTTCGGCGCGGTCGCGTTCGCCGACCAGCTTCGCGACCGCCCGTGCCGCCGGCGTCGCCGCCGCCGGTCGACGCCCGGCTTCGGCGTCGATCAGCTCGCGGCCGAGCCGCGCGTTGACGCGTCGCAGCTCCTCGACCCGGCGCTCGAGCTCAGCGGTGCGCGCCTCCCCGCCGCTCACGAACCCGCTCCCTCGAGCGCCCGCAGACGGCGTCGGGAGAGCGCTTCGTCCCAGGCGAGCGCGTGCAGGTCGCCGACAGCCAGATACGAGAGCGACCCGGGTCGCATCCGGTAGTTGGCTTCCAGGACCGGCATCACCGCGCCGAAGCGGCCGCCCTCGCGGAGGCGCCGGTAGAACTCCCAATCGGCCATCAGAACCCCGTCCTCCTCGTAGGCGTAGCCCTCGCGCGTGAACAGGCGGCGGGGCATCAGGGCGATCGCGTCGCCGTCGGAGTTGATCGCGTCGTCGCTGCGGACGGCATTGCCGAGCGGAGCGTAACCGCTTGCCCCGGCCCGCACACGCGCCTCCTCTTCGTCGCCGAAGAACCGCAACCAGGAGGTGACGTAGGCGATCTCGGGGTCGGCCTCGATCATCGCCACCGCGCGGGCGACGAAGCCCGGCTCGAGGGTGTTGTCGGCGTCGAGGAAGGCGAGGTACTCGCCGTCGGCGTCGACCACGGCGAGGTTGCGGGCGGTGCTCTCGCCGCCGTTGGGCTTGTGGAGGACGCGGACCCGATCGAGCCCGGCCAGCTCGAACAGGATCCGGTCCTCGGCCTCGAAGGAGCCGTCGTTGACGACGACGACCTCGAGGTTGCGGTGCGTCTGCGCCAGCAGCGAGTCGACCGCTTCGCGCACGGTCTCCCGCTCCCCGAAGTAGGTCACAACCCCGGTCACCAACGGCTCACCCGAATCGCCGAGACCGCAAAAACGGTTCTCCAGGAACCGTTTTTGCGGTCTCGGCGGATGGGGAACGGATAGGAGGTCGCGATAGGCGCCGAGGACCGCGTCTTCGTCCGTCAGCTCGAGGAAGCGGGCTCGGGGGGCGCCGGAGGCGCGCACGCGCTCTACCTCGGCGCGGTCGGCGAGCAGGCGTTCGAGCGCCTTCAGGATCGGCTCGCGCCCGGTTCCCTCGGTGTGCCAGCCGCTGACACCGTCCGCGACGATCTCGGCGAGGCCACCGGAGGGGCAAGCGAGGATGGGAATACCGGCGCGCATCGCCTCGAGGGCGACGTTGCTCCAAGCCTCGAAGTAAGACGGGACGGCGACCAGGTCGTGCTCGCCATAGAGGCGCTGGAGCTCCTCGTGCGGGACCGGACCGCGAATCTCAATCCGCTCGTCCTCCCCGACCATGCTCTCGATCGTCATCCGCACCGACTGGTTCATCGGTGCCGTATCGGTGTCGCCACCGACCAGGGTCAGCCGCCAGTTCGGGTCCTCGGCTTCGAGGCAAGCTTCGACCAAGGGCAGCACGCCTTTGACCCGCTGCAGCCGCCCGGCGAAGAGGATCCGCAACGGTCCCTCGCCCTGGCGCGCCGCCGCCTCGGGCTCCGGGCCGGGCTCGAAGGAAAGGCGGACCCGCTCGGCGACATCCAGCTCGATTCCCTCGGTGCGGGTTCGGTAGGTATCGAGCACGCTCTCGCCGGGATAGACGATCCGGTCGCAGAGGCGCAATGCCTCGCGCTCGAGATCGAAGACCATCCGGTGCTCGGGCTGGGGCCAGGTGCCGTCGTAGAGGCACATCAGCGCCGCCAGCCCCCGCAGCCGGATCGCAATCTCAGTGCCCCGCAGGGAGGGGCTGCCGGCCGCGCGCGCCTGCAGCGGCACCAGGGCGTGGCCGCGATAGTCGGGGAACTCGGCGTAGTCGGGCGGCTGGTCGCCGTAGGCCTCCTCGATCGCCGCCGCAACGGCAGCCGAACGGGCGTGATCGTCACAGGTGAAGGCGATCGGCGGCAGCCGCGAGGGATCGACGATGACGTTCCGCAGCGACGGCGGGTCATCGGCGGCGGCAATGGGCGCTGCGTCCTCGTAGGCGTGGACGACAGTCACCTCGTGCTCGCGCGCCAGCAGCCGCCCGAGGCGGCCGACGGAGATGCCGAGACCGCAGTCGCGGCCGTGCTCTGAGGAGACGAGGAGAACACGCATCGGAGAGCGAAGATAACTTTCTCGCGTGGCGAAAGGCACAGACGGCCTTCGTCCCGCCCGGGCGGGGGCCGTGCCAGGGACCGGGACCGGGCCCTCCACTCCAGTTCTCCTGCTCCTCATCTGGCTCTTCGGGGCCTCTGCCTGCCTGCTGCTTTACCTCGGCTCGAAGCTGACCTTCCTGCTCGACGACTGGGAGTTCCTGCTCTACCGGCGCGACTTCAGCGCCGACGCGATCCTCGACCCCCACGGCGAGCACATCGTCGCCCTGCCGGTGCTGATCTACAAGGCGCTGCTGGCCACCGTCGGGATGGGCTCGGCGCTGCCCTACCGGGTCGTCTCCACCGCGCTGTTTCTGCTCAGCGCCGCCCTGCTCTTTGTCTTCCTGCGCCGCCGGGTCGGCGACTGGCCGGCGCTGGCGGCGACCGCGATCGTCCTCTTCCTCGGCGCCGCCTGGGAAGACCTCCTCTGGTCCTTCCAGATCACCTACTTCGGCTCGATGGCGGCCGGGCTCGGCGCCCTGCTGGCGCTGGAACGCGAGGACCGCCGCGGCGAGGCGATCGCCTGCGCGTTGCTGGTCCTCTCCGTCCTCTTCGGCAGCCTCGGCCTCTCCTTCGCGATCGGCGCCGCCGTCTACGTCCTACTGGCGCCGGAACGGCGGCGGCGCCTCTACGTCTTCCTCGTGCCGCTGGCGGTCTACGCCCTCTGGTGGCTGGGCTGGGGACACACCGCCGAATCGACGCTCAGCCTCGACAACATCGCCCGCACGCCGCTCTACGCGATCGACAGCCTCGCCAATGCCGTCGGCTCGGCTACCGGCTTGACCAACCCCGCGATCGAAGTCCACGATCGCCTGCTCTGGGCCCGGCCGCTCACGGTCCTCCTCGTCTTCCTCGCCGCCTGGCGCCTCTACAAGCGCGACCGGGTCCCGCGCTGGTTCTGGGTGGTGCTGGCGACCGCCGGCTCGTTCTGGATCCTCGCCGGCTTCAACCAGATGCCGGGCCGCGACCCCGACGCCAGCCGCTACCAGTACCTCGACGTTGTGTTCCTGTTCATGCTGGGCGCGGAGCTGCTCCGGCCGGAGCTGGAGCGGGGGCTCCGGATCGGCACCAAGGCGCTGGCCGCGATCGGAATCGTCGCCGCCCTCTCGCTCGCCGCCAACCTGGACGAACTGCACGATGCCTACGAGGGGACCTACCACCCGATCAGCCAGCTCGAGAAAGCGGGCCTGGGATCGCTCGACATCGCCGAAGCGACCGTCGAACCGGGCTTCGTGCTGAGCGAAGACGTGGTCGACACCGGCTTCATCAACGTCGACGCCGAGCACTACTTCTCGGCCCGCGACGAGTACGGCTCGCCCGCCTACGACGAGGCGGAAATCGCCGCCAGCCCCGAGTTCGTCCGCTACGCCGCCGACAAGGTCCTCTTCGGCGCCCTGCGGATCGGCCTCGAACCGCTGCCCGGCTCCGCCGTCCCGGCGGCGGGCTGCCAGACCGTGCCGAGCGACGGCGCCGCCTCGCCGCCGCTCAGCCTGCCGCGGGACGGGATCGCGATCGTGGCCGGCGCCGAGCCGATCGAGCGCTTCGAGCTGAGCCGCTTCGCGACCGGCTCCCCCCCGGTTTTGATCGAAGGGCTCGGCCCCGGCGAAGCCGGCAGGCTGGCGACCCCGCGCGACAAGGCCACCACCCCCTGGAAGCTGCGGCTGATCACCGCGGGGCCGGCGCAGGCCTGCGAGCTGGGAGGCGGCGGATGAAGCTCTCGGTGGTCATCCCGGCCCACAACGAGGAGGGCTCGGTCGCGGCGACTGTCGAGGGGATCGCCGAGCGGCTCGAGCGCGAGGCGATCGAGTACGACGTGCTGGTCATCGACGACGCCAGCCGCGATCGCACCAAGGAGATCGTCGAGGAGATCGGGGCGGGCAACCGGCGGGTGCGCTGCCTCACCTCCTACCACCCGCCCGGCTTCGGCTTCGCGGTCCGCTGTGGACTCGAGCAGTTCGGAGGCGACGCGGTCGCGATCATGATGGCCGACGGCTCCGACAGCCCCGAGGACCTCGTTGCCTATCACCGAGTCCTGGAGGAAGGCCACGAGTGCGCCTTCGGCTCGCGCTTCATCCGCGGTGCCCGGGTGATCGACTACCCGCGGACGAAGCTGATCATGAACCGGATCGTCAACTTCGGCATCCGGCTCCTCTTCCGCCACGGCTACAACGACACCACCAACGCCTTCAAGGCCTACCGGCGCGAGGTGATCGAGGCGATCCAGCCGCTGCTCTCGCACCACTTCAACCTCACCGTCGAGCTGCCGCTGAAGGCGGTGGTGCGGGGCTTCGACTTCGAGGTCGTCCCGATCTCCTGGACGAATCGCAAAGCCGGGGTCTCGAAGCTGGCGCTGAACGAGATGGGCAGCCGCTACCTGTTCATCGTCCTCTACGTCTTCCTCGAGCACCACCTCAGCCGCGGCGACTACCGGCGGAGGAACAAGTGAGCGGGCGCCGGATCGGCGCCACGCCGGTGCTGCTGGCGGCGATGGCCCTCGCCGCCGCCTACATCGTCACGCTCGGCTCGAAACTCAGCTTCCTGCTCGACGACTGGGGCTACATCGTCCTGCGCCGCGGCAACGAGTTCGAGCGCTGGGTGCGGCCCGACAACGAGCACTTCGTCGCCGGGCCGGTGACGGTCTGGAAGCTCCTGATCGCGACCTTCGGGATCGACTCGATGCTGCCCTTCAAGCTCGTCTCGACCGCGCTGTTCCTGCTCGGGGTCTGGTTCCTCTACCTCTGGGCCCGGCGCCGGGTCGGCGACTGGGTCGCGCTGATCGGGATGGTGGCGCTGCTCTTCTGCGGCGCCGCCTTCGACGATCTCCTCTGGTTCGCCTCGATCACCTTCCTCGGCTCGATGGCCGGCGGCCTGGGGATGCTGGTCGCGCTCGACCGCCACGATAGCCGCGGCGACCGGCTCGCCTGCCTCGGCTTGACGGTCTCGCTCCTCTTCTCCAGCCTCTGGGTCGCCTTCGCCGCCGGCGCCGCGGTGGACGTCCTCCTGCGCCGCCGCGAGCGCCCTTGGCTCGGCCGCGTCTTCATCGTCGCCGTGCCGGCGCTGATCTACATCGCCTGGTGGATCGGCTGGGGACACGAGGCCGAAAGCGCGCTCTCGCTGCACAACATCGTCGAGAGCCCGCTCTGGGTCTTCGACTCGATCTCGGCCGCGCTCGCCGCCCTGCTCGGGCTGGCGGTCCCGGCGGAAGGGATGACGACGCCCAACGGGCTCGACTGGGGCCGACCGCTGACCGCTGTCCTGCTGCTCTTGGCGCTCTGGCGCCTGTGGAAGATGCCGCGGATACCGCGCTCGCTCTGGGTCGTGCTCGCGGTCGCCTTCGTCTACTGGACCCTCGGCGGCTTCGACGTCAAGTCGGGCCGGGTCGCCTCGGCGAGCCGCTACCAGTACACCGGCGGCGCCTTCGTCCTGATGATCGCCGCCGGGCTGCTCAGCGGGGTGCGGTTCCAGCGCCGGCTGCTGATTCCCGCCCTGGTGGTGCTCGCCGCCGCGGTCCTGCCCAACGTCGTCTTCTTCCACGAAGCCTATGAGAGCTACCGCCGCACGAGCCAGATCGAGCGCGCCGACCTCGCGGCGCTGGAAATCATCCGGCCGCGGGTCGAGCCGACCTTCTTTCTCGACGAAGAAATAGCCGACACCGGCTACGTGCCGCTGGAAGCGCAGGCCTACTTCGAGACCCGCGACGAAGACGGCTCGCCCGCCTACGACGAGGCCGAACTGGTTGCGGCGCCCGAACACGCCCGCATCCCCGCCGACAAGGTGATGGCTGCGGGTCTCGGGGTCGAGCTCGGCGAACTGCCCCGGCGCCCGGCCGGCAAGTGCCACAGCGAGGCGATCGAGGACGGCGAACTCGGCCTGCCTGTCCTGCGCGGCGGCGTCGCCTTGCGCTCGAGCGCGCCCGTCCACCTGGCGCTGGGCCGGTTCTCGGGCTCTTACCCCGTCGACCTCGGCGACCTCGACCCCGGCAGCTGGGCCGAGCTGCGGATCCCGGCCGACCTCTCGGGCCGGCCGTGGCAACTTCAGGCGAGCGGGGAAGGGCGGCTGACGCTGTGCCGCCTGGCTCGGGAATGACCGCGAGGTGCGTCACCGAGATCGCCCTGGGCGTGGCGATGGCGGTCGCGATCGGCCTGATCGTCGCCGCCACCGACGGCCAAGGCTTCGCGGTCGACGAACTGTATTACTACGGCCGCGTAGCGCTCAAAGAGGGTGCCCTCGTCCACTACGGCTCGCCCTTCAGCCCCGAGTACCTGCTGGCGCCGTTCAACGGCCACCTGGCGCTCGGCGGTCGCTTCGTCTACGAGACGGTGTTCGCCACGGTCGGCGCCCACTACACCGTCTTTGCCGTCATCGACGCGCTCGGGATCTGCGCCAGCGCCGGGCTGCTCTTCGTCTTCGCCCGCCGCCGCGTCGGCGACGTCGCGGCGCTGGCACCGGCGCTGCTGATCCTCTTCTTCGGGATCGCCCGCGAGCAGTTCCTCTGGCCGCTCGACTTCAACAGCTCGGTGGCGCTGGCCGCGGGCCTCGCGGCGATCCTCTGCCTGCAGCGCGGGGACCGCCGCGCCGACCTCGCCGCCTGCCTGCTGCTGGCGCTCTCGGCGGCGATGATCGAGGTAGGGCTCGCCTTCCTGGTCGGCGCCGCGCTGGCGATCGCACTCGACCGCGACCGCCTGCGCCGGGCCTGGATCGTGGTCGCGCCCCTGGTCCTCTACGCCGCCTGGTGGATCTGGTCGGCCCGCTTCGACCAGGGCGAAACCGAGCTCTCCAACATCGTCGACGCGCCGAAGACCGCCTTCGACTCGATCGCGGTCTCGCTCGGCTCGCTGACCGGCACCAACACGCCGATCCCCGCGTCGTTCGCGACCGACCTGACCACGCTGGGGAAGGTGCTGGCAGTCGCCGCGCTGGTCGTCCTGGTGGCGCGGATCGTGCGCGGAGGGCTGCCGCGGACGATCTGGGTCTGGCTCGTCGTCGCCGGCACCTACTGGACTCTGCTGGCGGTCGCCGCACGATCGCCGCAGAGCACCCGCTACCTGCTGGTCAGCGCGGTGCTGGTGCTGCTGGTCGCCGCCGACTGCTTCCGCCGGCCGCTCTCCAACCGCGTCGGTGCCGTCCTCGTGGTCCTGGCGCTGCTGCCGCTTCCGGCCAACGTCGACGCCCTCTTCACCGGCAAGGACGAAAACGTCCTGCGCACCGACATCCCCAAGACCCGGGCCGAGTTCGCGGCGGTCGAGCTGGCGGGCGAACGGGTCGACCCGGCCTACGTCGTCTCGGCAGACCCCCGGGTGGCAGAGGTCGGCGGCGGCCTCTACCTGGGGATCCCAGCCATCGCCATCCTCGACGCCGCCAAGCAGAACGGCTCGATCGCCTACAACCTCGACGAGCTGCAGGAGCAGCCGGAGGAAATCCGCGCGATCGCCGACGCGGCCCTGGTGGGAGCGATCCCAGTGGAACTCGAACCTTCCCACTCACCCGGAGCGGCCCTGACCTGCCGCACCACGAAACCCGGGGACGGGCGCGCAGCGGTCGTCCCGCTTTCGACCGGCTTCAATCTCGTCCGGGTCTCCGGGCCCGAGACGCCGCTGATCGGCCTGCGCCGCTTCGCCACCTCGGGACCCGGTGTCGCGGTCGCCCGCCTGCGACCCGGGGGCTGGGCCGCCCTGAAGCTCCCCCAGGACGGCGAGAAGGACTGGCAAATGGTCACCAAGGCACCCGTCACCACCTGCTCGTAATCTTCGAGCGCTTCCCGAGCAACCAAGGAGAAGATCAGACTGAACTACGAGCGCCTCTACGCATATCGGTTCCGCGACATCGACCAGGGCGCCCGCACCGCCGTCTGGGAGGAGATCGCCCCCCACGTGCACGGGTTGATGGGCTCCCCCAGCCGGGTTCTCGACCCGGCTGCCGGCCGCGGTGAGTTCATCGAGGCGATCCCCGCCCAGGAGCGGGTCGCCGTCGACGAGGTTGCCTATCCCGAGGCGGACCACGGCTCAGGAGTGCGGCGGATCACCTCGAAGATCGAGGACGCCGAGCTGCCGGAGGCGCATTTCGACGGCGTCTTCGTCTCCAACTTCCTCGAGCACCTGCCGAGCCAGGAGGCGATCTCCCAGTTCCTCGAAAAGATGAACGCGGCGATGGCGCCCGGCGGGCGGATCGCGATCATGGGGCCGAACTACCGGTACTGCTCGAAGGAGTACTGGGACATGGCCGACCACATCATCGCCCTCACCCACCTGGCGATCGAGGAGCACCTCTACACCGCCGGCTTCGAGCCCGAGAAGACGGTCCCCCGCTACCTGCCCTACTCCTTCAACGGCATCCTTCCCCCCTCGCGCAAGCTGACCGGGGCCTACCTGCGGATGCCGCTCGCCTGGCGCCTGCTCGGCAAGCAGTTCCTGGTGATCGGGCGCAAATAGCGCCTTAGGGCAGCGGGCAGACCGAGACCGGGCCGTTGACCACGGCCCGCCAGGGATCGGCGGCGGTGTCGGGTGGGATCCGCACCTCCGCCCACTCGCCCGGTTCGAGCTGCCCGATCGGGGTTCCGGGGGCGGCTGGGCCGAAGCGGCTGAGCCCGACGCTGACGGTGTCCTCGCCGCGGTTGCCGAGCACGGTGCCGCCGGGCTCGAGTTCGAAGTAGGCGATGTTGGTGGCAGTGGCGTCGGCGATCGCGGGACATGAGGCGCTGCCCGCCGGCGCCTCACCCGGCGCCAGCTCCAGCCGCAGGGCGCCGGCCAGGGTCGCGTCGGCGATCGCCCCGTACTTCGGGTCGCCGCCTCGCAATTCGCCCAGCGACATTCCCAGCGAGCCGTTGCGGTCGACCGCGTCGAAATAGTCGCCGGCGGCAAGCGGGACGAAGAGGCCGCCGCCGGCCGCTTCGACCTCGGGGTCGTGGGCGGGGACGAAACCGGGATCTACCCCCTGGCCACGCGCCAGGTCGAGCATCGCGTACTCGCTGCCGGTGACCCGGGAGACGTCTATTTCCGGACCGCGGCCGTCGTAGAGCTTGGCGATGTTGGCCGGGATAGCCAGCGCGACGACGAGGAAGAAGCCGGCAGTGGCCAGCCGCCCGAAGCGAATGCCGCGCAGCGCATCGACCGCGACCAAAAGGACGAGCACGGCGCCGACGAACACGTAACGGGTCGAGTCCGGCGGGCGGCCGCCGGCGGCCATGGTCAACCAGTAGGCGATCGCCGTGGCGAGGAAGGCCCAGAGCGTCGGCGGCACGCTTCCCCGCCGCAGCCGGTAGACGAGCCCGGCGAGGGCGAACCCGGCGGCAACCGTGGCCGCCGGGGTGATGCCCACCACTTCCGGCCGCGCTTCGGCGCCGGTCGGGTTGAGCCCGAGCAGGCAGCCGACCACCGCGGCCAACGCGTTGACCAACTCCGAGGGGACGAGCCGGATGTTGGTGAAGAGCACGTCGGACTGGTCGAACTGGCGCGCCCACAGCCACCAGGCCGCGTACAGCGCCAACGGCACCAGGAAGATCCAGAGCCGGCGGCGGCGGTCGGGCTGCAGCAGCACCAGCACCGCGACCCCGACGACAAAGGCGAGCCCAACCTCCAGCATCAGGACCGAGAGGGCCAGCAGGACGCAACCGGCGATGTCGCCGGCGCGGTCGTCGCGTTCGAGGGCGAGGATGGCGCCAAGCCCCAGCGCCGCCGAGTAAACCGTGTGGAGATCGAACGGCCACATCAGCGTCTCGTTCGCGTAGCCGAAGAAGACGAGCAGGATGCTCAGCGCCAGGGCAACCAGCGGCGAGGTGCGGCGAACCGCGAGGGCGAAGAAGAGGCCGGAGCAGGCGAGCACTCCCAGCACCTCGACCGCGCGGAAGACGCCATAGTCGGTGCCGGCGACCGCGAATAGCGCCTCGTAGACGAGGCGCCCGAGGAGAACCAGGTGCCCGTTGTGGGGAGCGAAGAGGTATTCGAGGCCGTAGACCTGGGAGGTGACGCCCTCCCTGGTGACCAGGTTCGCGTAGTAGAAGATCTCGTCGCCGTGGAAGGTGAGCACGCCGCCCGCCAGCAGCAGCCAGGTCGCCGAGATCGCGAATGCCACGCCCAGCCCCAGCCAGGCGATGCGCTTCTCCCCTGCCGGTGACTTCATCGCCGGCGGAACCTTAAGCCCGGCACCCGCCAGATCGCCTCGAGCACGATCGAGCTGTCCATCTTCGAGCTGCCGGCATGGCGGTCGCGGAAGACGATCGGCACCTCGGCGACGCGGAAGCCGGCCTGCAGGGCCCGGTACGTCATCTCGATCTGGAAGGCGTAGCCGCGGGCGTCGACCGAGTCGAAATCGATCGCCTCCAGCACCTCGCGCCGGAAGCACTTGAAACCGCCGGTCAAGTCGCGGACCTCGACGCCGAGGACAAGCCGCGCGTAGGTGCTGCCGCCGCGGCTGATCCCGCGCCGCAGCGCGCCCCAGTTGGAGACGCCGCCGCCGTCGACGTAGCGGGATCCGATCACCAGGTCGGCCCGCTTCGCCGCCTCGAGCAGGCGCGGCAGGTAGGCCGGGTCGTGGGAGAAGTCGGCGTCCATCTCGAGGATCAGCCCGGCGCCCTCCGCCAGCGCCTTGCGGAAGCCGGCGATGTAGGCGGGGCCGAGCCCTTCCTTCTCGGTGCGGTGCAGGACCTCGATCCGCTCCTCGCCGGCGGCGAGGCGGTCGGCGATCCGCCCGGTCCCGTCGGGCGAGTTGTCGTCGACGACGAGGATCCGCGCGTCGCCGGGCAGCTTCGGGAGCACTGCGGCGACGAAGGGCTCGAGGTTCTCGGCCTCGTTATAGGTGGGCAGGACCAGCCAGGCCGGGCCCCGCGGCTCGGAGGTGCTCACGGCGCTAGGGCCTGGCCCGCCCGCCCGTGATCTTCACGAAGGCATGCCACGCCGGCTTCGGCTTGAAGCGCTCGCCTTCGCGGAAGAAGCCGACCGAGTCGCAGAAGTTGCAGAGCAGGGCCGTGTCTTTCCAGGAGAACCAGTAGACCTGCTTGAGGTTCAGCCGCCGCTGGTTTTCGATCAGGTAGCCGTAGGCGCCGCGCAGCTCGCGCACCTGCCCGCGGATGCCCTGCTCGAAGGCGACTTCCTCGAAGTTGTTCTGCGATCCCCAGCCCATCTCGGTGACGAAGAGGCCGGGGCGGTCGTGGTTTTCGCGGGTGACTTCGTGCATCCCCTCGACCATCCCTTCGAGTTCTTCGGTGTCGATCGCGTACGGGTGCAGGGCGACGGAGTCGAAGCTGCTCTTGATCCCGGGCACGCGGTAGAGACGTTCGAGGAAGGCCGTCGCCAGCATCCCTTTGGCGCCCGTCGCGTTGGGCTCGCCGAACAGGCCGGTGAGGAGGATCTTGGCGCCGGGATGGACCGACTTGATCGCCCTGCTGGAGAGCTTCAGCAGCTGCGCGTAGTCGGGGACGGAGACGGGATAGGCGAAGTAGAAGAAGTTCGCCTCGTTCCAGATCTGCCACGTCCGCACCGGTTTGGGCACGGCGATCGCCGGTTCGTAGTTGATCCCTTCGGTGCGGTGTTCGCGCCAGAATTCACCGCCGGGGCCGTACCGTGCGACGGCGGCCTTGACGAATGCCGCCCAGGCGGCGCGCTGGCGAGCGTTGTGGACCGGCAGGGTCGTCAGCTTGCCCAGCCAGCGCGGGGTGCCGGCGAGGAAGGGCAGGACTTCGAGCCCACCGCGGGTCGCGGTTTCGATCGTCGGGTCGATCGTCGACCAGTCGTAACCGCCGTTACGGGTCGGCTGCACCGCCGACCAGGCGATCGGCATCCGCAGCGATTCGATCCCGCCGGCGCGCATGTAGCGGACGTCGGTGTCGGTAAGCGGGGTCTGCGGGGCGACGCCGAAGAAGCCGCGCGGCAGATGCGGCTTCGGCTCGGCGCTGCCGCCTCCGGCGAATATCAGGAGACCGAGGACCGCCACCAGAGCGGTGGCGACGGCAAGGCGCAGCTTCACGCTTTGACCACCCAGCGGTCGAGGTTCTGCTCGTACATCCCCTTGAGGATCTCCTCGATCCCGGAAGTCGTGCTTCATGAGACGAGCGCCGGGGTCAGAGGGATGTCGACGCGCTCGAGGGCACGGCGCACACGTTTGTCAAAAGAGGCCACATCCGCTCCAGCACGCTCGGCGGTTGCGAGGGCAAAGCCGTCCGCCAAGCTGATGCCGAGGTTCCGGTGCCTTGCCGCGAGACGGGCGATGGACGCACCGGGGGCCTGAACCCGTATCCCGAGTCCCGCAATGGCCTCGCTCGCTTCCCGCAGGGTCCCTTCGTCCTGCGCCGGCCGGACCAGCACCTCGGCGTAGTTGACGCTGCATATGAGGAGTTCCGCGCCCTCGGCCTCGAAGCGTGCGAAGCCCGCGGCGGCGGCGCGATGATGGGCGTCCGAGCGGTCAAGCGCAGCGATCACGACATCGGTGTCGAGCACACAGGGATTCAATCCGGATGCCCTAGCCCCGCTCTTCAGAGCGGAGGCGCTCCAAGTAGCCAGGATCGTAAAGACCGTCGAACACTCCGAGCGAAGATGCCAGGTTGGCCGGGGCACGGTGGACGACGATGCGGTCCACTCCTTCAGCCTCCACCATCACCTCGTCCCCCGCCCGCAAGCCGGCTGCCTCGAGCGTCTCGACTGGCAGCGTCACTTGATGCTTTGAGGAGATTTTCGGCATGCCTTTACTTTAACGTAAAGCCTTGTGAGTTTGGGGGCGGAACCTCACGCCGTGTTGACCACCCAGCGGTCGAGGTTCTGCTCGTACATCTCCTGGAGGATCTCCTCGATCCCGTAGCGCAGCTTCCACCCGGGGTAGTCGGCCTGGAAGGGAGCGAGGTCGGAGATCCACCAGCGGTGGTCGCCGATCCGCGGCTCCTCGCCCATCTCCCACTGCAGTTCGCGACCGGCGATCCGCTCGCAGGCCTCGATCGCCTCGAGCATCGAGCAGTTGCTGAAGCGGCCGCCGCCGATGTTGTAGACGGCCGCCGCGCGCGGCGCCTTGCGGAAGGCATCGAAGGCGGCGATCAGGTCGGCGCTGTGGATGTTGTCGCGGACCTGTTTGCCTTCATAGCCGAACACGGTGTAGGGCGTGTCGGTGACGACGCACTTCATCAGGTAGGCGAGGAACCCGTGCAGCTTGGCGCCGGCATGCTGGGGTCCGGTCAGGCAGCCGCCGCGGAAGGCGACGGTGGGCATCTCGAAGTAGCGCCCGTACTCCTGGACCAGCAGGTCTGCCGCGGCCTTGGAGACCCCGAACAGCGAGTGGGTCGAGGAGTCGATCGACATCGAGGTGTCGATGCCCTTGTAGTAGGGGTGGTCCTCCGGCAGCTCGAGCCGCTTCTCGAGGCTCCGCAGCGGCAGGCGGTTGGGCGTGTCGCCGTAGACCTTGTTGGTCGAGCAGTGGACAAAGGGCGCATCCGGGCAGTGGGCGCGGGCAGCCTCCAGCAGGTTGAGGGTGCCGTTGGCGTTGACGCCGAAGTCGGTCTGCGGGTCGCTGGCGGCCCAGTCGTGCGAAGGCTGGGCGGCGGTGTGGACGACGAGCTCGATCTTGCCGGCGTGCTCGCGGAAGATCCGGTCGATCGTCTCGGCATCGCGGATGTCGCCGTTCTCCCAGCGGAACTCGCCGGCGTGGGCCTCGATCAGCCGCTGGGTGACGTGCGAGGTCGAGGATTCCGGACCGAAGAAGCTGGCCCGCATGTCGTTCTCGATCCCGACCACGTCGAATCCCTCGCGGACGAAGTGTTCGACGGCCTCGGACCCGATCAGGCCTCCCGCGCCCGTGATGATCGCAACCGGCATACGTTTATTCCCTTTCCTTCACTGGGGTTGAATTTGGAGGGCGGCGGCGATCCGCGCCTCGTCGGCGGCGATCCAGTCGTGGATGTCCGCCAGCACCTGCTCGGCGCTGCGTTGGGGTCGCCATTCGTCGAGGCCGAAAAGCCTCGCGCAATCGGAAAGGTACACAGGGACGTCCCCGGCACGGGTCTCCGGCACCGGCGCGATAGGAACCTTGTTGCCGGTCAGCCGCTGGCAGATCTCGGTCGTCTCGAGCAGCGAGAGGCTGCACTCGCGGCCGCCGCCGACGTTCACGGTGCGCCCGTCCCAGGCCGCGCTGTTCATCAGCTGCCGCTCGACCAGGTCGACGAGGTCCTCGACGTGGAGGAGGTCGCGTACTTGCTTGCCATGCCCCCCGAACCCGATGTAGCTGAGCGGGTTGCGGAAGTGGTGGGCCAGCATCCAGTGGGTGAAGACGCCCTGGTCGACCTTGCCCATCTGCCAGGGGCCGGCGATCACGCCGCAGCGGTCGGCGACGGCGGGCAGGCCGAAGGCGGCCCGGTACTCCTCGATCAGGAGCTCGGCGGCGAGCTTCGTCGTCCCGTAAAGGGTGCGCGCGCCCTGCAGCGGGAACTCCTCGCTGATGCCAGCCGGGGAGACGCCGGCGACGTCCTGCTCGGCGGCGATCTCAAAGCGGGTCTCCCCCTCCTCGAGGTTGAGCTCGACCTGGGGCGCCACAGGGTAGACGCGGCTGGTCGAGAGGAAGACGAAGAAGGCGCCGTCGCGGCGGGCCAGCTCGAGGCAGTTGTAGGCGCCGGTGAGGTTGGTGTGGAGGAGGTAGGAGGTGTCGCCGTCGATGCCGCTCATCACCGAGGGCTCGGCCGAACACTCGACCAGGGCGGAGATCTCCGGCAGCGCTGCCAGGTCGGCCGGCTCACGGACGTCGCCGCGAACGAACTCGACCCCAGCCGCTTCGAGCCGCGGCAGGTTCAGCTCCGAGCCCTTGCGGTAGAGGTTGTCGAGCGCTATCACCTCCCACTCCGGGTGGCGGGAAGCGAGCGAGACCGCGAGGTTGGAGCCGACGAAGCCGGCGCCGCCGGTGATCAGCAGCCGGGTCAAGGCTGGCGAAGCTATCACCTAGGATCGACCCGTTTGGAGTACCTGCCGGCCCCCAGTCGCCCACCTTCGCCCGCCGCCGAGGTACACGTCTGGCGCGCCGCGGCGGAGACCGTGCCGGCTGACCAGGCGCTGCGACGGGTGCTGGCGCTCTACCTCGGCGAAGCACCGGAGGCGATCGAGCTCGCCCGCGGCGAGCACGGCAAGCCCGGCCTCGCGGCGCAGCCCGAGCGGCTTGCCTTCAACCTCAGCCATTCCGGTGAGCTGGCGCTGGTCGCGGTCTCGCAGGGCCGCGAGGTCGGGGTCGACGTCGAGCGGGAAAAGCCGGAGCGCGACCTGGTCGCACTAGCCGAACGGGCGCTGGCCCCCGAGGAGGCCGCCACGGTGAGCGCCGCCGGAAAAGACGAGCGCACCGGCGTCTTTTACGAGCTCTGGGCGCGGCACGAGGCGCGGCTCAAGTGCCTGGGAGTTGGGTTGGGAAGGGTCCCCTGGCCTTCCCCGCCGGTCACCGTTATGAACCTGCCGATCGACCCCGGCTACGCCGCCGCCGTGGCGGTGACGGGCGACGCCGCACCGGTCTTCTGCTGGACGTTGGACTGACCGCGACCTAATAACGGGTAGTGGGTTAGCTAACTTGAGCGAGTTGATCCGGGCAGCGGGAAAGATCTTGGCGGTGGCGGCGCTCCTGACGGGGCTCTGGTGCGCGGGCGCGCAAGCGCTGACGCTGCAGTCGATCGGCAGCTTCGAACAGCCGATCTACGTCACCTCCGCGCCCGCGAACCCCGACCGCCTCTTCGTCGTCGAGCGCGAGGGGCGGGTGATCGAGGTCGAAAACGGGACCCGCACCGTCTTCGCCGACATCGGCTCGCTGGTGAATCCAGCTGGAGAGGGCGGTCTGCTCTCGATCGCGTTTTCGCCCGACTTCCAGGCGAGCGGCCGTTTCTTCGTCAACTACACCGGCAAAGAGGAGAGCCCGGCCGAGATCCACGTCGCCGAAATGGTGGCGAGCGGCGGCTCGGCTCCCCTCTCCAGCCTGCGGAACCTGCTCACGATCTCCCATCCGAACCACACCAACCACTACGGCGGGCAGCTGCAGTTCGGCCCGGAAGGGAACCTCTTCATCTCCACCGGAGACGGCGGCGGCGAAGACGACCAGGAGCACAACGCCCAGGACCTGAGCAGCGAACTCGGCAAGATCCTCCGCATCGACCCCGACATCGACGGGGTCATCGCCTACAGCATCCCGCCCGGCAACCCGTTCCTGGCGACGCCGGGGGCGTTCCCGCCTGTCTGGAACTACGGGCTGCGGAACCCCTTCCGCTTCTCCTTCGACCGCGTCAACGGCGCGCTCGTGATCGGCGACGTCGGCCAGGGCAAACGCGAGGAGGTCGACTACGCCCCGGCCCCCGGGCTCGGGGCCGGGGCCAACTACGGCTGGAACTGCCGCGAGGGGCTGATCGCGGGGCCCGCGACCGACGAAGGCTGCGGCAGCGGGTCCTTCACCGATCCGATCTTCGACTACCCCCACTCCGAACCGAGCGGCGACGTCGCCCACGGCTGCGCGATCATCGGCGGCTACGTCGCCCGCAACACCGGCTACGGAGACCTCTACGGCCGCTACCTCTACGGCGACCTATGCGTCGGCGAGATCCGCTCCCTGCTCCCCGGGTTGCCGTTTGCCGGCGGCGACCGCTCCGAGGGGATCGAGGTGGGTTCGCTGAACTCCTTCGGCGAGGACTCGTGCGGCCGCATCTACGCCGTTTCCGGCGACGGTCCCGTCTACCGGCTGATCGGACCGGGAGGGGATGGTTGCGGGCCGCAGGCCCAGCAGCCGGTGCTGAAAAACTCCTTCGTCGGCATCCGCGCCCTGCGCCGCAAGGTCAAGCGCAACAAACGTGCCCTGATCACCGCCTTCATCTCGCCCTGTGACGGCCGCCGGGGCCAGCGGGTCAGCCTTTGGCAGGGCAAGCGCCGAATCGGCGTTCGGCGGGCGGATCGGGTCTGCTCGGTACGGTTCAGGCCGCGGATCAAGCACCGCGTGCGCTTCCGGGCGAAGGTTTTGTCCGATGGCATCTACGCCGAAGCGGTCTCGCGGCCGCTGAAGATCCGCATTCTGCGCCGGCACCGCTGACGCCGGCCTAGTCGCGTTCAAACTGCAGCACCCGGCTTCAATGGGCTCCCCCCATTTCGATCACGAGATAACCAACCTTCGCACCGCTCCGGGGGAGCTCTCCTTCGACGCCCGGATCGGCGAGCGGACGACCAACGTCTGGATGCGGACGGATTCTCCCGTGACGCCGACCGCCGATGCCGCCCTGGCCGCGGTGACGATGCCGGCGATGCGCCACGGCGGCCGCCTACGGATGACCGATCCCGTCAGCGCGCGGATGCTGCGCGGCCAGCGTGAGTTCCAGGGGATCCAGCGAGCCTGGTCGCTGGATTGGGTCTTCGGCGATCCGCTGAGCGAAGTCGAGGTGGAGGCGCCGGTCCGCGACACCGAGCCGGTCGCCGCCACGGGCAGGGTCGCCGCCTTCTTCAGCGGTGGCGTCGACTCCTGGGGCACCGTGCTCGAAAACCCCGACCTGACGGACCTGATCTTCGTCCGCGGCTTCGACCTCGCCTACGCCGGCCCGCACGCTCGGCTCGCCGATGAGGTCGAGCAGCGGCTGCGCAGCGCCGCCGAAGAGCTGCGCCTGCCGCTCCACGTCGTCACTACCAACCTGCGCGAGATGAGCGACCGGCACGCGCTCTGGGACCTCTATTACGGCAGCGCCGATGCCGCCATCGCCCTCTTCCTCGCGTCCCTCTTCGACCGCGTCTTGATCGCCAGCGACGCCGACTACGAGGTCCAGGGGCGATGGGGCACCAACTGGCTGATCGACCAGAACTGGAGCACCGAGGCGCTGGAGATCGTCAGCGACGGGGGTCGCCGCAGCCGGATGGAAAGGCTGGGGCGCCTGGTCGAGGACCCGATTGCCTGCCGCAGCCTCCGCGTCTGCTGGGAGAACCCCGGCGGCGCCTACAACTGCGGGCGCTGCCGCAAGTGCCTGATGACGATGATCGGCCTCGAGACGCTCGGGGCTCGCGAGCGCGTCACTTCCTTCCCCGCCGACCTCGAACTCGACCCCGAGGTCCTCTCGGCGATCGAGCTGAGCAATCCTGTCTCGCTCTCCTACTGGGAAGACATCCTCGACGCGGTGAGAGAAGCCGGTCGGGGCGATCTCGAGGCGGCGGTCAGCCCACTGGTCGCCAAGGGCAGGTCCGGCCTCGGCCTCCGCAGCCAGGGACGCCAGCGTCGCTTGCCTGGGCCGCCACCGACGGGAGCCGCGCCGACCAGCCTCCTCTTCCCGGCCGATATGGCCGAGCCCACCCTCTTCGCCCCTGCCGAAACCGCGGAGGCCGTCGAGGCTGCCAACTCGGTTGCCTTCCTGGTCGGCAGCTACGACGGCTCCGGCAACTACGGAGACATCCTCCAGCTCGACGCCGCGCTGGAGCTGCTGGCGCCGCTGGAGCCGGGCCTGCTCATGCTGCCGGTGCTCGAATACCAGTTCGCCACGCACCATTCCGGTCTGGCGGATCATATGGCGCGGCCGCCTCGCCACCCGATCTACTTTGACCCGGAGGGTGCGGCGGGCCAGGAGGGGCTGATCCCGATCTCCGTTGGGGATCAGCTCTCCACCGCGGTCACCTACTTCTACGGCGGGGGCTATCTCAACGGGCTCTGGGGCGACCGCAAGCTGGCGATGATGCGGGCGGCGGAGGCGCTGCTGGCGAGGGCGAAGCCGGAGCGGGTCCGGCGCCTGGGCTCGGGACTGCAGGTGGAATCGCAATGGCTGGCCAACCTCTCGGACGAGGACGCCGGCCTGCTGCGCGCCTTCGAGCTCCTCGGGGCGCGGGACCCGCGCTCGGGTGAGGTCCTCGCTCGCTTCGGCTCCGCGGTCGTCCCGGAAAACGGCGACGACGCGCTCGGCGCGCTCGGGCGTCTGCGACCCGCCGAGCCGACCGCCGAGGGACCGCTGCGGATCAACTTCCACTATGCCGAGCACGACTGGATGACCGCCGCGGCGTCGCCCCTGCTCGATTTCTTCGTCGACCTGGCGTCGGAGCTGGAGCAGCACACCGGGCGTCCGGTCGGCGTTCAACCGCTCGTCGCCTACCTCGACCCCAGGGTTGACGAGCGGCCGGGGGCGGAGCGGCTTCGCGACGCCTGCGCTGCGCGTGGGATCGCGGTCGAGAAACCGCTCGTCCTGCGGCCGGCGACGCTCG
The DNA here is from genome assembly GCA_033856415.1 of Solirubrobacterales bacterium. GTDB lineage: Bacteria > Actinomycetota > Thermoleophilia > Solirubrobacterales > 70-9 > VAYN01. Next base: position 47,926 of record JAWVFA010000025.1, on the reverse strand, counting down.
GGACCGCAGCAGCGGTGTTGGGAGCGGGCACGCTCACCTTCACTTGCTCTTACCACGTCGGCCTGACCTCGCTGATGCTGGGCCTGCCGACGCTGATGGTGAGCCACAACCCCTACTACGCGCAGAAGACCGTCGGTCTGCTCGACGCCTTCGGCCAGCCGCCCGAGTTCGCGATCGGCCCCGAGGACGAGCCGAGCGCAATCGCAAAGCTCCTCGCGGCCACCGCGCTCGACCCCGAGGCCGGGCGCAAACTGCGCGTGCAGCTGGCACTCGACGCGCGGAAATTGCGGCGGCGGCGCGCGGTCGCCGAGGCCGATCTCTTCGCCCGGATCGCCAGCACCGTCGCCGGAGTCGACGAAGCCGCGCCGCATTGGGCCGGAGGCGAGGCCGACACCGATCGCCGGGTACGCATGGCGGAGGGTCGGTCCCGTGCCGCCGAGGAGCGCGCCGCCCACGCCGAGGTCCACGCCGCGAACCTGGAAGCGCAGCTCGCCGGCCTGATCGGGTCCACCTCCTGGCGCCTGACCGAGCCGCTGCGCCGGTTGACCGAAAGGGCACGGCGCAACGGGTGAGCGTGGCGGCGTCCAGTGCGGTAACCGACGTCGCCGCCAAAAAAGGGGAGCTCGCCTTCTCGGCTCGCGTCGAGGACCGGGAGCAGCGGCTCTGGTTCCGCACCGAGACCGCGGTTCGACCGCCCGCCGACCCGGTCCTGCCCGCGATCCTGATGCCGGCGATGACCCGGGGTGGGCGGCTCGAGGTCGATGCTCCCCTCAGCGCCCGGCTGCTGCGCAACCAGCCAGACTTCCAGGCACTGCAGCGGTTCTGGTCGTCGCAGTGGCCGTTCGGGCTGCCGCCGCTGCGCGAGGTCGAGGTCGCGGCTCGAGCGCGGGTGGCCGAGGGGCCGGAGCGACCGGGGCGGGTTGCGACCTTCTTCAGTGGCGGCGTCGACTCCTGGGCGACTGTGCTCGGCAACCCCGACGTCACCGACCTGATCTTCGCCCGCGGCATCGACCTGGTGCCCGGTTGGCCGCAGCACGAGGCCCTTGCCGACGAGGTCGAGGCGCGGCTGTGCGAGGCGGCCGCCGAGCTGAACCTGCCGCTGCACGTCCTCGATACCAACCTCCGCACCCTCTCGGACCCGCTACTGCGCTGGGAGACCTTCGCGGCCTCGGCGCTGGCGGCGATCGCCCTCTTCTTCCAGCCGCTCTTCGAGCGGGTCCTGATCGCCACCGACATCGACTTCCAGCGGCAGGTCCCACTCGGGGCGGCGCAGTTGGTCGACCACCTCTGGAGCACCGAGGGGCTCGATGTAGTCGACTGGGGAAGCCGCTTCGGCCGCACCGAGCGGCTGCGGCAGATCGTCGACCATCCCGTCGTGCAGCGGACGCTGCGGGTCTGCTGGCTCAACCCGAACGGCGCCTACAACTGCGGGCGCTGCGGCAAGTGCCTGTTGACGATGATCGCCCTGGAGGCGATCGGCGCCCGCGAGGAGGTGCGGACCTTCCCGAGCGAGCTCGATCTGCGGCTCCTCGGGGACAGCCCGATCACGGTGCCGCTGCAGCTGACCTTCTGGGAGGAGTTGCTGGAGACGACGCAGCGGGCCGGGCGCTCCGATCTCGAACGGCCGGTGGCGGCGCACGTCGAGGCGGGACGACATGCGGTCGGCGGGCCCGACTACGAGCTGCAAACCGTGCTCGGCTCCCGCTCGTGGAGGCTGACGGCGCCCCTGCGCCGCTTTGCCGAACGCACCCGCCGGGGCTAGCTACTAGTAGGTGCCGCCGAGCTTGCGGTGATCCCAGGTCGCGGTTCGCAGCGCTCGGAAGCGGATCGCCACCCGTTTCGGCGCCTGCGCTTCCAGCGCCGCCTTGGCGTCGCCCTCGACCGAGGAGATCCCCTCCGCGTAGCGCAGCGTCAGCTCCTCGGCGAAGCCGATCACGGTCTCGAAGTCGCGGTGAAGCTCGGCCTCGGCCTCGATCATTGCCCCGCGCAGCTCGCCGTACTCGTGTCCGGTCTCGACCAAGACCGTCGCCCGCGGGTCGCGTTCGAGGTTGCGGACCTTCTGCGACTTGGCGTAGGTCCAGATCCAGACCTCACTGTCGCGGGGGACGAACCAGAGCGGCATCGAGTGCGGCCAGCCACGCGGCCCGAGGCTGGAGACGACTGCGATTCGCTCCCCGTCGAGCAGCTCCAGCAGCTCGGAATCGCTGAGCTTGATCTGGTCGCGGCGGCTCATCGGCAAAGACTCTATGGGGGTGTCTGAGCTGAAGGGGTCGATAACCCCCTTGAGCTCAGACACCCCCGTCCGTGAGACCATTGCGGGGTGAAGATCGCGATCCCGCTCTACCAGGGGTTCACCGCCCTCGACGCGATCGGCCCCTACGAGGTGCTGCGCTCGGTGCCGGGCTGGGAGGTCGAGTTCGTCGCCAAGGCCCGCGGCGAGGTACGCACCGACAGCGGCGCAGTCGGGCTCAGCGCCGACCGCAGCCTGGCCGAGGTCGGCGAGCCGGAGATCGTGCTCGTCCCCGGGGGAATGGGAACCCGGGCGATGATGGAGGACGAGGAGCTCCTGTCCTCGCTGCGGCGGCTCGACGAGACGTCCAAATGGACCACCTCGGTCTGCACCGGCTCGCTGCTGCTCGCCGCCGCCGGGCTCCTCGACGGCAAGCGGGCAACCGGCCACTGGGCCTGGCTCGAGCCGCTGCGGGAGTACGGAGCCGATCCGGTCGGCGGTCGCTACGTCGAGGACGGAAAGACGATCACCGCCGCGGGTGTCTCCGCCGGAATCGACATGGCGCTCTACCTGGTCGGCCGCGAGGCCGGCCCGGAGGTGGCGCAGGCGATCCAGCTCGGGATCGAGTACGACCCCGACCCGCCCTTCGACGCCGGCTCGCCGGAGAAGGCGCCGCCGGAGATCGTCGAGCTGGTCAGCGGGATCTCGCGCGCCGAGTGACCTGAACGAAGGCGTGCCAAGCCGGCTTCGGCTTGAAGCGCCGGCCCTGACGGAAGAGGCCGACCGAGTCGCAGAAGCTGCAGAGCTGGGAGGCGTCCTTCCAGCTGAACCAGACCACCTGCTTGAGGTTGAGCCGGTGGCGGTTGCCGAGCAGGTAGCCGTAGGCGGCGCTCAGCTGCTGGGCCTGCGCGCGCACGCCGACCTCGAAGGAGACCGGGCTTCGCTCCTGCGAGCCCCAGCCCATCTCCGTCAGGTACAGCCCGGCGCGGCGATCGCCGTGGCGCACCATCGTTCCCCGCACCGCCTCGACCAGCACCCGCAGCTCGGCCGCGTCGGCGGCGTAGGGATGCAGGGCGACGGCGTCGAAGTCCGCCTTCACCCCGCGCACCCGGTAGAGGCGGTCGAGGAAGTCGGTTGCGTCCATCGCCGCCGGCGGTCCCTGCTTGGGGTTACCGAAGAGACCGCCCATCACCACGCTCGCCCGCGGGTCGACGCGGTGGATCGCCCGGTGTGAGATCGCCAGCAGCTTCGCGTAGCGGGTCGGCGAGGCGGGCCGGGTGAAGTAGAAGAAGTTCTCCTCGTTCCAGATCTGCCAGGCGCGAATCGGCAGCCGCGGCAGCGGGTCCTTGGTCCCCGGCGCGTGCTCGCTCCAGAAGTCGCCGCGCGGGCCGTAGCGTTCGACCGCCGCGCCGACGAATTCGGCCCAAGCCCGGCGCTGGCGGCCGTTGTCGATCGGCAACCTCGTTTCCCGTCGCGATACCCAGCGCGGCGGCGAACAAAGAAAGGGCAGCACTTCCAAGTGGCCTTCGGCCGCGGTCGCCACGGCTTCGTCGAAGGTGGTCCAGTTGAAGCCGCCGTTTGACGTCGGCTGCACGCCCCCCCAGTGCAACGGTGCCCGGATCGTTTCCAGGCCCCCGGAGCGCATCCGCGACGTGTCCTCGGCGCCGATCGGCGTCTGCGGCGCGATCCCGAAGAACCCCCGCGGCAGCGCCTGCGCGCTCGCGGGCAAGAACAGGAAGGCGAGGGTTAGGAGTAGGGCAAGCGGAGCTCTGTTGCGTGGCATCCTGCGAAAACCCGAAACCGCAGGCTAAGTCGCGCTGGGGACCAGCTCCAGCTCCGACCAGGGGCCCTCGCCGCCCATCGGCTGCGTCCGCCCGTCGAGCCAGTCGACCTGGAGGTCGTCGTAGTGCGGGCTGGCGGGGTGCCCGGACTGGCCGGTGAAGGCCTGCCAGCGGGAGCGTTCGGGATCGGTGGGGTCGGCGAGCATCCGCCAGCTCGGGGCCCAAACGGCGTTGTAGGGGTCGTTGGGGTCGTAGGCGATCTGGCTGACCGTCTCCTGGGCGCCGCCGGCGCGCAGGCGGCGGTTGAGCAGCCGGTCGAAGAGCGGGTTGGCGTCGCCGAGAGGGTGCGGAAACTTCAGCTCGTGGACGCGGCCCCAGCGCCAGGCCTCGGGGTCGGGCCCGAAGCGCTCGCCGAGGTCGTCGAGGGCGCCGGCCAGCGCTTCCAGCACCAACTCGTCCCAGGGGCGCCCGATCAGCTCCTCGTCGGCTTCCTCCCAGAGGGTCATCAGGTGCGAGTGCCAGCGCCAGGGCGAGGTGACGTGCGGCAGGAAGCCGTTGTCGGCGCGGTCGAGCCAGCGCTCGCAGAGGTCGCGGTCGCCGATCGCGCAGCGGGCGACTTCGCGCGCCAGGCGCAGCAGGAAGGCCTGGTAGATGGTGCCGGCGATCGAGTCGGGGTCGAGGCAGCCGTCCCAGCTCCGCAGCCGCTCGATCGCGCTGCGCTCGCGCTGGCCGCGAGGGTGCAGGCGGCTGAGCCGCGCCGCCGCCTCGATCCCGGGAATCGAGAAGTTGTCGTTCTGGATCGCCTCGAAACTCTCGAGGTCGTGCTTCTCGGTCTCTTCCAGCATCTGCTGAATCCGCTTGGCGCGGAAGCCGTCGAGCCAGTCGCTGGTGATGTGGTGCGGGTAGTCGTCGCCGACGATGCGGTTGTTGGCGGTGATCACGAACCCGCTCTCGGGGTCGGTCACCTCCGGCAACTCCTCGTAGGGGACGGTCCCGTCCCACTCGAACTCGCCGCTCCAGCCCGGCTTCGGCAGGTCGGGACAGCCGCCGCGCCGGATCGGCAGGCGGCCGATCAGCTTGTAGCCGATCGAGCCCGAGCTGTCGGCCCAGACCATGTTCGAGGCGGGGGCGGTGTGCCCCTCAAGCTTCGCCACCAGCTCGCGGCCGGAGGAGATGTCAAGCAGCTCGAAGGCGGCTTCGAAGGCCGTCGATTCGGAGAGTGCCTGCCAGGCGAGCGCCAGCGGCTCGCCCTCGTCGGCGCCGAGAGCTTCGTTCACGATCGGCCCGTGGTGGGTGGCGCGGACCTCGAGCGCGACCGGCTCGGAGCGACCCTTGACGACGATCTCCTCCTGCCTGCGCCGCAGCGGCCGCCACTCGTCTTCGAACAGGTACTCGTCGCCGTCGATCCGCTCGACGAAGAGGTCCTGGACGTCGGCCATCACGTTGGTGATCGTCCAGCAGACGTCGTTGTTCTGGCCCATGTAGACGCCAGGCATTCCCGGCAGCGAGGCGCCGCGGACGAAGCGCTCGCCGTGGCGGAGGCTGACCTCGTACCAGATGCCCGGCATGCTCGGTGAGAGGTGCGGGTCGCCGGCGATCAGCGGCGTGCCGGTCGCCGAGCGGGAGCCGCTGACCGCCCAGTTGTTCGATCCCGAAGCCTCGGCCGCGAGCCCGAGCGAGCGCCGCACGCGGTCGATCTGCTCGACCAGCGGCATGCCTTCGCCGCTGAAGGGAAGCTGGTCGACCACCGGGTTGTCGGCGGGGTAGACGGGATCGAGGCGGGCCGCCAGCTCCGGCCCCAGCTCGCGGACCAGGTCGGAGCGCAGCAGCTCGCGCTCCCAGTTGGTCGAGAGCCCGAAAGCGAGCAGCTTGCCGAGGCTGAGGATGTCGACCGGCCTCCAGGGGGCGAACTCGAGCCGGAGGACCTGCATCTCGAAGGGCCGCGCACGGGCGTCGCGGGCGGCGGCGTTGACCCCGGCGCAGAAGCGCTCGAGCTTCGCTCGCAGTCCCGGCTCCATCTCCACCACCTCGCGCTCGGCGGTCGCGCGGATCCCCAGCGTGCGCATCAGCCGATCGACCGCAAGGCCCTCCTCCCCTGCGATCTCGGCGACCCGGCCTTCGACGACCCGGCGGTAGAAGTCCATCTGAAAGAGCCGGTCCTGGCCGTGGCAGTAACCCTGGGCGAAGAAGAGGTCCTCGCGCTCGGTGGCCTCGACGTGGGGCACGCCCCAGCGGTCACGCCGCACCCGCACCTTCCCCTCCAGCTCGGGGACCTCGATCGTGCCGCTGACCTTGGGCAACGGCCGCCGCGCCAGGCGGTGCCAGAGCAGGGCCACGCCGGAGGCAATGAGACCCGTCGAAGCGGCACCGCCAATCAGGGCGTACTTGCCAACGTTCCTGTTGTGACGCCGTCCCATGCCGACTGTGTATCACGTTTGGCCAGCTAGCCAGGAATTAGCTTCGAAACTTTTCCCAGCGGTCAGGTTTCGAACGGCCATGAAGAAGATTCTCGTCCCTCTCCTATCCCTTCTCCTCCTCGTTCTCGGCGCTTCCACCGCGACCGCGCGCCCAGGAGCGCTCGACCCGAACTTCGGCCGCGACGGCCGCGTGATCCGCAGCGCCGACTTCGGCACCTTGCCCTGGAGCCTGGTACGCACGAAGATGACCTCGCTGCCCGATGGGCGATTCGTGATGCTGGCCGGGGACAGCCTCTACGGCTTCCGGGGCAACGGGGCGATCGGGGGAGCGTTCGGCCCTGGCGAAGGGCCGGTCCCGACGCCATCCGGTGGCGAGTTCACGGCGGCTGGCATCGCCGCCGACACCGCCGGCAGGGTGCTGGTAGCGGGAACCCTGAAATTGGCTGGAAGCAACCCCTGGGAAGCGGAGAACGAAGCGGCGATGGTCGTCCGCTACGCCTCCTCCGGCGAGCTTGACTCCAGCTTCGGCAAGGGCGGGGTGCTGGTGACGACCTTCGGGCTGCCGCCGCGCAGAGAACCGGGCGAAGCCCCCGGGCCGACGCAGGTTCAGCTCGCCGGCGTCGCCGCGGACTCCCGCGACCGCGTGGTCCTGACCGGCACCCGCACCCGCATGATCGGCCCCTGCCGGTCCAGCACCGGTCTGATCTACCGGGCCGCCTTCGCCGTGCGCCTTACCGCCTCCGGCACCCCCGACGCCGATTTCGGCGATCGGGGGCTTGTGCCCTTCTACGACATCGCCTCCGTGGAAGCCCCCGTGCTGGACGAGGACGACGGCCTCTACGTCACCACTCCCTACGCCGGCCGCGGCCCCTGCACCGAACCGCAATACGACCGCCTGATCGGGCGCCTCGACGCCGAGGGAGCCCTCGACACCCGCTTCGGCCAACGGGGCTGGGTTTCGCTGCCGTTCCGACCAAGCAGAAGCGCGGTCTCCAGCGCTCCCGGTCCCGACGGCTCGCTACTGCTCTTCGAGAACCAGTGGGTCAAGCGCAAGAGCCTGGACAACGGGCGCTCCCGCCCCGCCCACACGGTCGTCAGGGTCTCGCGGCTCTCGCCGACGGGGAAGCTCGATCCGCGCTTCGGCAGCGACGGGCGGGCCACGCTCGGGGCTCCGAGCGGAAGTCTCGAAGTCGCGCAGGGAGCGGTCGACTCAGGCGGTCGCGTAATCGTGGCAGGCACCCACAGCAAGCCCCGGCATCCCAAGCAGCGGACCTTCTTCGTCGGGCGCCTGACCGCGCGAGGGGATCGCGATCGCAGCTTCGGGCGAGCCGGGCTGACGGTGACCGGCTGGGGCAAGAGCGCTGCCGCGGTCGGCAGCAGCCTTCTCCTCGGTCCGACCAGGGCAATCCTCGGTGGCACGGCAGAGAGCAGCCACTTCGGCGCTGGAAGTGGACTCGCCCTCGCCGGGTACCGATGGTGAAGGCCGACCTGGCATGAAGAACACCCTGCTGCCGGCGCTGGTGGCGATCGCCCTGGCCCTTCCCGCCACCGCCGCGGCCGAAATCGGCGAACTCGACGCCGATCCTCAGGGCCGGGCCGTGGTGATCGGGACCGCCGCGCGGAAGGGTCGTACGTCCGCGGCCATCGTCCGCTATCTGCCTGACGGCTCGCTCGATCCCAGCTTCTCCGGCGACGGCGTCCTCCTCACCGACTTCGGCCTGGGCGCCCCGGCGACCGCCGCCGCGTTCGGCGCGGTCGACGAGGAGGGGCGGATCCTCGTCCTCGCCGGCGTCCTCCGCCGCGGCTCGAGCTGCGGCGAGCGCCCGAGCGTTCAGAGGCAGGACCGGGTCCTCGCGCGGCTGACCCCCGAGGGAGCCTTCGACGTCAGCTTCGGCGGCCTCCACGGCGCCGACGTCGAGCCGCTGAGAACGGTGACGGCGATCGCCCTCGCCCCGGACGGAGGGATCGTCATCGCCGGCACGCCCCTCCAAAGCTGCGGCCAGGGTCCGCGGACGGGGTTGATCCGGCTGCGAGCGGACGGGTCCCGCCTCGGCCGCTTCGGCGCCGACGGGACCCGGAGGCTGAGCGGGTCGGCCGCCTCGGTCGCGGTCGACGGCGAGGGGCGGATCGTGGTCCTCTGCCGCTCCCGGCAGCAGCGGTCCCGCGACGAGCACGCAACCAAGATCCTGCGGCTGCTCCCCGGCGGCGGCCTCGACGCCGACTTCTCAGGGGGCTGGATCGTCTACACGACCGAAGGCCCCTTCTACAGGTGGAGCACCGTGGCGATCCGTCCCAACGGCCACCCGATGCTGGTCGGCACGCTGATCCGGCCGCCGTCGGAGAAGGACCGCCGCTTCCACCGCTGGTTCCTGGCGGTGCCGCTGGCGGCGAACGGCAGGCTCGAAGGAGGCGTCAGCTGGCGGGGGTGGGCCTGGATCACCCGCTTCGACAAACGCTCGGACGCGGCGGCGAGCGAGGCGCTGATCGATCGGAAAGGCCGGCTGCTGATCGCCGGCACCGCGGGGCGCCCGGGGAGCGCTCCCGACGGCGCCCTCGCCCTGGCCCGCTTCGAACTCCTCTAGTCGCGGAGGTCGGGTAGCCGCCCCTCGGCCTCGAGCTTTTCCAGGTGGGCCTCCATCGCCATCGCCGCCATCGGCAGGAGCTCGATCGGGATGTCGTCCCAGACGGTGGCGAGGAGCTCGGCGCGGGAGCGCTCGCCGGCCTCCAGCGCCTCGAGCAGGCGGCGCTCGCGCATCAGGCGGTGCTCGACGTACTCGGCGAGCTTGGCGGCCGGGTCGGTGACCCAGGGGCCGTGGCCGGGGGCGATCAGCTCGATCTCCTCCCCCTGCAGGAGGGCGAGCGAGTCCATGAAGGCGGCCAGCGAGTTGCCGCCGGGCGGGACGATCGTCGAGCCGAGGCCGAGGACGAGGTCGCCGCTGAAGCAGACGCCGTCGGCGCTGAGGAAGCAGACGTGGTCCTCGGCGTGGCCGGGGGTGGCGAGAACGCGCAGGCCGCCGTGCACCTCTCCCCCCTGAGGCAGGACGACCTCGGCCTCGAGCCGGTCGGCCCCCGCGGTGTGGTCGCCGTGGGAGTGGGTGAGGAGGACGAGGCCGATCCCGCCCCGCTCCCCGGCCGCGGTGCGAATCGCCTCGAGGTGGCCGGAATCTTCGGAGCCGGGGTCGATAACCACAACCGGATCGGCGCCGTACAGATAGGTGTTGGTCCCTTCCAGCGTCATCGGCCCCGGGTTGGGGGCGACGATCTTCAGAACCTCGGGGTGACCCGGCGCCTCGTTCAGTTGGAGGCTGCCTCGACCTCTTTGGCGATCGCCTCACGCGCGTCGGGCGGCTCGAGCACAACCAAGTCACCGGCGCCGCGGAGGATCTCCCGCACAAGCCAGGGCTTGCCCGCGTAGGGCAGCTCGACGACGACGGCGCCATCGGCCAGCTCCTCGACCACGGTCCGCTCCTCGCGCAGCCAGCGCGCCCGCTCGGGCGAGACCCAGACGCGGGCGACCTCGGCGGTCGGCACCTCGCCGTGAGTCATCCAGCCCTCGACGCCGGCGAACTCCTCGACTTCGGGCCGCGGCTCGAACTTCTCCTCGGAGAGGCGCGCCTCCTTGACCCGGTCGAGCTTGAAGTGGCGGACGCCTTCTTTGGTCAGGTCGTAGCACTCGACGTACCAGCCCTCTTTGCCGTTCTCCAGCCGGTAGGGCTCGACCCGGCGCTCGGTGAACTGGTCCTCGTTCTCCTTGTAGTAGCTGAGCTCGAGCACCCGGCTCTCGGCGATTGCCTCGTTGACGAGGCGGGCGATCTCGGCGTCGCCGCCGCCGGCGGAAGCGATCTCCAAGCCCTCCTCGGAGGGGTCGTGGCCGAGTGCCTTGACGATTTTTCCGCGCGCGGACTGCAGGTCCGACTGCGGCAGGTGATCGCCGAAGAGGTCGATCGCCGCCACCAGCGCCTTCGCCTCCAGCGGCAGCAGGCGAGCGGGGCGGGCGAAATTGTCGCCGTAGGGCTGCGAGTCGACCTCGATCTCGTCGCCGAGGATTTCCGCGTAGAGGACGTAGGTGCCGCCGCCGAAGTTGACGACGTTCAGCAGCTCGATGTCCTCGCGCAGCTCCTCCGCGGTCAGCTCCAGGCGATCGCGCAGGTCGGCGACCTGCAGTCGCTCGCCCTTTTTCGCCGCTTCGATCAGCATCCCGGCGAGAGTGACGAGGCGGGCGAAGCGCTCGGGCCGGATCGCCGCCTCGCCGCGGCCGTTGGAGCGGGTGCGCTTCGGCTGCTCGTCGAGCGGGCGGTCGACGACCTTCGCTGGCCGGAACCCGTTCTCGTGGCGCTCGAGGAGCAGGTCGCGACGCTTCTCGGCCTCCTCGCGCAGATCGTCGGGCGCCAGCACCTGGGCGTTCTGGCGCCAGCGCAGGACCCAGGCGATCAGCTCGCGCTCGGAGGCGTAGGCGGTCTCGAAAACGCGACCCTTGCCGGGGGCTCCGTCGGACTTCTTCGCGTTGCGGAGCTCGCCGTAGGTGCCGTAGTCGCGCTCGATCAGCCAGGCGATCCGCTCGCGGATGAAGATCTTCGCCGTGCCCTTGGTCTCCCCCAGCTGCCAGTCGGCGCGGCTGCCGTAGTCGCGGCGGTCGAAATCCTCGGGCGGCGAGAAGTCGTGCTCGGCCTTGGAGGCGTAGCCGACCTTGCCCTGGATCCGCGAGAGGCGGAAGACGCGCACCGCGTCGCGCTCGTGCGAGTGGCCGATCAAGTAGAACTGCCCGCCGCGGAAGACCAGGTGGAAGGGGTCGACCTTGCGCTTTTCGGTCTCGCCCCGCTCCATCGTGTAGTAGGTGAACTCGATCGTCTTCCGGCGTGAAATGGCGGTCTCGATCTTGGAGAGCCGCTGGGAGAGGTCGCGGCCGCCGGCGGAGGCGGTCATCGCCATCTCGACCGGGGCGCGCTCGCCCTCGGCCAGCGGGTTGGGGTGGCCCCAGGCGACCTGCTGCAGCGCCAGCCGCAGCGGCTCGGCGTAGGCGAAGCCGCCGTCGGTGAGCAGCATCAGCGCCGTCGAGAGCGCGGCCAGCTCGTCGTCGGAGAAGGAGATCGGGTCGAGGTAGAAGTTCTCAGGCGGCAGCGAGTAGAGCTCGGCCTCGAAGAAGCCCTCGCCAGGCTTCTCGACCCCGAGCTGGATCCCGAGGCTCTCGAGCTCGGCGCGATCGGCATAAAAACGGCGCGCGAAAGCATCGTCGTTCATGTCGCTGTAGCCCTCCACCTCCCGCTTGATCTCGAGGGCCGAAACCGGCCTCCCCTGAGCCATCAGGAACGAGATCAACGAGAGCTGGCGAATTAGCTTCTCGGTGTCCTTCGCCACTGGTCGGCAGGATAGTCTGCACGCAGCGCATGGACGTCCTCCGCAACCTCTTCGGCAACCTAAGCGCGGGCATTATCCGGCTTTTGGTGACGGTCGGAATCCTCGCGGCGGTCTATTTCTTCGTCGTCCGGCCCGCTCTGGACACCACCGAAAAGATCAGCCACGAAGTCAACGTCAACGTCGAAAAGGGCTTCCAGCAGTCCAATCTGGGCGAAATCGACAAGACGATCGACGACGTCAACCGCCAGGTTCAGCGCGAAATCAAGAGGTCACTGCGGGCCTCCCGGCAGCAGGGGAACGCCGACAAGCTGATCCGCTGCATCCAGCGCGCCCACCAGAACGTCAACAAGATCCAGCGCTGCAGCGAACGGTTTCAGTAACGGGGTGGTCAGGCGGCGCGCTGGGCGAAGAACGCAGAACCCGACAGCGCCCGGTCGAAGCCCGACCAGACCTCGCCGGCGGGGAGTTGCTTCTCGAGGCGGTCGAAGCTGCCGAGGCGGCCCCCGAGGTTGTCGATCATGTGGACGAGGACCGCCTCGCGGGTCGCGGGGACGACCGGGGAGCCGTGCTCGAGCGAGCCGTGGTGGCTGAGGATGATGTGGAGGACGCACTGCGCGGTGTGGGGGTCGAAGCCCGGCAGGTCCTCGATCGCGCGGCGCACGGTGTAGTAGCCGAGCGGGATCTCGCCCTGCAGGCGGCCGGCGTCGGTGAGGTCGATCGACAGCGGGTCGTCGTTGTAGGCGACGCACTTGCCGATGTCGTGCAATAAGGCCCCGGTGACGGCGACGTCGCGGTCGATCCCCGGGAAGAAGTTGGCCGCGGCGGAAACGGCTTGGGCGACCGAGAGCGTGTGCTCGAGCAGCCCGTGCCGGTAGGCCTGGTGGTAGGTCTTCGCCGCCGGCGCAACCGCGAAGCGCCGCCAGGTCTCCGAGTCGGGGCCGAAGAAATAGTCGAGCAGCTCACGCAGCTGCGGGTCCTGGACCGTCGCCAGCAGTTCGCGCAATTTGCCCTCGAGCTGCTCCGCGGAGACCTCGGACTCGGCCGCCAGGTCCTCGGTCGCGTACTCGTGCTCCTCGGCCTCGCGCAAGGCCGAGATCTTGATCTTTGCCCCCCAGCGATCGCTGACCTCGAAGACGCCGGTGACGAAGACAGGAGAGCCGGTGCAGCAGCAGGCGTAGAGCGTCTCCGCCTCCTCCCAGCAGACCGCCTCGGCGGTGCCGGTCGCATCGCCGACCGAGAGCCGCAGCCACGGCTCGCCGTTGCGCTTGCGCCGCAGCTCACGCTCGCGGACGGCGAAGACGCCGTTGACCCGCTGGCCGTCCTCGAGATCGCGGAGGGCGATCCGCATCGTGGGCTCGGCGGAAGGCTCCTCGACAGCCTCCGGCGCGGTCTCGGCGAACGCCTCGATCTGCGTCTGCTCCGTCATGGTTTGCTCAAGGTAGAGACGGGGGCGGACGCGCCTCGAGACAGGTTTAAGGTGCGACCGTGGGATCGGCGATAAGAGAGGCCGGGGCGGCCGCAAGCGCCCTCGGCGCCTACCTGACCACGGTCCTGCCGCGAGCGCGGCGGGAGCTGCAGCGGCACGGGCCGCTGCCGGCGGAGAAGGCGAAAAACGCCGAAGCTGTGGCGGTCTTCGCGACGTTGGCGCCCCGCTCCAACCGGGCCGCGGCGGTGCGGGCGATCGTCGCCCTGCAGGTCGCGATCGACCTGTGCGACGAGCTCGAAGAGTCCGGCGAGGGGGAGGCGGAGCCGGACCTCACCGCGCGGATCGAGGGGCTCGAGCAAAGGTGGCTCCACGACGTCGCGACCCTCCCCGCCCACGGCGCGGTCCTCCCCCACCTCGAGCGCGCGGTGGAGCGCTGCCGGCAGGGTCAGCAGCACACTCACCTCGCCGCCGAGCGCGGCCGCCAGGTGCTGGAGCGCTGGGCGCTCGGCCTCGAGGCGCCGCCGGATTACCGCTGGTGGGAGGTCGCCGCCGGCGCCAGCTCCTCGGTCGCCGCCCACGCGCTGATCGCGGCTGCGGCCGACCCGAGCACGACCCCCGAGACGGCCGCCCTGATCGACGCCGCCTACCAGCCACCGATCGGCGCCCTCACCGTCCTCCTCGACGATCTCGTCGACCGGGACGCCAACCGTGCCGGCGGCGAGCACAACTACCTCTCCTACTACGACAGCGCGGAGGCGGCGGCGGATCGCCTGGCCTGGATCGCGAGTCGGGCCGAAGCGGAGCTGGTGCCCCTGCCCCGCGCGTCCCGCCACCGCGCGATCCTCGCCGGCGTCGCCGCCTACTACCTCAGCGCCTCAACGGCGAAGACGCCGTACGGCAGTCCGATCCACGCCCGACTGCTCGAGGCCCTCGGCCCGGGCGTGCGGCTCCTCGCCGGCTTTATGCGCGTCCGCCGCTGCGGGGAACGCAAATGACCCGGGCGAGCGATGAGCTTGCCCGGGTCATGAATTGCGTAGGAACCGTGCCGCACAGGGAGAGCGGGACGGCCCCGAACTGGCGCCAGTGCCATCGCCGATCGGGGAACCGGCAACAGGGTGATGTAATAAGAACAGATACGGACCTACTCGTCAAGAGGTGGAAGCTTCACTTGGCCACGCGGTTGGCCCATTCCTGTGCCTCGCTGAAGCCCAGATAGGGCAACAGGGTGAGCAACACGAGCTCCGGCCGAAGCTCTTCGAGGCGATCGAGGCGGCCGATCCTGAGGTGGTCTCCGACGAGCCCGACCATTCCCGCCACCAAGGCCTCGTCTGTGGCCCCGGGGAGCCTATCTCCGAGCGGGGCTTTTATCCGCAAAAACCCAGCTAACCGGGCGATGACGCTTTCGTAGCGCTGCAGACTGCCCGACTCGCCGCGGGCGTCAGCGGCAAGGGACTCGGCCAGCTCGGGGTGGGCGATCGCATAGTCGACACCGGCGCAGATGCCGGCGGCGACCTGGGCGGGCCACTCTTCCTCGGCGGCACAGCCTTCGAGCACGGCCGTTTCCAGGTTCGCGAGCGCAATTGGGAACGGCATCGAATTGGAACATTAGCAGACCATACGTCCCTATTTTGTGAAGAATGCTCTGCGCGGTCAGCGCTTCAGCGGGCGCGGCAGCTGCGCGCGATGCCCTGGCTGATCCGGCGGCCGCCGACCAGAGTGAAGCTAACCTTGGCCAAGGAGAAGAACCCTGCCGTGCCCTTCGGGACCGGGCAGCTGGCACTGAGATAGCTACGCACCTGACCCCCACGCGAGAACCTGCGCGAAAGCTCGATCTGGAAGTGGGCGAAGCGCACCGACGGACCCAGGGCAGCTCCGAGATCGGCGACCAAGGCGGTGCCGAAGCGACCGGAGCCTGGCCCGATCCGGAACGGCAGGACGACCACGGTCGGGGGGTCGTCCAGATAGGCGTGCAGGACCACCGCTCGACGCTTGCCGATCCTGCCGTTGAACGCCCGCATCTCGGCCCCGACCCTGAAGGGCTTCTGGTTCGGCAACGCAACGACGGCCTGCAAACGCCCGTGTCCGACCAGGGCACTGCGACAGACGACAAGCGCTTCCGGCGGCTTGGTGTTGCGGAGCAGTCGCTGCGGGCAAACCGGGAGCCCGCGGGTGTCGAGCACGCCCTGACCGGGAAGGCCCAGCTCGATTCGCCGCACCCGGGGCAGGATGCTGCCGTCGGCGGTCTGCAAACCGCCCTCCAGGTAAATCGCGATCGGGGCGGGGCGCTCGCGGGGCAGCTTCAACGGCGCCATGTTCCCCTTGAGGCTGACGATCAGGTCGCCGCGCTGACTTCGCTCCGCGCTCGCCACGCCCATCCCCAGGCAGGCGAGTACAACAGCGGCGGTCGATGCGACGACCGCTCTCCCTGCGGTACGTCTCACCCGTACCTCGAAAACTTGAAGCTGCACCAGTCGAAGCCGAAGGCGAGGACGACGTTGTTGGCGAGATTGCCGTTGTGGATGAAGCGCGCGGTCAGCCTTCCCGCCTTGATCGGGTGGTCCTGCCGGTACTGCGCGGTGATCTGCCGCAGGTAGGACTGCTGTCGCTTCAGATAGGTGAACCATTGCTTCAGGCGATCGGTGTCGGTGGGCGGGCGGGGAACGGGAGATATCTGCTTCAACGTCGAGCTGAAGATCGACAATGCCTCGGCGAACTTCTTCGCGGCAACGACATACCGTTCGGCGCGAACGTCGGCGCGCGCGCCCTTCATTGCCCGCTGCGTCGCTTCGGCGTCGGGCTTGCAGACTTTCTCCAAGCGCTCGACGTATTCGACGCGGGTCGGCGCTTCGGCGGCAGGCGCGGTCGCGGCGGCAAAAGCCGCCGCAACAAGCAGCAGGAGGGTGATTGCGGTGGTTCTAGGCACTGGTCGTCCTCGTCTCTGGTATCAGCACGTTTCGGCGGGGAAGGACTCGGTCGAGCACCGGCGGCACGTGCCAGACCCGGTCCCCGAGAAGCAGCATCAGCGCAGGGAGCAGGACGATCCGCACCACCGTCGCATCGAGCAGGATCGCGACCGTCAGGCCCACCCCCATCTGACTCACGGTCGCGATCGGCGCGGCAGCGAAGGAGATAAAAACCGCGGCCATGATCGCGGCGGCCCCGGTGATCACCCCGGCCGTCTTCTCCAGCCCGAAGGCAATCGCCGCCCGATTGTCGCCGTCGACCTCGTAGCGCTCGCGCATCCGCGCGATGAGGAACACTGCGTAGTCGATCGAGAGGCCGAAGGTAACCCCGAAAATCGCTCCCGCCCCGACCGTGTCGACGTATGGATGGCCCCCCAGCGGGTATCCCTCGGGGATCTGACAGACCAGCGTCATCACCCCGACCGCCGCCGCAACCGAGACGAGGTTGAGACAGACCGTCAGCAGCGCCAGCAGCGGCGCCCGCAGGATCACGACCAAGGCCAGCAGGGTGAAGAGGACGAAGGCGCCGATCACCAGCGGCAGCCGCGCTTCGGTCGCTTCGCCATAGGTGTTGAGGGTGGCGGCGCCTCCGGTGACGCCGGTCTCCAGGCCGCTGACCGTCGCCAGATGTGCGGCGTCGGCCTCGAGCCGCTCGCCGACCCGGCGCGAGCCCGCGGTGTTGAAGGCGTGAGTGGAGACGACGAGCATCCGCGCCGCCTGGCCGCCGCCGTCGACGCTTATCGCCTCCCCCGCTTCGGCACGGCGCTGGGCCGGAGCGCCGTCGAGGGCGGAGAGGACGAAGTAGCCGGAGTCGAAGAGGCCCGGCGACTGGCGCTGCAGCTCTTCGGCGCCGAAGGCGAGTGGAGTCGCCACCGCGGTGACCCGCGTTCCGGCGGCATCGAGCTTCGTCTGCAGCGGATCGGCGCGCCGGGACCCTTCGGCGAGACCGCTCTGCAGCGCCCCGGCTCCGCCCTGCAGTTCGACCAGGCCGCCGGCGAGTCGTTCGGCCCCGTCGCCGAGGCGGTCGAGGCCGTCGCTGAGCCCGTCGGTGGCGTCGGCCAGCTTCCCGACCCCCGCCTCGAGGCGCTCGCCGCCGGGCACGAGCCGGTTCATGCCACCGTTGACCCCCTGGGCGACGTCCCGCAGCCGGCGCACTTCGTTGCGGTTGGCGGCCACCGTGCGGGCGAGCACCCGGGCCTGGTTGGCGAGTGGCTGCAGAGAGGGGTCTTCGGCGGCGGCGCGTTCCAGTTCGCGGGCGAGCTTGCGCGAACGCGCCTGCTCACCGCCACGCAGGCGGGGCACCAGCGAGCGCAGACCGAGGGCGAGGCTGAGGCTGCCGATCGAGACTTCGCGCTGGCCGCGGGAAAGCCGCCGGGTGCCCTCCTGCAATCGCGTGATCGCCCCCGTTGCCTCTTCCCCCCTGCCGGCGGCGCGCTCCAGCTCGGAGGCGATCAGGCCAGCGCCGGCGGCGGCGCGTTCGGAGCCCGCGGCGAGCAATCCGCTCCCCGCCGCCCCTTCGGAGATGCCGGCGCGGAGCTCTCCGACGGCGTCGGCGGCGCGGCGCAGACCAGGACCCAGCTTCTCGAGCTGCCGCGGTCGGGCGGCGCCCGCTGCCGAGAGCTTGCCGCCGAGCGAACGCAACGGCGCGGTGCGGTGGGCAATCGGCCCCGGACCGATCACGGTCCGAACCCCCGGCTGCTTCGCGATCCGGCGTTGCCAGCGAGCGAGCTGCGCGAGGTGTCCTTGTTCGGTGATCGGCCCCTGCTCGGTAGCAGCGACGAGGACGAAGGGCGCCTCCCAGCCGGGGCCGACAGCGCGGTCGATGGTCTCGGCGCTCTGCCGTGCCTCGTTCGAGCTCGGCAGCTCGTCGATGCCGGGAGCGCCGGTGGAGAAGCCGAACAGGGGCAGGGTGAGGAGAGCCAGCGGGATCGCGACCAGTCCGGCGGCCAGCGCCGGGTTGCGCAGCGCCCGTCCAGCCGCGGTGGCCACGGTGGAGGGTCCCGACGCGGTCCGCCTCGGCCCGATCCGGCCGGCGTTGATCCGCGCCCCCAGCAGGCCCAGGAGCGGTGGCACCGCCAGGGTTGAGATGACGGCGCTGATCACCGTCACCACCGCGGTGGCGGTGGCGAGCGAGAGCAACAGCGAGCCCGGCTGCAGAAAGGCCGAGAAGACGAGGGCGACGATCAGGGTGAGACCGGCGAAGAGGGTGGTGCGCCCGGCACTGGCGCGGGTCGCGGCGGCGGCCCGCCAGGGATCGGGATCCCGCTCCAGCTCCTCGCGGAAACGGGAGACGATCAGCAGCGAGTAGTCGACGCCGAGGGCGAGTCCCATCATCGTGCAGACGACCAGGGAAAGGGCGTCGATCGCCATCACCTCGCTAAGCAGCGCCAGCACTCCGCGGCCGGCGAAGACGGTGAGAGCGCCGAAGGCGAGCGGAATCGCCGCCGCGACGACCGAACGGAAGACGAAGAGCAGGACCAGGATCAGCAGCGGTGCCGCCAGCAACTCGGCCCGCTCGGTCGAGCTCAGCGATTCCTCTTGCAGGGCGCGGGAGACACTGGCGAACCCCGACTGGGTTGCCACCACCGGCGCGCGGATTCGCGCCTCCAGCTTCCCTTCCAGCGCCGGAACCGTGTCCCGCATCGCCTCGGCCAGTGGTACGTGAAAGTCAACTAATACGAGGGCCCTGCCGGGAGCCGGCCGCAGCGCGGCCACACCGCCGCGGTCCCAGGGCGAGAGGGTGGTGGTCGCTTGCTCTCGACGCAGGTCAGCGACCAGGCGCGGGCCCTGCCGGTCGATCGCCTGCGCCGGTCCCCGCAGCATGACGACAAAGGGAGTGGAATCGCCGAAATGGCTCTGCGACAAGGCTTCACCATTTGCTGCAACGGTTCCCGGGACCCTCAGCGAGAGCGGCTCGAGCTTCTGGTCGACGCGCAGGCCGACGATTCCGAGCGCGATGCCGGCCAGCAGGACGACGAAAAACCCCGTGATGGGCCGTCGGTGCTTCACAACCGCCGATCCCTCCCCCATTGGACGCGCAGTCTACGTCAGAACGGGGTTTCCAACGGTACGCCTACGTCCCGAAAGAGCGCACTCAGAACTTGCAATCGGTCGCCACGACGGGATTCGTTCGACGGTGCCTTCCCGAATGGGCGAGGAATCCAGCCTGGACCCTCTGCGGGCGAGAGCAGAGCCCGCCGCTGTTGACGAGCAGCCCCTTCTTCCCGCCCGCCATGGTCAGCACCACCTTGCGCAGCGGCGTGTCGGGCAGAGCCTCGAAGGTATTTCGAAGGCGTCCCCGAGTGGCATCGAGGTGTGCGGTCAGGGCGAGGTCGATCTGCCCGCCGAGCGCAACCGCCAAATCCGGCAGCCGGCTCTTGCTTTCGCGCAGGTAGACCGGGCCCTCGAGCGGCCGGTCGAGCAGCGGAGTCCAGGCTTTGGCGTGCCCGTAGGCAGACCCCGGCGGGCAGTTACTGGCGGCGAAATCGGCCCTGGAGCAAACGTCCCTGATGCGTCGCGTGTCGAGGAGCTCGGCGCTGGGAAGCGCGCCTGAAACCCTCTTCAGATTGGCGTCGCCTGGCCGTGACTGCAGCACGATGCGCAGCCGCGGATGGGCGCCGCGACGGGTGGAGCCGAGTAGTCGCATCGAGAGCTTCGGCTTGAAGGCGAGCTGGGCGCAGTCGCCGACCTGGAAGCGATCTGAAGCGGGAGCGACCGTCCCTTTCGCCGAGGTGAGCCTGGCGTGGACCGCGGTCGTGGCACAGCTGGTCGGGTTGCGGATGAAGCCGGGGCGATCGAGAACGAGACGGAGGACGCGGTACTCGATCGGAACCCCGGCCAGGATCCGCGGCAGCGGATCGAGCCGGACCGTGGCCCGCGCCGTCTCGGGGTCGATCGCGATCGCCGCCCGGGTGACGACGGCGCCGAGGTCGAAGGGCCCCGCGTGAGCGCGGACGACGACGACGAGGCTGAAGGGAGCGCCCGCGTAGGGGCCGGCGAGGTAGACCCTGCCCGGTGGGCTGTCGGCATCGGGAACCCAGAGCGGCGCCGGACCGGAGCCGGCGGCAATGCGGGCAAAGCCGATCGAAGAGTCGGCCGGGCAGCGGCCAGCCGCGGCAAGCGCCTCGGGGCAGAACGGCACCGCAGCGAAGTCGGCGCTGAGCCCGGGGGGCAGGGTTAGGCTGAACCGGGACAGCTTCTCTTCGCCGGAGGCCTGGATGAGATCGAGGACGAAGGGAGAGCTGCGTCCGGCAGCAGGGTTGGCGGTGCCCGCAGCAAGCGTCGGAGCGAAGGGGCGGGCACAGTCGCCGCCGATGGCGAACGGGTCGGCACCCTGCAGAGGAGCGTTGCCGGAGGACGGGGTCAGCGTGTAAGCGATCGCCTGGGTGCCACATCCGCCGGGGGTGGTCAGCGGGGCGTGAGGGCCGGAATTGAAGTGGAGCTCGAGGCGGCTGAGCGGCAGCTGCGGGATCTGATCGAGGGTCGCCGTGAGCCGACCGCTGTCGGGGTCGGCGGCGATCTCGATCGGCAGGGTGAGAAGGACGCCGCGCTCGGCGTCCGCGATCACCAGGTGGAGAGCGAGCAGGCTGTCGAAGGGGTTCTCGGCGCCAGGGGCGTCGGTGGTGGGATCGTCGGGCGTCGCAAGAAAGATCGTGCCCGCCAGCGGCTTGGCGAAGAGCGGGGTCTGCACCTCGGCGGTGCCCAGCTTCGAGGACTGCGGGCAACCGTCCCCCGGAGCGCCGCCGGGGGTTTCGGCGGCGAGTTGGACGGGGTCGCAGGCGGCGAGACCGGCGGCGACCGGCGGGTTGACGGTCATATCGGCGGGCAGCCGGAGGACGGCGCGCTCGGTGTCGGCCTGGGCGCGGCCGCTCGGCGAGGCGATGCCCTGATCGGGGGCGCTGAGGGTGAGGTCGAGGCCGCTGGGGGCCGTGGGCTGGCCGGTCGTCGGCCTGACTTCGAGCGACGGTGAGTAAGACAGTGCGCCGCAGGCGTTCATGGGTTGCGGTTCGGGGGCACTGGCGAGGACGGCGATCCCCGGGGCTTGCCAGGAGGACACCGAGAGAGTGGTCTGCAGCGGGTTGGTGCAGCTGCGCGGCATAGTGAGAAAGGCTTTGCCGTTAGGCGTGCCGTCGAGGGTAAGGGTCGCTCCGAAGATTTCGACAGCCTGCGAGGCATTGGTGATCGAGGCGATCAGGTTGTGCGGCGGCGGACGGGAGATCGATAGATCGATCGTCACAGGAACACCCTGAACGTGGAATCCGAGTTGGGCGGCGGTTCCGGCGGGAGGTTCCAGCAGATAGAGGGTCGAGTCCGGCAGCGGTTGGCCAGTGTTGAAGCTGAGCCTGCCGACCTCCGTCGAGGCTGAACAGGCTTCGGCCAGGTAATCGGAGTGGGCGCACTCGGAGAGCAGCGCGGGGGCACCGACCAGACCCGGCGGCAGGCTGATGCGGAGGTCCTTAAGGGCACCGTCGGGGAATTCTTCGCCGGGGTGACCAGTGGTATTGAAGGCGATCTCGGTGCGCCAGGCTTCGGGGTGGGAGCCGGCCGGTTGAGCACCGAGGTCGCCGTCCTGGGCAATGAAGACGGAGGAGAGCGACTTAAGGCCGAACGCGGCCCGGGCGGCGGGAGCGGCCCAGATGAGCGGCAAGACTAGGCCGAGGAGCAGCACGAGCGCGAAAGCGCGCCCGTGGCGGGCTGACCCGGCGGTTGTCCGTTCCCACGACATTTCCCTGGTGCGGGGGCTCCCCCCTGAGCCCGACCTCAGCCTACCAAGGGCTTACGGGCTGCCGTGAGCGCGGTGGGGGCTGGGCCGGCAAGAGCCGGCCCAGCCCAGTGTTACTTCAAGGTACTGCTCGCCAGCTAGCTGACCATCCAGAGTCCAGTTGGACTTCCGCCGGAGAGCGCGCCTGCAAGTTTGACGGCTCCCGTCAACACCCCGTCTTCGAACGTGGTGGTGCCCCCGCATTCCTTAGTGTATTTCAGGCCGACGATGCCGAATGCTGCGGTTACGGTACGAGAGGTTCCCGTCCCGGCATTTTCGTAGTTCATCTGGCTTCGATTCGTTTGCGCCGGTATTGAATAGTTGCATCCAAGGTTGGTGAAGGTGAATGCTTTACCGGTCGGGCAATTAACGTCCAAGAGCCCCCAGACTGAGGTTCCTTCGCTAGTGGTCGCTCGGAGCCCCAGGCTGCAGCCATTCGCTTTGACCGCGAATTCGCCAAGGTAGGAGCACCGCCAGTCCGAGACACTGAGATCCAGCTTTTGGTCCGCGAAAGCGGGCATACTCCCGCTGAGGGAAAAGTTGGCGCATTCCATCGTGTGTCCGTCTACGAACAGTTTCACCGTTTTCACGGGCGACGAAGCAATGGTGCCGCCGATGGCTTCATCGTTGAACAGCGGCGGTGCATCGACCTGGGCGCTTCCGAGATACACGCCGACGGCGTGCGCCGCAGCGTTGTTGTAGCCCCTGAGGGCCGTGCTACCCGTCAGCGTGCCGTCTTCGTGCATACCGGTGCCTTCAAAACAACTATCTTCATATTTGACGCCGGTGGCATTGAGAGTAGCCGTGATCTTGCGATTGCGGCTTCGGGTCAGGATGTCATCGTTGGCCAAGGTGGCGTTAAGTCCGCTCTGCGCCGGGATTTTCACCGTGCAGCCCAAAAAAGGGCTCTGGAATTCTATCTTGTCGCCGTTACTGCACGCTATGTCCATGGTGCCAGTGAAGGGCGCGGCTTCGTTGGTGCTGGTGAATACGTACTTACAGCTATTGACGGTGGCGGTTGCTTGTAGCCCGTAGTACGAGCAGGCTTTGAATTCCGGCGTCAGCGTGATGGTGTTTGACGCTGCCGGGAGGCTGCCCGACATCGTCGTGGGATTGCAAAACAGTGACGATCCTGCGGTTTTTAGTTTTTGCTGGGTGATTTGCGTTCCGTTGAGCGCTACCGGATATTCTTCCGCGCGGAACTGCGAGGCGGACGCCGAGGCGGTCCCCAGCAGCGCGGTCAGGGCCAGCGCCATCAATGCGGCAAGCCCTAGAGTCTTGATCGGTTTCACGTTGTTCTCCTTGCCCTACCGGTGCGCTTGGCAGCGGACGGGCGGGTTGTGTGTGCATGCATACCCCTCACGCTTTGGCAGCGCGGAGTCCGTACTCCGATTAGCCTCGCCGTAAACGCCCCGCGGCCGCCCTACCTATGTGGTGTGAATGGCCAGCGGATACAGCCAGTCTGGCCAAGGATCCGCTTTCTCTCAACCGCCGGGAAGGGCCGCGTCGGGCAGGCACGGATAGCGCAGATCCTCGACCTTCAGGGCGGCATCAATCTCGGCCGTGCAGGTACTCAGAGGTCGGCAGAGCCGTTCCTCCACGGTTCGCAGGCGATTGGTGACGGTGTGACGGTCAACCCCGAGGGCCGCCGCGGCCGAGGAGACGTTGCGATCGGCGTCGAAGTAGGCGCGCAGGCTCTCGCGCAGGACGGCGCCCCCGTCACGCTCGGCCGCGAGCGGAGCGAGATATATCTGGCGCAAAGATGTGGCTAACAGATCATCCTGGAGGATCGAGGCCAGAAGGGCAACATCGGCGTAGCGCGTCAACCTCGCTGAACCGCGCACGGCCACCGGCAGGGCGGCCGCAGCCTGGCGGTGACTGAGTCGCCAGCCCGACAGCCCGGGCGCCGGCTCACCCACCGTCAAGGTCAGCCACCCCGGGCAGATCGAGGGCGCGAGGCGCTTGAGCTCCGCCGGGTCGGGCTGGCGGCGCGACCCGAACCAGATCCAGGTGGTCTCCTCGTTGGGCTGGATGATGAGAAGGCGGCAGTCCAGCCGTCTGCAGAGCTCGCCGGCGCTCTCGGCGGCCTCGCTGCCGAGAGCAATCGCGCCGAGGTTCCAGTGATCGAAGTCGTAGGACAGTCCGGAGGTGTCGAGCAGCTCGCCGGCGAGCAGGCGCTTGATCTGCTCGAGTCGGCGCTGCTCAACAGTGTGGCCACGGGCCGCCGCCTCGCGCTCGTACTCCTCGCTGACCGCGACCATCAGGCGGTCCAGAAGGCCGGCTTGCACCCGCAGCAGTCGCTTCAACGCGCTCCCGTGGAGGGGCCCCGCCTTTTCGGACTCCTCGATGAGGAAATCCCCGAGCAATGTGTAGCCGGCGAGGTAGCGGCGCAGGACCGTCTCCAGCTTGATCCCGTGGCGCGCCGCCAGACGAGCCTGGGAAAGGAGCACGGTCGGCATCGGCGGTGGATGCCCCTCGCTGCGCTCGACAGCTTCGATCCCGTAGGTCAGCGCGGCGGTGACCGCCGCCCTGACCCCTTCGCTGTACTCGGGGTCGGAGGTTTCGGCGGGGTCTGAGACCGACTGAACGCGAGTCAGGGTCGCCGCTTCGATCTCCCCGTGCCGGTCTCGCAGGCGCTCGGCCAGACCGCGGCGAATCTCTTCGATGCGCATCGCGATCGACACCTACCCCTACCGGGTCTTGTCGATCAAACGCACCGCTACTGCCCCTCTGCCGTGAAGCTGAACGTCCCCACCGCTTCCCCGGCCTCGAACACCGCTTTGCCCTCGGCAAAGGTCTGGTTGAAGGCGGCGGCCGTGGCAGCTTGCAGGGTCAGCTGCGCCCCGGCGAGTGAGATCGTGCGGGCAGTGGGTTCGGAGACCACGGTGCCGGGCCCGAGGTCGAGCAGGGGAACCCGCCCCAGCTTGCCCGGGTAGGGAGGCGAGGGCTGGATGTCGGTTTCGGCGGAGTCGGAGCGGGCGCCGAGGTCCAGCCATGGTTCGTGCCAGAAGACCTGGCCGCCCCCGAGCTGGAGGAATTCGATGTCCCCGCCGGTTCTGAGTGTGCCCAGGGATGCATCGGGGGAGATCGCGCCGCCGGCGACAATCGGGAAGCTGAAACTGGCGCCGAAGCGTTCGGCCGGGGCGATCGGATTGACCGCGACGAAGAGGCCGTCGAGCTTGGAGAGAAAGGCGGGGGCGATGTCGATCGTCGCCGCGCCGGCGGGCTGCAGGGTCACCGTCAGCGGCTGCGCCGCGCTCCGCATGGTTCCCAGCCTCTGACCCTCCTCGAACACGCCGCGCAGACGCAGCTTCTTGCCGAGCCTAGTCGCAAACTTGGCGGTCAGACGCAGCGGGCCGGCGGTCAGCACCGAGCCGAACCCGTCCCTCTCAAAGGAGAGCCGGCCGGCCCGTGCCAGCTTCAGCTGGTTCCCCCCCACCGTGGCGATCAGCGGCTCGCGCTTGGTCCTCATCTCGATCTTGCGGACCACCACCCGACGACGGCCATGGCGGAGGATCAGGGCCCCGCCGCTCTCGATGGCGCCGCGCCCCAGCGTTGGGTCGAGGCTGCCCCCCGCCACCGGCAAGAGCAGCGAGCGGCCGTGGCGCCTGGCCCCAGCCTTGGCGGAAACCGTCACCCCGTTGGCGGCGAGCACCCGGTCGAAGCCCTTGTCGAGGGTGAGCCGCGTGCTGCCGCCGCCCAGCGGGTCGTTGCTCGCGTCGGCGGAGTTGGCGAAGAGCATGGCGCCGCACAGCAGGGCGACGCTTGCGAGCGGGACGCGGACGCTCATTCGCGTACCCCGCAGGCCTTGGTCACGTCCACGCCCACTTGCCTGCCACCGGCGAAGGAGAAGTCGGCGAAGGCGAGGTGGAAGGCCGCCGTGTTCGCTCCGGGCAGAGCCGGGCAACCGGCGTTGAAGTACGAATACGTGTGACCGCCGCGGCGGTAGCGGCGCTTCAGAGTCAGCTTGATCCGGTCGACGTAGCCCCATTCGCCGAGCGCTTCCGGCAGCGAGGCGACCAGTTCGGTGCCGTAGACGCCCTCATGGAGGGCGCGCATCGCGAACGGGATCACGAAGCTGGAGGGGAAGGGGCTCTCGGTGTAGATGTGGGCGAGCAGGGCGCGGCGGCCATTGCTGCGACCATTGAAGACGAGCAGCCGCCCCTGGGTCGGGTAGGCCCCCTGTTCGGGCAGGACGATGTGGGCCCAGAAGCGACCGGAACCGACCAGCGCGCCGCCGCACGCGGCAAGCGCTCGCTCGGTCGAGGACGACTCGATCTCGGGAGCGACGCACCGCGGCAGGCCGCGGGAGCGCAGTAACGCGTGACGATTGACCCGGATCGCCAGGCCCAGCAGCTGCTGCGGGACGCCGCCGCCGACCGTGGCGACGTGACCGGCGACGAAGACGGCGACCGGCGCCGTGCCCTCGCGGGGAAGCTTGTAGGGCTGCACCTGGCTCAACAGCGTGATCCGCAGGCCGTTTCGCTGCACCGTCGCCCCCGCCGCCACCGTGACGCCGAGGACCAGGCAGATCCCCCCGCCGATCGCGAGCCGTCGCAGGGCAACCGCCATCCGCTAGCGGTGCCGGGCGTGGCGCTTGCTTCTTGCGTGACCCTTCTTCTTGCAGCCCATCGGCTTCAGCGGGGTCTTGTAGCTGACCCGCTTGCCGGAGTGTGCCTTGAGGAAGACCTTGACCTTGTTGGTCGACCTGCAGAGGTTGCGGGAGTTGCTCAACAGGCTCTTTTTGCCCCCGAAGAAGGTGAAGTCGGCCGAGGTGACGGGGGCGTCCGGGACGAATTCGAAGGTGTTTCGGATGCCCCCGTTCTTACCGGAGTCGATCCTGCCGACCAGGGAGACGTCGATCTCCGAGCCGTGCAGCGCCGCCACCAGATCGGGCAGCTTGTGTTCGGAGGAGCGCAGGAAGATGGGGCCGGCCAACGGCTCGTCGAGGATCGGCGTCCTCGCGATCACCTTACCGTAGACGGACGCGGCCGGGCACCGTTCGCCGGGCACCGCGCCTTCCTTGAACTGAACCCGGGTGCAGATCGTGCCGATGTGTCCCTGTTCGAGGAACTCGGACTTCGGCAGGGTCACCTGCGCGTAGCGGATCGCCGCTTCGCCGAACCCGTTCATGCCCACGTGGGCGCGGAGCGACGGGTTGGCGCCGCGCTTGGTCCCCCCCTGCAGCTTGAAGCCCAGCTTCGGCCCGAAGGGCAGGGCGGCGCAGTCGGCGGCCTGGAAACGCGAGGTGGAGACAAACGGGTTGTCGTCGAGCGCCGAGGCGAAATCGAGACCGCTGCCGAGCACGGTGGCGGCGGTCGAGGTTGGTTCGCAGCTCGTCGGGTTGAAGGTGAATTCGGGACGGTCGGTGTAGGCGCGGATGTCCCGCAGGTGGATCGGGATCCCCTTGACGATGTGGGGGATCGGGTCCGAGCCGGTGGAATCGAGGAAGACTTCGCCGGTTTCGGGGTTGACGTCGACCGCGAGGCGGACGACGACGGTACCGATGTCGAAGGGCCCGACCACCCCAGAGGTGACCGAGACCATCGAGAGCGGAGCGCCGTGGTAGGGGCCAGCGAGGTAGATCTTGCCGGGGGCGTAGGCGAGGCTCGGGCCGACTCCGGCTCCGGCCAGGGTCCTGCCGACCTGTGAGGCGGCGGGGCAACTCGGGGAGTCGAGCTCTTCCTGGCCGCCGTGGGGGCCGGTCCTGGCCGTGGCGGCCGCGATCGCCGCATCCGAGCAGAAGGGGATCCCGGCGAGCTTGGCGGCGACGCCGGGGGGCAGCTTGATCGAGAAGTTGGTGAACTCCTGTTCGCCGTCATTTCTGCTCAGGCGCAGGACGAAGGGCGAGAAGCGCCCGGCGGCGTTGTTGAGGGTCCCCGCCTCGAGCTCCGGCCTGAAGGGAGGCGTTCCGCCCGCGGGGCAGGGAGCCCCGTTGGGGCCGGAGGTGATTTCGAAGCTCGAGGTGGTGGTGAGCGGCGCGCCTCCGGCCCAGGGGGTGAGCTCGGCGGCGACGGTGAAGGGGTCGCGGCCGGGGGTCGAGGGGTCGCCGTCGCAGGTCGGCGGGGTTGCCAGCGGTGAGCGCGTGCCCTCGCGGAAGTGCAACCTGAAGTGGGAGAACGGCAGCTGCGGGATGTCGTCGGCGACCGTGGTGATGCGACCCGTCAGCGGGTCGGATTCCACCTTCAGGGCCTGCTTGACGATGATCCCGAGGGTCGGGTTCTTGAAGACGAGATAGACGGCCAGCAGCGAGCCGAAGCGGTTCTCGTAGGGCTCGGCGATGAACAACGAGCCCTTGAGCGCTTCGTCGACCAGGGGGCTTTCGACTTCCACGGTGCCGATCTTGGAGGCGTTGGGGCAGCCCGCGCCGGGTTCGGAGTTGAGCGTCTCCCGATCCAGGTCGGCCTCGCTGCAGACCTCCAGCCCTTCGGCCTGAGAGGGATTGGTGGTGAAGCCCTCAGGCAGGGTGACGACGGCGCGTTTGATGTCGGACTGGGCCAATCCCGCGGGGTTGGTCAGCCCTTCGTCGTGGACGTCGAGAGAGAAGTCGAGACCGGTCGGAGACTGGGCGGCAAGGCTGGTCGGCCTGGCGGCGATCGTCGGGCTGAAGCCGAGTTTGGAGCAGCCGGTCATCCCCTGTGGATTGGGGGGTTCGGCGTTGTCGTGGCTCAGGACCGAGCCGCTGACCGGCACCGCGAACGGGTTTTGCCAGGAGATCGCTTCATAGCTGCTGGTCATCGGCCCGGTGCAGGATCGCGGCAGGGTGATGAAGGGGACTTCGGGGGCGTTGGTTTTGCAGATGCCGTTAGATTCGATCTGATTGGCGGCGTTTGCCAGATCCAGGCAGCGGCCACGGTACGGATCGTGGGCGGGATCAGCCGGCACACCCCACAGCTGCAGTTGCCCTCCGTAGACCTCGACAGCCTGGGAGACGTTGATCAGTCCTCCGGTGACGTTATATGGAGGTTCCTGACCCAGGCCGATCTCGACCGTTACCGGGACTTGGACCAGGAAGAAACCCACTTTCGCCACCACTCCGGGCGGCGGAACCAGGTTGTAGACGGGGGCAAAGGCCTTCTTGCCGAATTCGGTAACTTCGCCGCTGGTGATCCCCACCACGGTCGAATCGGGACAACTGGGGTAGCCATCTTCGCCGAGCGTGAGGAAATCGGCGCTGTCGCACTTGGGCGTCGCCAGGGGACTGCCCGTGAACCCATCCGGCTGCTTGGCAATCAGCGTCTTCAGCTGTCCGTCGGGAACCACTCCGAATTTCGGGTCGACCACGGTGTTGAGCTGAAAGCCGGTGGTCGCCGCGAAGGGATGGGAACCGGCCTGGGTGGCGGGTGAGCCGTCCTCGTTTTCGAAGGTCACGTCGAAGCCCTTGACCCCGAAGTCCGCCCGGGCCACCGGGGCGATCGCCAGCGCGGAGAGGATCGCGAAGGTGAGAATGCAGGTGATGCGCTTCATCGGTTTGCCCCCCGGTTGTGGCTGGCTCGCTGGCCGTGTTGCTTGGTTGCCCTCTTGTGCTTCTTGGCCACGCAGCGGCCCTTGCGCCGTACCTTGCCTTTGGCGCAGCGAGTCCTGGGCGCTTTGGTGACGTTGCCCGCGCCGTCGAAGGTGGCTGAGGCCGGGGTCGGGTCGTTGGGTGGCGGGGGCGGGCCTTGACATGCTTCCCCTTCACAGGCCGCGACCCGGCTGGGCTGCGCAAAGCCGCCGTTCACCCTGGCGTCATAGACGTCGATCAAGCCGGAGTCTTGTGGCACCAAGCTGGCACTGGTGGTGAAAAACACGTCGTCGCCGCTTGGCGAGGCATCGAGAAATTCGGAGTCGCTGGGGCTCTGGCCGGAGGAGATCAAGCTGAGACAGCCCTGGGAGGCGGGCACGTAGAGCTCGGCTCCCGCTTCCTCGCAGTCGTTGGCACCGCTCGCCGCCTCCCACTGATAGACGTCGGCCTTGCCGTTGGTGTCGCGCGGCAGGAGCGGGTCGTAGCTGTCGAAGAAGAGGCGCTTGCCGTCGTCCGAGAGCGAGCGGGGGAAGTGCAGGGTGTGCTGGGCCGGCGGGATCGTCGCCGCCACCGGCCTCGGCTTGGTCCCGTTTACGACCAGCGCCCGTCCCCGCGGCCGAGCCCCGCTCGGGTTGCAGGAAACGCACACGGGTCCGGCCGCGCCGGCCTCATAGAGATAGACCTCCGCGTCGGCCTCGCCGCTCACCTGGTCGGTGTTGTCATAGCCGGTCAGGCTCCCGGTCGAGATGAAGGCGAGGCGGTTGCCGTCGGGGCTGACCCTGGCGACCTTGTAAATCGGAGCGGGGGAAAAGTTGGAGGGAGTGTTAACGCCCGGCACGTCGCCGCTGGAGAGCGTGGCGATGAACGTCTTCGCCCCTTCGCGATCGAGATAGAGGTTCAATTTGCCCGCGGTGGCGCCGCTGGTTTCCGGCAGTACTTCCTGGGAGACGAAATAGACATGGGAGAGATCCTCGCTTGCCCCTAGCAGACCGGTGACGAAGGATCCTGGCCCCTCCTCTGAAGGCACCCCGACCTTTTTGGCGACCAGGGTCGAGGCGCCGGCTTCGAGGTCATACCGGTAGAGGTTGCCGGCCTGGGCGCCTTCGGTCACCTCGAAGAGCGCCCTATCGCCGTCGCCGGTGGCAGCGAGGAATTCAGCGGCCTTCGTCGAGACGGTCTCTGAGACTTTCAGCGTGCACGCCTTCTCCGCCTCGGTGCATTGGCCACCGCTCAAAGCGCTCTGTTCCTGGTCGGGGTTAAGGCGCAGGTAGATCTTGCCGGGAGCCCCGGACCGCCCTCCTTTGGGCACGGTTCCAGTGGGACCCGAATCGGTCCAGTAGACGCGGTGGCCGTCGGCGGAGATGGCGTTGGTAACGCTCGCCATCCGGCCGAGTTCTCCGGCCCCGGTGGTCGCGCCAGGGCTGGCCGACCCGCCCGTGCAGTTCTGGCCGCTGGGGAATCCATTCGGAAGGATGCAGACCAGGTAAAGCTCGCCGTTGCTCGAGTAGTAAGTCTGGTTAACGCCGCTTGCCGCATCGGCGGTGAGCTTGTCGCGCACCCGCACGATCGCCTTCTTGCCGTCTGCCGAGACGCCTTGGAGCTCGAAGTCGACCGCGGCCGTCGGCTCAACCGTGACCATGGCTTCATAGCCCTCGCCGCCGCAGTTATCGCGCCGATAGGGAAGGCCGTAGCCTTCGATCGCCCCCGGCGCCAACACCGGTTCCGCGGCGGAGACCAGCCAGCCGCTGCAGAGGTCGGCGGAGAAGGCTTTGTACGCGTTGTCGAGGTTGCTTTCGCTGACGATTGCCGCGGCGTGGCCCTGGACAGGGGAGATCGACTCGCTCGCCCAGCCGGCGCCGGCCTGCCGCTCGGCGATGTACTGGCTGGTGTAGGTACCGGCCTGCGGGTCGGCGAAGGCGCGGTAGGAGGAGTAGGTGAACCTGTTGCCGTCGCTCGAGCTCTGGTCGAGGGCGGTGGTGAAATTGTTGATCGTCACCAACGCCTTGATGTCGCCGTTGTTCTTCTCAACCGGGCTCACCATCTCGAAGGCGCGACAGTCGGGCAGCTGCGCCGAGAACCCGGTGCGGAACTGCTGATTGGGACAATCGAGCTTGGCCGTCGAAGCGGGATAGGTGGTGAAGCTGCTTTCGCCGCCGTCGGCGCCGACTTTGCCGCCGATCCCGCGGACCGGGCCGCCGCCGCTGCTCTGGGCGACGAAACGGTAGTGGTAGGTGGTCCCCGGCTCCAGGCCTTCGAGGAAGACGCCGGGGGTCTTCAGAGCGGCGGCGACCGCTTTGGTGGTCAGGGAGGCCCCCGGCGGCAGCGGCCTCTCCGACGGGCAACCCCCTTCGGAGCATTTGCCGGTTCCGTACTGAACGTAGAAGCGGGTGTCGGCCCAAAAGTGCGGGTTTACCTCCGCGCTGACCACGGCGCCGGTTCGATCGACCGAGGTGGCGAACTGGGAGAGTATCTCCGGCGGCACTCTGGGAGGCGCTTCAAAGCTCACCGGCCCGGGGCCGAAGAGGCGAATGAAGCTATCGGAGCTTCCATCTTGGCTGAAGGTGTGAGAGACGTAAAGGTCACCGGCGCCGTTGGTGCCGATGCCATTGAAGACATACCGATCGAAGTTGCTGGTTGGCAACAGCGGCGGTTGGCAACAGGTCGGCGGTGAGAGTGGGTTGCCGCTGGAGTCGTACTGGACGATCTTCTGAGTTACCCCCCCTTCCGTCAGCGTGTAGACGTTGCCATCGGGATCGGTGGCGACGTAGGTCTGGCCCTGGAGTTCGCCGATTTCGGTACCCGTGGTGGCGTCGAGCTTGTGGACACCAGTTTTTTCCGCGTAGGTCACGTAGAGGTCTTTGCTCACCGGGTCGAAGGCGAGGTACTGAACCTGCTTGCCGGGGACGGGGACCGAAGCTTGGAATTCTCCCTGCAGGTTGAAGCGCTGGATGCGGTCCTTGTCGGCGACGAAGAGATCGTCGGCCAAGCCTGCGGCGAGACCATAGCTGTAGGAGGCGCTGAACTGACCCGGTGCGGTCCCCGCGACTCCGGTGCCACAGACATCGTGCGAGGCGGCGGTGCAGAGGTTCGCACTCGTCGTCTTGTTGACTTCGCCGCCGAAGGTGAGGACGAAGCGCCCGGCCGAGTCGAACTTCTGCACCCTGAGGTTGCCGAGTGGATTGCCGCGCTGCCGAAATAAGAACAGACGCGGACCGAAATGTCAAGGGGATGCGGATAAGGCAGGAAAGCCGTTACACTGTCTGGTGCAGCATTTCCCTTGATATAGCCAAATAGGGCGTACGCGAGTGTTCTTATTCGACACGCTGTCCAGTCTGGTGCGTACCACTTGATATATCTCACGTGGTCGTGAAGAGCTGGACCCAGAAGCCGGGATATCTTCCCCCCACGATGGTGAGAACTCCGTGGGGAGACGCGGCTTCCCTGCGGGAGCGAAAGCTGCGGCCGGGCCGGGGCACGCCCCGCAAGACGGCCGAGAAAAACCAGCGCGAACGACTCTTCGCGGCGATGGTCGCAGCGGTCGACGAGAAGGGCTACGAGGCGGCGACCGTCGCCGACCTGGTCAAGCTCTCCGGCGTCTCGCGCAGCGCCTTCTACAAACACTTCGAGGACAAGCAGGCCTGCTTTCTGGCGGCGGTGGAAGAGCTGATCGGGCCGACGCTGGAGAAACTCGGCGGCGACGAGAGCGCGCCACCCGGGGCGGAGCGGGCGCGCCTCGCGTTCGAGGAGCTGATCCGGCTGATCGTCTCCCAGCCCGCGGCGGCGAAGATGTGCATCGTCGAGGTCTACGCCGCCGGCCCCGAGGGGGCGGCGCTGGTCGATCGCTCGATGGACCAGGCGACCGAGCTGGCGGTGCGGATGCTGGCCCAGGTGCCCGAGCGCGAAGGCCTACCGCGGGAGCTGGTGCGGGCGATCGCCGGCGGCATCCAGAAGGTAATCCACAAGCGCCTCTACCGCGGTCAGGAGGAGGAGCTGCCGGGCCTGGCCCCACAGCTGTGGGAGTGGCTCTTCTCCTACC
Source organism: Solirubrobacterales bacterium (assembly GCA_033856415.1). Taxonomy (GTDB): domain Bacteria; phylum Actinomycetota; class Thermoleophilia; order Solirubrobacterales; family 70-9; genus VAYN01. Next base: position 14,453 of record JAWVFA010000025.1, on the reverse strand, counting down.
CGGTGCCACCGGGGCCGCTGAAGGCGACGCGGCGGCGGACGGTCAAGGCGGTGCCCTTCGACGAACGCCAGGCGCAGTCGAGCCCGCCGGAGCGGCTGCTGCGGGCGCTGGCGGCGGTGGTCGCCGAGAAGGGCTATCCCGACACCACCGTGGCCGAGATCGTCGAGCGCGCCTCGACCTCGCAGCGCACCTTCTACGAACACTTCAAGAACAAAGAGGACGCGATCGTCGCCGCCCTCGACAGCGGTTCGGCCCACATGCTCGCCGCCGCCCTACCGGCCTTCCGCCGCGCCCCCGACTGGCCGCACGCGGTCCACGACACCCAGGAAGCGATGTTCTGCTTCGGCGCCGAAGAGCCCGAGTACGCACGGCTGGGCGGAGTCGAGATGTACGCAGCGGGCAAGCGCGCCCTCGACCAGCGCGAGATCGTCACCGAAGGCATGGAGGGCCTCCTGGCCCCCGGCTACGAGCTGAAACCGGACACCCCGCCGATCGCGGCCGAGGCGATCGGCGGCGCCCTCTACTCCCTGCTCTACGACCACGTCAACAAGAAAGGCCCGGAGACCCTGCCGGACCTGGTCCCGACGCTGGTCTACGTCACCCTGGCGCCGTTCCTCGAGGCCGACGACGCCTACGAGGTCGCGGTGGGCTGAGGCTGCTCAGGGAGACGCATCCGATCCACGTCGCCTCGGATCACTCCGGCTGGTCGGCGGCAACTGCATCCATGTCGGCGGCGACCCGTTCCCGCGCAGCGCGGTCCCTCGGGCGCCTCTCCACCTCACTGAGATCGTCACGGAGCCGCTTGATGTCTTCCCTGAGGAAGTTGTAGCGCCAGTCGTCCACCTGATCCTCCTTGGTAGCTTGAAGATCAAGGGTAATGTTTTGTCTGTGCTGAGGACGCGTGATCCGCCGACGATCAACTCGGAGGCGAATCGACCGCGAAGAGGCGCCACTCGCCGGGCGCCCCCTTCAGCCCCTGCACGCCGCGGTCGGCGAACTCGAGGCCCGAACCGACCACCAGCTCCCGCACCGTGCTCGAGACCAGCACCTCGCCGGGTTCGGCCAGGGCGCCGATCCGGGCGCCGATGTTGACCGCCATGCCGCCGACGTCGTCGCCGATCAGCTCGACCTCGCCGGTGTGGATGCCGGCGCGGACGTCGATCCCCAGGGCCGCGATCTCCTCCCGGACCGCGCCGGCGCAGCGGATCGCCCTGGCCGGGCCGTCGAAGGTGGCGAGAAAGCCGTCGCCCATCGTCTTCACCTCGCGCCCCCGGTACAGGGAGAGCTGATGGCGGACGGCGGCGTCGTGGCGCTCGAGCAGCGCCCGCCAGTCGCGGTCGCCCAGCTCCGCCGCCTTTTCGGTCGAGCCGACGATGTCGGTGAAGAGGATCGTCGCCAGCGCCCGTTCGGATTCGGTTGCGCCGCGGCTGCCGACGAGAAACTCCTCGACCTCGTCGAGGACCGCGTCCAGGTCGCCGACGAAGGGCAGGTGGTCCTCCCCCGGCAACTCGACATAGCGGGCGCCGGGGATCGTCTCGGCCATGTAGCGGCCCTGCGCGACCGAGATCATCCGGTCACCGTCCCGGTGCAGGATCAGCGTCGGGACGTCGATCGCCGGCAGGACCGCGCGCACGTCCAACTCGCGGTAGAGGTCCATCAGGGCGATCGCGCCGGCGGGGCTCGTCCCCTGGCGCAGCAGGCGCCCCCACCAGCGTTCGAACTCGCGATCGCCCACCCGGCTCGGCGCCCAGAGTTTGAGGGCGACGGGGCCTCCCCAGTCGCGGCGGATGATCTCGCTCCAGCGGTCCAGCGCCTGCTTGGAGACGCCGTGGGGGAAATCGGGCGCTTCCAGCATCCGGGCGAAGGTGCCGAAGAGGACCAGCGAGGAGACCCGTTCGGGATGGGTGGCGGCGAAGAGGGCCGACATCGGACCCCCCTCGGAGATGCCGAAGATCGCCGGGCGCTCGCACCCCGCGGCGTTCATCACCGCTTCCAGGTCGTCCATCGACTCCTCCAGCGTCGGCGGCCGTCCGGGGCGGTCGGAGAGGCCCTGACCGCGCTTGTCGAAGACCACCAGTCGCGAGAACGCAGTGAGGCGGCGGAAGAAGCGGGCGATCCCCGGCTCCTCGGTGAGCAGCTCGGCGTGGGAGACGAACCCCGGCACGAGCAGGAGATCGAGGGGTCCGTCCCCGTGCACCTGGTAGGCGATGCTGACGCCGCCCGAGTCCGCGTAGCGTCTCCAGTTCCATCCGTGAAAAGTATGGCGCGGTGCATTTCCAACCCCCGCACCTGGGAGCCCTCGGCCAGAGGGATTTCGCCTTTGACCGAGGGCTCCTGGTGTTGGCCGATGGGGGTTTCGGTCAGGGCTGAGCCCTCATTCCGGCGGTAACCGAGGCTGGGACTTCGAAGTGGCCCAGGTTGGCGACTGTAGGGATCGGCTCCTCCCCGCTCGTGCGGAGCCTCATCATCGCTTCGACTTTGATCTCCAGAATCCGTTCGAGCGCCCCGTCCATCAAGTTCCGGAGGTCATTCCAGCCCTTCTGGTCGAGGTTCATCGGCGTATGACTGAGGTGGCTGTCGCCGCGGGCATCCAGGGTGCCCGCCTCCAATGCCTCTCCACAGATCTCCAGCTGGTGCAGGAGGACTCCCTCGGAGGTTTCGTGCCGATTCTGATCGTTCATCTGCTCGAACTCCCTATGCGTGATGAGGTTCAGGCGGTCGGCGACGTAGTACTTGCGCATGCCTCCCCGGACCGGCTCCGTGCGGCTCACATGGAGCCATTTTTCGCGCTCCAGTTTGCCGAAGTGGTACTGGACCGTGGCCACCTCCAGCTTTTCTTTTTCGGCGATCTGCTTCGGCGTGATCTCCCCGAGGAGGGCGGCAGCGACGATCCGTACTCGGAGCCGAAATGGCTGTACCTTCCGCCGTTTCTTCCGATTAGGGCCGTGGCGGCGCTTCTCTTCAGACACATTTATCCCCTTCCGTGTTTTTTTGGAACTGCGGCGGTATTTCCCATGAACCGCCACGTATGACGGTATGCGGGTAGACACCGAAAGGGAAGGGGTTTCAACCCATTAATAAGGTTGAATTCTTCTGATCATTTTACTTAACTTGTTCGCTCCTTGACCACGCGGCAATAGGAGGTGAGCAAGATGAAGCTGATTAGCGTCGAGCACGCTACGCCAGCCGAGATGATCCGGAAGGCTGTCTAGGTCGTCGGCAGGGGGCGGCCTGATCGGCCACCGCCCCCCTATCTCATGGCCAGGGCCGGATTCGAACCGGCGACACCACGATTTTCAGTCGTGTGCTCTACCAACTGAGCTACCTGGCCGGGCAGCGCGAACCGCTTCCGCAGCGGGAAGGCTAGCGGGCCGCAGGGGCACGGGGCTGATTGCATTGCAGGATGGGCTGGGCTCGAGCGGCGCTGGGGCTGGTGGCCGTTCTGGCGGCGGGGGTACTGCTGCTCTCCGGCGGCTCGGAGATCGATCCGGAGACCCCCGACGGGCTGCCGGGGATGCCGCCGCCCTTCCTCGGAGTCGCGGTCCTGGGAGACGGGAGACTGACGGCGGCGGTCGACGCTTACGGGAACGTGGTCGACCTGCGGGCGCCGGGCCCCGCGGGTCGGGCGCTGATCGATAACCCGGCCGCGCGGCAGGCCGCGGGGACGGTCGTGGGAGACACGGGGATCCAGATTTGGGTGCGGCGCGGTGCGGATGAAGTGCCGATGTGGCGCGCCGACGAGGTGCGGCAGCACTACTTGCCGGGGTCGAACGTGCTGCGAACTGAGGCGCGATTCGGCCGCGATTGGGTGCGGATCGAGCAAGCGGTGCACGGCGAGGAGCTGGCCATCGTCGCGGTCGGTCGCAACTCCTCCTGGGTGCGACTGCGGCTGAACGCTGAGGGTGGAACCGTGATCCGGTCTTCCCGCCTCCTTGCCGAGGCGACAGCCTCCGACCGGGATTGGCTGGCGCGAAGCCGACCACTTGGGTCCGGCGCGCCGGACTGGGCGACGGCGATGTACGACCGCTCGCTGCTCGTCCTCCACGCCCTCACCGACCGCCGCACCGGGGCCGTAGCCGCCGGCGCCCGCGACGGTTGGGCCTATGTCTGGCCGCGCGACGCCTCAGCGGCCGCGATCGCCTACGCCGCTGCGGGCTACGGCCCCCAAGCCGTGCGCACGACGCGCTTCCTCCTCGCGCTCGGCCTCGAGCAAGCGGCCCGCTTCCACGGCGACGGCAGTCCGGTTTCCGGCCGAGCCGCGCAGGGCGACGCAATCGGCTGGGTCGCCGCCGCCTCGAAAGCCGCGGGACTCATCGGCAGCGCCCGGCACGCTGCCCAAATCCTCGCCGACGGCGGTCCCATTCCCTGGCGCGACCGCGCCGACTACTGGGAGGGAGACCCCGGCGATTACGTCGGCAACGCCCTCGCCTCCGCCGCCGACGGGCCGAAAACGCCCTTATATGGAGCGGAATCGGCCCGTCGGCTGGTGAGGCGGCTGGGGGAACCTGATTCCGGTTGGGACTCGGCGGCCGCCTGGGGGGTGCGGCCGTTTCCTCATCCCGCTCTCTATCCCGCGATTCGCCGCAGCATGCGGCAGCTGGTCGCCCAGGGAACCCGCTTCGGGATCACTCCGGGAGAAGACTGGCCCGGGGGCGAGGACCCCTGGTCCGCGCCGACGGCCTGGACCGCCTACTCTCTCGCCGCCCTCGGCGAGCGGCGCGAAGCGCTGAAGCTGATGGGGGCGCTGCGTCGCTCGGCCACCCCGGCCGGCGATCTGCCGGAGCGGGTCGACGCCGAGACCGGCGTCCCCCGCTCGACCACCCCGCTCGCCTGGTCCCACGCCTTCGCGATCCTCGCCCTGCGCGAGCTATGGCCGAGTGACTAGCGCACTTGTTCCCGCATACCGGAAGAAAGTGCGTCTCCTATAGCTCCCGGCGCATCAGCCCCATCAGCTCCAGGGCGCCGGCCTTGTGCAGCGGTTCGTTGAGGTTGCCGCACTTGGGGCTCTGCACGCAGGAGGGGCAACCCGCCTCACAGGGGCACTCGGCGATCAGCCGCTCGGCGTCGCCCAGCAGGCGCTCGAACTGCTCGTAGCCGCGCTTGGTGATCCCGACCCCGCCGGGATGGCCGTCGTAGATGAAGATCGTCGAGCGGCCGGTCTGGAAGTGGACGTTGGTCGAGAGGCCGCCGATGTCCCAGCGGTCGCACATCGCGATCAGCGGCAGGACCGCGATCTGGCTGTGCTCGGTCGCGTGCAAAGAGCCGAGTAGGGCCTCGCTCGGCAACGCCCGGGCGAGGCCGTCGGGCAGCACGTACCAGAGCGCCTGGGTGACGAAGTTCTGCTCGGGCAGCTCGAGAGCGACGATGTCGATCGGCTCCTGGTCGGAGACCGAGACGCGCTGGAAGGCGATCACCTGCTCGGTCACCGAGACCTCGCCGAAGTTGAGCTGCACGCCGGCGACCTCCCGCTGCTCGAGCACCCGCTCGATGTAGATCTCGGTCTCCTTTTTCGGCCGCGTGTACCAGTCGCCGTCGAAGGCGGAGACCACCGCCCGCCGCTCCTCGATGTCGAGCCGGTCCACCTCGTAGGAGCGGCCGAGGTGGAGGTAGACGGCGCCGGGGTGAATCGTCGTGAAGGCGCGCTCGGCCTCGACCAGGCCCAGCATCTCGCCGGAGTTGCGCTCGATCACCGCGACCGAGTCGGCCGAGGCCGAGCGCAGCGGGATCCGGTTGGCGACGAACTCGCTGCGTCGCGGCATCAGCTTGCCGCCGACCCCGCGCAGCTCCCCCGCGGCCAGCAGCCGCTCGGCGCGCTGGCGCCACTCGGGGCCGAAGATGTCGTCGTCCTCGTCGGTCAGCGGCAGCTCGTAGGCGGCGGCGATCAGGTGGCGGGAGGCGATCTGGTCGTTGGTGTGGTCGAGGATCGCGGCCTCTACCGGCCGCCCGATGAACTCCTCCGGGTGGCGACAGAAGAACTGGTCGAGCGCGTCCTGGCCGGCGACGTAGACGGCGAGCCCGCGGCGGCGCCGTCCCGCCCGCCCCCACATCTGCCGCAGGCTGGCGACGGTGCCGGGGAAGGTGACGCAGATCGCCGCATCGAGCTCGCCGACGTCGATCCCCAGCTCCAGCGCGTCGGTGGCGACGACCGCGAGCAGCTCACCCGAGGAGAGGCGGGACTCGATCTCGCGCCGCTGCTGCGGGGTGTAGCCGCCGCGGTAGGGGGCGATCCGCTTCGCCAACTCCGGCTTGCCACGCCGCTCGAGGTTTTCGCTGGCAAAGCGCTGGATCAGCTCGATCCCGCGGCGGCTTTTGAGGAAGCAGATCGTCCGCACCCCGTGGGTGACCAGCTCGGCGAGCAGGTCGGCGGCCTCGGAGAGCGCCGAGCGCCGAGCGCCACTCTTCTCGTCGATCAGCGGCGGGTTCCACATCGCGATCTCGCGGCCGGCGCGCGGGGCGCCGTCGTCGTCGACCAGCTCGACCGGCGTCCCGACCAGCCGCTCAGCCAGCTCGACCGGGTTGGCGATCGTCGCCGAAGCGAGCAGGAAGCCCGGTTCGGAGCCGTAGGCACGAGCCAGCCGCCGCAGCCGCCGCAGCACGTTGGCGACGTGGGAGCCGAAGACGCCGCGGTAGGTGTGGGCCTCGTCGACCACGACCCAGCGCAGGTTGGCGAGGAAATCGCCCCAGCTCTTGTGATTCGGCAGGACGGCGACGTGGAGCATGTCCGGATTGGTGAGGACGAGGTTGTTGCGGCGCCGGATCGCCGGACGCTCCTCGCGCGGGGTGTCGCCGTCGTAGATCGCCTCGCGCAGGTTCGGCGGCCGCAGCTGGGCGAGCTTGCGCGCCTGGTCCTGGGCCAGCGCCTTGGTCGGGTAGAGGTAGAGCGCCCGGTCCTTGGGACGCGCCGCGATCCCGTCGAGGACCGGCAGGTTGAAGGCAAGGCTCTTGCCGGAGGCGGTGCCGCTGGTGATCACCAGGTTCGAGTCGGCGGCCGCCTCGAAGGCGCGCAGCTGGTGGGTGTAGAGGGAGTCGATCCCGACCCGGCCCAGCGCCGCGACGAGCCCCGGGTCGAGCTCCGCCGGCAGCGGCGCCGGCCGCGAGCGCCGCTCCTCTTCGCTCGACTCGGCGACGATCCGCCCGTCCCGCCGCGCTGGATCGATCGCGATCGCCCACTCGGATGCGAGCAGGCTGCCGCCGCGCGCCATCATCCCCTCCGTTGACGGGCCGAAAACCCGCCTATAGGGCGGGAAATCGGCCCATCAACCTGGTGGCAGATCTCGGCCGCGACGTGCAGCGCCTGGAGGGACGAGCGGTCGTGGATCCGGAGCACGTCGGCGCCCTCGCGGACAGCCAGGGTCACCGCCGCCACCGTCCCCCACTCGCGCTCGCCCGCGGGCAGCCGTCCCTCCCAGGATCCGGCCAGCACCGCCCCGATGAAGTCCTTGCGCGAGAGCGAGACGTAGAGCGGCAGCCCGAGCGCCCGCAGCTCGCCGAGCCGCCGCAGGATCTCCAAATCCTGCTCGGGACTGAGGTCAAAGTCGAGTCCTGGGTCGATCGCGATCTGCTCCTCCGCCACCCCAAGCTCCCGAGCCAGCTCGACTCTCCCCTCGAACCAGGCGCGCAGGTGGTCGACGACGTCTTCGTAGGGGCGCCACGGCCGGTCGACCCGCGGCGGCCCCTCGATGTGCATCAGGACGTAGCCGCAGCCCGTCGCGGCGACGAGCTCGAACATCTCCTCGCAACCGCCGGAGATGTCGTTCACCACCTCGGCCCCCGCCTCGAGCGCCCGCCGCGCAACCGCCGGCGAGAACGTGTCGGCCGAAATCGCCACCGCCGCGCCACTCGCCTGTTCCTTTTGGTCCCCTGACAACGAAAAGGAACAGCGGAGTTGCCGGGCTAGGCCCTCGACGGCCGGGACCAGCGCCGCGGCCTCGTCCTCGGGTGAGACCGGAGGACCGGCCTTGGCCGCCACGGCGCCGACGTCGAGCATCTCGAAGCCCGCCTCGGCCAGCGCCAGCCCGTCGGCGACGGCCTGTTCGGGTGTGCCGCTGCGCGCCCCCTCGAACATCGAGTCGACGGTGACGTTGACGATCCCGGCGCCGATCGGCCGCGCCAGGTCGAGGGTCCTGTCAGCCAGCCTCCACGCCATGCCCGCTACGGTAGCGACCGCGCCGATGCCGCTCCGCTGCGTCTACACCGATCTCGACGGGACCCTGCTCGGCAAGGGAAGCTCGCTCTTCCGCGACGCCGAGGGCGGCTTCTCGCTGGCGCAGGCGCGGGCGCTCGAGGCCTGTCACCGGGCCGGCGCCGAGGTCGTGATCATGTCCGGGCGCCGCGAGCCGCAGGTACACGAGGCGGCGCGGCTGATGGGTCAGACCTCCTACATCTACGAGGCCGGCTGCGCCTTCGCGATCGACGGCGAGACGACGCTGATGACCGGCGAGATGGCGCCCAGCGAGGACGGCACGATCTACGAGCAGATCGAGCAGCGGGGGATCCCGAAGCTGCTCTTCGAGCACTTCGAAGGCCGCCTGGAGTACCACTCGCCCTGGCACCACGGCCGCGTCCTCTCCCACCTCTTCCGCGGCAAGGTCGATGTTGAGGAGGCCAACGCGCTACTGCACGAGCGTGGTGACGAGGACCTGCGCCTACTCGACAACGGCGCGATCGGGCGGCCGATGGCGACGGTCGAGGGACGCACCCACGCCTACCATCTGGTCCCCAGGCAGGTCAGCAAGGCGGCGGCGGTCACCGGCCACGCCCGCGTCCGTGGCTACGACCCGCGCGAGTGCATCGCCGTCGGCGACTCGGTCGAGGACCTGGAGGTGGCGAGCGCGGTCGGCCGCTTCTTCGTCGTCGCCAACGGGCCCGAGCACGACCCCGGTTTGCGGGCGGCGCTGCCGAATTGGGACAATGTCACCGTTACCGAAAGCAGCATGGGCGACGGCTTCTACGAGGCGGTCGTCTCCTCGCTGATGGAACGCCGGTCCTAAAAGGAGAGCTTGTGTCGTCTGAGAACGCGACGGTTGCGGAGCAGGAGTACCTGGAGATCATGTTCTGGCTTGAGGAGGCCGGGCTGCCGATGACCGGCGCCAACATCGCCCGCGCGATGCAGCTCTCGCCGCCGACCGTGCACGAGATGATCGGCCGCCTGATCGACGACGGCTACGTCGAGCGCAACGCCGACAAGACCCTCGCCTTCACCGAGTCCGGCCGCGAGCACGCCAGCTACATCGTCCGCCGCCACCGGATGATCGAGCGCTTCCTCACCGACGTCCTCCATATCCCCTGGGACGAGGTGCACGAGGAGGCAGAGCGGATCGAGCACGCGATGTCGCCGGTCCTGGAGGAGCGGATGCGGGCGGCGATCGGCGACGCCACCACCTGCCCGCACGGCCACCCGATCGTCGAGGGCATCCGCGAGCAGGGCTCGCTGCTTGCCGACGTCGAGGTTGGCGCCGACGTCGTCGTCCTGCGCTTCGAGAACGAGGCCGAGGAGCTACTGCACTACCTGAAGGCGGCGGGGCTCGACCCGGGCCTTGAGGGGAAGGTCGAGACCTCCGACGACGAGCGCGTCGTCATCGCCTCCGCCGACGGAGACCACGAGGTCAGCCGCAGCGTCGCCGAGACCGTCTCGGTCCGCGCCGACCCGGCGCCGCCGCCGCGGGCGGCGATCCCCGAGCAATTGGTGCTCTCCTCGGATCGCTACGGCCGCTAGGAAAAACGCCGCTACTGGGGCACAGCCATCGTCATGATCGGCTCGCCGGTCGGGGTTTCGCTCCCCCCCTGCGGCTCTTCCGTGACCATCACGACATCGACGCCGTTCATGTCGGCGATCCGCGTCTCCGCCTGACCGTTGCGGTCGGGGACGAACAGCGCCGGCACCGCTTCGACCTCGCCTTCGCGTTCCACCCACGCCTCGAGGACCTTGTCCTGGGGAAGCTGGTGGACGCCCGAAAGCTGCAGCGTGCCGCTCTCGCCTTCCTGAACCATCTTCGCGTTGATCTCGCCGACCTGGCGTTCGAGAGTGGAGGCGCCGGACCCGTCCGAACCGCCGTTGCCGACCTCGTAGCCGACCACTCCGGCGACCAACAGAGCGACGACGGCGAAGCCCATCGCCGGCTTCAGCAGCCAGCGCCGGGGGCGAGCGGCGGCGCGGCGGCCCGCGGACTCGCGGACGTCGTCCCGGACCTCGGCCATCAGCGCCTCGCGCAGCGCCCGCGGCGGCTCCTGGCGCTCGACGGACTCGGGCAGAACCTGCACCGCCGGCTCCAGCCAGCGCATCTCCTCGCGGCAGCTCTCGCAGCCATCGAGGTGGCGCTCCATCGCCGCCGCCTCGTCGCCGTCGAGCGCGCCCAGCACGTAGGCGGCGAGATCCTCACTCCAGCGGTTGTGATCGGAGGCGTTCATGCCAGTCCCTCCGCGAGCTCTCCCCGGATCTTCTCCAAACCCAGTCTCATTCGTCCCTTCACGGTGCCCATCGGCAGGTTGAGTATCCGGGCGATCTCCGAGTGGCTGAAACCGCCGAAGTAGGCGAGCTCGATCACCTTCGACTGCTCTCCGGGCAGCTTGCCGAGCGCACCCTGGATCTCGGCCGCGGTCTCGCGCTGCAGCGCTTCATCCTCGGTCCGCTCCTGGGCCGGCCGTTGCTCCAACACCGCATCGTCGTCGAAGGTCAGCTTCGGCGCTTTGCCGGCGCGGCTGCGGAGGAAGTCGATCGCCCGGTTGCGGACAACGCTGAGCAGCCAGGAGCGGACGCTGCCGCGGGTCGCGTCGAAGCGGGCGCCGCTGCGCCAGACCGAGATGAACGCCTCCTGGGTGACTTCTTCGGCGGCGGCGCGGTCGCCGACGATCCGGTAGGCGAGCGAGTAGGCGGCGCCCCCGTGGCGGTCGTAGAGAACCTCGAACGCCTCGGGATCGTGACGGCCGACGAGGGGCATCAGCTCCTCGTCGGCCAGTCGCTCCGCCTTCTCTCGCCTGACCGCCATCGCTGATTACACGATGAACGGTTCGACGGCCTTCAAAACCTGCTTTTCGCTCAGCGGGCTGTCGAAAGCCGCGGGAGCGGGTTCTTCGGAGTTCTGCAACCGGATCGCCGCCGCGTGGCGAGCCTCGACCTGGACGATGCCGCCAGCCGCCGCGAGGACTTCTTTGGACTTGATCATCGGGCCGGCGCCGTTGTAGGCGCTGACGCCGGTGTCCTCGAAGACCTGCGCCAGCTTGAGGAAGCCGGCGGTATCGCTGTATTCGAAGTTGAACTTCGGCTCGACGACCGGCTTGCCGCCCAGTTTCTTCACCGTCGCGGCCAGCGCTTCGACGTGCTGCTGCTCGTCTTCGGCCAGCAGGTTGACGAGGCTCTTCAGTTCGCCGCTCGCCTTGGCCCGGCTCTTCGCTTCTGCGTAGAACTTCGCCTCCAGGTACTCGAGCGTGAGGGCGAAGTTGAGGATCCCGACGTCGCCGGATTCCGACATCGCCAGGGCCTTGCGGACGAAGGGACTGACCATCGCGCTGCCGTAAATCGCCCCGGCCGCCAACGCGCCCTTGAGGATCACGTCGCCGCGGGAGAGGTCGCCGCCCTCGACGTCGATATCGACCGCCGCGAGCTCGGGAGTCTTCAGTTGCTCTTTCATCGCTGTATCTCCTTTGTCTCGCGGTCTCAGCCGACGAGGAACGGTTCGACGGACTTGAGGACGGTCTGCACGTCGGCCGGCTTGGCGAAGGCGCCATCGGGGGTGATCGATTCGCCCAGCAGGGTGTTGAGGACGGCGGCGTGGCGTCCCTCGACGCTGTGGATGGCGAGCGCAGAGGCCAGCACTTCGGGGCTCTGGATGTTCGCCGCCTGGCCAAGGTAGGCGGCGGCGCCGAGGTTCTCGACCGTGCCCGCCAGTTCCAGCACCGACTTCGCGCTCTTCAGCGGGAATTCGGCTTTCGGTTCCGGCGCCGGCTTGCCGCCGAGCTGCTTCACCGCAGCGGTCAGCGCTTCGACGTGTTCGGCCTCCTCGCGGCCGAACTTGCGGATCGTCTCCAGATCGGCGCCCTCGAAGAGCCCGCTCTTGACGACGTCGGCGTAGAAGGCGGTCTCCAGGTACTCCAAGGTCAGGGCGTAGTTGAGGATGCCGATGTCGCCCTTGCCGAATTCGGCGGTTTCGCCGGCGCCGGTGCTCGATTTCATCGACGTGGTCGTGGTCGTGCCGCTGTCGTCGCCGCAGGCGGCGAGAAAGGCCGCCACCGCGGTGGTGCTGCCGCCGACCGCGAGGAACTTGCGCCGCGAAACGGGGTCTTTGAGCTGCTCGAGCTCAGCCATTTTTACTTGCCTCCTGGTCGTTTACTTGCCCTCACCTACGGGGGACCGGCGCCCGGTGGATCAAAATCCGCCGATGGCGACCTCGACGACGGCGACGGGACGGACCCGGGGAGCGGCGCTCCTGGTCCTCGCCTCGATCGTCTCGGTCCAGTGCGGGGCGGCGCTGGCGACGACCCTGTTCGACGAGATCGGCTCGATGGGAGCGGTCTTCCTCCGCGCCACCTTCGGCGCCCTGGTGCTGCTCGCGGTGACGCGGGGCGCCGTGCTGCGAGCGCGCGAGTGGCCGCACCGCGACGTGATCGCGCTCGGCATCGCGGTCGCCGCCGTCAACCTCTTCTTCTACGCCGCCCTCGACCGGCTGCCGCTCGGGATCACGGTCACGCTCGAGTTCGTCGGGCCGCTCGGGGTCGCCTTGGTCGGCTCCCGGCGGCGCCGCGACCTCGTCTGGGCCCTGCTCGCCGCGATCGGGATCGTCCTTCTCTCCGACCTCAGCGGCGGCGATGGCATCGACGCCCTCGGGGTCGTCCTCGCGCTCACCGCCGGCGCCTTTTGGGCCGCCTACATCGTCCAGAGCGACCGCGTCGGGGCGCTCGGGCCGGGCGCCGGCGGAGCGACGATGGCGGCGGTGATCTCGGCCGTGCTGGTGGCTCCGCTCGGCCTCGCCCAGGGCGGCGGCGAGATCTTCACCCCCTCCCACCTCATGATCGGCGCCGCCGTCGGCGTCCTCAGCACCGCGGTCCCCTACGTCTTCGAGATCGAGGCGCTGCGGCGCCTGCCGCGTGCGGTCTTCGGAGTCCTGATGAGCCTCGAGCCGGCGGTGGCGGCCGCGATCGGCTTCCTCGCCCTCTCCCAGGGCCTCGACGCGATCGAAGTCCTCGCCATCGCCCTCGTCGTCATCGCTTCGGCAGGCGCCCTGCGCTCAGCGGCAAGCCCGCCGCGCGACTAGGCGGGAGAGCTGGCGCGGAGACGCTCGAGCGCGCCCGCGATCCGTGAGACGCCTTCGGCGGCGCGGTCGGCCGGAACCGGGGCGAAGGAGAGGCGGAGGCTGTTCTCGCCGCCGTCGATCATGAAGTCGGGCCCGGCGACGAAGGAGACACCGTCGCCTTTCGCCTCGGCGAGGAGGGCGGCGGTGTCGGTCCCCTCGGCGAGGTCGAGCCAGAGGAAGTAGCCACCGTCGGGGACGACGAACTCGGCCTCGGGAAGCTGCTCGCGCAGCGCCGTCACCAGCGCCTCGCAGCGCGCCTTCAGCTCGCCTTTGACGAACTCGATGTTGCGGTCTAGCTCGCCGCTGCGGCAGAGCTCGAGGACGATCGCCTCGGCCAGCATGTTCGGCGAGATGTAGGTCTCGTTCGCCTTTTTCGCCAGCTTCTTGATCTCGTCCGCCGGCCCGGCGAGGTAGCCGACGCGGACGCCGGGGCTGACCGTCTTCGAGAAGGAGGAGGCGTGGACGACTTTGCCCGCCTCGTCGATCGAGAGCATCGTCGCCAGCGGAGAGCCGCTGAAGGGCAGCTCGCGGTAGGGGTCGTCCTCGAAGATCCAGAAGTCGTGCTCGGCGGCGAGCGCGACCAAGCGCCGGCGCTTCTCCTCGGAGAGCGTGCAGCCCGCCGGGTTGTGGGCGTTGGGGATGACGTGGGCGAACTTGATCGGGCCCTCGGCGAGCGCCGCTTCCAGCTGCGCGACGTCGAGGCCGTCGGCCTCGAGCCGCACCGGCACCAGCTCGACCCCGATCTGCTGGAGGAGGAGCAGGGTGCGATCGTAGGTCGGCTGCTCGACGACAACGCGGTCGCCGGGACCGAGGAGATGCTGGAACAACATCGCCCCCGCCTCGAGCGAGCCGTTGGCGATCATCACCTGCGAGGGATCGAGGTGACCGTGCCGCTCGGCGACCCACTGACAGAGCCCGGGATGGCCGATTCCGACGCCGTAGGAGAGCGCCGTTTCCCAGTCGGAATCGAGCGCCCGCGCCGCCGCCTCCCGCACCTGCTCGTGGGGGAGGATGTCGGCGCTGGGAGCGCCGCGGGCAAACGAAATCGTGTCACCGACCATGCGTGACCGACCCTAGCAACGCGCCACCGTCCACGATCCCCGGCCGTTGCGCAATTCCGACCGTCCCGGGGGGCGAAACCTAGGCGTGTCTGAGCTGAAGGGTGGA
>JAWVFA010000024.1:0-141078 GCA_033856415.1 Solirubrobacterales bacterium | reverse complement strand
CTCGTCAATTCGACTTCTTCTCCTCCTCCCCCCTCGGGGGGAATAACGCGTGGCGGCCGCTGAGCCGCGAGAACAGCACGGAGAGGAAGCGAAATTGCGAGCAGGAGGTAGTTGTGTCATCGATGCCGTTCCATAGGTACGCGCCCTACCCACAGGTCGAGCTGCCTGACCGGACCTGGCCGGACACGCGTATCACCGCCGCGCCGGTCTGGGCGAGCGTCGACCTCCGAGACGGCAACCAGGCGCTCGACCCGCCGATGGACACCGACCGCAAGCGACGCCTGTTCGACGTGCTGGTGAACCGCGTCGGCCTCAAAGAGGTCGAGGTCGGCTTTCCCGCCGCGGCAGAGGCGGAGTTCGAGTTCATGCGAATTCTCGCGATCGAGGAACTGATTCCCAGCGACGTGACGGTGATGGTCCTGACGCAGGCGCGCGAGGAGCTGATCGCCAAGACCTTCGAGAGCCTCGACGGGCTGCCGCGGGCGACCGTCCACCTCTACAACTCGACCTCGACCACCCAGCGGCGGGTCGTCTTCAAGTTGGATCGCGCCGGCGTTCGCGAAATCGCCGTCGAGGGCGCGAAGCTCTGCCGGGAGCTGGCCGAACGCCGGCCCGACCAGGACATCCGTTTCGAGTACACGCCCGAGAGCTTCACCGCGACCGAGCCCGACTACGCGTTGGAAGTGTGCGAGGCGGTGATGGACGTCTTCGAGCCGACGCCGGAGCGCAAGCTGATCCTCAACCTTCCCGCCACGGTCGAGCTGTCGACGCCGAACCTCCACGCCGACGTGATCGAGTGGTTCTGCCGCAACGTCTCGCGCCGAGACTCAGTGATAGTCAGCCTGCATCCCCACAACGACCGCGGCACCGCGGTAGCCGCGACGGAGCTGGCCCTGATGGCCGGGGCCGAACGGGTCGAGGGCACTCTGTTCGGCAACGGTGAGCGGACCGGGAATGTCGATCTCGTCACCCTGGCGCTGAACCTGATGACCCAGGGGGTCGATCCCGAGCTCGACTTCTCGCGGATCAACGAGGTTCGCCGGGACGTCGAATTCTGCAACCGGATGCCGATCGGCGAGCGCCATCCCTACGTCGGCGATCTCGTCTACACGGCCTTCTCGGGCTCCCATCAGGACGCAATCAAGAAGGGCATGGAGGCGATCGGCGAGCTGCCGGACCCGGATAGCGCGATCTGGGACGTGCCGTATCTGCCCTTCGACCCCAAGGACGTCGGCCGCAACTACGACGAGGCCGTGCGCGTGAACTCGCAGTCGGGCAAGGGCGGCGTCGCTTACATAATGCGGGCCGAGCACGACCTCGAACTTCCCCGCCTGCTGCAGATCGAGTTCTCCCGCGTCGTCCAGCGGGAAGTCGGTGCCTCCAACGCCGAAATCACCGCCGAGCAGCTGATCAAGCTGTTCCGCCGCGAGTACATGGGGCATCCTGACGCGGCGCTGGTCAGCCACGCCGTCACCAGCAACGACAAGGACCACATCTCGGCGCTTGAGGCGACGCTCCAGTGCGGCAGCGAGCTGGTGCCGATCACGGGGGAGGGGAACGGCACGATTGCCGCCTTCGCCAACGCGATCGAGCAACTGCTGGACGTGGCGATCAAGGTCCGCGACTACCAACAGCAGACGCTCAGCGACGGGACCGACGCCAAGGCGATCTCCTACGTGAAGCTGAGCATCGGCGACGACACGGCCTGGGGCGTGGGTGAAGACACCGACACCGCAAAGGCCAATTTCGACGCGGTTCTCTCGGCGGTCACTCGCATCCCGGGGCCCCTCGACCGCCTCGCCGACCACGTCTCCTCCGGTGCCGGGTAGAAGGCGAGCTCGCCGTTGAAGCCGTAGGGGCGGCACCAGCTTGCGCCAAACAGCCAGAGGAACTGCGGGGTCGGCCCCTCTGCTCGACGGCGGTCCCGTGCACCTAGTGGTCGTGGTGACCGCCGCGCACGGTCCACCACGAATCCCAGGTGATCTTGACTATGACGAGGGTGATCGCAAGCCCGATCAGCGGGTCGGCGATCTGCACGCCGAGCTCGACCGCGAGGGCGCTGGCGAGGACAGCGAGGCTGACATAGGCATCGGCTCGAGCATGGTTGCCATCGGCGACGAGCGCCGGGCTGACGAGCGTGCGGCCGGCGCGCGATCGGATCACCGCCGCGATCATGTTGCCGGCGAAGCCGAGCACCCCCGCCGCCGCCAGGGCGCCGACGTGGCTCACGTCTTCGGGGTTCAGCAGCCGTTCCACCGCCTCGTAACCGGCGACGCAGGCCGAGACGAAGATCGCCAGGACGACGAAGTAGCCGGCGCCGCGCTCGGCTCGCTCGGAGCGCAGGGCGAAGGCGATCCCGAGCGGGATCGCGGTGGCGGCGTCGCCGAAGTTGTGGATCAGGTCGGCGAGCAGGGCGACGCTGCCGGTGGTGACGTAGATCGCCACCTGCGCCAGCGCCGTCAATCCCAAGACTGCCAGCGAGAGGCCCACGGCTCGCAACCCCTCGCACGAGCGTTTGATGCTCGGGTCGATCAGGCCGTGGCTGTGGCTGTGCCCGTGCCCGTGGTCGCCCTGGTCGTCAGGGTGATCATAGTTGTGGTGGCTGTGGGGGCCGCGGTGCGGATGGGAGTGGATCGTCTCGCCGTGGCGGTGGCGATTGCCCTCGAGCGGCGCGTAGCCGAGCGCGTCGTGCATGAGCCAAATGGTAGGGAGGCTCTAGACGATGGTCGCCTGCAGGAACACCCCCGCCACCCCGCAGCCGAGAACCACGTAGAGCACGGTCAATTTCCCATGCCATCGATTCAGCGCGAGGAAGGCGGCCACGGCGAGGACGGCGGTGTAGACGTCGACCACCGAGGTTTCCACGATTTCGACGGTGACGGCGGCGATCAGGCCGACCACCCCGGCCGCCACTCCCAAAAGGAATAGATGAAGACGCGGGTTCTCGGAGATCGCGACGAGCTGGCGGTGCAGGAAGATCGGGAAGACGAAGGCAGGGAGGAAGATGCCAAGCGTGATCACCAGCGCGCCGACGAGACCTCCCGCGAGGTAGCCGACGAAGGTGGCGAAGATGATCAGGGGCGCCGGCAGGATGCCGCCGATCGCCAAGCCTTCCACGAACTGCTTGTCGGTCAGCCAACGGTGGCCATCGACAGCGCTGTCGTGCAGGAACGGGACGACCGTATACGCGCCGCCGAAGGTCAGCAGCCCCGCCTTCAACCCCTCCCAAAAGATCGAAACGCCGAGAGAGAAGCTGATCGCGCCAAGGGCGACGAGGATGATCCCGAGCGGCCCGACCGCGAACGATCCCGCTGGGCCGACCCAGGCCCGGGCGTTTCGCCATAGCTCGTAGGCGATCCCGCCGCCGAGCAGCACCAGCACGAAGCTCGCCCCCACGAAGAGGGTCAACGCGAACCCGGCGACGGCGATCAGGACGAGCGGCAGGTCGGTAAGGAAGGATTTGCCGAGCCGGACCACCGCGCGCGCCACCAGCGCCCCGACCGCCGCGTTCAGGCCGTAGAAGAGGGCGTGGAGATCGCTGGCGATGTTCGCCTCCACGTACAGCGCCGAGAGCGCCAGCATAAGCAGGAAGCCCGGCAGCATGAAGCCGAGGCCTGCCATGAAGCCGCCGCGCTTGCCGCCGCGCAGGCGGCCGAAGTAAACGCAGAGCTCGTGGGCCTCGGGGCCGGGGAGCACTTGGTAGACAGCGAGCTGCCGCTTGAAGGTCGGCTCGCTGATCCACATCTCCTCATACCCGTTAGATGGCGGCCGTGCCTGGACGGGCGGGCTGCGGCGTAACGGGCGCCGGTGAGGCGGCCGGTGTCCCGCTCGATTCGCTTCCACGACCTTCGCCACACCTTCGGCACGAGGATGGCTGCGGCTGGCGCGCCGCTGCGGACGATTCAGGGAGCGAGCCCCCGGCGAGTTCGTCGACACGATCGACCTTGGCGGCGGCATCGTCATCGAAGAACTCGACGGGGACACCGCCGAGTCTGAGCGGATGATCTACGCCCTTGCGCCGATTCCATGTGCTTTCTCAGACCGGGAGACGGACGCCATTGAGCTCCGTGACCGCGGCGCCGAACCGCATCAGGCGCTAGCCGGCGGGGGCGATCAAGCTGGGTCGTCCGAGGTGGAAGCCCTGGGCGAAATCGACGCCGTAGTCCCCGAGCAGGGTGAGGGTCTCTGCGTCCTCAACGCCCTCGGCAATCGTTTCGAAGTCGAAATCCTTGGCCAGGCCGACGATCGCTTTGACCAGATGCTGGTTGGCCCGATTCGTGGGCAGTTCGCGCACGAAGTCGATATCTATCTTCAGGTACTTGATCGGCAGCGTCTTCAGGTAGGTGAAGCCGCCGAAGCCGGTTCCGAAGTCATCGAGCGCGACCTGGCAGCCGATCTCGACCAGACCGCGGGCAAAAGCTTCCCCGGCCTCGCCGTTCTCCATCAGCGCCGTCTCGGTTATCTCGAAGACGACCTTGGCGGGATCGGCCCCGGTTTCGCGTAGTTCGTGCTCGATCAATGCCAGAAGATCTAGCTTGCCGATCGAGCTGGCCGAGAGGTTGGCCTCGATGCGGCGGCCGGTGGCGGCCAAGCGAATCGCCTCGGCGATCACCCAGCGATCGATCTCGCCGATCAGCCCGTACCTCTCCGCGACGGGAAGGAAGGTGCCCGGCGGGTAGATCTCCCCGTTGGTCCCCGCCATTCGCAGCAGCAGCTCCTCGCTGGGCTCGCCCTCGCCGTCGCCGAGCGGGACGATCGGCTGCGAGTAGAGCAGCATCCTGTCCTCGTCGAGGGCATCGCGGATGCGGCCGACCCAGACCAGGGTGTCGAGCTCGCGCTGGGCCTTGTCCTCCTCGGCATGCTCGAGGCTGGCGTCACGGAAGACGACGACGACGCCGTCCACCATCGGCCCGACCATCAGGGGCGCGGCCGAATAGGAGACGGGGAAGAGCGATCCGTTTTTGCGCGTGAAGTGCTCATGCTCCATCCGCACCGACCGCCCCTCGCTCCTCACCTTCAGCAGCTCGCAATCTGCCTCGGCGTGGGGTGATCCATCGGCGTACTGGAAGTGGATCGTGTCGTGCATCGACCGGCCGCGGAGCTCGGCCTCCGTCCAACCCAGCAACCTCGAGGCCGCCGCATTTACGAAGGTAACCCGGCCCTCGGCGTCGAGGACATAGAGGCCCTCGAGCATCGTGTCCACCACCGCCGCGCGGAAGTGGTCAGCCTGCTCTCGCTCGGTAACGTCTTGGACCGATCCCACCAGCCGCGACGGCTTTCCGTTGCCGTTCTCGGGGAAGCTCGCCGCGGCGCCGTGGAGGTTATGGACGGTGCCATCCGGCCAAATCGCGCGGTAGGTGACATCGGGATGGCCCCCGTTCGCGCGCGCCTCCTTAATTTCCGCCGCGACCCGCTGGCGATCCTCGGGGTGGGTGCGCCCAACTACGAAGTCTGGGGTCGGGACGATGGCCCCCGGCTCAAGGCCCAACAGCCGGTACATATTGTCCGACCAGAGCAGCGTGTCGGTCTCGACGTCCCATTCCCAGGTTCCGGTGTGAAGCAGCCGTTCGGCGCTTTCGAGCGCGTCAGGACTGGGATGATCTCGCTTCGAATCCTTCGTGACTGACCTTCCCCGAGTCACCGTGTGATGATCGTAACAAGGTTTTGCACGGGTACGGCTCGATTCGAGCTAGCCCAAGGCGTCGCGGATCGGCGCGTCGGTGGCCGTCGTCGCGATCAGCTTGCGGTTGGCGAATTCGAGGATCCCGAGGTGGGAGAGCTCGCGCCCGAAGCCGGAGCGCTTGACTCCGCCGAAGGGCAGGCTCGGCTCCGAGGCGGTTGGGTGGTTGACGAAGACCATCCCGGCCTCGAGCCGGTCGGCCACCGCCTGGGCGCGCTCGCCGTCGCTGCCGAATACCGCCGCGCCGAGCCCGTACTGCGAGCCGTTGGCGAGGGCGACCGCCTCCTCGTCCGACTCGACCCGGTAAACGGCAGCGACCGGACCGAACAGCTCCTCGTGGTAGGCGCGCATCTCCGGGGTGATATCAACCAGGATCGTCGGCTCGACGAAAGCGCCCGGGCGGTCGATGCGGCGGCCGCCGGTCACCACGCCGGCGCCCTTCTCGATCGCCTCGTCGACCTGCTCGATCACCAGCTCGGCCGCCCGCTCGGAGGAGAGCGGCGCCAGCGTCGTCTTCTCGTCGAATGGGTCGCCCGCTTCGAGCTCGGCCATCCGTTCGGCGAGGCCGTCGAGGAAGTCCTGGAAGACGTCGTCCATCACGATCATCCGCTTGGCGCTGGTGCAGACCTGGCCCATGTTGTGCATCCGCCCGACCGACGCCGCCTCCACGGTGCGCTCGAGGTTGGCGCCGTCGAGGACGATGAACGGGTCGCTGCCGCCGAGCTCGAGCACCACCTTCTTGACGGCGCGGCCGGCCTCCTCGCCCAAGGCGGAGCCGGCCCGGTCGCTGCCGGTCAGCGAGCAGCCCTGAACGAGCGGGCTTTCGACCATCCGCGCGATGTCTTCCACCTCGACGAAGACGTTGGTGAAGACGCCCTCGGGAGCGCCGGCATCCGCGAACAGCGCCTCGATCGCCAGTGCGGATTGGGGCACGCTCCCCGCGTGCTTTAGCAGGATCGTGTTGCCGAGCACCAGATTCGGGGCGCTGATCCGGATCGCTTGATAGGCGGGGAAGTTCCACGGCTGCACGGTCAGCAGGACCCCGAGTGGCTCGTTGCGGATGACCGCCGAGCCCTCGTTGTCAATCTCCAAGGGCTGGTCGGCGATCTGCGCCGGGCCCTTCTGGGCGTAGTACTCGAGGATCCGGATCGTCAAGTCCAGCTCCGCCCGGCTGTGGCGGATCAGCTTCCCCATCTCGAGCGTGATCGTCCGCGCCAGTTCCTCGTAGCGCTCCCGCATCAGCACCGCCGCCCGCCCGACCACCTCGGCCCGCTCTGCGGCCGCTCGCTGCCGCCAGGGCTCCGACGCGCGGTGAGCCCGCTCTATGACCCGATCGATCTCCTCGCCGCGCAGCGAAGGGAACTCCCGCACTACCTCGTTGGTGTACGGGTTGACGGTCGCGAAGCTGCTGCGGGGGCCTGCCTTGGTATGAGCCATCGCCACGGCGTTGCCCTCCCTAGGCCCGCAGCGCGGAGATGTCGATTCGCAGCGCGACCTGGTCACCGACCAGCAGCCCGCCGCCGACAAGCGACTGCTGCCAGGTGAGGCCGAAGTCGGTCCGGTCGATCGAGCCGCGGACCGCGATGCCGACGCGATCTTTGCCCCAGGGGTCTACGGCCGCGCCTTCGACGTTGGCCTCGACCTGGATCTCGCGGGTGACGCCCTTGATCGTCAGATTGCCGGTGACCCGGTAGCTCCCGAGCACGATGTGCTCGATCGCGGTGGACTCGAACGTGATCGACGGCCAGTGCTCGGCGTCGAAGAAGTCCGGCCCCAGAAGGTGTTCGTCGCGGTCGGCGTTGTTGGTGTCGATCGAGGCGACCTGGACGCTGCCCCAGACCCGTGAGTCGTGGTAGTCCTCGGCCGCCTCCAGCGTCCCCTCGTACTGCTTGAAGTGCCCCCGGACGGTGGAGATCATCATGTGCTTGACCTCGAAGCCGACGCTGGAGTGGATCGGATCTACTGTCCAGGTTCCGGTCGGCACCCGCACGATTCCCTGTTCGGTCTGCAACTGGGTCGTCATCTGTGCTCTCCGGTAGGCCGCCGCGGTGCTTCTGT
Organism: Solirubrobacterales bacterium; assembly: GCA_033856415.1. Lineage (GTDB taxonomy): Bacteria > Actinomycetota > Thermoleophilia > Solirubrobacterales > 70-9 > VAYN01. Next base: position 133,340 of record JAWVFA010000024.1, on the reverse strand, counting down.
CAACCGACCGCTCCTGCGCCCTAACGCTCCGGCGGCTAGCACGAGGGACCGGCGGTGCCGGGAGCTGACCGAGCCGGATGCTCCCGGCGGTCGCGCTTCCCGTACCCGGTGAGCACGATGAGCTCGAAGCGCCCCATGCCTCGCACGATGCAGCGGGGGCAATGAAGCGGAGGGTCCGCGGTGCGGATTCGGGTCCGGCAGTTGGGGCACTGCGTCCGCGGCAACTCCCGCCTCTCTTTCAGCTCGCCATCGCGGAGCCAGGGGTTTCGCCGCCCCGAGTCGGACCGGCCTCCGTCGTCCGAAGTGCACTCCCATTGGTAAGCCGTACGGACGCTGCTTCAAGCCCATCGTCGGGAGCTTTGGGCGTTCACTGTTGACAACCTGGCGCCACCGGCCTACCCAGGGAACAGATGGCCGCCGTGCGCAGCGATCGGATCGGGATTCCCATCGGGCCCCACGAGCGCCGGGTGCTCGCTTGGCTGCGTTCCAGCGCGGGCGACGCCCTTGCCGGCCGCAGGGTGTGGTGCGCCGCCTCCCTCTCCGGCGGCCACGCGGCTGGCTGGCGCCTCCGGAATCTGCTGAAGGACGACCTCGAGATCGATCCTCTCGCTGTGGAAGCCGCCGAGCCCCCGGCGCAGTTGGCACGGCAGCTCGATGCGATGCTGGCCGGGGTCTCCCCGCCCCGGTCGCTCGGTGCCGCGGCGCGGGCCGCATACGCCCGCGGCGGCGAGCTCGCCGAGCCTTTCCTCGGCGGAAGGGTGCGCCCGGGGGACGTCGTCGTCCTCCACGACTGCTTCACGGTCTCCTTCGCCGTGGCGCTGCGGGACCGCGGAGCGCACGCGGTCTGGCATCTGCGCAGGCGATCCGGATCGCCTGCGCCCTGCGTCAGGGCAGCGATCGACTTTCTCGACCGCAGCGGCGGCGCCGCGGTCGACGCGGTGGTGGTCGACGAGCGCGTGGGAATCGGTGGCCCGGAGCGAGTTACCGCCCTCGTCCCCGCCTCCCAGCTTCTCGACATTCGCGAGGTGCCGCCTGGCGACGATGCGGCGCGCGCCGAGCGGGTGGCGCTCGCCTGGATCAGCCTGCTCGGCGACATCGTCGAGGAGGACCGGGCCGATCACGTCGGCGGTACGATCCAGGCCCGGCCGGTGGTCGCCGCGCGCTGAGGGCATGGGCGCCGCCGAGCCAACCGAGGTCACCGAGACCCCCGACCGCGACGGGGCCTTCCCGCGGCTCAGCGAGGGTCAGATCGAGACGTTGACGGCGCGCGGTCGCCGCTCGCGGACGACGGTGGGGGAGAGCCTCTACCGCCAAGGCGACTCTCCCTACGACTTCTTTGTGGTCCTCGAGGGCCTGGTATCCGCCCACGCCGATGCCGAGGGGGACGAGCCCGCGGTCGCCGTCCATGGCCCCCGCCGCTTCCTCGGCGAGCTCAGCCTGTTGACCGGGCAGCCGGCCTTCTACACGACGGTGGTCCGCGAGGCCGGGGAGGTACTGCAGGCGGCCCCGGAGACGCTGCGTCAGCTGGTCGGCGAAGACCCGGCCCTCGCCGACCTCGTATTGCGGGCCTTCCTGCTGCGTCGGGAGCTGCTCAGCGGCCTCGGCGCAGGGCTGAAGATCGTCGGCTCGCGCTACCTGCCGGACACCCGCCGCCTCCGCGATTTCGCTGCCCGCAACCGGCTGCCGTTCCGCTGGATCGACCCAGAGCGCGACTCCCGTGCCGAGGCGCTTCTCGAGCGGCTTGGGGTAGGGCCCGAGGAAACCCCGGTCGTGGTCTGGGGCAGCCGGGTCTGGCGCAACCCGGGCAACGCCGAGCTGGCGGCGGCGGTCGGGATGCGTGAGGAGCCGCCGCGCGACCGGGTCAGCGACCTCGTCGTCGTCGGCGCCGGGCCGGCCGGCCTGGCGGCGACCGTCTACGGCGCCTCCGAGGGCCTGCTCACCGTCGCCATCGACGGAATCGCCGTCGGCGGCCAGGCCAGCGCCTCCTCGCGGATCGAGAACTACCTCGGCTTCCCGTCGGGGATCTCCGGTGCCGAGCTGGCCGAACGAGCGACGATCCAGGCGCGCAAGTTCGGTGCCCGGATCGTCGTCGGTGCCGCCGCGGTCGGGCTCGAGCCCGGGGACGGAGCCCACGCGATCTCGCTCGACGACGGCTCGACGCTGGAAACGCGGGCGCTGCTGATCGCCACCGGCGCCCGTTATCGCCGCCTCCCGGTCGAGCGGCTCGAGCACTTCGAGGGTGGCGGGGTCCACTACGAGGCGACCTTTATGGAGGAGCAGCTCTGCGTCGGCGCTTCGGTCGCCGTGGTCGGCGGCGGCAACTCGGCCGGGCAGGCAACCGCCTTCCTCTCGCGCCGTGCCAGCAAGATCTATCTGCTGCTTCGTCATCGCGAGCTGACTCGCGACATGTCGCGCTACCTGGCCGACCGGATCGAGCGCCTGCCCAGGGTCGAGGTGCTTCGCAACACCGAAATCCGCGAACTGCTCGGGGACGACTCCCTCGAAGGCGTCGTCGTCGAGGACCTGGAGAGCGGCGGGCGCCGCCGCCTTGACGTCAGCGAGCTGTTCGTCTTCATCGGCGCCGAACCGTGCACGGACTGGCTCGAGGGTGTCGTCCCGCTCGACTACCATGGTTACGTGCGGACCGGGCCCGGCGTGGTGCCGGAGAGCCGCAACGGCGAGGCGCCGCCCGCCCTGCTCGAAACCGGGGTGCCGGGGATCCTCGCCGCCGGCGACGTCCGTGCCGGCTCGATCAAACGCGTCGCCTCGGCGGTCGGCGAGGGGGCAATGGCGGTTCGCCTCGCCTACGCCCAGCTCAACCCCTGAGCGGCTCCAAGCGGGAGCCGGTTAGGCCCCCGCCCGGCTCTCCGCCCCGTTACGAGCGTTCTTCGGATTCCTCGTTGCCGCCGACCGTGACCTTGCGGGGTTTCGCCCGCTCCGGCTTCGGGATCTCGACGAGCATCACGCCGCTGTCGAGCCGCGCGTCGACCCGTTCGGTGTCGACGTCGTTCGGCAGCGCCACGCGGATCTCGAATTTGCCGGTTCGGCGGGTGCGGTGGCGTAACACGCCGACCCGCTCGCGCTCCTTGATCTCGCCGGTGATCAGCAGCTCGCCGTCGCGCACTTCGACGTCGACGTCCTTGCGCTTCACCCCCGGCAGCTCAGCCTCGACGATCCAGGCCTCTTCGGTCTCCTCGATGTCGAAGCGCGGTATGAACGCGCTCTGGCCGTTCTGCATCGTGTTCCCGAAAACCCCTTGGATCAGCTCGCGGAACGGGTCCCATTGCTCGACCGCCAGCGGGGCACCGGCGGAGCGACGTACTGGCAGTGCCATGGTTCCTCCTTTTCGTAGGACTGCTTGCCGTCCCGCCAATAGGTAGGCCCGCGGGTGCCCTTGTCGAGAACTTGATCCGCCCCCGGCCCGCCCTACCAAACCGAGTGATCGGAAGCTGGTCGAGCAGGTGACCGGCCGCCGCGGCTACCTCGAGGCGGCGCTGCAGGGCCTTGCCTCCGGCGCCCTGATCGGCTTCCTGATCGGGTGGCTGTTCGGGGTCTTCAACTGGTTCGAACCGGTCACCTCGGCCTTCTGGCTGGCGATCGACGGCCTCTGGTTCGGGGCTCTGGTCGGGGCCCTGTTCGGCCTGCTCCTGCATGCCCTGAGCCGCGGCCGGCGCGACTTCGACTCGGTCGCCGGCCTCAGTGCCGACCGCTACGAGGTCCTGGTTGACGACGAGGTAGCCGCCGAGGCGGCACGCCTGCTCGGAGGCCGTGAAGTCCGTCGCTAGCTCCCAGAAGCGTCCGATGGCCAGGCGGCTGCCTGGCGGAGCTTGGCGAGGGCGCGCTCCTCCAGCTGTCTTACTCGCTCGACGCTGAGGTCGGACTCGCGGCCGATCTCGCGCAGCGTCCGCTGCCGGCAGCCAATTCCGTAATGAGCGAAGACGATGCGGCGCTCGCGCTCCTCGAGGCCGGCGGCGAGTTCCTCGATGTGCTCCCCCTCGGCCAGGTCGACGACCCGTTCGTACGCCTCCTCGGCGGCCGGATCGGCGAGTCGCTCGGCGAAGGTCGTCGCCCTCTCCTCGTTGCCGGGAGCCGGGGTCTGCAGACTGCTTGGGGCGCGCTCGAGCGAGACCAGTTGCTGGACCTGGGCCAGCGGCATCCTGGCGGCCTTGGCGAGCTCGGAGTCGGAGGGCTCGCGCCGGTTCGCCTGGGCGAAGGCGGCGCGAGTCCGCTTCATCTGGACGAGGCTGCGGGCGGCCCGGTCGGAAAGGACGACGGGACTGGTCAGCTCGGCGACGAGCTGCTGCATCGCCTGCCGGACCCACCACGAGGCATAGGCCCAGAACGGCGTCTCGTAGCGGCTGTCGTAGCGCCGCGCGGCGCGCAGCAGGCCGACGACACCCTCCTGCTGAAGCTCCCGGCGTTCGAGGCTGCGGAAGCTGCGGTAGAGGGTCGCGACCCCGTCGATCGCCGGCATGAAGGCCGTCACCAATTCCTCGGTCGCGGCCCGGTCACCGGCCTCGGTCAGGGCGAGAAGATGGCGCTCTCGGGCCATAGGGAGAGGCGAGCTCGCTGGATGCGCGCCGTCGCGCATGCGCCTTTCTTCTTCCGGTGTGCAGTCCGTGGACCGGGCAGTTCCGGCTCACCGGGACCAATACTCGAGGTGCTCGAGGTCGCCGCCCGGTAACCCCTCCATGTTCCCTCCAGCAGGCTGCTCTAAACCTCTTGACGCCAGCTTTCGCCGCCCTACCAGGAGGTGTGCAAGCCCGCAAACGGCCCGGACAGTCCCGGGGCATGGGAGGAGGCCACAATGGCGAAGGCGGTCGGAATCGACCTCGGCACGACCAACTCGGTGGTGGCCGCGACGATGGAGGGCGGACAGTCCGAGGTGATTCCGAACTCTGAGGGGTCGCGGACGACGCCATCGGTGGTCGCCTTCACCGAGGACGGCGAGCGGCTGCTCGGCCAGATCGCCAAACGTCAGGCGATCCTCAACCCCGAGGCGACGATCTACTCGGCCAAGCGGTTCATCGGCCGCAAATGGGACGAAGTCCAGGCAGAGATCGAGACTGTCCCCTACAAGGTCGCCAAAGGGCCCAGCGACGCGGTCCGCTTCGACGTGCGCGGGAAACAGCATGCGCCGGAGGAGATCTCGGCCGCGGTGTTGCGCAAGCTCGCCGACGACGCGGCCAAGTTCCTCGGCGAAAAAGTCACTGAGGCGGTGATCACGGTCCCCGCCTACTTCAACGACGCACAGCGCCAAGCGACCAAAGACGCCGGCAAGATCGCCGGCCTCGAGGTGCTGCGGATCATCAACGAGCCGACCGCGGCGGCGCTCGCCTACGGTCTCGACAAGAAAGGCTCCGAGACCGTCCTCGTCTTCGACCTTGGCGGCGGCACCTTCGACGTCTCGCTGCTGGAAGTCGGCGACGGCGTGATCGAGGTGCGGGCGACCAGCGGCGACGGCCACCTCGGCGGCGACGACTTCGACAAACGGATCGTCGATTGGCTGACCGAAGAATTCGAAAAGGACCAGGGAATCAACCTGGCGGCGGACCCTCAAGCGCTGCAGCGGTTGTACGAAGGCGCCGAGCGGGCCAAGGTCGAGCTCTCTTCGACTACCCAGACCCAGATCAACCTGCCGTTCATCACGGCCGACGCGTCTGGTCCGAAGCACCTCAACGTCACGCTCGCCCGGTCGAAGTTCGAGCAGCTGGTCGAGGACCTGATCGAGCGCACCCGTGGGCCGGTCGAACAGGCCCTGAAAGACGCCGGCCTCAGCGCGGACGGCATCGACGAGGTGATCCTGGTCGGCGGCTCGACCCGGATCCCGAAAGTCCAGAACCTGGTGCGCAAACTGACCGGCGGCAAGGACCCCAACCAGACGGTCAACCCGGACGAGGTGGTGGCGATCGGCGCCGCCCTGCAGGCCGGGGTGCTGAAAGGCGAAGTCGAGGACGTCGTGCTGCTCGACGTCACCCCGCTCTCGCTCGGGCTGGAGACGATGGGCGGCGTGATGACGAAAGTCATCGAGCGCAACACGACGATCCCAGCCCGGCGGACCGAGGTCTTCTCGACCGCGGAGGACAACCAGACCGCGGTCGACATCGTCGTCCTCCAGGGCGAGCGCGAGATGGCCCGCGACAACCGGCAGCTGGCCAAATTCCGGCTTGAAGGAATCCGGCCGGCGCCGCGCGGCGAGCCGCAGGTCGAGGTCACCTTCGACATCGACGCGAACGGCATTCTCAACGTCTCGGCGCGCGACAAAGACACCGGTGCCGAACAGCAGGTGACGATCACCGAAACGACCAACCTCGACAGCTCCGACATCGAGCGGATGATCAAGGAAGCCGAAGAACACGCGGCCGAAGACCGCCAGCGGCGCGAAGAGGTCGACGCCCGCAACGAGCTCGACGCCTTCGCCCATCGGGTCGAACGGCAGCTCGAGGAAATCGGCGACCGGGTGCCGGTCAACCAGAAAGAACAGGCCGGGGCTCTGGTCCGCGACGCGCGGGCAGCAATCGAGGAGCAGGCCGGTCTCGACCGCGTGCGGCCACTGGTCTCCGACCTGCAGCAGATGGTCCAGGCGCTGCAGAGTGCCGGTGCGAAGGCCGGCCCTCGGGACGGCGGCGGCGAGGGCCAGCCGGCGGCCGAGGAAGAGGAGATCGTCGATGCCGAGTTCACCCGTGAGTGAGGAGGAGGGACAGGCGCGTCAGGCCGAGGGAGCGGCGCAGGTGGCCGACCAGGAGTCAGGCGTACGACCACCCCCAGGCGACGACGAGCGCTACCTGCGCGCCCTCGCCGACCTCGAGAACTACCGCAAGCGCTCGGCGCAGGAAGTAGAGCGCCGGGTCGCCGAACAGGCTGAGCGGCTGCTGCTTGACTGGATCGAGGCGGTTGACAGTGTCGACCGGGCACTGGGAATGCAGCCCTCCGACGGGCTGCGCAGCGTCCTCGAGCAGATGGAGGCGATCCTCGCCCGGCAGGGGGTCGAACGGGTGGGGGCCGTGGGCGATCGCTTCGACCCCGAGCTGCACGAGGCGATCTCGGTTCAGGAGAGCGACGAGGTGCCCGACCGCACCGTGCTCGACGTCGCCCGCTCGGGCTATCGCCACGGCGACCGGGTGCTGCGCCCGGCGCAGGTGGTGGTTTCGCGGGACGGCGGCAGCTCAGAGCGGGAGCAGAAGCCCAGCGGGGAAGGCAGGGACTGATTGGCGGTCGGCTTTCGTGACTACTACGAGGTACTGGGCGTCCCGCGCGACGCCGGCGATGAGGAAATCCGCAGCGCCTACCGCAAACTCGCGCGCGAATATCACCCGGACGTCAACAAGGATCCCGGTGCCGAGGACCGCTTCAAAGAGGTCTCGGAGGCCTACGAGGTTCTGCGCGACCCCGAAAAACGAGAGAAATACGAACGCCTCGGGCCGAACTGGAAAGCCGGCGAGGACGTCAGTGGCGCCTCCGGGTTCGGCGGCGGATTCGGGGGTGGCGATGGCCAGGGATTCGGCGACGGCGCCGGCTTCAGCGATTTCTTCGAGAGCTTCTTCGGTGGCCGGCGAGGGGCCTCCCGGGGCTTCGAAGGCTTTTCGATGCGGGGCGGCGATCAGGAGGCGACGGTCGAGGTCACGCTCGAGGAGGCGGCCCGTGGCGGCAGACAGAAAATCTCGCTCGCCGACGGCCGCGACTTCGAGGTGCAGATCCCGTCCGGCGTACGTGACGGTCAGAAAATCCGCCTCGCCGGCCAGGGCGGGGCAGGGGCGAGCGGCGGCCCGGCGGGGGACCTCTTCCTGCGGGTGCGGATCAAACGCCATCCGCGCTTCCGGCGCGAAGACGACGACCTCGTGGTCGATATCCCGGTCGCGCCCTGGGAGGCGGCGCTCGGGGCCACGGTTCCCGTCCCGACCCTCCAGGGCAGCGCCAAGGTCAAAGTTCCGGCCGGCTCCTCCAGCGGCCGCCGTCTGCGGCTGAGAGGCGAGGGGATGCCGGGCCCGGGCGGACGCAAAGGCGATCTCTACGCAAGCGTCAGGATCGTCGTTCCGAAGGTGCTCGAGAAACGCGAACGCGAGCTGTTCGAGGAGCTGGCCGCGGTCTCCCGGTTCGACCCGAGGCAGGGGCGCTGATGTCGCCCGGCACGGCACTCGTCCTCGTCGACGCCCGGGCGCTGGCCCGTCGCTCCGGCCTGCACCCCGACCTGGTGCGGCGGCTGATCGCGCTCGACGCCGTCGACCCCCTCGATTGGGACGCCGCGGCACGCCTCGCGCGTCTGGCGCGGCTGCGTCACGACCTCGGCCTCAACGTCGCCGGCGCGGCGCTCGCCTGCGACCTGCTGGAGCGGATTGAGGAGCTGGAAGCCCGGCGGCAGTAGGCGCCGTGCGATCTCCATGGCGGCGGTGAAGCTGGGCCTGATCGTCTCGCCGGCAATCGACCAGGTGGCGGCCGACGAGCTGGCGGCCGAGCTCGGCGCTGCTCTGGCAGAGCGCTACCCCGAGGTCGAGTGGGAGCCAGAGGTCCTCACCGACCCGCTGGCCGAGCCGCCGGTGCACCTGACCGAGCTCGTCTCCGCAGCCCGTCGACTGCTGCTCGGCGCCGATTGGGACCTGGCGGTGGCAATCACCGAGCTGCCTCTGCGACTCGCTCACCGGACGTTGCTCAGCCATGCCAGCCGCACCCACGGCGTGGCGCTGGTCTCGCTACCGGCGCTCGGCGTGCTGAGGCGCCGCCAACGTCTCTACGACGTCGTCGCCGATGCGGTCGGGACCTTGGTCGGCGATCCGGAGGGTGGCCGCGCCGCCCAGTCGACCGGCGCAGGCCTTGGGGTCCAGCGCCGCCTCGCCGAGCTGGCCGGCGATGTCGACGACGACGGGGGGGCCGCCTACGTCGCCCGGGTGATCAGCGGCAACCTGCGGCTGCTGGTCGGGATGGTCGGCGCCAATCACCCCTGGCGGCTGGTCGGGCGGCTTTGGCGGGCGATGCTGGCGGCGGTCGCGGCGGTCGCCTTCGGCTTGATCCAGATCGAAGTCTGGAAAATCGCCGCAACTCTCGGCCCGCTGCGACTGGCGATTGCCGCCCTCGGCTCGATCGCTGCCGCCTCGGTGACGTTGATCGCCGGCCACCACCTCTGGGAGCGGGCACCCGCCCCACGCGTGCGCGAGCAGGTGACGTTGTTCAACCTGGCGACTACCGCAACGGTCGTATTCGGAGTCACCGCGCTTTACCTCTCTGTCTTCGTCGCCAGCCTGCTCGCCGCCCTGCTGCTGATCGAACCGTCGCTTCTCTCGGAAGCGCTCGGGCGAGACACGGACGTCTGGGACTACGTGCGCCTTGCCTGGCTCTCGAGCGCGCTGGGGACGATTGGCGGCGCCCTGGGGGCGACTTTGGAGACCGACGAGGCGGTCAGGGAGGCTGCGTACGCGTACCGACCGACGAACGCCCGGGGGCGATAGCCGCTTGCGACTCAACCTCAGCCTTTTCGTGTCTAGGCGCCCGTGGCAAATCCCTGGCGGGTACTAGTGCGTACTAAGCCGACGCAGAACCGCCCGACCGCGATTAAGTGCGGCGGGGTTGCCGAGAAGGCCGTCGGCTCGACGCGATTCACTATGTCCTCGTGATCACCTATTCCATGAGCTTGTCGGCCGACGGCTACATCGCCGGACCCGACGGAAGCTTCGACTGGGCGGTGCCAAGCCAGGAGCTGCACCGGTTCCACAACGAACGGGTCGGCGCGATCGACGCACAACTGCTCGGCCGGCGTCTCTACGAGACGATGCTCGTGTGGGACACCGAGGAGTTCTCCGACCCCGTGATGGCGGAGTTTGCCGAGATCTGGCGCCCGCTCGAGAAGATCGTGTTCTCCACCACGCTGACGAGCGTCGAGGGCAGCAACCGGCTGGCCACGGGAACGCTCGAGGAGGAGATCGCTGCGCTCGGGGACCGGAGGATCGCGGTCGGCGGTGCCGGCCTTGCGGCGGAATGCATGCGGCGCGGGCTGATCGACGAGTTCGAGCTGTTCGTCGTCCCGATCGTGGTCGGTGGCGGCACGCCGTACTTCCCGCCCGACGTGCACATCGACCTCGAGCTGGTCGAGACCCGCACGTTCGGCGCGACCGTGTACTTGCACTACCGCCGGCGTGCCTAGCTAGAGAGTCATAACCCGAAGGTCGTGGGTGAGGGGAAATCGGCCCACGCCTATGTCCGGGCAATCTGATCGAATCCTCTTGATGTTGACCTCGATCCCCGGTTCGGCCGGAACCTTTCGCGACGTCAAGAATGAGCCGATCCACCGCTGGTTTCCATGGATCGAGGGCTTCTCAGATGAGCTTCCTCGACTAGCGATATCTAGTGAGAAGCCAGCCTCCGTGTATGACCCCTTCCTTGGGTCTGGAACTACGGCACTAGTAGCCCTCCAGATGGGAATTCAGGCTGCGGGAGCCGAGGTAAATCCGTTCCTTCGTTTCGTTACCCGGGTAAAGACTGTCGTTGCAGCTCGTCTGGCGAGAGAGCCAAGATCGGCCGTCGAAGATCGATTCCAACAGCTGATCGAGCGGGCCGAATCTTTTGAAGCAGATCCGGGCCTCTTGAGTAGCCTCTTCTCTGACGCCGACTACTTTGAGCGGGTCGCACTTGCAGACATCACTCGGGTCAAGGGAGCGATTGACGCACACGCGCAATTTGGGGTCGACCGAGATCTAGCTCTCCTGGCCCTGGCGAGAGTGCTTGTCGATTCCTCGAACATGATCAGACGCGCCGATCTTCGGCGGCGTAGAGAAAGCGAGACCAACGGCCAGGGCAAGAAGGTGCTTCCCCGCTTTCGAGCGGCGATCGAGATGATGATTGACGACCTTGACTCGGTTGAGCTCGATGGCGCCGACCTTGGGCCGATCTGGCAGGACGCCCGTAGGTTTCCAGGCAAAGGTGAGCCCACTTACGAGGTCTGCGTTACGTCACCGCCGTACCTGAACGGGACTAACTATGTCCGTAACACCAAGCTTGAGATGTGGGTGCTGGACATGATTTCGAAAAGTGGTGAGCTTCGGGAAATCCGTGACAATGCCGTTACGGCTGGTATTAACAATGTCCGCCTTCGAGCCTTGCGTAGATCATTTAATGATCCAAAAATCAACTCTGTCCTAAATGCTCTGGACGAAAACGCTTACGATCGACGCATTCCAGCGATGGTTGCCGCCTACACCCGCGATATGTCTCTGGTATTCCGAGCCACGAGCATGCGCCTGAGGCCGGGGAGTGCTCTATTTCTTGACATCGGAGACTCGAGGTTCGCTGGGGTACACGTTCCGACTGACGAGATGTTGACGTCAGTTGCGTCTGAGGCTGGCTTGGAGTTGGTCGAGTCGAGCAAGATTCGCGATCGCAGATCAAATGACGGATCTCCGCTTGTGCAAAAGCTGCTGGTTTTCAAGACTCCGCGGCCAAGACGTATACGCGCCACCTTCGATGCGCCGGTGCGTCGCCTGGAAAGGCTTGTCGATGATCGACCATTCGGGAGCCCCCCTTTCTCTGCGCGTAATTGGGGTCATGCGTGGCACTCGATGTGTTCTTACCAGGCCAAGCTTAAGCCGAGCATCGCGCATTTTTTGGTGCGCGAATTTTCCAAGCCAGGGGACACCGTCTTCGACCCCTTCTCAGGGGCTGGAACGATCCCACTGGAGGCCTGCCTACAAGGTCGTGTGGGCTGGGGAAACGACATAAGTCCACTGGCCAATCAACTGACCACGGCGAAGACGGTTCGTCCCGACGCCAAAGCTGTCGAGGTAGGGCTAGGGGAGCTCCTCGCTTTCGTTGAATCTGACGCTGGCAGTGCGTCCCTGGATTCCATCCGAAATTGGGGCATGAATGGTCCAATGAAGGAGTACTTTCACGAGCAGACCTTGAAAGAAATCGTTTCGGCTCGGAGCTGGCTACTGCGAGCCCCACGAGATGCATCAACGGCTCTTCTGTGGTCCGCCTGTGCGCACATTCTTCATGGCAACCGGCCTTATGCACTGAGCCGGCGATCCCATCCCATTACGCCGTTCGCTCCTACGGGACCCACAGAACACCGTCCGCTCGCTCCTCGACTGGCGAATAAGGTGCAGCGTCTCCTCGATTGCGAGCTTGGAGGAAATTGGACCGATGGCATCTCAACGAAAGAGGATGTCGTAGATATCGATACCTCTTTTAGAAAGGCAGACGTGGTGATCACGTCTCCGCCGTTCTTCGGCTCGACCCGTTTCCACACCAACAACTGGATGCGAATGTGGTTCTCTGGCTGGGAGCCAGAGGCCTTTGAGGTCGAGCGTGAGCGATTCCTCGAGTACCGGCAAGCCCGGGACTTTTCGATTTATGAGCGCGTTCTCGCTGCTTTGCATCGCCCGCTCAAGGATGATGGATTGGTTGTCTGGCACCTTGGAAAGAGCCGAACCTTTGATATGGCTACGGAGCTAGCGGACTTGGCCGCCCCCTGGTTTCTGACGGAAGGCGTCTTCGAGGAGGACGTATCCTTGTGTCAGTCCCACGGCGTCTCCGATCAGGGCACTACGCATACGCATCAATTCTTACTGATGCGATCTCGTTAGCTACTTAAGCCAATGGCCCGCAGAGATGCGGGGTCAGCGTCGCGAAACACGTTCTCTCCCGATGCCGCTTCAATGCGCAGTTTCAATGCCTTGAGCTTCTTCGGGTGTTGAACCCACCGTTCGATGATGGAGTCTGCTTCGGTACGGAAGCGTTCGATTGCGGCAGGATTAAAGGAGGGGGGCCCACTAATCTGACTGAACGGTATTCCAGTCCGAGTCGCGAGGGCACGCAGCTTGGCGATGTCGCCATAAAACTCTGAAGGCCAATGGTCGCTCTTTCGGCCGTTGCACTGCCGGCAGAGGATGGTTGGACCCAGGTCAAGCGGCCATAGCCAGGAAACGGGCAGGGTGTGATCCAGGTAGTAGCCGTCTACACCCCCGGGCTTATCTTGGAGTGGCTTCAGGCAGTTGAAGCACTGATGGTCGAACCGGGCCAGCAACTCATCTATGCTGCCGACGTCGGTCTCTCCACTCAAAGCCGTGAGCAACCTTCTGGTCTCGGCTGCCTCACGGTGCTGCTCGGTCAACCGAGATTCGTTCTTTAGCTCGTTGTAGAGCCTCTTGCACATTCGACACTCACCTTGCCGACCAGTGGCTCGAGAAGAGTGGCGATCGAAAGATTCGAGAGGCTGAAGGGTGTAGCAAAGCACGCAGTACTTCACTCGTTCGGCAAGGGCGAGGTAGGCGTTATGGGTCGGCGCGAACGGCCCTGAGTTAATCGTATCGCCGCTCTCTCGATGAACTAGCGCGTAGTCAAACAGGTGGAGGGAGCCGCCATCGAAGTGAAGATAGTCACATGTAGGGCAGGTGATGGAGAAGCCTTCTCCGCAATCGTCCTCAAGGACAACTAGCGTTTCCTCGCAGGTTGGGTTTAGGCATTCGAACCGCCGAAACGGCACGTCGCCCATACCTCTAACCCGCTCGGGTCGAAGTCGATTCTCTTTTACGACTCGGGTGTAGGGAGCTCGGCGCGCCAAATCCTCTTGAGGATAGTCGAGACTGTTTCGGTGTTGAAGGATCCCGCCATCGACCTAAAGTGTCGACGATGACGCGATCCGAGACCCTGCCTTCGTCTGGAGCGCTGGAGGAGGTTCGGCGGCTGGCGGGCCCCGCGGCTGTGATCCTGGGTGCCGAGCGCCTCGAGGGCGGTCAGCACGCGGAGACCTGGCGGGTCGATACCGAGAATCCCGCGACCAGCGTTGTCGTCCGCCAGTTTCCGGGCGACCTTGCGCCTCGGCGCGAGCAGCGGGCGCTGCGGGCTCTCGACGGACTCGGGGGTTTGGCTCCGGTGCTGCTCGGCGGCGATCTCGACGGCCGTTGGTCGAAGTTCCCGACTTCCCTGGTCAGCTGGCTCGACGGTCAGCCGGACATTACCCCGGCCGACCCCCGGGGATGGGCTCGCGAGTTGGGCCGAGGGCTCGCGGCGGTTCACGCGGTGCCGAGCGAGCGGCTGGCGGAGTTGCCGAGCGTGTTCGACCTCGGCGGAGGCGCCGAGGAGATGTTGGCCGGCCCCCTGGCGGCGGACGTCCGCTCGCGCTGGTCGGAGATCGTCAGGTCGCGGGCGGTCCTCACCCATTGCGACTACTGGTCGGGCAATGTCGTCTGGCGGGACGGGAGGCTCACCGGCATCGTCGACTGGTCGAGCGGCTGCCGCGGTCCGCGTGGCTTCGACCTGGGCTGGTGCCGGCTCGATCTCGTCCTTCTCTTCGACGAGACGATCGCGGACGAGTTTCTTGCGGCCTACGAGGCCGAGAGCGGCGAGGCAGCCGGTGAGATCCATCTTTGGGATTGCTGGGCCGCCGCTCGATCCCACGAGGGCGTCGCGTCCTGGGTCCCGAACTACCGGCCGCTGGGCCGCGCAGACCTCGACGAAGACGAGCTGCGGCGACGCCACGTGCGATGGACGGCGCGCCTGCGAGGGCGGAGCGGCGACTAGCCGCAGCCGGCCTCGATGACGCAGATCGCGCTCGCGGCGGGATCGCTGCGAGCGTCAGCGGCCGCCGGATGCTCGTCGCCACGATGCAGTTGGACTTCCGCGAAGCCGGCGCTGCGCAGGGTCGCCTCGGCCGTCGCTTCGTCGCCGCGATAGGTGTAGACCTGGCCGCGCACGAAGGTGCCGAGGACGACGTCGAAAGTGCGCTCGAGAAGCCCTTGGTCCCCTCTCGCGAAGCGGAGGTCCGAGAGGTAGACGCCTTTGTCGAACCGCCCGAGTGCCGTGGCGAGGCGGGCCCACAGTGCATCCACGCTGTCGTCTTCTAAGTAGGTGAGCAGGCCCTCGGTGATGATCACTAGTCCCTCGGCTGGGTCCAGGGTCTCGACGAGAGCCTCGAGGCTGCCCGGCCCACCCACTTGGAGGACATCTAGGTCAACCACGCGATGGCGGTCGGTGAGCGAGTCCATTCGGGTTAGCGCATCGCGCTTTCGCTGCGCCATTCCCGGCAGATCCGCCTCGACATAGGTGAGCCGCTCGCCGCACTGCTCGGTGAAGCGCCAGCCCCTGGGAGACATCCCGCAGGCGACCTCGACCACCTGGCTGATGCCGCTGTGCATCAGATCATCGAGGCGTGAGTCGATGATTCGGTGGCGAGCGAGGAGCGGCCCGTCCAGCGTCGGCCCGCCGAGCGTCTTGCTCACCGCCAGGGGCAATCCAAAACCGCGATGGAGCACCCGTCCCTGCCACGTGGCGAGCTGAGGATGGGAGAGGCCGTTCTGGACCCAGGTTTGCCCGGTGTAGTGAGCAGTCGGCGAGATCGACGCCGATCCTTCGCTTTCGGTCACGTCAGGAAGCCGGCAAGTAGGTGAGCAGGACGACCCCGGAGTCGAACCGCTTCACGTCGCTGAGCTCCATTCGCACGGTTCCCCTGTCGCCGAGCACGTGGAGGTTGGCTTCGCCCCAGACGAGCGGGTTGAGGTAGATCTCGTACTCGTCGATCAGCCCCTTCTCGGCGAGGGCGTAGGCGAACTCGCCGCTGCCGTGCATGAAGAGGTCGCCGTCGACCTCGTCCTTCAGCTCTGGGATCGAGTCCTCGAGGTCGCCCTCCAGCAGGGTCGCGTTCCACTCGAGCTCGCCGGAGAGGGTGCTGGAGCCGACGTACTTCGGCATCGCGTTGACCATGTCGGCCCATTTGCCCGACTGGCTCGGCCAGTACCCCGCCAGGCCCTCGTAGGTCTTGCGGCCCAGCACCATCCCGCTGGATCTGGCCTGTCGCTCGAACGAGTGAACGCCGTGATCCCCGTCCGGCTGGACCCACTCGCCGACCGGGTCGATGACCCCGTCGAGGGTGGCCTGCGTGGTAGCGATCAGCTTTCCCATCTCAGCTCACCCCCGAGGTGTTCAGCGCCACGGCCGCGCGGATCAGGTCCTTCAGCGCCGCCTCGTCGATCTCCTCGTCCTCGTGGACGTCGATCGCGCGCCTCGTGTTTCCTCCGAGGCTGGAGTTGAAAAGGCCGGCGGGGTCGTCCAGGGAAGCGCCCTGGGCAAAGGTCATCTTCACTTTGTCCTTGTAACTCTCGCCGGTGCAGACGATCCCGTCGTGTGACCAGACCGGGTTCCGCCATTTCCACTCCTCGACCACGTCGGGATCGGCCTGTTTGATCAGGGATCGGACCCGGGCGAGGGTCTCGCCGCGCCAGTCGCCCAGCTCCTCGATGCGCGCGTCGATCAGCTCGGAGGGGGAGTCGTCCTTCGCCATGCCTGCCCTCGCTTTCCTGGTGGTTGGTCGGGCGACTTTAGCGCCGGGAGGGAGACCACGAGGCGGGCCCCGCCGAGCCGCTCGGAGCTCTCGGCGGTGACGGTTCCCCCGTGGGAGGCGGCGATCGCCCGGACCATCGCCAGGCCCAGGCCGGTGCCGTTGCTCGCGGCGGTGTCCGAGGAGCTCTGGCCGCGCACGAACCGCTCGAACACCCGCTCTCGCATCTTTCCGGGAATCCCGGGACCGCTGTCGGCGACCTCGAGGACGGCCGTTCCGGCCGCGCTGTCGCATCTGGTGGCCAGGGAAATCTCCGCCCCATCGGGCGAGTACCTGACCGCGTTGTCGAGCAGATTGAGGACGAGCCGGTGCAGCTCGTCCTGATTGCCGTGGACCGGCGCCGGCTGGCATTCGGTGAGCAGGGAGCGCTCGCCCAGGCTCGGGCTGATCTCGCGCCCGGCGCTCATCGCGATCTCGGCGAGGTCGACGTCCGTCTTCGGCCGGTTTTGACCGGCGTCTGAGCGGGCGAGGATCAGCAGGTCGGAGACGAGACGGCTCATGCGCTGGGAGGAGCGAACGGCCGAGGCCGCGAGTTCCCGCTCTTCGCCGTAGTCGACTTTCCCCAGCTGGGCTTCGAGCAGTTCGAGGTTGGCGAGGATGCTCGTCAGCGGGGTGCGAAGCTCGTGCGAGGCATCGGCGACGAATTCGCGCTGTTTCTGCATCGCCGCCTCGCGCTCGGTCTGCGAGGCGTCCAGCGCGTTCAGCATCTCCTGCAGGGTGTGGGTCAGTTCGGCGACCTCGTCTTCCGCGGTGGGCTGCGGCAGCTGCTTGGAGGGGTCGCGGGTCGCGGCGATTTCCTGTGCGGTCGAGGTCAGGGTGGCGATCGGCCGCATCGCCCGGCGGGCAAGGGCGACGCCCGCCAACACCGCCAGCGCGGTTCCGCCCAGGATCCCGAGGACGATGAACAGCCAAAGCCGCGTCACGGTCGAGTCGACGTGGTCGTCGCTGCGCCCGTACTGGATGTAGCCGACCACCTCGTTGTTGGGACCGAAGACTGGCTCGGTCGCGACCGTCAGGTCTCCGGCATTCCCGATCCCGGCGCTCGGCGGACCGAGGTCGGGACTCAGTTTGGGGGCTTCGTCGAGGACGGTCCCTTCGGCGTTGACGACCTTCGCCGTGGCGCCGTTGGGCAGCGAGACGGCCGCCAGGTTCGGGCTGAAGACGACCGGTTCGCTGAACGTCCGTTCGACGATCCTCGTCCTGCTCACCAGCCGGGTCGCCGCCTCCTCGAGGTCGCGGTTGAAGTCGCTGCGGATCCGGGTGGTGGCCACCTCACCGACGATCCCCCCGAAGATGAGGAGAATCGCGAAGGTCAGGGATGCCGAGACGATCGCCAGCTTCCAGCGGATCGGCCAGCGCTGGAACGACAGCGGCACCAGTCTCTCCCGTGACGGCATGCGCTCCATCTTAGGAGCAAGAAATGCCGCTGCTCCCAGCTTTTAGCTGGGCTTGAAGTTGCCGCTGAGCAGCGCGCGCAGCTTGACGGTGAAGAGGCCCTCCGCGAAGCCGGCGGTGGTGACGGCGAAACCGACGATGAGCACGATCGCCTGGGTGAAGAGGGAATGGTCACGAGAGCGCAAGCCCTTGGCGACCCGGATCGCGACGCCGCTGGAGAGGATGCGGAGCGCGTAAGAGCGCTCGCTGGAGAGGCCACGGCGGCCGCCGGCGATCGCCGTCAGCGCCGCCTTGCCGAGACCCTCGTAGCGGCAACGCGCGAGGAAGTAGCGGAAAGATTCGCGCTCCAGCGGCACCTTGTGGCTGATCCGGGCGGCGGGCCAGAAGATCCATGGGCGGTCGGGGTGCATGTTGCCGATACGGATGCAGAGCTCGGTGTCTTCGGGCTCCGAGCGGACCCCGACCTTGCCGAGGTTGACGTCGAACCCGCCCGCTTCCACGTAGGCGCGGCGGTCGACGGACATGTTCCCGCCGGTGGCGTTGCGCACCGGCCTGCCGGCGTCCGGCAGGCCGCGATAGCTGGCGCCGACCACCCATCCGAACTCGACCGGGAACCACTGCGGCTGCGAGCGCTCCCAGGCCGGCTCGGTCCAGCCACCGACGCCGAGGATGGTCGGGTGGGTGCGGTGGGCGTTGGCGATCTCCTCCAGCCAGTCGTCGGCGGCGACGGCGTCGTCGTCGAGGAAGGCGACGACGTCGCCGGTGGCGATCAGCGCCCCGGTGTTCTTCGAGGACGGCGCCCCCTGGGGCCCGCCGTTCTCGAGCACCGCCAGCTCCGGGAAGGCCGCGCTCAGCCGCTCGAAGAGGGGACGGTTGTGGTCGACCACGACCATCGACTCCAGAGCGGGATAGGTCTGGCGCTCGATCGACCGCACCGCCTCGACGACTTCGTCGTAGCGCCGCTCGTCGTGGGTGCAGATCACGACCGAGATCGAGGGCGAAGACCCGTTGCCGCTCACGCCGCGCTCCTCTCGCCCAGCCAGGTGTGGCGTCGGAGGAAGCGCCAGAGCTCGTCCTTGCTGCCCGCCCGTGCCCGTCCGAGGGCCGATGGGGACTGACGCACCAGGCGGCCGAGCCGGCGCACGTCGGTCCGCGAGCGGACGGTCAGGCGCGGCAGCGCGAAGCGGTCGTCGCCGGGCTCGCAGGCGAGGTTCCCGACCCGGCAGGCAGCCGAGTAGCCGGCGGCTGCCACGGCGTCCTTGGCAGCCCGGTCGTGGTAGCCGTAGGGGTAGGCGAAGGTGAGCACCGGCGTCTGCAGTCTGTCCTCGAGCAACTCCTTGGGTCGCCGCACCTCGTCCTCGAGCCGCGCCCGGGGAACGTCGTCGAGCTGGGGGTGGGTGTGGCTGTGGGCGCCGCACTCGATTCCGGCGGCGACGAGCTCGCCGAGCTCCTCGAGCGAGAGGACCGGGCGGTGGTGCTTGCGGTCGCCCGTCAACGGGTTGGTGGTGCTGCCGATGTAGCCGGTCGTCACGTAGACCGTCACCGAGAAACCGTGACGGGCGAGGACCGGCAGCGCCTCGGTGTGGAAGTCCCGGTAAGCGTCGTCGAAGGTGAGGATCACCGGCTTGGGGCTCAGCTCGGTGCGTCCGTCCAGCGCCTCGACCAGTTCTCGCACCGAGTGGCCGCCGAAGCCCTCGCTGTCGAGGTACTCGATGTGTTCGGCAAACGTCCCGGGCGTCACCGTCAGCGGCTTGCCGTTTCGGCCTCCGGGGTCATCGGAGACGCTGTGGTACATCAAAATTGGCACGGGGGGACGAGGGCTCTCGGGCATCGCTGACTGGTTAGTTACTGAGACGGCGCCGTCAATCCCACCGAGCGTAAGCGATTTGGGACCGAGTCCGAGTAGTGGACGGTCATCAGCTCGTCGGCCCCGGTGTCGGCGGCGAAGCTCTCCAGGTAGGCGACGACCTCTGCGGCCAGGCCGGTGGCGGTATAGGCGAGCATTTCGTCGACGGCCGCCGCCTGGGGGGACTGAAGTAGCGCGGCGATGTCCTCGTCGGTCAGCTTTTTGCCGCGGCCGAAGAGGGCGCGGGCGCGGACCCGGCGCGCGGCTTCGAGCTGGGCGGCGGCGCTCTCTGCGCTGTCGGCGGCAATCACGCCAACCCCGGCGATGACGTAGGGCTCGGCAAGTTGCTGAGAGGGCTTGAACCCCTTGCGGTAGACCGCGATCGCCTCGTGCAGGTAGCGGGGCGCGAAGTGGGAGGCGAAGGCGTAGGGCAGTCCTAACTGGGCGGCCAGTTCGGCGCCGAAGAGGGAAGAGCCGAGGATGTAGAGCGGCACCTTGGTGCCGCGGCCGGGGATCGCCCGCAGCCCGGGCAGCGGGTCCTCGTCGCCGAGGAACCTCTGCAGCTCGACGACGTCCTGCGGAAACCGGTCGCTGGCGGCTGGATCGCGCCGCAGCGCCATCCAGGTCCGCTGGTCGGTACCGGGCGCCCGCCCCAGCCCGAGGTCGATCCGCCCCGGGTGCAGCGTCTCCAGGGTCCCGAACTGCTCGGCGATCACCAGCGGGGAGTGGTTGGGCAGCATCACCCCGCCGGCCCCCAGCCGGATCGTCTCGGTCTTCGCGGCGATGTGGGCAATCAAAACCGCGGTCGCCGAAGAGGCGATCGAGGAGATGTTGTGGTGCTCGGCGTACCAGACCCGCCGGTAGCCGCCCTTCTCTGCCGCGCGGGCCAGCTCGACGCTGCCGGCGAAGCTCTCGGCGACGGTCTCCTCGCGTCCGACGGCGGCGAGGTCGAGGATGGAGAGGGTGACCAAGGACGGTATTTTGACTCAGTCGCGGTAGGCGCGCCTAACTCAAGGGGCGGTCGAGGATAAACGTCTCGACGGCCATGTCCGGTTCGAGGTGGTTGTCGCTCATGACGGCGAGGACTTCGCACCCGGTAATAGCTTCGATCCCCTTCTTCAGCTCCTCGGCCATGCTGCGCTGATAGAGGCTGCGCATTCTCAGCACTGCCTCGCTCTCGCCATTGCTGGCGAGCTTGCGCTCGGCCGGCGTCAGCACCTCCTCGAGGATCGTGACGAGGACGTTCCCGCTGTGAAACGAGAACGCCTTTTTTGGCCCCCGCCCGTGGCTCTCGTTTTGGACGCGGATTACCTCGCGGGTTACGGCGGCGTTCAACTCCCCGCCGCTCAGCGGTTGTGAATCTGGCATGGACGGACGATTGGCTTTCGTGCTCGCGTGAGCGTCACGACGAGTCGAGCCGTGCCTCAAAAGCCCAACCGCACCCATCGTCCATCGGTCAACCCCGGCGCTCGGCCCTGCTCGGGTACGCCAGTGTCGGCCGCGCACTCTATAGGCCGGCCAATCAGACCTGTAAACGGTCTCGTTTCAAAAGCACGACGAGTCATCGCTTAAAGAAGTATTCCTGAGTATCCTTTGCTGCCGGTAGCGGCGTTTCCGGGAGGTTTGCGTCGTTACCGGTCTCAGGGACGAGTACCCGCAGGGCTAGGACGGCCCTGCTCGGCCTCTCCCCCGTCGAGTCGAGAAACGGCATGTCTCTTGGTTGGCCGCAGAAAACCCTCCCCTGACCTTCGCCAGCGCTTCGCAGCCGCCGAGGCCGAGCGGGCACGCTGGGCCAGGCAGCTCCACGACGAGACGCTGCATGGGCTGGCGCAGCTGCGGTTGTCCCTCGCGGCGGTGGAAGGCGCCGATCCGTTTGCGGCCCAGGATCTGATCCAGCAGGCAATCGTCGACGTCGAACGGGAGGCCGAGGGGCTGCGCTCGCTGATCGTCGACCTGCGGCCTCTGGCCCTCGACCGGCTGGGGATCGCTGCCGCGCTCGAAGCGCTCGCCGACCGCGTCGAAAAGCCGAAGCTCGAAGTCCGCACCAGGGTCGAGCTCGCGTCCCCGGCGGATCGCCCGACCGGCCGTCTTGACGACGAGCGGGAGACGACGATCTACCGGATCGTCCAGGCGGCGCTCGATAACACGGTCCACCACGCAGAAGCCACCCGCGCCGTCGTCGAGGTGGTTGAGGATGAGGGTCGCGCCGAGATCGCCGTCACCGTCCGCGACGACGGCAACGGCTTCGACCCGGCGACCGCGGAGGAGGGGGGTGGCCTGAGCGGGATGCGCGAAAGGGTGGAGACCCTGGGCGGCTCGATCGAGATCCGCGCCGAGGTCGACCGAGGTACCGCGGTCAGAGCGGTGGTCCCATCCGGGCGGGGAATCTCGGCGCCCGCCACGGCAAACTGACGCGAGCGCCGTCCACCGCGTGCTGTTCCATTGATGCCCAAGTGGGTTAGGTCTTTCGATGCCGATCTCGTCTCCAACGGCCCCAAGCCCGGGACTCGAGCTCCCGCGGCCGACGCTCGAGCAGCGTCGGCTCCGGCTCGCCGATGGTGCCCGGACCACCATCCACGTCGCCCGTTTTGCCCGCGCCGATTTCGGCTTGCGGGTGGTGGCGCTGCAGCCCTGTTCGACGGTCCAGGCTTGGTGCGCGCGGACCAAGGCCGAGCACGCAATCGTCGGCGGTTTCTACATGCGCCCCGGCGGCCCGGCCCTCGGCGACGTCTGGGTCGACAGCCGAGCGCTGCGGACTGAGCCCTTCGATGCCCTCTGGCACCGCCAGCGGGCCTGTGTCCACGTCGCCGGCGGCGAGGTGAGGCTGGCGGCACGGCGCGAGCTCGGAGAGGTTCCCCACGGCGACCTCCTGCACGCCGGGCCGATGTTGGTCGGCGATGGCGCCTCGCTGATCCGCAAGGATGTCGACGCCGAGGGCTTCTCCGCCGGCTCCCGCCAGTTCGACTCCGACATCACCGCCGGTCGCTACCCGCGCGCCGCGCTCGGCCTCTGCGGCGGGGAGACGATCGCCGTCGTCTGCGAAGGGCGAGCCGACGACGAGGCGGGGTTGACGATGGAGGAGTTGGCGGCGGCGATGGTCGAGCTGGGAGCGGAGCAGGCGATCAACCTCGACGGCGGTGGGTCCGCCTCGCTGGTGGTCGGTGGCTCCCTCGTCAACACCCCCCGCGAAGAACACGGCCTGGAGCTGGACGGCGGTCGCGAGGTCGCGACCGCTTTGCACTTCGCGCCGCGGCGCCCGGCCTGACGAATAACCCACGTCGCTAGCCTCAGCGGTTGTGGCCGCGATGAAGAGGGTGATGATGGGAATGTATTTCTACCCTCGCGGCGGCTCCGCCCACTCCTGCCGCTCGCTCGCCCGCGAGCTGGGGAGGAACGACCTTGCCGTCACCTTGCTGGCGGGGTCGCGGTCCGACCTCGGCGGCGAGGCCTCGGCGGCGAACTTCTACGCGGGCCTCGACCTGCGTGCGCTCGACTTCGCTGCCGCGATGGAGTCGCCGGACCCCCTCCGTTATCGCGGCCCGGCGGGGACGGCGCCGATCCACGGCTCCTACGAGGACCGACCCGGAGCGCCCGATCGCGTTCTCGCGAGCCTCGACGACGAGGCCTTCGAGTTGCAGGTAGAGGCTTGGGCGCAGGCCATCGCCGCGGCGGAGGCGCCCGCGGTAGACCTCCTCTATCTCCACCACCTGACGCCTCTCAACGAGGCGGCCGCGCGGGTGCTGCCGGGGGTGCCGATCGTCGGCCACGTCCACGGCACCGAGCTGCTGATGCTGGAACGGATCGCCGCCGGCGCGCCCGCAAGCTGGACGCATGCCGAGGAGTGGGCCGAGCGGATCTGCGCCTGGGCGGCCGCCTGTAGCCGGATAGTCGTCAACGACCGCAGCGGGCTCGAGCGGGCGGCTGCGCTGCTGGACCTCGACGAGGAGCGCTTCGCCTGTATTCCCAATGGCTTCGACCCGATATTCCACCCCGGCCCGGCCGACCGGGGTGCGGTCTGGCGCCGCCACCTCGTCGCTGAGCCGCGGGGATGGCGACCGGGCGAGCCCCCGGGAAGCGTCTCCTATGCCGAGCACGATCTGAAGGCACTCGACGGGGTCCTGCTGCTCGCCGTCGGTCGCTTCACCGAGGTCAAGCGCCTGCCGCTGTTGATCGAAGCCTTCGCCCGGGCCCGGGAGGAGCTCGGCGAGCAGGCGGCTTTGATCCTGATCGGCGGTCATCCGGACGAGTGGGAGGGAGAGCACCCCTGGGAAGCGATCGAGCGCACCGGCGCCCGGGGCGTCTTTCTCGCCGGCTGGCATCGCCACGACGAGCTGCCGGAGTTGTTGCGTGCCGGCGACCTCCTTGTCCACGCCTCGGTCTGGGAGGCGTTCGGTCAAGTCCTGGTCGAGGCGATGGCCTGTGGCCTGCCGGTTATCGCCGTCAACCGCGGTGGCCCCGCGACGATCGTCGCCGACCCGGAGACCGGCTGGCTGGTCGACCCCGACGACGTCGGCACCCTCGCGCGGGCCATCGTCGCGGCCGTGGCCGACGAGGCCGATCGGCGGCGACGCGGCGAGCTGGCGCGCGAGCAGGCGGTGGAGCGCTTCTCTTGGTCGCGACTCGGCGGCGAGTTGGCGGCGGTCGTCCGCGCGGCCGCCGCGGCGCCTGCTCGCGACTGCGACCCCGTCGATTAGCGTCCCCGGCGTGGATCTCGTCTGGACCCTGCTCGGCGTCGCCCTGATCGGGATCGCGCTGCGCGACATCTTCGACGTCCTCTTCCACCCGCTCGGGCGCGGGATGGTGGCGCGGAAGGTGGTGCGCGGCGTCGCTTGGCTGGCGCAGAAGCTGCCGCGCAGCGGCACCATCGGATTGCTGGCGGGGCCGCTCAGCTACGTCGCCGTGGTCGCGACTTGGGCGACGCTGCTGGCGCTGGGCTGGGCTCTCGTCTTTCTGCCCCAGCTCCCCGACGGGTTCAACTTCGACCCGGCTTTGAACCCGGCCGAGCACTCCGGCTTCTTCGACGCCCTCTACATCTCGCTTGTCAACCTCACCAGCCTCGGTTACGGCGACATCTCGCCGGCGACCTCGCTGCTGCGGGTGCTGGGGCCGGTGGAGACGATGTTCGGCCTTGGCCTGCTCACCGCCAGCATCTCCTGGGGGCGGAGATCCTGCAGATGGCGATCGACGATTTCGCCGAAACGCTCAGGGCGCGGGTGCGGGTGCCGGGTGAGACGACTGACGACACGCTGCGCCACTACCAATCCGAACACGGGCGTTTGCGCTCCTAGGTGGCGCCCGGGGACATCTCCGTTTATGTTCTTGACGACGCTCTACGGGGAGTGAACGAGGTCTTGACGAAATTGCGGTCATCGGTCGGCCGCCTGGGGATGGTCATGTTGGTTGGCATGACCCTCGCGGGCTGCGGGTCCAGTGGCGGCTCCAGCGCGGGCGGGGAACTGCGCGGCACCTACTCGTCCTTTCCAGATTCCCTCGATCCCTCGCTGGCCTTCAGCCTCGAAGCCGCGACTGCCTTGCACGACACCTACATCCCGCTGCTCACCTACGCGCCGGCCAGCGGCAAAGCCGGCACCACGCTGATCCCGGGCCTGGCGAAGGCGCTGCCGAAGATCGACCGCGGCGGGCGCCGTTACACGCTGCAACTGCGGCCAGGGATCAAGTACTCGGACGGCAAGCCGGTTCGCGCCTCGGACTTCCGCTTCGCGGTCGAACGCCTCTTCCGCGTCAACTCTCCGGGTTCGACCTTCTACACCGGAATTGTCGGAGCGGAACGGTTCGCGCAGACGAAGAAAGGCGGGATCGCCGGGATCGAAACCGACGACGACAGCGGCGAGATCGTGATTCACCTGACGCAGCCCAGCGGCACCTTCAGCTATGTGCTCGCCCTGCCGTTCTCGGCGCCGCTGCCGCCCGGAACTCCGGCCGAAGACCAAACTGTGAGCCCGCCGCCGGCGACCGGCCAGTACATGATCACCGCGGTCGAGCCCGGTCGCAGCTGGGAGTACCGGCGCAATCCCTACTGGGCTTCGGACAACGGCCCGGCGCTGCCGCAGCTCCCCGACGGCCACGTCGACAAGATCAGCTTCGAAGTCCGCACCAACCCGATCACCCAGCTGGAGGAAGTCGAACGCGGCAAGGTCGACTGGATGAAGAACCCGCCGCCGGTCGACCGCTACCCGGAGGTGAAGCGCCGCTACGAGGGAACCCAGTTCCGCGAGGAGCCGACGATCAGCACCTACTACTTCTGGATGAACACTCAGGAGCCGCCTTTCGACGACGTGCGGGTGCGGCGGGCCGTCAACTACGCGATCGACCCGGAGGCGCTGGAACGGATCTTCGCCGGGACGGTGCAGCGAACGCAGCAGGTCCTGCCGCCGCAGATGCCGGGCTACCGCCAGTTCGAGCTCTACCCGCACGACCTCGAGCGGGCGAAGAAGCTGGTCGAACGCGTCGACCCGAGCGATCGCAAGGTCACGGTCTGGACCTTCAAACTCGAGCCCACCGACGAAGCGGGCGAATACTACGAGCAGGTCCTCACCACGCTCGGCTTCGACGTCACCCTGAAAGTCATCGACGCGGCCAACTACTTCACCGTGATCGGCAACGCGAGCACTCCCGACCTCGACACCGGGTTTGCCAACTGGTTCCTCGACTACCCGCATCCGAGCGACTACTTCCAGCCGCAGCTGGCGAGCGAAAGCATCCTTCCCAACGGCAACACCAACTGGGCTCGGTTCAGCGATCCGGGGATCGACGCGAAGATCCGCCGGCTCGGGACCGAACAACTCGGTCCGCGGCAAGAAGCCGAATACGCGGAGCTCGATCGCGAAGTGATGAAGCAGGCGCCGTGGGCGCCGTTCGGAACCCTCACGCTCGGCACCTTCGTCTCCGCTTCGGTCAACCTCGACAAACTCGTCGTCAGCCCGATCTATGGGCAGGACCTGACGAGCTTCGAACTCGAATAGGTCCGGCGCCTACCGCTCCTCGTCCTCGTCCTTGCCGCCGCTCTCAGGGGGCATCTCGAACGTGGTCTGGACGCCGCGAAAGGGGAAACCCGCCTCACCCCGCTCTCGCAGCCGCTCTTCGCTGCGCGCCTGCACCTCGAGGCTCGCGTTCAGCGCCTCCTCGTATACGTCGCGCAGTTCCAGCATGCCCTGATCGTCGAGGCGCCCGGCGATGCGAGCGAGGAACCGCTCCGGGCGACGGTCGAAGGCTTTGGATCTGACCGACTGGGTGACGTCCTCGAGGACCAGGTAACCGATGTGTTGGGAGATTCGTTCGCGCTCGGGCTGGCTCATCGCCTCCCACTCGGTCTCCCCGAAACGCGGCATGTGGATCCAGTAGAGGGTTTCACCGTTCTCGCCGGGCACCGGTTCGACCACGCCCTCGGCCACGAGCGCCTCCAAGTGCGCCGCGACCGCGCTGCTGGTCACTTCCAGTTCCCGTGAGATCTCCTCGACCCCGACGGGCCGTTCGAAGCGGTTGACCATGTACAGGACCTGTCCCCGCTCGCGACCCGCTTCCGTGGTCTGCTCGGGGAGGGAGCGAGGGCGGCCGTCGCCGTTTGCCGCCTCGCCGGCCACCTCGGAACCGACGAACGGCGCCAGGGTGAGATAGGCCGACAGCGGTGCCAGCACCGGCAGCGATTCCGTTCCGGCTTCCCGCACCTGCTTGTAGGCAAGCGCGTAGACGGCGCCGACGATCGCCTCGGTGGCGAGGGGCGCCGTCGCGGGGGAGCGCCGGTGGCCTTCCTCGACCATCTCGGTTACCGATCGCAGGGCTTCGTCGCGGCGGGCGAGCGCCTCGGGGCCGGCCGCGTAGACGTCGACGAAGATCAGGTGCGCCATCGCCGGGCGCGAGGCCATGAAGTTAAAGAAGGCGCCGAAGGCAGCTCGCACCGCAGTCGGCCAGTCGGGGATGCGGCGAAAGGCCGGCTGGACCGCCGCGGCAACCTGGGCGCCGGCGCTGTCGATCGCCGCCATCAGCGCGTCTCGCTTCCCGTCGAAGTTGGCGTAGAAGGTGGTCGGCGACATCGAGGCCCGCTTGACGACCTGGTCGATGGTGGCGTTGGCGTAGCCGCGCTCGGCGACGACCACGGCAAAGGCGCGCAGCGCCCGCTCTTCGTGGTCGTGACCGGCGAGGGTTTCCGGCGCCGCGCTGGGGGGGCGGGTGGCTAGCCGCAGCGGTTTCGGCGGCGGCCGGTAGGCGAGCAGGAAGTCCATCAGCGGCCCGGCCAGGTCGACCAGCTCCACCTCGGTCCCGCGCCGCAGTCGGGTCCGGACGATTTCGATCGCGCTGCCAACCAGGGCGCTGATCATCTCCGGCGGCATGCCCGCGCGCTCGGGCATTTCGGCGACCCGCATCTGCATCAGCTTTTCCAGCGCGGCGAAGGCGTCCTCGACCGGCTTCAGCGCCTCCGGTCCGGCGGCGTAGGCCTCGATCAGACACATCTGCGCCGCCGCCGTCTGCTCGACCACTGCCTGGGCCAGGTTCTCGAATCGTTTCCGCGGCCGCTCATCCCCTTCTGCGTCGCCGGGGTCGGCTTTCTCGACCCCGATCGTCACCAGCTCTTCGACCACCGCTCTGAAGCAGGCCTCCTTGTCGGGGAAGAGGTCGTAGAAGCTACGGCGAGAGATGCCCGAGAGCTCGATCAGGTCGGTGACCCGGGTAGCGGCGTAGCCTCGACTGGCGACGCTGGCGACCATCGCTCCGAAGAGGCGCTCGCGCTGGTTGCGGGCGACGTCCTCGGCCGGCGTCCCCGGGCCGGGGGGCAGCATGCGGCTGCGCAAGGACTCCGATGCACCCCAAGGCGTGTCGACCATCTCGGGCGCTGACCCTAGCGGGACCTTGGCGATGGGAGCCTCCCTCTATGTACAGGAATGTACATTCTCTAGCTCTAGACACCTAGACCAATTACAAATGGCTCTATCAAGCGATTCTACCGGTTTACCTTCATGAGATTCAACCGGTACCGTGACATCAGTTGTTGACAAAGTAGGAATGAGTATCTATCTTTGCCGCTGTCCACCGGGCGCCTGGGGACCCCACGGGTAAGGCGTTCGGCGGCACGGGGATTCAGGGAAGAAGTTCGACAACAGAGCTCGACGTCGCTGCGGCGGCTGAGCAGGGGCTCGGGGAAGAAGGAGAGCATCAGGTGAGAAGCCTTAGGAAGGCAACCTCCGCGGGATCGAAATTCGGCTACGCGGGAGGTCTTCTCTCGCTGTTCACTGCGGCGGTCCTTGTGCTCGCCCTCGCGCCCGCGTCGGCGCTCGCCATCGGCGGCGAACAGAAACTCGACGAACCGCCGACGATGGACTACACGACGATGAAGGTCACCGGCGAGGTCAAGGAGGACCTGGCGTCGTTCTCCTTCACCGGCTACGAAATCGTCAAAGACCCGAGCGAATTCTCCAGCAACTCGGGCCAGGCCGACGTTGTCTTCAACGCCGGCGAACAGGTCCACGAGGTCGAAAAAGAATTCACCGGCCTAACGCCCGGCACGACCTACTACGTGCGCATCCGGGTCGAGGGATCCAGTGAAGGCACCCGCTACTCCAACGTGGTCAGCGGTACCACTCTCTCCGTCGCCGCCCCCTCGGTCCTCAGCATCGACGACGCCTCCTCGGTCTCCTACACCTCGGCCCACGTCTCCGGCGAAGTCGAAGGGGTCGAAGGTCCGGATCCGGCCTTCGAATCCACCTGTCGATTCGAATACCTCTCCGACGCCGATTACGACGCTCGCAGCGAGGTCCAGGAACTGACCGTCCGGGCGACCGGCGGCACCTACCAGCTCTACCTGGGCGGCATCCCGACCGATCCAATCGCCTACAACGCATCCGCGGCCGCGGTCGACTCAGCGCTCGAGGGCCTGTCGTCGGTCGGCGCCGGGAACGTCAGCGTCAGCGGCGGGCCGGGAGATGCCCTCGGCGACACCCCCTACACGATCGCCTTCCAGGGGACGCTCGCCGATACCGACGTCGAACAGATCTTCGCCGACCCCACCGGGCTCCAAGAAGCGGGCAAATCCGGCGCCGACGTGCAGACGCCGGTCAACGGTCACGGCGAACAGGGCTTCGGCGCAGCCACGGCTGTCCCTTGCGACGTCAACCCGGTGACCACCTCCGGGGCGACGGCGGTCGAGGCCGATCTCACCGGGCTCGAAGCCGACACGACCTACCACCTGCGGCTCTCGATCTCCAACCTTGGCGGCAGCGACAGCGAAGAGGCGAGCGACTTCACCACCCTCGCGGTCGATCCGCCCACCGTCCTCAGCGTCGACGACGCGACCGACGTCCGCTACACCCAGGCCGACGTCTCGGGTGAAGTCGAACGTCCCGCCGGCGCCGACGTCGCCTTCGACATCAACTGCCGCTTCGAGTACGTCTCCGCCGAACAGTTCCTCTCCAGCGGGTTCCAAAGCGCCGGTCAGACGCCGTGCGCCGAGAACCCGGTGACGGACACCGGTGCGACGCCGGTCAGCGCCCACCTCAGCGAACTCAGCGTCGGCACGACCTACTACTACCGCCTGGTCGCCGTCAACGCCGGCGGCAAAGACGTGATCCGCGCGACCAACACCTTCACGACGCTGGTGCCGGACGCGCCGACGGTCTCGATTTTCCCGGTCACTGAAATCGGCACCCACACCGCCCGCTTCTCCGGGAAAATCAACCCCGGTGACGAAGACCCGGGCTTCAACGTCACCTGGCGCTTCGAATGCTCGCCCGAATGCCCCGGCCTGGAAGGCACCATCCTCGCCGACGAAGCCGACCACATCGTCTCGGTTGATGCCAAAGGGCTGAAGGCGAACACCGAATATCAAGTGTCCCTGGTCGCCTCCAACGTCTCGGCCACGGCCAGCGCCGGCCCGGTCGCCTTCTCGACGCTCGCCGCCGAGCCGGTCGTCGTCACCTTCCCGGCATTTGCGCTGGTGGGCGGCACCGAAGCGTATGTCGGCGGCACGGTCGACTCTGAAAACTCGGCCACCACGTACTGGATCGAGTACGGGCCCGACGACGAATACGGCAGCGCGATCCCCGTCGGCGAAGACGGCGACGCCGGCTCGGGCGACGAAACGACCTTCTACCGGGGGACGCTGACCGGGCTCGAACCGGGGGCCGAATACCACTACCGCCTGGTCGCCGACAACCAGGCTGGGACGAGCGAAGGTCGCGACATGACTTTCGTCACCCCGACCGGTGACCTCGGCTCGAGCATCGGCACCGTAGACCTTCCCGACGACCGCACCTGGGAGATGGTCTCGCCGCCGCAGAAGAATGCCGCCGACGTCTGGAAAGTCTACGGCGGGTCTTCGCCCGACGGTCAGGCCGTCAACTACAAGTCGCAGGGCAGCTTCGCCGGTCTGCAGACGGCGAAAGGCGCCAACCTGGCCGACTACCGCGCCGTGCGCGGCGACGACGGGTGGGAAAACGAAGGCCTCACCCCGCCGGGCGGGCTCTTCTGCTTCGTTTGCGGGGCGGTCGAAATGTCGCCGGACAAAGGCTTCGTCCGCTTCAACTGGAGGGAGCGCGGCACCGAAAGCCCCGACGAAGAATTCGAGCTGGATCCGAGCGCGATCGGGTCGGTGGTCCGCCAGTATCTGAGGAACAACGCGACCAAGAAATTCAAGTACCTGCCGGTCGCGGCGGACCCCAGCCAGGGGACCCAGTTCGCCAGCTCGACGGACAACAGCCACTACGCGGTCACCACCGCCGAAAACCTGACCGACGAATCGCCGTGCGACACCGAAGCGGGACCGTGCGTCTACGAGACGCTCGACCACGGTTTCACCTGGCGGCTCGTCTCGATTCTCCCCGACGACACCCCGGTGCGCGGCGGGATGATCGGCATGTCCGAGGACGGCTCGCGGATCTACTTCCGCTACGAAGGCAACATCTACGTCCGGGTCGACGGCAGCACGACGACGCAGGTCGACGGCAGCTTCGGGACCAGCACCATCGCGATCGGGGGTGGGGACGGCACGAAGCTCCTGATGCGCAGCTCCGAACCGCTGGTCGCCGGGGACGAAGACTTCTCCGACGATCTCTACGTCTGGGATGGCGACAAGCCTGACGGCGAAAGGCTGACCCTGGTCTCGGAGGGCGACCTTCCGGGAGTCGAGGTCGAACTCGACCGTGCGATCGGCTACGAACAGGACATGGCCGTGACGCAGGGTCTCGACCGTGGCTTCTTCATCGCCAACAATCAGGTCCTCGCCGGCGAGTCAACCGCGCCGGGACAGAAGATCTACGCCTGGGACACCCAGGGGGGCCAGCCGAGCCTCTCCTATGTCGCCACGGCGAGCCCGAACGAAGCGCGGACGAGCCCGAACGGGCGCTTCCTCGTCTTCCCCTCGACCGAGCGGCTGACGGCCTACGACAACGCCGGCCAGCAGGAGGTCTACCGCTACGACCAGGACGCCGATCGCCTGGCCTGTGTCTCCTGCGATCCGGAAGGGCGGAAAGCGACCAGCGAAAGCCGCCTCTATTACATCTCCCCCCAGGAGGGCGCCTTCGGGATCGGCCACGCGCTTCGCAACGTCAACGACGAGGGCCTGGTCTTCTTCGAGACCTTCGAAGGCCTGGCCAAGCACGACTCCAACGGACAGGTCGACGTCTACGAGTACCGCGACGGCCTGCCGCAGCTGCTCTCGAGAGGGACCGGCGGGCACCAGAGCCGCTTCATGGACGCGAGCGTGAGCGGCGACGACGTGTTCATCCTCACCGACGACCAGCTCGTCGGCTGGGACACCGACCGCTCCTACGACATCTACGACGCCCGCGTCAACGGCGGGCTGCCGGAACCGTCGCTGGCCGAGATCCCCTGTCTGGGCGACGCCTGTCAGCCGATCCCGAACCCGCCGAACGACCCGACGCCGGCGAGCGAGGGCTTCAAAGGCGCCGGCAACGTGAAGCCGGCGGCGAAGAAGCCCTGCAAGAAGGCGAAGAAGAACCACAGCAAGAAATGCAAGAAGAAGAAGCACAAGAAGTCCGGCAAGAAGAAATCGACCAGGAAGAACGGCTGAGGACGAGATGAGCAAGGAGAACAGGACCATGACTCGCTTCAAGACCACCGTTGCGCTCATCCTGGCGACCCTCTCGCTCGGCCTCGTGGCCGCCGCGGGTGCCTCCGCCAACGAAGGCGTCTTCCAGGTCACCCCTGGATCGCTGGACCAGAGGTTCACCAACCAGGACGGGACCGAAAACCTGCAGGCGGGCTCGCACCCGTTCGCGATCACCAACGAATTCAAATTCGACTCGGTCATCGACCCGACCGAACCGCCGACCAAAATCACCGCCGGCGCGAGCCCCCGGACGGCCTACTCGCTGGAGTACCCGGGCGTGATCGGCGACCCCTTCGCCGTGCCGCAGTGCACGCAGGAGGAATTCTTCAACCTGGAACGCACCTTCTTCCACTGCTTCGACGAGGCGCAGGTGGGGATCGCCGAAATCACGGTGAAAGGCCCGTTCGGCGGCAACGAAGTCATGAAGTCCGCGCTTTACAACCTCGTGCCGAGCGCCGGGGTGCCCGCCGAATTCGGCTTCTGGGCGCTGATCGTGCCGGTCAAGCTGACCGCGGAACTGCGCAGCGACGACGACTACGGGATCACCGTCAAAGCCGACAACATCGACGAAACCCTCAACATCATCGGCGTCAAAATCACTTTCTGGGGTGTCCCGGGAGACAAAGCACACGACAGCGAACGGGGTGGCTTCTTCGTCGGCGACGCCAACTTCGGCTGCGCCTCGGAAGGGGCGATTCCGCCCTGCACTTACCACGGCTCTCCGAAGGCGTTCCTGACCACCCCGGTGGACTGCGCCCACGGACCGATGGAGACCACCGTGTTCGGCGAATCGTGGGACAGCGAAACCGACGACGAAACCGTCCTCTCCCACGACGACGAAGGCAACCCGGCCGGGATGCAGGGCTGCGACCGAGTGCCGTTCGAGCCCTCGATCGAGGCGCAGCCGACCAGCCGAACGGCGGAAGCTCCAACCGGGCTGAGATTGGAGCTGGAGATTCCCGACGATGGAATCCGCAACCCGAAAAGCCTCGCCCAATCGACGCTGAAGAAGGCGGTTGTGACGCTGCCGGAGGGCGTGACCCTGAACCCCTCCGCGGGCGAAGGGCTCGGCTCCTGCACGCCGGCTGACTTCAAACGCGAGACCCTGCTGGCCGAACCGGGCGACGGCTGCCCGAACGAATCGAAAATCGGCTCGGTGCGGATCGACACGCCGCTGCTCGACGTACCGGTGGAAGGCTCGCTGTACATCGCCAGGCCCGACGATCCGGCGACCGGCACGCCCGGCGCGGAGAACCCGTTCGACTCGCTGCTCTCGCTCTACATCGTCGCCCGTGCCCCCTCGCGCAGCATCATCGTCCGGGCGCAGGGCAAGGTCGAGCCGGACCCCGAGACGGGCCAGCTCGTCACCACGTTCAACAACCTGCCGCCGGTCGCGTTCTCGAAATTCACCCTCAACTTCCGCGAAGGAGCGAGGGCGCCGCTGGCGACGCCGGCGGCCTGCGGGACCTACTCGATCGCCGCGGAGCTGACCCCGTGGTCGGCGATGGGCAAAGACGACCTCATCAAACTCGAGTACCCGTTTGAGATCTCATCCGGGGTCGGCGACGGCGCCTGCCCGGGCGGTGGCAAGCCGCCCTGGAAACCGGGCCTGCGCGCCGGCACGCTTTCCAACAGCGCCGGCACCTACTCGCCGTTCAACCTGCGGTTCACCCGCAACGACGGCGAACAGGAGTTCACCAACTTCTCGATCAAACTGCCCCCGGGCGTGATCGGGAAGCTGGCCGGGATCCCGTTCTGCCCCGACGCGGCGATCGACGTCGCCCGGCAGAAGTCCGGCGCCGAAGAGATCGCCAACCCGTCCTGCCCGGCCGCCTCGGAGGTGGGCAGCACGTTGGTCGGCTCGGGCGTTGGCTCGATCCTCACCTACGTCCCGGGCAAGCTCTACCTGGCCGGGCCCTACAACGGATCGGCGCTCTCGATCATGGCGATCACCGCGGCCAAGGTCGGCCCCTTCGACCTCGGCACCGTGGTCATCCGCGAGGCGCTGAAGATCAATCCGGAGACGGCGGAAGTGTTCGTCGACCCGACCGGTTCGGACCCGATTCCCCACATCATCGACGGGGTGGTCGTCCATGCGCGGGACATCCGCGTCTACGTCGACCGGCCGAACTTCGTCCTCAACCCGACCGATTGCGAACCGACCTCGACCGCGAGCACCCTGCTCGGCTCCGGGACGGACTTCGCCTCGGCGATCGACGACGAGCCGTTCACCGTCACCAGCCCCTTCCAGGCCGCCGACTGCGCCTCGCTCGGGTTCAAGCCGAAGCTGAAACTCCAGCTCCTCGGCGGCACCAAGCGCGGTGACAACCCGAAGCTGCGGGCGACGCTGAATGCGCGGCCGGGCGACGCGAACATCGAGCGCGCGCAGGTGACCCTGCCGCACTCGGAGTTCCTCGACAACGAACACATCAAGACGATCTGCACGAGGGTGCAGTTCGCCGCCGGTGACGTTCCGGGCGAAAAATGCCCGGCGGCCTCGATCTACGGGTACGCGCGCGCGTTCACGCCGCTGCTCGACGAGCCGATCCAGGGGCCGGTGTTCCTGCGCTCCTCCTCGCACCCGCTGCCGGACCTGGTGGCGGCGCTGCACAGCGACCGCATCAACGTCAACCTCCAGGGTCGCATCGACTCCTTCGGAGAAGGCCGGATTCGCACCACCTTCGAAGGGGTGCCGGACGCGCCGGTGACCAAGTTCGTCCTCACGATGCAGGGTGGTAAGAAGGGTCTGTTGATCAACTCCACCAACATCTGCAAGGGCAAGCACAAAGCGCTCGTCGCCTTCAACGGCCAGAACGGCAAGCGCTACGTGAAGAACCCAGCAGTCAAGCCCCAGTGCAGGAAGAAGTAGGTGCTCAGAGGCTGGGGTTTCCGGACCTTCGTCGCCCTTCTCGTCGCCGTCGCCGTCGTCGCGACGGCGACGGCGGCGACGGTGCAGGTCGGTGGTCTGCGCCTCAGCGCCACCGGCCAGATCGTCCCTTACAAGCTGCCCCGCGATAAGCCGGCGCCGATCTCCGTCTTCATCGCCGGCCACGTCGGCACTACCGACGGCGCGGTGCCGCCGCAGCTCCAGCGGATGGTGGTCAAGGTCAACCGCCACGGGACGCTTAACACCGACGGGGTGCCGACCTGCACGATGAAGCAGCTGCACCCGACCTCGACCGATCAGGCCCTGGCCAACTGCAGCGATGCCCTGGTCGGCTCCGGTCGCTTCTGGGCCTCGGTCGTCTTCCCCGAGCAGCGGCCCTACCCGACCAGGGGCAGGCTCCTCGTCTTCAACGGCAGGCAGAACGGCAAGCCAGCGCTGTTCGCCCACATCTACACGACCGATCCGTTCAACACCTCGTTCGTGATCCCCTTCGCGATCGAGCGCATCCGCGGCGGCCAGTTCGGCACCCAGCTCACCGCCTCGTTCCCGAAAGCGCTCGGGGAATGGGGCTTCGTCGACCGGATCAAGCTGACGCTGAAGAAGAAATTCCGGGTCGGGGGCAAGCAGCGCAGCTTCTTCAACGCCAGCTGCCCCGCGCCGGCGGGCTCCTCGGTCACCAGCTTCCAGCTTGCCAACGCGACCTTCTCCTTCGACGAACGCAAGCCGATCGCGATCGGAATCGTGAAGAACTGCGGGGTGAAGAAGTGAAGCGTCTGCTCGCCTGGAGCCTGTGCCTGATCGCGCTCGCGGCCTCGGCCCCGGCGGCGGCGCTGGCCACCTACGACGACGTCGGGTCGGGGTCCACCAGGCTCGTCCTCGACAAGGGGTTCGTCTCCTTGATGCAGCGCAACGGGGTCAAGCTCTCCGTCCGTGCACCGGCAAAGCTGAAGAAGGGCGTGGTGACGTTTCCCGCGGTCCGCGGGAAGTTCGATCCGACCACCGGAAAGGCGACCGTCGACCACGACGGGGCGCTGATCCTCAAGTCCAAGCGGGGGTTCGTCTCGCTCAAGTCCTTGCAGGTGAAAACCACCCGCAAGTCGGCTCCGCTTGCCGCCAAGGTCGCGGGCGGCCAGCTGAAGCTTGGCAGCGGCAAAGGCTCCTTTGCGCGCTTCGGTTTCGGGATGAAGTACACGGTGCGAGCCATACGGCTGGCGCCGAAGGTCGCCGCGCGGCTCAACAAACGCCTTCACCTCGAGACCCTGGCGGGGCCGTCGACCGTCCTTGGCAGCGCGACCTCGGCGGTCGAACCGCAGGCCGTCTCGGTGCTCGGTCAAGGTCGGGTGAGCCTCGATCTCGACCCCGGCTTCCTCGCCAAGCTCGACCAACTGCACGTTGCTGTGAACCCGGTCTTCCCGGCCGAACACCCAGGCTCGTTCACTTTCACGATCTTCGGCGGACGTCTCGCCCCCGACCTCAGCGGGGGGCCGCTGGACACCCGGGGCGGCCTCGAGCTTCTCCAGCTCGGCGGGGGCAAGGTGACCTGGACGGACCCCCGGCTCGATTTCGGGGCCGGCAACTTTGAGCCCGAAGCCGACGTCGAGCCCGCGCCCCCGTACGCCGGGAAGATGGGGCCTGTCCTGGTGGCGGCGCTCGGCCTCGCCGGGGCCCCGGTCACCGCGGACCCACGGCGGCGGACGGTTTCATTGCAGGGAGGGAGCCTGACCCTCGGGGAGGCCACTGCCGCGACCCTCAACGAAGTCTTCGCCAAACCCCAGGAAAAGGACGGGATCTTCGTCGCCGGGGAACCTTTCGGCGCGATCTCCTTCACGGCTCAAGGTCAGTAGTGGAGACCAGTTTAAATATGCTGATGTTTTTAACTTTTGCCTGAAAAAAGGGGAAAACCCGGAATATAACCGTGGAATTTCCATTCAAGATATGTCAAAATCTCTAACTGGACGTCGTTGATCCCCGGCGACGCCGAAGCATTCGAACCGGGCGCTGGAATCTCTTGTCCCCTCCGGCGTCCGGTTCGGTGCGGCAGGAGGCCCTTGTGGGCAGCGAGCAACGCCGAACGCCCCGAACCGAACCAGAACCGAGCGGACCGCTACCCCGCGGCCGGCACGAGCTTTCGCCCGAGGAGGTGGTGCGCCACCAGCGGGCGCGTATTCATGCCGCCGTCGCCAGGGAGATGGCGCAGCGCGGTTACGGCGAGCTGACGGTCGGCCTGATCATCTCCCGGGCGCGGGTCTCGAGGACGACCTTCTATGCCCAGTTCGCCAACAAGCGCGAGGCGGTCATCGCCACCCACGAGGCGGTTTCCGGGCGCCTGCTCGCGGTCCTCGAGGAAGCCTGTGCGCGAGAGCGGGAGTGGCCGCTCAAGGTCAAGGCGGGAATCGAGGCGATGCTCGATTTCTCCAACGCCCACCCCGACGAAGCGCGTCTGCTGGCAACACGCCTCGACGCCGCCGACGCCAAACTGGAGGAGAGCGTGCGCGCTTCGCAGCGGCGCCTGGTCGAGCTGCTCGGCGAGGGGCGTCGGTTCCCGGCCGGTAAAGCGCTGCCGCCGATTGCCGAGGAGGCGCTGGTCGGGGCGATCTCGATGGTCATCACCCGCTCGCACTTGGAAGGCGAAGCGGAGAAGTCCCCCCGTCTCTCCGCCCAGTTGGTCCAGTTCATCCTCGCCTTCTACCTTGGGGCCTCCGCGGCTGCCAAAGTAGTCGGCGGCAAGGAGTGAGACGCGCAGCCTGCGGAGCGGCTTCAAGGAGAACGTCTTCTCGCGTCTGGGGGCGCAGCCCGATCCCCCCGCCGCCCGCCTAGCATGGCGGAGGTGAGCAGCGGTGAATATGTAGAGAAGCGCGGTGAGCAGGCGGACTTCCGCTTCGCCTCCTGGGCGGTCCTCCGCCCCTTCGCCTTCGGCCTCTATGCCGTTGCGCTGGTGCTCTGGACGGCGGCTTACGGGATTCCGGTCCAGCGAGAGCTGGTCATTCTCTGGACCTGCGGCGCTCTCGCCTGCGCCTCGATCGGGCGGCCGCCGCGGGAAATCCTCCAGCTTGTGGTCGACTGGCTGCCGATCGTCGCCGTGCTCTGGATCTACGACCTCACCCGGGGGGCCGCCGACTCGTTCGGGATCGGCATCCACGTCCACCCGATGGTCGACTTCGACAGCTTCGTCTTTGGCGGCGAGGTGCCCACCGAGTGGCTGCAGGACCGGCTCTACGAGGCCGGGGTCGTCCACTGGTGGGACGTCCTCTTCACCTTCGTCTACACCTCCTACTTCATCGTTCCCTTCGCACTGGCCGGCTACTTCTGGGCACGCGACCGCCGTGCCTTCCACCGCTTCACCCGGCGGCTGGTGACGCTGGCGCTGACGGGGCTCGCGACCTACATCCTCTTCCCGGCGGCGCCGCCCTGGATGGCGGGGGAAATGGGCCTGATCGGCGAAGTCCACCGCACCACCGGCAAGGGCTGGGAAGTGATCAGCGTCGGCACCGCCTCGCTCTTCTCCAAGGGGCAGGCGAGCAGCAACCTCGTCGCCGCCGTCCCTTCCCTGCACTGCGCCTTCGTCACCCTGGTCGCGCTCTTCCTCTGGAGCCGGGTGCGGCGGCGTTGGCTGCGGCCGTTCCTGTTGCTCTATCCGCTGCTGATGGGACTGACCCTGATGGCGACCGGCGAGCATTACTTCTTCGACGTCGCCCTCGGCTGGGTCTACGCCGGCGCGGTGATGCTGGCCTGGGGCTGGTGGGAGCGGCGCCAGGAAGCGAAGCTGCCGGCGAGCTCGCTAGCGGAGGCGAAGGCGACGGGTTAGGTCGACGGGCGCCGGGCGGCCGGCGTCGGCGAGCTGGAGGCGGATGCGCAGGGAGCGTTTGCCAGCGCGGCGCTGGGAGCGGACGAGGCGTTTGCCCGCCTTGGTGAGCTCGATCGGAACCCCTTCCTTGGAACCGTCGCGCAGCGAGTAGGAGTCGCGGGCCACGACGCGCTTGCGGGCCCGGAGCACGAGTTGGCCGCTGCAGGCACCGCCGGCGCAGCGCAGCGGCGCTCTGACCGCGCGGATCCCCGCCCGCAGCTTCCCCGCCAGGCCAGCCACGCCGGCCGCGGCTCCGCTACCGGGCTCCGGCTCGGCGATGCGGCCGGGCGCCGCCGGGGTCTGCACCAGCCCGCCGAGGGCGCCGGGCTGCTCGCTCACCGGCAGCCGCAGCTCGAGGTTGGAGACGGTTATCGGTGCCTGCGCGTTGGACGGTCGCGAGTAGGGGGCGTCGGCGGGGAGCAGCTCGAGCTTCACCGTGTCGCCGCCGGCGAAGCGGTAGCCCTGCGGGTGGAGTTGGAAGACGACGTCCTCGCCACCGGTGCCGGGGCGCAGGAGGCCGCGGGCGACGAGGCGCTCTTTGCCGTCGGGACCGACGTCGAGGAGGCGGGCGGCGAGCTCGGAATCGGTGCCGGTGGCGGCGAGGTCGGCGATCACGGTCGGCGAGCCGAGCAGGGTGAAGCCGGGGGCCGGCACGGTGAGGCGGTAATTGGCGGCGCCGGCCTGGTCGGCGCCCGAAGCGGTGGCGCAGGCGCCGCTGCCGGCGATCGGGTCGAAGGCGGTGCCGATCGAGGGGTCGCCGGCGGCGGGGAGGACGGTCTGGGCGGCGTCGTTGCCGAAGCGGATCTCGCCGGGCGAGAGGTCCTGCCAGGTCGCGGCCGCGAACGGGCCTTCGGAGGGGCCGCCGCAGGTGGTGGTCAGCGCCTCGGCGCTCGAAGCCGGGGCGGCGCCGGCGCCCTTGAGGTAGTGGTCGAACCAGGCGTTCAGACGCTGCAGGAAGAGCGCCTCGTCGGCCGGCTTGTTCTGGCTGCGGGCGTGGCCGTCGTCCATCAGGAAGAGGGAGATTGGGTCGCCGGGATATTGGGCCCGGGTGCGGTTGTAGAAGCGGACCCCCTCCTCGACCGGGAAGAGGTCGTCGTTCCAGCCGCTCTGGATCAAGAGCGGCGCCGGCGCCTGCGAGTGGTCTATGTAATAGGAGGAGTGGTGGGCGTCGATCTCGGCGACGATCGAGTTCGCCAGCGGGTTGGAGTCGTAGGGCTCGCCGGCGTTGATCAGCGTGTACCAGCCGGTCAGGTCCGCGCCGGAGTCGGTGCCCGGCGGGGCGTAGTTGCTGCTGGCGAGGCCGAGGCCGTAGAGCCCGCTCACGTAGGAGGTCTTCTCGACGCCGATCGGAGCGCTGCCGTCGGGGCCGCGATAGGGGGAGTCGGCGAGGTAGTCGAGGGTGCTGCCGTTCGGCATCAGCGAGTAGGCGAGGTCGCTCCAGGGCCACTGCGGCACCGCGGCGGCAAGTTCCATCGCCGTGCCGGCCGGGCTTTTCCAGGGGACGAGCGAGCCGTCGGGCAGCATCGTCCGGTTGCGGAGCGCCGCCAGCGCCATCGACATCCCGCCTCCGTAGGAGACGCCGGTGGCGCCGATTTTTTTCGGCTCGGCCACTCCTTCGTCGGCGAGGACCGAGATCAGGAACTGGGCGTCGCGGACCTCGTAGCGGGTGTCCATCAAGTGGTTGTAGCCGGCGGCGCAGGCCGTGGGTTCGAGCAGGCGGTCGGGGTCCTGGCCGCCGCACGATTCGCCCCAGCCGCGGTCGCTCATGCTGAAGACCGCGTAGCCGCGTTCGGCCCAGTCCTGCAGGCGGGCGTCTTCGAACCCGATCTTGTGGCCGCCCCAGCCGTGGAAGACACCGATCAGTGGATAGGGGCCGTCGTCACCCGCGCTCGGCGCCGGCGGCAGGACGACGTTGACGTCGATCTGGGTTTTGCTGTCCCAGGTCGTCGTCTCGCCGCCGCAGAGGCGGACATCGCCGTTTGACGGCTGCGCGGCGCAGGTCACGTCGCCGCCGTAGAGGGTCGGGAAATCAGCCCGGGCCGAAGGCGCGAGCACCAGGGCTGCGAGTAGCGCGAACAACGCGGCTACCGCCGCGCCCGGCATCGACCTCGACCGCAACACGCTCACAAGCTCTCCGCTCCTTGCTCCCAGGGACGAGCTATCTCTACCCGCTACTTGGTATCGCAACCAGGGGCATCTCAGGCGAGGCGGCGGGAGAAGCTCTCTTCGAGCGCCTCCGCGCCGTCTTCGCCGGGCACGGTCTTGTCGAGGCGCATCAGGGCGTGGCGGCCGTCGATTTCGAGGGTCGCCACCTGGTTGTCGAAGCAGGGTCCCTCGAGCGTCCGCCAGCGGATCCCGGGGTCGGGAGCGCCGGCCGCCTTGGCCAGCAACCGAGCGAGGACGGTCAGCGGTTTGCCGAACCCGTTCCGCACTACCTGCCGCTCTTTTTCGTCGAGCGGGTTGCGGTAGGGGGAGCAGACCGCCTGGTAGACGGGGGCGCGCCCGTTCGCTCCGCCGTCGAAAGATTTCGGAAAGGCGACCTCGCTGAGGTAGGCGTGGTGGACGTCGCCGGAGAGGACGACCACCGAGGCCGGCGCCTCGCCGCGCTTGCCGGTGGCGACCTCGTGCAGGAGGTCGCGCAGCTTGGCGAAGGACTCGCCGAAGGCGGGCCAGTGGTCGAAGTCGACTTCGCGGCGCAGCTTCTCGCTCGCCCAGGCCACCGGCTTGCCCCAGGCGCCGTTGCAGAGCTGCTCGTTCCAGGCCTCGATCCGCTCGAAGGCGGGGGAGAGGAGCCAGGGGATCGTGGTGCAGATCAGCAGGTGGTCGAAGTCGCCCTCGCAGTGCTCGACGATCC
This sequence comes from Solirubrobacterales bacterium, assembly GCA_033856415.1. GTDB lineage: Bacteria > Actinomycetota > Thermoleophilia > Solirubrobacterales > 70-9 > VAYN01. The sequence goes on along the minus strand of JAWVFA010000024.1, from coordinate 91,118 downwards.
ATTCCCACTCTTCGTCGTCGACGATCGCCCGCCGGTCCTCCTCCAGCACCCGCGCCGCGCGGGCGTCGATGAAGATCGCCCGGGTGCGGCCGAAGTCCCGGCAGAAGCTCCAGCGGGTCCCGTCGCCCATCGCCTGGATCCGGTGCGCCCAGGCGAACAGCTCCTCCTCGCCCTTTTGGTTGCCGCGGACCCGCTGGTAGAGCTCGTTCTCGGCGAGCTCGCGGGGGGAGAGGTTGCCGATGTGCTGGTAGATCCAGTAGCTGGAGATGCAGCCGACGACGCGCCGGTGCCACCAGGACTTCTGCTGCATCTCCAGCAGCCAGTCGCGGGAGATGTTCCAGTCGTCGCTCATGTCGTGGTCGTCCCAGAGCATCGAGACCGAGACGCAGGAGAAGAGCCAGCGGATCATCGGCTCCTCCCAGCTCTCGCGATAGAGCCAGGTGTACTCCTCGAAGTCGGTCACCTCGTCGAACGGGGGCGTGTCGGTGCCGCGCCGTTCCTTGATCTTTTTGCGCGTCTTCGGCGAGCCCTCGTCCACGTAGACCTGGTCGCCGAGCAGGAACAGCTGCTCGGGCCAGTCGTCGCGGTCGCCATCGCACATCTGTTTCGCCAGGACCCAGAGGGCGTCGACCTCGTGGCCGACCTCGGTCTCGTCTTTCGGTTCGGTGAAGGGCGCCTCGTGGGGGACGGCGACGCGGCAGGAGCCGAAGCAGATGTCGAGGTCCTTCACCGGGTCGACCGTGTGGATCGCGCTCGGAGGCAGCTCGGACCCGGCCTCGGGCCAGCGCACCTCGCCGTCGAGCTTGACCTCGTACTCGTGACGTGCGGCCGGCTCGAGCCCCTCGATGCAGACCAGCGCGTAATGGTGGCCCTCGACCCGGAAGGTGTGCTCGCGGCGGCCGAGGATCTCGACCTCGCAGGCCTCGCTGGTCTCGATCCAGATCGTCGCCTCGGTGCCGGAGACATAGCGCAGCAGCGGACCGAGAACGAGTTCGCTCATGGGGCTTCCCGTACCCACCTCGCCCAGCGATAAGCAAGGCGGATTTTTCCGGTGAGGAGGCTCAGATGCGGCCGAGCAAGAGAAGGATCAGGAGAATCAGGGCGATCAGGCCGAGGATCCCCCCGGCGACGGCGACCTTCAGCAAGACCAGCACGATCGCGACGATGATGAGAAGTCCGATCAGCGCTCCAACCATCTGAATCCCTCCCTGTTTTCCGCGGCCGGAGGCCCTGCCGCCATTGGACTGGTTTTTTTAACGAACGGGGTGGGGACTTTTCTGTCAGGCCATTCCTGAAAAGGGCGCTGACAAGTGGGAGGGACGATGCGTTTATGAGGCGTCAGAGCGCCTCTACCCTTGATCGGACGGCCCGCGGTGGGAAGATCGTCGTATGAGCGAAGCAGCAGCCCCAGCGGGATTCAGCCGCTTGTTTTCGGACGAGCGTCTGACGCGGCGCGCGGTCGGCGGCGACGAGCGCGCCTTCGCGGCGATCTTCCGCCGCTATCACCAGAGCCTCTACCGCTTCTGCCTGGCGATCGTCGGCAACCCGGAGGACGCTCAAGACGCGCTGCAGAACACGATGATCAAGGTGCTGCGGGCGCTGCCCGGCGAGGAGCGCCAAATCGAGCTGAAGCCGTGGCTGTACCGGATTGCCCACAACGAGGCGATCGATCTTCTGCGTCGCCGCCGCGAAACGACGCAGCTCGACGTCGAGCAGGTGGCGCCGGGCTACGGACTCTCGGAGGACGCGGCGACGCGGGAACGCCTGCGGCGCCTGCTTGCCGACCTGCGGGAGCTCCCCGAGCGGCAGCGCGACGTGCTGGTGATGCGCGAGATGTCGGGTCTCGACTTCGACGAGATCGGCGTCGCGCTGGAGACCACCGCCGCCGTCGCCCGGCAGACCCTCTACGAGGCACGGCAGAGCCTGCGGCAGATGGAGGAGGGGCGTGAGATGAACTGCGATGCGGTGACCAGAGCGCTCTCCGACGGCGACGGCCGGGTTATCCGCCGGCGCGACGTCCGCGCCCACCTACGCTCCTGCGCCGCCTGCCGCGAGTTCCGCGACGGAATCAAGAGCCGCGAGCAGGACTTCGCCGCGCTGGCACCGCTGCCGGCCGTCGCGGCGGCGGGGATGCTGCAGGGTCTTATTGGTGGCGGCTCGCAAGCCGCCACGGGCGGCGGGCTGGCGGCGGCCTTCGGCGGCAGCGCGGCGAAAACGATCGCCACCTCGGCGGCCGTGAAAGGCGTCGCGACGGTGGCGGTGGTGACCGCGGTCGGGGTGACCGCGGCCGACCGCACGGGGGTCATCCACCTCGGGCTGCCGGGCGAGGAGAGCGCCAAGTCCGGGCCGGCGGTACCGGGTGCGGGGAGTGAGCGCCACGGCGGGGCCTCCGGTGATTCCTTGCCGAGCGGCTCGGTTGGCAACGGAGCGGAGCGCTCGGCCAAGGGGAAGGAGAACCGCGCCACCAGCGGTTCCGCGCCCGGAGCGAACGCCGCTCCCGCCGGCAAGGAGCACGGCCAAGGCGCCGAACACGCGAATCCCCACAGCGAAACGAAACCGTACGTCACCCCGCCCGAACACGCCGGCGCCCCAGCCGAGAAGCAGCCGCCAACTGCGGCCACCGACGGACAGGAAACCGCCGCCGGAAACAAGTCGCAGCCGAGCCAGCCGGAAGGCTCGGAAAAGGGGAAGGCGCCCGAAGAAGCACCAAGCAAGCCTTCGACTCCGTCGCCCGACGCGGCGCCGAGCACGCCGCCGAAAGGACCGCCCGAAAACCCTCCGCAGGGGGCGGCGCCCAGTCCACCGCCCCAGCCCCCCGCGCAGGGAACTGAACCGCCCGCCGGCGGCTCGTCCTCGAATCCCGGCCAAGCAGCCGAGAAAAAACCGTAGGCGGTCGCAGGGCGCCCCTGGGGCGGTTGGTCTTCTTCAGCCCCGTCGCCCTTTGGGCGGCAGGGCTCCCGTCGGGCCCGGCGCCGGCATCCGTGATTTGCCGCACCCTTGCGGATCACCGCGACTTGACTAAGCGTCCAACCTTCGCCAGCATCGAACAATGGTCCAGGGGGGTCTTGCCAAGGCGGGTGTCGTGTGCTTGTGCGCGCTATCGCTGATGTTGCTCGCGTCGGCGTCTGCCGCTAGGGGGTCGATGTACTTCGGGGCGACGATCAGCGGCGAAAGCTACGGCCAGACGGGCAACGCTCCGCGCAACAACGCCGCCTGGGACCTCTTCGAGCGCCACGCGGGGCGAAAGGTCGCGATCCTCAACCAGGGTCAGGAATGGACGAGCTGGGACAAACTCGAGGTCGAAGCAACTCGCGCCCGCGGCGCGATCCCGCTGATCACGATGGGCCTCGGCGACGGCGTGACGATCGAAGACGTCGCCAACGGCGAGCAAGACGCGGCAATCAAAAAATGGGCCCAGGAAGCGAAAGCCTGGGGGCACCCCTTCTTCTTTGCTCCCTGGTGGGAGATGAACGGCGGCTGGTACGCCTGGGGGCGCGAGCCGATGCTCAAACAGGCCTGGCGCCGCTTCCACGACCTGGTCGCCGGCCAGGGCGCGGCCAACGTGACCTGGACCTGGGTCGTCAACAGCATCTGGTTCGACCCGGAATCGAACCCGGCGCTCTACTACCCGGGCGACGCCTACGTCGACTGGGCCGCCCTCGACTCTTACAACTGGGGCCGGAACCCGGCGCAGCCCGACAAATGGCTGACGCCCGACCAGACGATCAGCCCGACGCTGAAAATCATCCGGGAAACGGCGCCGGCGAAGCCGGTCATGATCGCCGAGAACGCCTCCAGCGAGTACGGCGGCAACAAGACCGACTACATCCGGGAAATGTTGACGACCTACCTGCCGCACCACCCGGAGATCGGCGCCTACCTCTGGTTCAACTGGAACTTCCCCAAGGGCGATAAACGGGCCGACTGGCCGATCGAGACCTCGGCGCCGGCACAGCAGCAGTTCCGCAAGGCGATCCAGAGCAGCGTCTTCGTGCCGGCCCCGGTCTCGTTGCCGAACCTGACCAAGATCCAGCCGCCCGCCGCTGCGGCGGCTGACGCGGCCGCAGCGGCGAACCTCTCGTCGGCGGCGGAGATGGCCAGCGGGCCCGACCTCGACGTCGCCCCCGACGGGACCGCGACCGCGGTTTGGAGTGCCAAGGGCGGCGGCGAGTTCCGCGTCTTCGCCCGGCAGATTGCCGCCGACGGGACCCGCGGTCCGGTTGACCAACTCTCGGCCTCGGGGGCGGATGCGCTCGCCCCCCAAGTGGCAGTGGCGCCCGACGGGACGGCGACCGTTGCCTGGATCCGCTGGGACGGCACCAACTTCCGCGTCCAAGAGCGACGGATCGCCGCCGGCGGTTCGCCCGAAGAAGCCACCAGGACGCTTTCGGGCTCCGGCCAGGACGCTGCCGACCCCCAGGTGGACGTCGCTCCCGACGGCACGGCTACGGTTGTCTGGCGGCGTTTCGACGGCTTCCATCCGCTGGTCCAGGTGCGGCGGATCGCACCGGACGGGACCTCCGAAGAATCCTCCCAGCGGCTCTCCGAATCCGGCCAGGACGCGGTCGAACCCGACGTTGCGGTCGCCCCCGACGGCACCGCCACCGTCGTTTGGAGCCGCTTCGACGGCTCCGAATCAATCGTCCAGGAGCGGCGGGTCGAACCCGACGGGACCTTGGTGGCCACCGCCAATCTCTCCGCCGTGGGAGAGAACGCGATCGAGCCGCAGGTGGAGCTTGGTCCCGGCGGCGGGGCAACGGTCGTCTGGACCCGCTTCGACGGCTCAAACTGGGTGATCCAAGGCCAGCGGCTCTCGGCAGCCGGGGTGGCCGAGGGCGCTGTCTTCAACCTTTCCGCCAGTGGTCGCAGCGCGGCCGAGCCGCAGCTGGCAGTCGATTCCGATGGGGTCGCGACCGTCGTTTGGGACCGCTTCGACGGCAGCAACTTCGTCGTCCAGGCGCGGCGGATCGACGCCGGCGGGGCGCTCCTGGCAGGGCCCGCAAACCTCTCGACTGCGGGGCGCGATGCCGCCGACCCGCAGGTGGCCGCCGCTTCGGAAGGCGGCGCGACCGTGGTCTGGAGCCGGTTCGACGGCGGCAACTGGATCGTGCAGCGACGGGACCTGTCCGACGACGGCACGTTGGGGAGCGTCGCGGGCCTCTCGGCGTCGGGCCGAGGCGGCGGCGACGCGGTCGCCGCCTGGGGAGAAGACGGAACGCTGGCGATGGTCTGGAGGCGGTTCGCCGGAGCCGGCGACGTCGTCCAGGCGAACACGGTGCCGAAACCCGAACCGCCCCCGCCGCCACCACCTCCGCCCGACCCGGAAGGTGAAGGCGGCGGATCCGGTGGCAGCTCTGATGGAGATAGCGGCGGTTCTGGCGGCGGCAGCGCCGATACCGCCGTTCCTGTCTCGAGTGTCTTCAAGATCGGCAAAGTCGGACTCAACCGCCGCCGCGGGACCGCCACCCTTGCGGTCGACGTCTCTGGACCGGGGATGGTGGCGGTGGACGGCGCCATGCCGCAGCAGCGCCAGGTTGAGGCGGCCGGTCGGGTGGCGCTGACGATCCTGCCCAAGCCAAAGGCGCGCCGCATTCTCAACCGCCGCGGCAACGTGAGGCTGAGGCTGACCGTGACCTTCGTTCCGCGCGGCGGGATTCCGAACAGCCGCGACCTCAGCGTGCGGCTGAAGAAGGAGCTGCGCGGCTAGCTCCCTGGGCTCCGGCGAGGAAGGGCGTCAGGTAGCGCCCGATCAGCTTGCTCGGGTTGTCGATCGGCCAGGGGGGACGTTCGCTGGCGACCGAGGTTTCGCCGTGGCCGCCGCCCAGCCAGCCGAACAGATAGCGGGGCTTGGAGCCGGTCCAGAGGATGCCGCGGAGGACGGGGTCGAGGGGGTTGGCCTCCACGTCGCAGCCGAGGTCGGCGGCGATCGCTTCGGCGGCGGCGTCGGCCTGTTGGGTGGCGATCCCGCCCTGCTTGACCGGGAAGTTGGTGACGTCGCCGACGGCAAAGGCTTGTGGGAGACCGGCGATCCTCGCGTGATCGTCGATCGGGACGAAGCCGCCGGCGTCGTAGGGCAGGCCTTCGATGTGGCGGCCCTCCAACCGTGGCAGGCTGACCACGGCGTCGGCTCCGATCGGCTCGCCCGGGACAATCGCCAGTAGCCCGCTCTCGTACTTCACCGGGTGGGTACCGGCCAGGACCTCGACGCTGTGGTCGGCCAGCAGGTCGGCCACCTGCTCGCAGGCGCGCCGGCCGAAGATCTTCAGCGGTCCCTCTTCGGGGGTGACGACCGTGATCCGGGTGCCGGCGATTCTGTGCCGGGAGACTTCGGCGGCAGCCATCAGGGCGAGCTCGTAGGCGGGCAGCGCCCAGCCGTGGCCGCCGGGCATCGTCAAGACCAACCGCCGCAGCCTGCCTTCGCGCAGGCGGCCGACCACCTCCAGCATCTCGCCCTCCTCGGCGACGCCCCAGAAGGTGACGGCGCCAGGCACCGACCAGAGCAGGCGGGCGCCGCAGGCGACGACGAGGTAGTCGTAGGAAATCTCGGTGCCGTCGTGGCCGGTTGCGCAGCGCAGCGCCGGGTCGACGGCGGCGATGTTCTCGTGCCGGAACTCCGCCCCGCAGAGGTCGGCCAGTCGATCGAGGTCGTAGCGGAGGACCCGGGAGGCGCCGTAGGGCTCACCGACCGCGAAGGGGCGGTAGACGAAGTCGGCGCGGCCGGCGCAGATCTCGACCCTCGCCTTCTCACCGGCGAGATCGTGAATCGCGAGCGCGGCCTCGAGCGCGCCGACGCCGCCACCGACGATCAGGACCTTGGAAGCGCCTGACGATTTCATCTCCGAAATTGTTGAGCCGAGCCGGCGTCGACCCATCCGGGGAAATCCACGCGATCGCGTGCGGGTTACCCCTTATCGCGTCTTGAGAGCTGGGCCCTAGATTGGCGAGATGAGGATTCTCGTCGGCTACGACGGCAGCGACGGCGGGTGCGATGCGCTCGAGCTGACTCGCGTCCTCGCCGAAGCCATCGATGGCTCCGTCCTTGTCGTCACCGTCCTCCCCTACGGGCCGCTGCCGATTCCCTACGAGATCCTCGCGGAAGAGGAAGTCGAGCGGGCGCAGCCGCTGTTCGAGGAGGCGCGCGAGCGGCTGGGTGAGCTGGAGATCGAGACCCGCGCCTTTGGCGGCGGCACGCCGGCGGGGGTGATCAACGACCTGGCCGAGCGCGAGGAGGTCGGGACGATCGTCGTCGGCTCGCCGCACCGGGGCGCGGTTGGCCGGATTCTGCTCGGCGGCGTCGCCGACGGACTCCTGCACGGAGCGCCCTGCGAGGTAATCGCCGCTCCCCGCGGCTATGCCGCCGACGAGCACGGCCCCTTCCGCACGATCGCGGTCGCCTACGACGACACCCCGGAGGCGCAAGCGGCGCTGGCTCGGGCCGAAGCGCTGGCCCTCGCCTGCCGGGCGACGATCGTCGTCTACACCGTCTCGGCGCCGTCGACGGCGGTCCCGGGGGCGGCCGGCTACACGCCGGCGATCCCGCCCGCGGCGGGGCCGATCGTGACCCGCACCGTGAAGGCTGTCGACGAGCGGCTGGCCGCTACCGGCCGCGTCCTGGCCGGAACGCCGGGCGCGGCGATCGCCGAGGCCTGCGAGGAGGTCGGTGCCGACCTGCTGGTCGCCGGCTCGCGCGGCTACGGCCCGGTGCTGCGGGTCTTGCTCGGCTCGGTCTCGACTCAGCTGATGCACCGGGCGCCGTGCCCGGTCCTGGTGGTGCCGCGGCCTAGCGAATCAGCGCCGTGAGCAGCTCGACGTATTCGCGCAGGCGGTCGATCGCCAGGTAGCTGTCGCGCACGTGCTCGCGGCCGGCGCTGCCCATCTCGGCGGCCCGGCTGGGATCGGCAAGCAGGTCTTCGATTGCCCGGGCGAAGGCACGCAGGTCGTGCGGGTCGTCGATCAGGATCCCGGTCTGCCCATCGACCACCTGGTCCTGGATGCCGCCGACGCGGCTGGCGAGGACCGGCTTGGCCTTCCACATCGCCTCCGCCACGGTCAGGCCGAAGCCCTCGGCGAGGCTCTTCTGGACGATCAGATCGCTGCGGCGCTGCAGCGCGTTGACCATCGCCGCGTTGTGCGCCAGATCGTCCATCGGCAGGCTGATCAGGTGCGCGCGGCGCCGGCGCTCGGCGCCCAGGGCGCGCCAGCCGGCCGCCACCCGCTCGTAGACCTCCGCTCCCTCCGGATCGTCGTGGACGCCCGCGGTCTCCGGGCCGACCAGGCAGAGGTGGATCGAAGGGTCCTCGAGGTGGCGGGCGAGAATCTCCAGCAATCCCTCTGGATCCTTGAGGCGATCCCAGCGGGAGACCTGGGTCACGACCTTGGCCCCGGCGGGCACCGGTTGCTCCTGCAGGATCCTCGCCTCCGCCTCGACTTCGGCCAGGATCGCTTCGATCCGGTCGTCCTCCAGATCCTCGTTCTTGGGAGAAAACGGGTCGATGACGGGCGGCATGATCCAGGTCCTCTTCTCGTCGAGTCCCTCCCAGAGATAGGCGCGCCGGGAGAAGACATACGCGTCGGCGGGTTCGACGTAGGGGCGGAGAAAGTCCCAGGCTTCGCGGGCGGCGTCGTTCGGCTCGTCGACGCCGATGTGGCAGCGCCAGACGACCGCCAGCCCCGCCTCCTTCATCGCCGGCACCAGGCCGGCCGGCTGGGGGTCGTGGAGGTAGATCACGTCGCTGGGCTCGACCAGCCGGTTCAGCTCGGCGGCCGAGCGCTCCGAGGCGCTCGCGTAGAGCTCGCTCGCGGCGCGGTCCAGCTTCTTGCCGTCGCCTGCGTCGCCGTGCAGGCGGTTGTGGAGGCGCTTGGTCAACTCGAAGAAGCCGTCGGACTCGCTGAGGACGACCCAGCGGACGTCGACCCCGGCCCCGCGCGCGTAGGGCAGCAGGGCCCTCAGCATCTCCGCTACCCCACCCCCTTGAGAGGTCGAGTTGACGTGCCAGATCCGCCGGCCAGCGAAGGTCTCGCGGGCCGCGGCCGCGGCCCTTTCGATCTCCGCGAAGCGGTCGCCGACCAGCGGCCGGAATCGCTCCAGCGGTGCGGACTCGATCTCGACCCGCTCCAGTGGCGTCATCGGGGGCCCTCATCGCCGAGCGCCGCCATCGTCGCGACGACCGAGTCGGCGAGGGCGGAGAGGTCGTAGCCACCCTCGAGCACGGCGCCGACCGGCGCGCCCCAGTCCGCCGCGGCGGCGCGGACGGCGGCGGCCATATGGGCAAATGAGGCGGTCTCCAGCCGGCACTCGGCCAGCGGGTCGTCGCGGTGGGCGTCGAACCCGGCGGAGATCAACACCAGCTGCGGTTCGAACGCTGCCGCCGCTGGGAGCAGCTCGGCCTCGAGCAGGGGCAGCCAGACGCTCTCGTCGCTACCCGCCGGGACGGGACGGTTGATCGTGTATCCCTCGCCGGGGCCGGAGCCGGTGTCCTCGCGGGCGCCGGTGCCGGGGAAGATCCCGCCCTGGTGGATGCTGGCGAAGAGGACGTCGGCGCGGCGGCGGAAAATCTCGGCGGTGCCGTTGCCGTGGTGGACGTCCCAGTCGAGGACGAAGACACGCTCGAGGCCGAGCTCACCAAGTGCCAAGGCCGCAGCGACGGCGACGTTGTCGAAGAGGCAGAAGCCCATCGCCCGCTCGAGCTCGGCGTGGTGCCCGGGCGGTCGGCCGGCGGCGAAGCCGACCCCGGCTTCGCCCGAGAGCAGCGAGCGGGTCATCTCGCAAGCCGCCCCTGCCGAGCGCAGCGCCGCCTCCCACGATGCCGCGCCGGCGTAGGTGTCGACGTCGATCGCGCCGCCGCCGGAGCGGCAGAGATCGCGGATTCCCGCGACGTGCTCGCGCGGGTGGACGAGCATCAGCTCCGAGACGCTCGCGGCTGGCGCCTCACGTCGCTCCCAGCCGAGCCAGTCGCGCTCGGCCAACGCCGCCTCGATAGCCCGCAGCCGCTCGGGCCTCTCGGGATGCCCCGGCAGCCCAATCCCCGGATCGTGCTCCAAGCAGGCGGGATGGCTGAAGTAGAGCATCGGCGGAATGTACCCGCCCACTCTGGCTACCTATCGATCAAGCCGTTTGCCAGTGCGTAATGCGTCAGCTCTGGGCGGCTCGACAGTCCCAGCTTCTGCTGGATGTGCGCCCGGTGGGTCTCGACGGTGCGGACGCTGAGGGAGAGTTGCTCGCCGATCTCGCGGTTGGTGTGGCCGAGGGCCATCTGCTTCAGGACCTCGGACTCGCGCGGTGAGAGGACGGGGAGCTCCTCGGTGCCCCCGCCCTTGAGGCCGGCGGCGACGGCGGGTGGGAGGTGGCGCTCGCCGACAGCGGCGGCGCGCACCGCCTCGATCAGCTCCAGGTGGGCCGAGTCCTTGAATAGGTAACCGTTGGCGCCGGCCTCGAGGGCGCGCCGCGCCAGGGTCAGGTCCCGCTCCATCGTCAAGAGCACGATTCCGGTCTCGGGAGAGCCCGCCAGCAGCTGCGGCAAGGCGTCGATCGCCAGCCCGTCGGGCAGGTTGACGTCGAGGACGAGCACCCGCGGCCGCTCCGCGGCCACGGTCGCCCGACCGGAGGCGATGTCGCTCGCCTCGCCGATGACCTCGAGATCGTCTTGGGCGTCGAGCAGTGCCCTCAGCGCCGCGCGGACTACCGCGTGGTCGTCGACGAGAACGACGGTGATCTTCCCTTGCCGCTGTCTACCGCTCACGCCGGCGAGCGTAACGAGTGCTCCCGGTCCGGCCCATCGGTCGAAAACCACACTTGGGGATGCGGCATCTCGCGCCCACGCGGCGCCTGCCAGACTCCGTTGCCGATCGCGATGGAGAGTGGGGAGAAGCAGATCACCGTAGTCCTCGCCGACGACCACAACGTGATCAGAGCCGGCCTGCGAGCGATGCTGGAGGCCGAAGAGGACCTGCGGGTGATCGGCGAGGCTCCCGACGCGCTGACTGCGCGGAAGCTGGTCCGGGACCGCCGCCCCGACGTCCTCGTCCTCGATCTGCAGATGCCCGGCGCGGAGCCTGGGAGCGATATCCCGGCGCTGCGCGGCGAGACGCCCGCGACGGAGATCGTCGTCCTCACGATGGAGAACGACCCACGCTTGGCTCGCGAGCTGCTGCGGGCCGGCGCCTGCGGTTACGTCCTCAAGCAGGCGGCCGAGCGGCAGTTGACCGAGGCGATCCGCGCCGCCGCCGCGGGCGGCTCGTACATCGACCCCGAGCTGGGCGGCCTGGTGGCGCGGCTGGGGCCCGACCCGCTCGAGCAGCTGGGCGAGCGGGACCGCGAGCTATTGCGGCTGCTGGCCCTCGGTCACACCAACCGCGAGATCGGCGAGCGGCTCTATCTGAGCGTGCGCGCGGTCGAGGTCAACCGCTCGAAGCTGCTCGAGAAGCTCGGCCTCGAGTCGCGACCCGACCTGGTTCGCTTCGCGATCGCCAACGGCATGATCGACACCAAGCGCGACGGCGCCTAACGCTCTGGGAGGGGGACGCTGGCGGAGATCTCGGTGCCCCCGCCGGGCTCCGAGCTGACGTCGATCTGTCCGCCCAGCAGCTCGATCCTCTCTCGCATTCCCTGCAAACCGCGGCCGCTCGCCGAGGCGGCGGGGTCGAAGCCGCGGCCGTCGTCGCGGACAGCGATCTCGATGCCGCCGCCACCATCGCGGGCGCTGACCTCGACCCGCGAGGCGGAGGCATGCTTGAGCACGTTGTTGAGCGCCTCCTGGACGAGCCGGTAGACGAGACGCTCCTCGTCGCCGCTGGGGTCCTCGGTGATCTCGATCGTCGTCTCCACCTCGAGCTCCCCCCGCGCCGAGCACTCTTCCGCCAGCGCCTCCAGGGCGCCGGCCAGGCCGAGGCGCTCCAGCGCCGCCGGCCGCAGGTCGTTGATCAGCCGGTTGAGCTCGTTGATCTGCTGCTCCAGCCGCTCCAGGGTCTCCTCGGCGGCGCGCTCGATCCGTGCCAGCCGCCCTTGACCCTTGCTCTGTAGCGCCGTCGCCAGGTGGATCCGGATTGCCGCCAGTCCCTGCAGGGCATCGTCGTGGAGCTCGCGGGCCCAGCGCTTGCGCTCCTTCTCGGCTGACTCGACCTGCTGGCGCAGGCGGTCGGACTCGACCGTCTGCGCGGTCGCCACCGCGGTCGCGGCGCTGGCGGCGAAGGACTGCAGCAAACGCAGATCCTCATGGTCGAACTCGACCGAGCCGGTTTCGCGGTCGAGCGCTACGAGCGTGCCGACCGCCCGGCCGCGGAAGAGCAGCGGCACGACCAGCGCCGCTTCGGCTCCGAGCCGTTCGCGCAGGTGCGCCTTCGAAGGTGGCGAGCCACGCTCGAGCCGCTGCGAGACCCGGTCTTCCATCGCCGCCTCGAAGACGGCGTCGTCGAGCGGGACTTCGAAATCGTGCAGGTCCTCCGCCACGTCGCCGGCGCGGGCGGCGACGAAGAGGTGGTCGTCGCGGCGCAGGAGGACGAGCAGCGCGCGTGCATCGACCAGCGCTCGTGCCCGCTTGACGATCAGGTCGAGGACGCGCTCGACGTCGGTCTCGCCGCCGACGGTGCGGGCGATGTCGACCGACGTCTCGGCCCGGCGCAGCGCCCGCTCGACCTCGACCTCCCGCTCGCTGAGGGTGGTATAGAGGCGGGCGTTCTCGATCGCGATTCCAGCCCAGCTGGCGAGGGTCACCGCCGCTTCCTCGTCGGCGTCGTCGAACCCGTCGGCCCCCATCTTCTCGGTCATGTAGAGGTTGCCGTAGGTCTCGCCGCGGACCGCGATCGGCACCCCGAGGAAGGAGTGCATCGGCGGGTGGCCGGGCGGGAATCCGTAGGCGTGCGGGTGGGTGTCGACGTCGCGCAGCCGCAGTGGCGCCGGCTCGCGGATCAGCTCGCCGAGGACGCCGCGGCCGCGCGGCAGGTTGCCGATGTCTCGCCGCGTCTCCTCGTCGATGCCGACGTTGATGAAGCGTTCGAGTTCGCGCCGCTCGCGGTCGAGCACGCCGAGCGCCGCATAGCGGGCGCCGGTCAGCTCGCGCGCCGCCTCCACCACCGACTTCAGCACCGCCTCGAGGTCAAGCTCGGAAAGAAGGTTGCTGCCGACGTCGATCAGGCGTCGGAAGCGCTCCTCGTCGACCTGATGAGCCGACCCCTCAGAACCCTCCATCGTGGACTCATACTCCCACCATTTTGGGGCATTTGGAAAGGCCGGGGCCGCAGCAGTAAGAATGCGGCGAATGGAACCCAAGCTAAGCGTGGGAGAGACCGTCCGGGGGGCTTTCTCGATCTACCGGGACCAAGCCGGGGTGCTGCTGCCGGTGGCCTTCTGGCTGTTTCTCGTCGCCGGCATCGTCGAAGCGCTGACGAGCGACCTGCTCGCTCTGTTCTGGATCGGGACGGTCGTCAGCCTGACCGTGGGCATCCTCTATCAGGGGATGGTGGTTGGCCTGGTCCGGGACGCCCGGGACGGTCGGCGCGACTTCTCGATCGGCGACCTGGTGCGTTCGGTGCTGCCGGTGTTCTGGCCGCTGCTCGGCGCCAGCTTGTTGACCGCGCTCGGGATCGGCGGCGGCCTGATCCTTCTCGTCGTGCCCGGCGTCTACCTGCTGACGGTGTGGGCGGTGGTCGCGCCGGCGATCGTAATCGAGCGCCGCAAGGTCACCGACGCCCTCGGCCGCTCGCGCCAGCTGGTCCGGGGCAGCGGCTGGCCGGTGCTGGGAGCGGTGATGGTCGGCTTTCTGATCGCGCTCGTCGCCACCCTTGGCCTGACCGCGCTGGGGACCGCGATCGTCGAAGGAGAGATCGTCGACGTCGTCTTCACCGTCCTCGCTCAGACGGTCGCGGCGCCGGTTGCCGCCCTGATCGCCGCGGTCCTCTACTTCCGCCTGGTCGAGATCCAGCGTCAGCGCCCCGCCGAGCCGGCTGCAGAGGACCTGCCCCCGCGCCTGTCCTAGTGCTGGAGTAGCCCGGCGACGGCTTGCGCTACGCGCTCGCCGCGGGGGGTCAGGGTGTACTCGGTGTGCGGTGGACGGCCGGGGATTAGGTGGCGTTTGACGATCCCCGCTTCCTCGAGCTGCTCGAGGCGCTCGGAGAGGGTGGTGGGGGAGACGCCGGGGAGGGACTGGCGGAACTCGTTGAAGCGGGCGGCGCCGCTGGAGCAGGCGTAGATCGTCGCCATCGTCCAGCGGCGCTCGAGAATCCCGGCGGTGGCGCGGAGCTCGGTCGGGACCGGGTTGCAGTTGCGGCAGCGGGGGGTCATCTCGACTCCTACGCCACCGCTGCCTCGTGTCCCTTCTCCGCCGGCTCTAGCGCCAGCGCCAGCACCTCGTCGATGCTCATCACCGGGTGGAAGGTCATCTGCTCGCGCACCTCCTCCGGGACCTCGTCGAGATCGCCGCGGTTGCGCTCGGGCAGGATCACCTCGGTCAGCCCGGCGGCGTGCGCTGCCAGCACCTTCTGCTTCAGCCCGCCGATCGGCAGCACCCGGCCCTGCAGGGTGACCTCGCCAGTCATCCCGACCGTGTGCTTCACCGGCCGCCCGGTCAGCAGGCTGACCAGCGCCGTCGTCATCGCCGTGCCGGCGCTGGGGCCGTCCTTGGGGATCGCCCCGGCGGGGACGTGAACGTGGAACTCACGCTGGAAGCGCTCGGCGTCGATTCCCAGTTCCTCACGGTGGGCGCGCACGTAGGAGAGGGCGATCCGCGCCGACTCCTTCATCACGTCGCCGAGCTGGCCGGTCAGGACCAGACCCTTGTCGCCGTCCATCGCGGTCGCCTCGATGAACAGGATGTCGCCGCCGGCGCCGGTCACGGCCAGGCCGGTGGAGACGCCGGGGATCGCGGTCCGCTCGACTGACTCCTGGAAGAACTTCTGCCGGCCGAGCGCCTCGCGCAGCGCCTCGCTTTCAATCGCGATCTTGCCCCCTGCCTCGCCGGCGGCGATCTTCGTCGCCGCGGCGCGGATCAGCTTGCCGATCTCGCGCTCCAGTCGCCGTACGCCCGCCTCGCGGGTGTACTCGGAGATCACCGCGCGCAGCACCTCGTCGCTGGCCTCGATCTCCTCCGGCTGCAGGCCGTTCCGCTTCAGCTGCCGCGGCAGCAGGTAGCCGCGGGCGATCGCCAGCTTCTCCTCGGTCGTGTAGCCGTCGAAGGCGATGATCTCCATCCGGTCCAGCAACGGCGCCGGGATCGTGTCCGCCAGGTTGGCGGTGGCGATGAAGACGACCTCGGAGAGGTCGACCTCGACGTCGAGGTAGTGGTCGCGGAAGGTGTCGTTCTGGGCCGGGTCGAGCACCTCGAGCAGGGCCGCGGAGGGGTCACCGCGCCAGTCGGCGCCGACCTTGTCGACCTCGTCGAGGAGGATCACCGGGTTCATCGTTTTGGCGTCGCGCAGGGCGCGGACAATCCGCCCCGGCATGGCGCCGATGTAGGTGCGGCGGTGGCCGCGGATCTCGGCCTCGTCGCGGATGCCGCCGAGGCTGATGCGGACGAACTCGCGTCCGAGGGCGCGGGCGATCGACTCGCCGATCGAGGTCTTGCCGGTGCCCGGAGGTCCGACCAGGGTGAGAATCGCGCCATTGGCGCGGCCCTCGTCCTCGATACCTCGTTCCTCGCGCAGCTTGCGCACGGCGATGAACTCGGTGATCCGTTTCTTCACGTCGTCGAGGCCGGCGTGGTCGGCGTCGAGCACCTCGCGGGTGTGGCTGGGGTCGAGCAGCTCCTCGGAGCGCTTCGCCCACGGCACCGCGATCAGCCAGTCGAGGTAGCTGCGGATCATCGAGCTCTCCGGCGACTGCTCGCCCTGGCGCTCGAGCCGCCGCAGCTCCTTCTCGGCCTGCTCGGCGACCGCCTCAGGCATCCCGGCCTCGGCGATCTTGCGCTCGTACTCGGCGATCAGGTCGGCCTCGTCCTCGCCGAGCTCCTTGCGGATCGACTCCATCTGTTTGCGCAGGAAGTAGTCGCGCTGCTGTTTTTGCGCGCCGGACTCGACGTCGTCGCGGATCTTGCTGCGCACCTGCAGCTCGGTCAGCCGCTCACGCTGCAGCTCGACCGCCAGCTCCAGTCGGGCGGTGACGTCGATCGCCTCCAGCAGGCGCAGCTTGCCTTCGTTGGGGATGTCGGGGGAGAGGCCGGAGGTGTCGGCCAGCGCGCCGGGCTCGTCGATCGAGCGCAGGAAGGCGGCGATGCGGCCGTCGTCGCCGCGGTGCTCGAGGATCTCCTCGACCACGGCGCGGTATTCGGTCGACAGCTCGCGGGTGTGCTCGTCATCGGGGTGACCGTCGCGGATCTCCTGCACCTCGACCCGGAGCGAGTCGCCATCGCCCGGCTCGGCCCCGCCGGCGATCAGCCCGCGGTGCAGGCCGACGACGGTCGCGACGGGACGGCCGCGGCGCGAGAGCCCGGTCTCGATCACCTCGGCGACGACGCCGACGCGGCCGAACTCGCCCTCGCGGCGCGGCATCAGAAAGACGCGCTCCTCCTCGCCGACGTCGATCGGCAGGGTCGCGGTCACAGTCGGGAAGACGATTGCCTCGTCGAGCGGTATCAGCCGATAAGTCATAACCAAGTCCACTTTCTGTAGTTAGTCCTTGAACAGGATAGCGCCGATAGTTTCCGCGTCAAGGGGCGCTTTGGTGAACCCTTGGTTGACTAAGGCGACCCGCCGCCAAATCGCCTACGGTGAGTGGGCGATGAGCAAGGTCAAGTGCCAGATCTCGATCTCCGCCGACGGCTTCCTCGCCGGTCCCAACCAGAGCGAGGAGCACGGGCTCGGTGAGGGCGGCGAGGCGCTGCACGAGTGGGCCTTTAAGACCCGCTTCTTCCAAGAGATCCACGGCCGCGAGGGCGGCGAGGGCGGAATCAGCGACGACGTGGTGCGCGAGGCCTCGGCCAACAGCAACGCCATCGTCATGGGGCGCAACATGTTCGGCCCCGTGCGCGGGCCCTGGACCGTGCCGCTATGGGACGGGTGGTGGGGGGACGAGCCGCCTTTCGGCGTACCGGTCTTCGTCCTCACCCATCACGAGCGCGAGCCGCTGGCTCTGGGTGAGACGACCTTCCACTTCGTCACCGAGGGGATCGAGCGAGCCGTCGAGCTGGCCCGCGAGGCCGCCGGCAACGGCCACGTCTCGGTCGGCGGCGGTGGCGAGACGATCCAGGAGACGATCCGCGCCGGCCTGCTCGACGAGCTGCTGGTCAACCAGGTGCCGGTGATCCTCGGCGGCGGCGTCCGCTTGCTCGACGGGATACCGCCGAGCGTGAAGCTGGAGCAGACGCGGGTGGTCGAGGCCCCCGGCGTCGCTCACATCTTCTACTCGCTTAGTTACTGATCCGGGGCTAAGAGCCGAGCAGCTTCGCCTTCTGCGCGGCGAACTCCTCCTCGGTGAGGATGCCCTGCGCTTTCAGCTCCCCTAGCTCTTTCAGTTGCTCGATCGTCGAGCTCCCGCCGGCGGCCGGCGCGGGTGCCGCGGCCTGGGGCGGGGGAGCCTGCTGCGCGTATTGCTGCTGTTCCTGCTGCGCCCAGCGCTCGCCCTGACGTTTGGAGACGCGGTTGCTGACCGAGGTCGCGGTGCCGGCGATCACCGCGGTGCGAGCGACCCCTCGAAGTAGTCCTGGCATCTGCTGCTCCTTCTCTAGGCGTTCGACTCGGCCGCGTCGAGCGCGGCCTCGATGGCTTGGACGGGGATCCGGCCGCTGGCGACGAGCTGCCCGCCGGAGCGGCGCACTGCCGTCGCGAAGGGCGCGGCCCAGGTGTTCTCGAAGACGAGCAGCGCGGCCGAGGTGCCGGGCTCCAGCGCGGCACCGGCCTCGCCGAGGTCTTCGTCGGAGATCAGGCCGGAGGACGCGCCCTCGAAGACGGAGAGCTCCATCGCCCCGTCGCCGAGGTCCTCGAGCTCGATGCCCGCAACCGTGCCGTCCTCGTCCTTGGCGATCAGCGCCAGGTCGAGGATCCGGATCAGGCCGCGATCGACGAGGTCGACCAGGTGGGGCGCGACCTCACCGTTCGGCTGCCGCCCGGGCCACTCGACCAGGATGAAATCGATCGGGCCCATCTCGACGGTCTCGTCCATCGACCCTCTCCTCTCGTTGAAAAAGAAATCCGATCTTCCCGGTGAACATACCGGGTGCCGGCAGGCGCTCCGGTGTTTTCTATACCCCGATCTCGGCGGCTCCACCAACGGGCAGCCAGTGGACGCGATCGCGGACCTCGGCCGGCGCCTTCGCGAACTCGGCCTCGATCTGCTCGCGGCCCTGGCGGAAGTGGCGCCACCCCTCGTAGTGGATCGGGATCGCGGTCTGAGGTCGCAGCGACCCGAGCAGCTCGACCGCCTCGGCGGCGGTCATCGTGTAGCGCAGGGGGCCGGTGACCGGGAAGCGGACGCCGCCGAGGTGGACGAGCGCGGTGCCGACCTCGAGGCGGTCGGCGACCTCGCGGACGCCGTCGTAGAGGACCGTGTCGCCGGAGATCCAGATGGCTCCGTGCTCCTGTCCCTCCCAGCGCAGCGCGAAGCCGACGACGTCGCCGACCAGCGGCTTGCTCAGCGGCGGGCCGTGGCGGCAGGGCGTCGCGGTGACCTCGATCGCCGGTTTGCCCTCGGCGCTCAGCTCGGTGGTCTCCCAGGGAGCGAGGCCGCGGGCGTTGCCGCCGAGCCGGCGCGCGCCCGCCTCGGTCGTGATCACCGTTCCGGCGCTGGGCAGCAGAGCCCGGCCGGCCGCGTCGAGGTTGTCGTCGTGGTGGTCGTGGCTGAGCAGCACCGCGTCTATGGGGCCGAGCTCCTCGGCGGCGATCGACGGCTCGGTCAGTTTGGTCGAGCCGGTGCCCCAGCCGAAGCGGTACTTGCCGCCGGCGGGGTCGAAGGTGGGGTCGGTGAGCAGGCGCCAGCCGGCGAACTCGATCAGGACGGTGGGACCGCCGATGTGGGTGAGCCAAACCTCGATGGGCTCACCCTATGCGCACACGACCCTTGTCGTGGGCGGTTAGTCTCGCGCCGACCCCGAGAAGGAGTGCTCGATGAACCAGCCGCAGAACCCCGAGGATGCCGCCAAGCTCTACGGCAACCGCTTCCTGACCGAAGACGCGCCCGCCAAGGACTTCCCCGACAGCGGCATGTCGGCGCTCGACGCGATGCGGCTGGTCGACGAGGAACTGGTTCTGGAGGGGGACCCATGGCGCAACCTCGCCACCTTCGTCACTACCTGGATGGAGCCGGAGGCGCAGCGGATCGTCAGCGAGAACCTGCACCGCAACTTCATCGACCACGCCGAGTACCCGATCACGGCCGAGATCGAGCA
Source organism: Solirubrobacterales bacterium (assembly GCA_033856415.1). Classification (GTDB taxonomy): domain Bacteria; phylum Actinomycetota; class Thermoleophilia; order Solirubrobacterales; family 70-9; genus VAYN01. The sequence goes on along the minus strand of JAWVFA010000024.1, from coordinate 71,811 downwards.
GCGCTGCATCCGCATGCTCGCCGACCTCTACCACGCGCCGGGGGAGACGACCGGGTGCCGGACCCAGGGCTCCTCGGAGGCGATCATGCTCGGGGCGCTGTCGCTGAAGTGGAAATGGAAGGAGCGGCGCGAAGCGGAAAACAAAGGGGTCGAGAAGCCGAACCTCGTCTTCGGCGGCGACGTCCACGTCGTCTGGGAAAAGTTCTGCCGCTACTTCGACGTCGAACCGCGGATCGTCCGCCTGCAGGAGGACAAGTACGTGATCGGGCCGGAGGACGTCGAGCCCCACGTCGACGAGAACACGATCGGCGTCGCCGCCGTCCTCGGCACCACCTTCACCGGCCACGCCGACGACATTCCGGGGATCAACGACCTGCTGCTGCGGATCAAGGAGGAGCGAGGGCTCGACGTGCCGCTCCACGTCGACGCCGCCAGCGGCGGCTTCGTCTGGCCCTTCCTCTACCCGCACTCCGAGTGGGACTTCCGCCTCGAGCAGGTGCGCTCGATCAACGTCTCCGGCCACAAGTTCGGGCTCGTCTACCCGGGGATCGGGTGGCTCGTCTTCCGCGAGAAGGCCGACCTGGCCGAGGACCTCGTCTTCTACGAGAACTACCTGGGGAAGACCGACGCGACCTTCACGCTCAACTTCTCCACCGGCGCCTCGATGGTCCTCGCCCAGTACTACAACTTCGTCCGCCTCGGGCGCGAGGGCTACACCCACGTGATGGAGGCGATGAACCAGAACGCCAAAGCGCTGGCCGCGAAGCTGGAGGAGAACGGCAACTTCGAGCTGATCGGCGCTGACAAAGAGCAGCTGCCGCTGGTCGCCTTCAAGCTCGCCGGCGAGCACGACTACGACGAGTTCGACGTCTCCTGGCAGCTCTCCGCCGAGCGCGGCTGGATGCTCCCCGCCTACACCCTGCCGCCTGAAGCCGAAGACGTGAAGATCATGCGGGCGCTGGTCAAGGAGACGCTCAGCCGCGCCCAGGTCGACCGCCTCGCCGACGACATCAAGGAAGCCTGCGAGACGCTCGACAAAAAGGGTGGCGCCCATCCGCAGGAGCGCCACAAGATGAAGCGCAGCCCGGGCTTCTAAAAGCGCGGGTTTCGCCCGCCGCGACGGCTTCGCCGGCCGCGCTGACTGCGCGAACCGGCCCCCGATGGCCACCAGGCGCGCTCGCCGAGCCGGTAGGTGATCGCCGGGATCAGCAGGGCGCGGACGACGAAGGTGTCGAGGAGGACGCCGACGGCGACGGTAGCGCCGACCTGGACCAGCTCCTCGAGTGGCAGCAGGGTGAGGGTGGCGAAGGTGCCGGCGAGGATCAGGCCGGCGCCGGTGACGACGCCGCCGGTGCTGACCAGGGCGGCGAGGACTCCCTCTTTGGTGCCGCGGGCGGCTGCCTCCTCGCGGGCCCGGGTCATCAGGAAGATGTTGTAGTCGACCCCGAGGGCGACGAGGAAGATGAACGCCATCAGCTCGAGGTTGAAGGCGAGGCCGCCCATCCCGAAGACCTCGGTGAAGGCGAAGGTGGCGAGGCCGAGGGTCGCGGCGAAGGAGGCGACCACGGTCGCGATCAGGTAGGCGGGGGCGACCAGCGCCCGCAGGACCGCGATCAGGATCAGGCCGACGACGAGCAGCACCAGCGGCACGATCAGCTTCGTGTCCCGCGCGTTTGCTTCCTCGACATCGAGGTTCTCGACCGGGACGCCGCCGAGCAGGCCGCCTGGGGCGACGGCGTGCAGCCGGTCGCGGAACTCTTCGACCGCGCCTTCGGCAGCGCTGCCGTAGGGGTCGTCGTGGAGGACGAGGAGGATCACCGCCTTTGCCGCGTCGCCCGGGACCGGCGTCGGCAGCACCAGCTGCACCGAATCGAGGCGTTCCATCTCGCGCGTCACCGCCGGCGCCTCCTCGGCCTTGACCACCGCCGTCAGAGGCGCGCCAAGCCCGGCCGGGAAATGTCGTTCGAGCGCTTCGGTGCCGCGACTCGAGTTGGTCGCCCGCGTCACCCCCTGGCCGAACCCGAGCGTGTCGTAGTTCGTCAGGTTGCCGAGGCAGAGGACCGCCAGCAGGGCCAGGACCCCGACCACGATCCGTCCCGAGCGCCGGCGCACCAGCCCGGCTACCCGCTCCCATCTGCCGAGACCGCGAGAGGCGTCGCTATTCGGCGTCGTTTGCGGTTTCGGCGGGCCGGCTGGCCAGAAGGCGCGGTCGCCGAGGATTGCCAGCAGCGCTGGCAGCAGGGTGAAGGCGGCGGCGAGCATCACCGCGATGCCGATCGCCAGCACCGGGCCGAGCCAGTGGGTCGACTCGAGGTCGGCGACGAGGAGGACCAGCATCGCGGCGATCACGGTCCCGCCGGAGGCGAGCAGGGCGGGGCGGGTCTCGCGGACCGCGTTTGAGAGGGGGGTCAGGGGGGTCCCCTCCGTCGCAGATTTGGGGAGGCTCCTCCGGGGACCCCCCTGATCCCCGGCAAGCGCCAGCTCTTCGCGATACCTGTGAACCAGCAGAAGTGAATAGTCCGTCCCGGCGCCGAAGATGAGGACTAAGAGCAGCATCGTGCCCTCGGCGTTGACGGTGATCCAGTCGGCCTCAATCAGCAGGTAGGCGATCCCGATCGCGACCAGGTAGGCGAGGCCGACGACGAGCAGCGGCAGCAGGGCGAGGATCGGGGCTCGGTAGACGAGCAGCAGAAGCAGGAGGACGAGGCCGAGCGTCGCGAGCAGCAGGGTGCGGCCGGCATCGGCGGCGATCGCCTCGAGGTCGGCGGCGATCCCGCCCGGCCCGGTGACGTAGGCGTGCAGCCCCGGTCGTTCGTGCGCCCGCAGGTAGCGGCGGATCTCTCCGACCCCCTTGACCACCGCGCCGCGGTTCTCGGCGTCGATCGCCAGCACCAGCAGCGCCGCTTCGCCGTCGCGCGAGACCGGGCCGATCCCGTTGGCGAGGCGCGCCACCTTGGCAAGCTGGTTGCGGTATTCGCCGGAGAAGGGATCGACGATCGGCGTCGCGCCGACGATCTCGAGCTTGCCGAGGCCGTCGCCGTCGCGGCCGATCGCCTTCAGGTCTTCCTGGCTGAGTCCGCCGCGCCGTTCGAAGACGATCACCACCGGCACGTCTTCGCCGCCGCCCGAGACGTGCTGCAGAGCGTCGAGCGCCCGCGTCGATTCCGAGTCGGCGGGCAAAAAGCTCGACTGCCCGGCGGCGGTGACGTCGTCGATGCGGGAGTGGGCGAGCAGCCCGGCGGCGCCGATCAGCAACCAGACCGCGACGGCGAGCCATCGTCCTCGTGATCCGGTGGCCACCTGGGCAGCGTATTCACGCGTAATGACTGATTCGACTCGCCTCGGACGGGTAAACGCAATCCCATGGAATTGAAGCCGCTGTTAGTCGCTGCCCTGGTCGCACTCTCCCTCGGCCTTGTCGCTTGCGGCGACAGCGGCTCCGATTCCACCTCCTCCGGGGCGGAAACGACGCCCCCGGCGAGCGAAGAAACGGCGGAAGAAACCGAATCGACGGAGAGTGAACCGGCACCGAGCGGCGAGGCCGCGAAGTCCGAAAAGGTCGACATCGTCGAATTCACCTACCAGCCCGATCCGGTGGTGGTCCAGGTCGGCGGCAAGGTGATCTGGCAGAACCAGGACGCCGCGCCGCACACCGCGACGGCCGACGACGGCAGCTTCGACACCGGCACGATCGAGAAAGGGAAGACCGGCTCGGAAACCTTCAAGGAAGCCGGCACCTTCACCTACTTCTGCGAAATTCATCCGACGATGCACGGCACCGTCGAAGTCGTCGAATAGCAAGACTGCTTTCCCATGCCCTTCTGGTTGGCGCGAAAAGCCGCACCCCACGTTTGGAAGCGGGTGCCGTGGGCGAAAGTCTGGGTGGTCTCGCTGTGGCTCCTGAAAAAAGGGAGGGATCGGATCGAGCAGAATCTGACCCAGCGCGAGCAGACCGAGTTCTGGAACTTGCTGAAGAAGTCGAAGGGCCGGCCGGACAGCCTCAGCAAGCGGGACAAAACCCGGCTGAAGCACATCGTCGGCAAGGCGATCCGCGGCTGATCCGCCGACGGGACGAAAACCGTTCCCTGTAAGCGGTTTTCGTCCCGTCGGCGAGTTGTCGTGGAAAGATCCACGCGTGAGCGAGGGGGAGCGAGACGACTTGGCGGAGCTGCTTGCCCGGCGGGCGCTGACCGAGGACGCGGCGCGGGGCGAGGCGGTCGAGAAGCGACACGGGGCCGGCGGGCGGACCGCGCGCGAGAACCTCGCCGACCTGGTCGACCCTGGCTCCTTCGTCGAGTACGGCCGTTTCGCGATCGCCGCCCAGCGCGGTCGCCGCGAGGTCTCCGACCTGATCGCCCGCACCCCCGCCGACGGCCTGATCGGCGGCACCGCCCGCGTCAACGGCGACCTGTTCGCGCCCGAGCGCGCCGCCTGCGCGGTCCTCTCCTACGACTACACGGTGCTGGCCGGGACCCAGGGCGCGCTCGGCCACCGCAAGAAGGACCGGCTCTTCGAGCTGATCGAGCGGATGCGGCTTCCCGTCGTCTTCTACGCCGAGGGCGGGGGAGGGCGGCCCGGCGACACCGATTACCCCGTCGTCTCCGCCCTCGACACCCGCGCCTTCGCCCTCTGGGCGAAGCTCTCGGGACTGGTGCCGCGGATCGCGATCGTCCACGGACGCTGCTTCGCCGGCAACGCGGTGCTCGCCGGCTGCGCCGACCTGATCGTCGCCACCGCAGGCAGCTCGCTGGGGATGGGCGGGCCGGCGATGATCGCCGGCGGCGGCCTCGGCGAGATCCATCCCGACGCGGTTGGGCCGATCGAGATGCAGGCGCCGAACGGGGTTGTCGACGTCCCCGTCGCCGATGAGGCCGAGGCGACCGCGGTGACGAAGAAGCTGCTCGCCTACTTCCAGGGCGCGATCGCGCCCGGTGCCGAACCCGACCAGTCGCGGCTGCGCGAGATCGTCCCCGAGCGCAAGCGCCGCGCCTACGACCCGCGGCCGATCGTCGAGACCCTCTGCGACGAGGGCAGCGTCACCTTCCTGCGCGAGCGCTTCGCGCCGGAGATGGTGACCGCACTGGGGCGGATCGAGGGCCGCCCGCTCGGCCTGATCGCCAACGACACCCGCCACACCGCCGGTGCTCTCACCAGCGATGCCAGCGACAAGGCAGCCCGCCTGCTGCAGCTCTGCGACGCCTTTGGCTTGCCGGTCGTCTCCTGCGTCGACACTCCCGGCTACATGGTCGGGACCGAGGCCGAGGCGACCGGCCTCGTCCGCCACGCCTCCCGCCTGCTGGTCGCCGGGGCGGCACTGCGGGTGCCGCTGATCGCGGTGGTGCTGCGGCGCGGCTACGGCCTCGGCGCCCAAGCGATGGTCGGCGGCAGCCTGCACGAGCCGCTGCTGACGGTGGCCTGGCCGAGCGCGCACCTCGGGCCGATGGGGCTGGAGGGGGCGGTGCGGCTGGCGCTGCGCAAGGAGCTCGAGGCGATCCCGGACGAGGTCGAGCGCGAGCAGCGCGTCCGCGACCTCACCGCCCAGGCCGAAGACAACGCCAAGGCGCTGAACGCGGCGGCGCTGTTCGAGCTCGACGACGTGATCGACCCGGCCGAGACCCGCGGCCTGATCGCGGCGACCCTGACCGCGGCCGGCGACACCCGCCCGCCGGGCGCCCACCGCTTCGTAGACACCTGGTGAGACGAAAGGAACCCGGCATGACCGACTACTCCGACCTCAAGGCCCTCTTCGTCAACTGCACGCTGAAGCGCAGCCCGGAGACCTCCAACACCCAAGGGCTGATGGACCTCTCGATGGAGATCATGCGCAAGCAGGGCGTCGAGGTCGACTCGATCCGGGCGATCGACCACGAAATCGCGATCGGCGTCTGGCCGGACATGACCGAACACGGCTGGGAGCGCGACGAGTGGCCAGCGATCTACGAGCGGGTGATGGCGGCGGACATCCTTGTCCTCGGGATGCCGATCTGGCTGGGGGAGAAGTCCTCGGTCGCGACCCTCGTGATCGAGCGCCTCTACGGCAACTCGCATCTGCTGAACGACGAAGGCCAGTGGGCCTACTACGGGCGGGTCGGCGGCTGCATCGTCACCGGCAACGAGGACGGGATCAAGCACTGCGCGATGAACGTCCTCTACTCGCTGCAGCACCTCGGCTACACGATCCCGCCTCAGGCCGACTCGGGCTGGATCGGCGAGGCCGGCCCCGGCCCCTCCTACCTGGACGACGGCTCCGGCGGCCCGCAGAACGACTTCACCAACCGCAACACCACCTTCGCCGCCTGGAACCTGATGCACATGGCGCGCATCCTCAAGGACGCCGGCGGCATCCCCGCCCACGGGAATCAGCCGAAAGAGTGGGAAGCGGGCTGCAACTTCGACTTCCCCAACCCGGAGCACCGGGTCTAGGTGGGAGTGGCGAAACTCGGGCACGCGTCTGGCGGCGGCGGACACGTACCCGATCTCCACCACTTCCCTCCTAGCCCCGGTCGTCATGTCCATCTGACGGCGGGTTAGGCGCGGATGGTCTCGGCCAGAGCATCGCCCATCGGCGTTCCCATCGCCTCGTCCGGGGTGTGGTGGAGGTAGCCGTCGAAGGCCCCCTGGCAGAAGACGGCGCCTGCGGGCGGCTCGGCGCAGCCAGGCGATCTGGACGCGGGTGAGCTTGCGGCGCCTGCGCCTACCAGCGGGCATCGTGCTCCTCCATGACGCCGAGGCCGCTGGTGAGCTCAACACCCCCGAGGGTGCCGCCGAAGCTGCCGAACCGGTGCCGGTAGCGAGAGCGGATCAGCAGGTAGTTGTCGTCGTGGGTGTGTTCGGACTCGCCCGCGAAGCGCAGGGTCTCGCCGCCGGCGAGGACGATCTCGTCACCCGCGAAGCCCACCGGCGGCGGCTCGGCCGGCGCGCCGTCGATCCAGATCGCGCGCTCGCTGCCGTTCGGCGGGTCGTTGATCCCCTCGACCAGGTTCCAGGCGACGGGGCGGCCGTCGGCGGCGGTGCCGACCCCGGCCGACCAGCGCCAGCTGGTCTCGCGCTTGTGGTGCCCGGCGGACTCGTCGTCGACGCCGCGGCCGGCAACCTGCCAGCGGCGCCCGGGTACCTCGATCGTCCCCTCGACCGGCATCCCGACCCGCTTGCGGGTCCAGGCGAGGGAGCGCTCGCTCGGGCAGGTGGCCTCGATCGGGTCCACCTCGCCGAGGTGGAGGCTTGCGTGCAGGCCCGGTCCGTCGATCTCCAGCCGCGGGCCGACCAGCGTCACCTCCTTGCTGCCGGGCACCAGCGCGGTGTGGTTCCACTGCTGACCCGAGTCCCGATCGAGCAGCACCCAAAACGATTGCGTCAGCGGCCCGACCTCGGCCCGCGCCGCGCACAGCATCACCTCCGCGGCGAAGAGGCCGACGTAGCGCCACCGCTTGCGCAGCTGGCCGTGGTCGAAAAGGGGGAGGGAGGCGGGATCCACGGGCCGAAGGTACCGCCGAATAGGCTCGGGCGTGTGGACCAAGTGATTCAGATCGTCGGCGCTCTGCTGATCCTTACCGCCTTCGCCGCGGTCCAGTTCGACCGCATGCGGCCCGACTCGCGCCTCTACCTGGCGCTCAACCTCGTCGGCTCGGCGATCCTCGCCGTGCTCGCAGTCGCTGCCGCCCAATGGGGCTTTGTCCTACTCGAGGGAGTCTGGGCGATCGTCAGCGCCTGGGGGCTCGTGTCGATTTATTCCTCCCCGTCGGGGAATAAAGCGCCAGGCGCCTAGTCCGCGTTCGCTTCGAGCCGCTCTGCGAGGCGTTTCATCCCGCGCTCGCGCGCCGCTCCCGCCGCGCCGCGCCAATCCGTGGCCCGGTCCTTCGGCCTCTTCACGCCCGCGTCGCGCAGCGTCGCGATGTCTTTGAAGACGAGTAGGTCCTCCTTGCCCTCGATCAGGGCCCCCCGCAGCGCCGGGCGCCGCTCGCGAATCGCGTTGTCGAGGACCGCCTCCAGGGAGCCGTGCGTTTTAAGCAACTCGGCCGCGGTCTTCGGGCCGACGCCCTTGGCGCCAGGCAGGCCGTCGGAGGGATCGCCGCGCAGGGCGATGAAGTCCGGCACCAACTCCGGCCCGATCCCGTACCGCTCGCGCACCTCCTCGGGACCGACCTCTTCGGCTCCTTTGCCTCCGCCGGTGCGGACGTAGAGCACGGTCACGTCCTCGGTCGCGCACTGGTACATGTCGCGGTCGCCGGTCAGGAGCAGCGCCCGACCGCCGGCCTCGGCCTCGAGCTTCGCATAGCTGCCGAGCAGATCGTCGGCCTCGAGGTCGCCGGCGACCGCCACCGTCCAGCCGAAGGCCGCGAAGAATTCGCGCGAGTCGGCGAACTGGTGCGGCAGCTCGTCGGGCATCGCTTCCTCGCGCTCGGCGTGGTAGGCGGGATAGAGCTCGGTCCGGTAGGCGGCGGCGTCGGGACCGAAGCAGAGGACCACCGCCCGCGGTTGGTGCACTTCGACCTCGCGCAGGATCAGGTTCGCCGTCCCCAGCAGCGCGTTGACGGGTCGTCCGTCCGGCCCGACGATCTTGCTCGGCAGCGCGTAGAAGGCGCGGAACAGCATCGAGGGCGCATCGACGGCAAGCAGCGGCGAGTTCACGCCCGCACTTATACCGACGTGTCTGAGAAGACGGGTGCATATGACCCCGTCTGCTCAGACACCCCTGCGTCGGCTACGGTCGGGCCATGGCTGAGATGGGGAGCCCGCGCATTGCACCCGGCAACCGTCGCCAGATCGGGCCGGTCAACGCGGCGATCGTCTGGGTGCTCGGGCGCGCCACCGGCGGGCGGCCGCCGAACATCTTCACCACGCTCGCCCGCCACCACGGCCTCTTCCGCCGTTGGCTCTGGTTCGCCGGGGCGCTGATGCCGGGCGGCAAGCTGCCGCGCCGCGACAGCGAGCTGGTCATCCTTCGCGTCGCCGACAACACTGAGTGCGCGTATGAGTGGGGACACCACGAGCGGCTCGGCCGGCGCGCAGGGCTCAGCGTCGAGGAAGTCGAACGGGTTCGCTCCGGCCCCGAGGCGCACGGCTGGACGCCGCGCCAGCAGCTGCTCCTCCGCGCCGCCGACGAGATGCACGCCGCGGGCCGGATCGGCGACGCGCTCTGGGTTTCCCTCGCCGCCGAGCTCGACGACCGCCTCCTGATCGAGCTCTGCATGCTGATCGGCCACTACGAGATGCTGGCGATGACGCTGAACACGCTGCGGGTCCAGCCCGAGGCGCCGGCGGACCGGCTCGGCTGATGCGGCCGCCGGTGCCGAGCCTCGCCGGCAAGCGCTGCCTCGTCACCGGCGCCGCCAGCGGCATCGGCCGCGCCACCGCGCTTGCCGCTGCCCGCCGCGGCGCCAACCTCTACCTCACCGACATCGCCGCCGCGGGGCTGGAGGAGACCGCCGACGCGGTCCGCGCCGCCGGCGGCCGGATCAGCCATACGCGCGCCGCCGACGTCGCCGACCACGAGGCCGTCGTCGCGATGGCGGCGGAGATCCACGCCGCCCACGGCAGCATGGATGTGGTGATGAACGTCGCCGGGATCTCGATCTGGGGAGCGATCGAGCGCCTCGACCACGACCACTGGCGGCGGGCGATCGAGATCGACCTCGTCGGCCCGATCAGCGTGCTCGAGTCCTTCGTGCCGCCGATGATCGAGGCCGGCCGCGGCGGCCACGTCGTCAACGTCTCCTCGGCTGCCGGGCTCCTCGGCCTGCCCTGGCACGCCCCCTACAGCGCCGCCAAGTTCGGGTTGCGTGGCGTCTCGGAGGTGCTGCGCTTCGACCTCCGCCCGCACGACATCGGCGTCAGCCTCGTCTGTCCGGGCGGAGTGCAGACGCCGCTGGTCGGGACGGTGGAGATCGTTGGCATCGACAACGACGACCCCGAGGTGCGGAAGATGAAGCGCAGCTTCGAGCGCCACGCCGTCAGCCCCGAGCATGTCGCCGAGAAGATCCTCGCCGGCATCGAGAAGAACCGCTACCTGGTCTTCACCTCCGCCGACATCCGCCTCGCCTTCTTGCTTCAGCGCTGGTTCCCGCCCGCCTACGAGGCGATCATGCGGGCGCTCAACCGCCGCCTCGTCGCCGTCGCCGGCGGTCCGTGACCCAATCGGCGTTCGTCCTTTGTCGCCGATAGGGCGACAAAGGACGAATGCCGCGGGTGGCTAGAGTCGTGCGCGGCATGAAGGCACTCGACATCAAGGATCTGGAGAAGCGCTACCCGACCGGGGTGGAGGCGCTGCGCGGCGTCTCGCTGGAGGTCGAGGAGGGTGAGCTGTTCGGCCTGCTCGGTCCCAACGGTGCCGGCAAGTCGACGCTGATCCACTGCACGACCGGCCTCGCACAGCCGACCGGCGGCTCGATCGCCGTCTTCGGCCACGACGCGATCGACAACTACGCCGAGGCGCGGCAGGCGGTCGGACTCGCCCCGCAGGAGGCGAACATCGACTGGTTTTTGACCGCCGAGGAGACGCTCGACTACCACGCCGGCTACTTCGGAATGCCGCGCCGCGAACGCCGCGAGCGGACCAAGGAGCTGCTCGAGACCTTCTCCCTGACCGAGAAGCGCGACGAACGCACCCGCACCCTCTCCGGCGGGATGAAACGGCGGCTGATCCTCGCCCGGGCGGTGATGCACCGGCCGCGGCTGCTGATCCTCGACGAGCCCACCGCCGGCGTCGACGTCGAGCTCCGCCTCGAGCTCTGGCACTACGTCCAGAAAATCAACCAGGAGGGGACGACGATCCTCCTCACCACGCACTACCTCGAGGAGGCCGAGCAGCTCTGCGACCGGATTGCCTTCATCGCCGAGGGGAAGATCGTCGCCGAGGGGACCAGCAACGAGCTCGCCGCGCGCTTCGAGGTACCGAACCTCGAGGACGCCTACCTGGCGCTGGTCGGGCGCAAAGAGCTTTCCCGCTCGCACATCGAGCTCGAGCCTGAGGTCGCCTCGTGAGCGCCGCGCAGATCCGCTTCGCGACCCTCTGGCGCCGCGAGGTCAACCGCTTCATGAAGATCAAGAAGCAGACGCTCGGCGCGCCGCTGCTGGAAACCTTCCTCTACATCTCGGTCTTCGGCGCCGCCCTCGGCTCGCGGATCGACAAGCTGCACGGGATCGACTACGTCGTCTTCGTCATCCCGGGGCTGATCATGATGGCCTTCTCGACCAACGCCTTCTCCAACAACTCGTCCTCGATCCTCCAGCAGAAGTTCCAGGGCGCAATCCAGGACCAGCTCTCCTCGCCCGCCTCGCCGGCCGAGCTGCTGCTCGCCTTCTCCCTTGGCGGCTTCATGCGCGGCCTGATCGTCGCGGTGCTGACCTTCATCGCCTCGGCGTTGCTGGTCGACCTGCCGGTCGACCACGTCCTGGTCCTGATCCCGTCCCTCTTCCTGGTCGGGTTCTTCTTCAGCCAGCTAGGCGTGCTGATCGGCGTCCGCGCCGAACAGTTCGACGACGTCGCCTTCGCCCAGACCTTCGTCCTCACTCCGCTGATCTTCCTCGGCGGCGTCTTCTACTCGGCGGCGCTGCTGCCCCAGCCCTACGAGACGCTGACCCACTTCAACCCGATCTACTACATGATCAACCTCGTCCGCTACGGCTTCGTCGGCTACACCGAAGTAAGCATCGCTCTCTCACTCCTGGCCCTCACCGCCGCGACCGCAGCCCTCTTCCTAGTAAACCTCCGCCTCTTCAGCCGCGGTTACAGGCTCCGCGCGTAGCGGGCGCTAACCAGGATCGAAGGGGGACCAGCACGCTACCCCGGATCGGCGACGGGGACCGCGACCTTCTCGTGGTCGTCCGGGAGGAGCAAGATTGCGCCCTCGCCGGTGACGTAGGCCTCCTCGCCATGCTGGACGACGTCCATGCCCATCGCCTCCTCGCGGTCGGTTGCCCGCAACGGCATCACCGCGCCGATCGCCTTCAGCAGCACAAAGGTGGCGACGAAGGCGTAGACCGGGGCGGCCAGCGCGGCCAGCGCTTGGTCGCCCAGCTGCGCCGCGTTGCCATAGAAGAGCCCGTCGGACACCCCGTTCCAGGCCTCCTGCGCGAAGAACCCGATGAAAAGGATCCCGAAAAAGCCCGCGGTGCCGTGGGCGGCGAGGACGTCGAGCGTCTCGTCGACCCGGGTCCGCGTGCGCCAGACGATGATCCCGTAGCTGGGGATCGCCCCCAGCGCGCCGAGCAGCATCGCCCAGCCGGGGCTGACGTAGCCGCCAGCCGGGGTGATCAGCACGCAGCCGACGATGATCGCGGTGGCGGCGCCGATCGCCGTCACTTTGCGGCCGCGCATCAGGTCGAGGCCGAACCAGACGACCAGCGTCGCCGCCGGGCAGAGCAGCGTGTTGGTGAAGGCGAGGACGCTGCCCTGGCCGGTCGAGAAGCCGCTGCCGCCGTTGAACCCGAACCAGCCGAACCACAGCAGGCCGGCGCCCAGCAGCACGTAGACGGCGTTGTGCGGGAGGAGCGCCTGGCGGCCGTAGTCCTTGCGGGCGCCGACCACCAGCGCCGCCGCCAGGGCCGAGAAGCCGGAAGCCATCTCGACCGGGACGCCGCCGGCGAAGTCCAGGGTGCCGCCGGCGATCAGCCAGCCGCCGCCGAAGGCCCAGTGGGCGAGCACGGCGTAGACCAGCACCGACCACAGCGCCGAGAAGACGAGGAACGGGGCGAAGCGCATCCGCTCGACAACCGCGCCGGAGATCAGCGCCGTGGTGATGATGCAGAAGGTCGCCTGGAAGGCGAAGAAGACGAGCTCCGGAATCGTCGTCCCTTCCCGCGGGGCGAAGTCGACGCCCTGCATGAAGGCGTTGCCGAGGCCGCCGATCAGGCTGCCGTCGCCGTCGAAGGCGAGCGAGTAGCCGACCGTCGCCCAGGTCACGGTTGCGACCGCGATCGCGGCGATGCTCATCATGAACGTGTTGAGGGTGTTCTTCGAGCGCACCAGCCCGGCGTAGAAGAGCCCCAGCGCCGGCGTCATCAACAACACCAGCGCGGTGGCGATCAGCATCCAGGCGGTATCCCCGGTGTCGATCCCGCCGCTCATTTGCTCACCGGCGTCACGGCGCCCTCGTCGCTGTCCCCGGTGCGGATCCGCACCGCGTGGTCGAGCGGCACGACGAAGATCTTGCCGTCGCCGACTTCGCCGGTCCGGCCGCCCTCGCAGAGCGCTTCCACCGTTTTGTCAACGAAGTCGTCGGAGACCGCGACCTCGAAGCGCATCTTCTCGGAGAGGCCCATCTGCACGGTCGTCCCGCGGTAGGTCTCGACTCGGTCCATCTCGCCACCGTGCCCTTGGACACGGCTCATCGAGAAGCCCCGGACCTCGGCCCGGTAGAGCGCCTCGAGGACCTGGTTCGCCTGCTCAGGGCGAACGATCCCGATTACCAGTTTCACTTTTCCTCCCTCATCCCCTTGACAGAGCCTGCGGTCGGCGAGCCTATCGGGACGGCAAGCGGTATTGCGCTCCCCTAGTCACCCGGGGGACCGAGGGCCATCCCTCCCTACAATCAGCAGCGAATGGCCACGCGGGTCCGCAGGCGGCGTCGCAAGCCGCACCATCCCATCTGGCACAAGGTCGCGATCCCGCTGGGAATCCTCGCCGCGCTTGTGCTGGTTGCCGGTGGAATCGCAGCGGCCTGGGCGATCAACATCTACAACTCCGCGCCGCCGCTCTCCAGCCTGAAGCCGGTCCAGAAGGGCCGCTCCTCGGCGATTTACGCGGCCGACGGCAGCCTGATCGGGTTCATCCGCTCCGAAAACGTGCGCCAGCCGCTGCAGGAAAAAGCGCAGCCGCAGGTGCTGCGGGACGCGACGATCGCGATCGAGGACAAGAACTTCTACGAGCACGGCGCCCTCGACTACGAAGGCATCGCCCGCGCCGCTTGGAAGGACCTGCAGGCCGGCGCCGCGGTGCAGGGCGCCTCGACGATCACCCAGCAGCTGGTCCGCAACCTCTACATTCACAATCCGGAAAACACGCTGAAGCGAAAGCTGATCGAAGCCTCGCTGGCGGTCGAGCTCGAGGAAGCCCACGACAAGAACTGGATCCTCACCCAGTACCTCAACAGCGCCCCCTACGGGACGGTCGAAGGGCAGACCGCGGTCGGCGCCGAGGCCGCCTCGCAGACCTACTTCTCCAAGCCGGCCAAGGACCTGAACCTGACCGAGGCCGCGCTGCTCGCCGGACTGCCGCAGGCGCCTTCCGAATACAACCCCTTCCTCGACCCGAAGGCGGCTCTGAAGCGGCGCAACGAGGTGCTTCTGGTGATGAACGAACAGGGCTACATCACCGGCAACGAGTATCGCGAGGCGAAAACCCGCGGCCTCGGGCTCAACCCCGGCGACAAGTACCAGGTGATCAAGGACCCGTTCCTCTTCGACCTCGTCCAGAACGAACTTATCGAGGAGTACGGGATCAACACCGTCCGCAAAGGCGGGCTGAAGGCGTACACGACGATCGACCCCGACCTGCAGTCGAAGGCCGAATACGCGGTCGAAAACTACTGCTACGTCTGCTACCCCGAAGGCGGCCCGGTCGCCGGCCTCGCCTCGGTGAACCCCAAGAACGGCGCGATCGTCGCGCTCGCCTCGACCGAAGGCTACGCCGACGAATCCCAGTTCAACTACGCCTGGCAGGCGCGGCGGCAGCCCGGTTCGTCGTTCAAGACCATCGTCCTCACCGCCGCGGTGAAGGAGGGGATCGATCCGGGCTCCACCTACTACGACGGCACCTCGCCGAAGACCCTCGAAATCCCCGGCGGCGGCACCTGGACGGTCAACAACTCCGAGGGCGAGGGAGGCGGGACCTACGACCTCGAAAGCGCCACCTGGCACTCGGTCAACGTCGTCTTCGCCCAGCTCGACCTCGACGTCGGGCCCGAAAACGTGACCCAGATGGCGCAGGAAATGGGGATCGAATCGCCGCTGCAGTCAGTCCCGGCGGAGGGGATCGGCGGTCTCGGGATCGGCGTCACCCCGCTGGAAATGGCCGACGCCTACGCGACCCTCGCCAGCGGCGGCATCCACCACGACCCGACCGCGGTGAGCAAGGTCGAGTTCCCCGACGGCAAGGTCGACGACTTCGAGAAAGACTCCGGCGAACGCGTCCTCACCGAGGGCCAGGCCTACGAAGTGACCCGCATCCTGGAGGGCGTGATCACCCAGGGCACCGGCGCCGGCTACACCTCGATGGGCTGCTCCAGCGCCGCCGGCAAGACCGGTACCTCGGAGGAGCTCTCCGACGCCTGGTTCGTCGGTTACACGCCGCTCTTCTCGACTGCGGTCTGGGTCGGCCACCCGACCACGCGCGAATACACCGGCTTCGGCGGCCCCACCGCCGGTCCGATCTGGGCCAACTACATGTCGGAAGCCGTCGAAGGCGACTGCCCCGAATTCCAGACCGGCTCCCTGCCCGAGCTCGAAGGCCTCGACAGCGAACACACCTCCTCGAGCGGCTACAACAGCTACGAAGAAGAAGAAAGCTACGAAGGCGAAGAAGAAACCGAAGACGAAGGCAAGGGCAAAGACAAGGGCGGCGACGAAGGCGGCGAAGAAAACACCCCCGAGCCCGAACCGGATCCGGAACCCGTCCCCACCCCAACGCCGACGCCGACCCCGGCACCCCCGTCCGGCGGAGGCGTCAGCCCCGGCTGATCGCCGACTACTCCCCGATCAGCTCGATCCGGTAGCCGTCCGGGTCTCTGACGAAGCAGATGCGGTGGCCCTCGGTGCGGCCGCCGGGGCGGTAGGGCGGCTTTTCGGGCTCGATGCCGAGCGTCGCCAGGCGCTCGAGGGTGCCGTCGAGGTCCTCGACGCCGAGGGCGATGTGGTTGTAGCCGGTGCCGTGGTCGTACTCGGAAACGCCGTGGTTGTAGGTCAGCTCGAGGCGGGGGTCTTCGCCGGGCATCGCCATGAAGACGTTGATTGCCTCGTCGCCGATCGGCATCCGTCGCACCTCTTCGAAGCCGAGCTTCTCGTAGAAGTCGACCGAGCGATCGATGTCGCCGATGCGGTAGCAGGTGTGTAGAAAACTGGGCACTCGGGAGCCTCAAGGCTACCGAGGGTGAAATCGCCCCAAAAGCGAGTAGGAATCCGGCCTTCTCGTTGAACTCGGCCGGTCCAAGTACTACCGTGCGACGTCGGCCACGGGGCTAGCCCCGACCGTTTCAGCAAGCACTTAGAGAAAGGCACGCTTTGCACAGCAAGCTTTCACGCCGCGCCCGTCTGCGGGTTGCGGCCCTCGCCGCCTCGACGGCGGTTCTTGTCCTCGTCGGCTCGGGGATCGCCACCGCCGCGACGCCCACCGGAGTCACCCAGAAGGTCGATATCGAGCTGACCAAAGGGAAGCTGAAATTCGTCGGACCGGAATCGGTCACCGTCGGCGACCAGCTGGAAATCGTCAACGACACGAACCCGAAACAGGTCGGCCCGCACACCTTCTCGCTGGTCACCAAGGGCTCGCTGCCGAAGACCCCGAAAGCGCGGAAGAACTGCTTCACGCCGAAGCACATCTGCCTCGCGGTCGCGATCTGGCACGGCTTCAACCCAAAAACCGAAGAGATCACGAAGAACCCGGCCAAAGCCGGCCCGGCTGGCTGGAGCACCGCCGGCAACGCCACCAGTAAGAAGGGCGACTCCTGGTTCACCGAAAAGAAGGGTGAGACCCTCAGCCAGGAAGTCACCGCCGAAGCTGGGACGACGCTCTACTACATGTGCGCGGTTCACCCCTGGATGCAGGGCAAGGTGAACGTGGTCGCACCGGTAGTGCCTCTTCCCACGCCGACCAGCTAGCAGTCACGGCTGGGAATTCCTCAGCACCGCATCGCCGCTTTGGGCGCCGGGCCTTCCTCGGCGCCCTCGGCGGCGGTGCCCTGGCCACGCTCCTGCCGATTCGGGGCAGGAGCGGTGGCCTGCTGCCGCTGACGGCAGAGCCGCCCCCGGCGCTGGCGGCGACTCCGTTCCGCGCCCGGCTGCCGATCCCGCCGGTCCTGCGCGACGACCACATCCGGATCGGAATCCGCGAGGCCGAGCAGCAGATCCTCCCCGGCCCGAAGACGAAGCTCTGGACCTATGGCGGCACCTTTCCAGGGCCGACGATCCGTCGCCGCGCCGGCCAGCGGACCCGTGTCACCTTCCACCACCAGCTGCCGGAGAAGGTCGGCGAGCTCTCGGTCCACCTCCACGGCGGGCACAACCGCACCCAGTTCGACGGGCAACCCGGCGGCCTGACCAAGTCCCAGCCAATCTCCTACTTCTGCCGCATCCCGCGCGGCCTCTCGGCGCGCCAGTCGGGCAATGACACCCTGCTCGAGCCGGGCCGGCGCAAAACCTACGTCTACGACCTGATCGAGGGCGGGCACCCCGAACGCGCCTCGTTCCAGTGGTACCACGACCACCGCCTCGATCGCACCGCGCCGCACGTCTGGAAAGGGCTGGCCGGGATGTGGATCGTCGACGACGCCTTCGAGGACTCGCTGCCGCTGCCCGAGGGCGACCGCGATCTGCCGCTGATGATCTGCGATCGCACCTTCGATCGCCGCAATCAGCTCACCGACCCGTTCAAAGACGGTCGCCGCCCCCCGGCCGACGGGATTCTCGCCGAGACCGTCCTCGTCAACGGCGCTTACATGCCCCACCACCGGGTCGCTCCCTGCCGCTACCGGCTTCGCCTGCTCAACGTCTCCTCCTTCCGCAGCTACAACCTGCAACTCACGGGTGGCGCGGCAATGGTCCAAATAGCCACCGAGAGCGGCCTGATGCCGAAGCCGATCCGCCGACGCGAAATCCTGCTCGGACCGGCCGAGCGGGTCGAGGTGATCGTCGACTTCTCCGGCGCCCGCGGCGAGAGCGTCGAGCTGCGCAGCAGCAAACGTCACGCCGGCCGCAACCCGGATGGTGCCAACACTTACGGCGGCGCCCTGATGCAGTTCCGGGTGGGTGACCAGCGCGTCCCGGATCGCAGCCGGGTTCCCCGTCACCTGCGGCCGCTGCCCGCTTGGACCCGCAAGGCCAAGCGCCTGCCGGACAAGCGCTGGGAGATCACGATCGGCGGCTTCTTCAAGACCACCTGGCGGATCAACGGCCGCACCTTCAACCCGGCGTACTCGGAGGCGTTCCCGAAGCTGAACACGACGGAGACCTGGGAGATCGTCAACAAAACCAACGTCGCCCACGTGATGCACCTGCACCACACCGACTGGTATCTGCTCGAGCGCAACGGCAAGCCGCCGCCCAGCTACGAAGACTGCCTGAAGGAGACCTTCTTCGTCTACCCCAATGAAAAAATTCTCCTTGCCGGTCACTTCGCCGACTACACCGGGAAGTTCGTGATCCACTGCCACATGCTGGATCACGAGGATCACGGTTTGATGAGCCAGTTCCAGGTAGTTCGCGACTAAAGGAAACAGAGGGTTTTGCCGATGCCCCGGGCATGGCAACTCCCGAAAATCGGGTAAGCATCCGGCCCGCCTCACTGACTCGAGCGCGAGCCACGGCTGCGCTGCTCGTTGCCGGCGCCGGCCTCGTCGCCCTCTCGCTGATCCTGCCTCACCCCAGCGGCGCCGACCACGCTGCACTCAGCTTCACCGCGCTGGCGATGGCGGTGGCCGGCGCGATTCTCTGGCCCCTTGCCTCGCGACTGCCGGAACCCGCGCTGCACCTGATCCTCGCCGGGGTCGCGGCCGTCACCTGCCTGTTGATCTACGAGAGCGGTATCGCCGTCGGCCAGTACGGAACCATCTTCGTCTGGTCGACCCTGGTCAGCGCCTGTTTCTTCCCGCGCCGAATCGCCGCCGCCCATCTGGCCTGGCTGCTCGCCACCTATGGCGTCACCCTCCTGCTGGTCGAAAATACCGCCGGCTACTCCCCCCTCACCCGCTGGCTCTTCACCCTGATTTCGCTCACTGTGGTGATGCTGCTGATCACCGGTATCGTCGCCCGTCGAGCCCGTGCCGATGAGCGCGCCCGTCACTTCTTCGACCTCTCCCGCGACATGCTCTGTACCGCCAACATGGACGGCTACTTCGTTGAGCTGAACGATGCTTGGACCCATCACCTCGGCTATGGCCTCGATGAGCTGCGCTCTGTCCCTTTTGTCGAGCACGTGCATCCCGACGACCGCGAGCGCACCGAGGCCGAGGCCGCCGGCCTGTTCGAAGGCGCCGAAACCCTCTCCTTCGAAAACCGATATCAGGCGAAAGACGGCAGTTGGCACTGGCTGCGTTGGAGCTCCCAGCTCTCGCCGGACGAGTCCCTGGTCTATGCCCGCGCCGCCGACATCACCGAGATCAAGCAGATCGAGGCCGAACGCGAGGAACTGCTCGGTCAGGTCCAGGAGATGGCCCGCCACGACTCCCTCACCGGGCTGCCGAACAGGCGGGCGTTGGAGGAACAGCTGCCGCGGGCGATGGCTCGTACCCGGCGCTCGCTCTCGCCGCTCAGCGTCGCGATCCTCGACATCGACCACTTCAAGAACTACAACGACACCCACGGCCACCTGGCCGGCGACGAAGTGTTGCGAGCCTGCGCCAAGGCGTGGGACGCGGCGCTGCGGGGGGAGGACACGATCGTCCGCTTCGGCGGCGAGGAGTTCCTGGTGCTCCTGCCCGACACCGAGCCCGATCAGGCGGAGGAGATCGTCGAACGGTTGCGGGGGAATACACCGATGGGGCAGACCTGCTCGGCTGGCCTCGCGCTCTGGGATCGCAACGAGTCGATCGACGACCTGTTGCGACGGGCGGACGAGGCGCTGTACTTGGCGAAGGCGAGCGGTCGCAATCAGCTGGCGCAGGCGCAGTTAGCTGGCTGAGCCAGTAATGATTCGCGGATGGGCCGCGAAGAGCACGAACGCGCCGTGCGCTTTCGCACCGCTCGGCGCGATCCCGAGTTGACCGTTGTCGAGGGCTTCCACGCGCTCAAGCACGCGCTGCGGTTCGGCGCCGAGCTGGGCGAGGCGGTGGCCGTCGACCCACCCGCTTTAGAGGCGATGGCGGCGGACCTGGCCCCCGACCTGAGAGGGCAGATCGCCAATCGGGTCGAGGCGGTCGACAAGGAGACGCTGGCCGACCTGGTGCCGCTGGTCCCTCACACCGGCGTCGCCGCAATCGCCCGCCGGCCGCCGGTCGACCTCGCCGCGGCGCTGGCAAGTCCCGAGCCGGCGCCGGCGGTGCTGCTCGAGCAGCCGCGAAACATGGGCAACATCGGCGCCTGCATCCGGGTCGCGGCCGGCGCCGGGGCGGCGGCGCTGATCGTCACCGGCGAGAACGACCCCTGGCACCCCGACGCGGTCCGCGGCGCCGCCGGGCTGCAGTTCGCGCTCCCGGTAGCCAAGGTCGATTCGCTGCCGCCGAGTGACCGGCCGCTGCTGGCGATCGACCCCGGCGGGGAGGAGCTGGCGCCCGAGCGGCTGCCCGATCGCGCCGTCCTCGCCTTCGGCACCGAGCGCCAAGGCCTCAGCTCGGAGGTCTTCGAGCGGGCCGACGCGCGGATCTCGATCCCGATGCGCGAAGGTGTCTCCAGTCTCAATCTGGCCACCTCAGTTGCAATTGTGCTTTTTGCAATGAGAATCCGAAGTAACTAGTCCCACCGAAAGGAAGCAACTTGCCACTCCCAATTGCAGACGTGAGCTTTGGGGAACTCCTCCTGATCGCGCTCGAGGTGTTCTTCTTCGTGATCTGGATCTGGATCCTGATCACGATCCTCACCGATCTCTTCCGTGACCACGAGCTCGGGGGTGGGGCAAAGGCGGCATGGGTGCTCTTCCTCGTCATCATCCCGTTTCTGGCGTCGCTGATTTACCTGATCGCCCGCGGCGGCGGCATGCGCGATCGCACGATCAAGGCCCAAGCCGACGCCAAAAAGCATTTCGACGAATACGTGCGGGAGCAGGCCGGGGCCGGTTCTTCCGCCGACGAGCTGCACAAGCTCTCCGAGCTGAAGGCCAAAGGCGACCTCAGCCAGCAGGAGTTCGACCAGGCCAAGGCCAAGCTGCTCGCCTGATCCAGTCAGGGTCCGGGGGTCGACAGCGGCCCCCGGACTCCTTCAAAACCCGCAAATTGCAAGGGAAGTTGCGGGTTATCGACTACTTCCGGAGCATTTAAGCGGCTTCGCTAGCCTGCCCCGTCGTGCTGTTCCGCTCCTCCACGAGCGCAGCGCGGCGCCGTGCTCTGGTCTTCGCCGCGCTGCTTTTGGCCGCATCCTGCGCGCTGGCCGTCGCCTGGGCGGAAACCGCCCCTGCCGACCCGCAGGAGAAACTGGAACAGACCCGCGACAAGCTCGAAGGGGTCCGCGCCCAGGGCAGCGACCTGGCCGCGACGATCGCCGAACAGAACCGGGCGATCGACGCGAAGCTGGGCGAAGTCTCGGCGCTGCGCCAGGAACAGGAAGCGGCGGAGGCCGAACTGGCCGAAAAAGAAGCCGAGCTGAAGCGGGCGACCGCCGCACTGGAAGCCGAAGAAGAACACCTGGAGCGGGTGCGGGCGAAGCTGCAGCGGGCGATGGGCGTATTGAGCGAGCGGCTCGTCGCGATCTACGAGTCGGGCTCGCCGGACATGATGAACGCGATTCTCGAATCCGAGGACTGGAACGAGATGGCCGCCCAGACCGAATACATGCGGCAGATCCAGGCATACGACGACGCGGTCGTCGATCGGGTGAAGACGCTGCGCGACCAGGTTCGCTCGGCGGTCGAACGGCTCGACGAGCAGCGCGCCGAGATCGAAGAAGTGCGCGACGCGGTCGCCGTCAAGGAGCGGGAAGCCGCCGCCGCCAGCCAAGCGGCCTCAGCCCGCTTCCACGAACTGAAGGCCGAACAGGCCGAGCGCCAGGAAGCCCTCGACGCGCTGCAGTCGCGCGAATCGGCGCTCAGCGACAACCTCTCGGCGATCTCCGAACAGGTCGCCTCCGAAGGCGGCGACGCGACCACCGGCCAGCTCCCTGCCCCGCTCAACCCGGGTCAGGAAGCGGAGGTGCTCAACGAAAGCGAAGCGAGCGCCCCGGCCTCGGCGCCGCAGGCGGTGAAGGACGTAATCTCCGCCGGCAACGCGATCGCCACCACCCCCTACATCTGGGGCGGCGGTCACGGCTCCTTCGAATCCTCCGGCTACGACTGCTCCGGTGCGGTCAGCTACGCCCTGCACGGCGGCGGCCTGCTGGAAAGCCCGCTGGACTCGACCGGCCTCGAGACCTGGGGCGAACCCGGGCCCGGCCAGTGGATCACGGTCTACGCCAACTCCGGCCACGCCTGGATGGTCGTCGCCGGCATCGCCTTCGACACCGTCGGCGGTCCCGGCCCGCGCTGGCACGACCCCTGGGTCGATTCCCCCGAAGGGTTCATCGCCAGGCACCCCGCCGGCCTCTGAGCGCGCTTGACGCGGCGCATATCGGCGTCCTCAGTCGCTTGTGTGCAGAGCACACGGCGCTCCCTGCGTCCTTGATCTGCTTGGTCAGGCACGCTCAGGTACTTTTTGTTGATGGGATTGGAGGGGGAACTGGAGGAACTCCTTAAGGTCGAACGCTTCGACCCGCCGGAGGAGTTCCGGGCGAACGCGCTTTGGTCGGATCCGAAGGTCTACGAGGAAGCCGCCGCTGACCCCGAGGGGTGGTGGACGGCGCAGGCGAAGGAGCTGCTCGACTGGGACGTCGAGCCGACCCAGGGGCTGGACGACTCCAACCCGCCCTTCTACAAGTGGTTCGCCGACGGCAAGCTGAACACCTCGGCGCAGTGCCTCGACCGCCACGTCGATGCCGGCAACGGCGATCGCGTCGCCTACCACTGGCGCGGCGAGGAGGGGGAGGAGCGCGACGTCACCTACGCCGACCTCCACCGCGACGTCCAGCGTTTCGCCAACGCGCTCAAGGACCTCGGCGTCGAGAAGGGCGACGTGGTCGGGATCTACCTGCCGATGATCCCCGAGGTCGTCGTCGCGATGCTCGCCTGCGCCCGGATCGGCGCTCCGCACAACGTCGTCTTCGGCGGCTTCTCGGCCGAGTCGGTCGCCGAGCGGATGGACTTCTCCGAAGCGAAGGCGCTGGTCACCGTCGACGGCGCCCGCCGCAAAGGCAAGACGGCGCCGATCAAGCCGGCGGTCGACGAGCACATGGCCAGCCACCACGCCCTGGAGAAGATCGTCGTCGTCCGCCACACCGGGATCGATTGCCCGATGACCGAGGGGCGCGACGTCTTCTACGACGAGGCGATGGCGGCGGCCGACCCCGAGTGCCCGGCCGAGCCGATGGAGGCCGAGCACCCGCTCTACATTCTCTACACCTCCGGCTCGACCGCGAAGCCGAAGGGGATCCTCCACACCACCGGCGGCTATATGACCGGCGTCACCGCGACCCACCGCTACGTCTTCGATCTGAAGCCCGAGTCCGACGTGTACTGGTGCGCCGCCGACGTCGGCTGGGTCACCGGCCACTCCTACATCGTCTACGGCCCGCTCTCAAACGGCGCGACCTCGGTGATGTGGGAGGGGGCGCCCGACTACCCCCACAAGGGGATCTGGTGGGAGATCGCCGCCCGCTACAAGGCGACGATCCTCTACGCGGCACCGACCGCGATCCGCACCTTCATCAAGTGGGGGGCGGACATCCCCGCCGAGCACGACCTCTCCTCGCTGCGCCTGCTGGGCTCGGTCGGCGAGCCGATCAATCCCAAGGCCTGGCTCTGGTACCACCAGGTGATCGGCGGCGGCCGCTGCCCGGTCGTCGACACCTGGTGGCAGACGGAGACCGGCGCGATCATGATCTCGCCGCTGCCGGGGATCACCGCGACCAAGCCGGGCTCGGCGACGACGCCGTTCCCCGGGGTCGAGGCGGCGGTCGTCGACGAGTCTGAGGGCGAGCCGGTGTCCGAAGGGCAGGGCCTGCTGATGCTGGAGCGCCCCTGGCCCTCGATGCTGCGCGGCCTCTACAAAGAGGACGACCGCTTCGTCGAGACCTACTTCAAGCGCTTCGGCCGCGAGCGCTATCTGGTCGGCGACGCCGCCCGCCGCGACGAGGACGGCTACTTCTGGGTGATCGGCCGGATCGACGACGTCGTCAACGTCTCCGGCCACCGGCTCTCGACCGCCGAGGTCGAGTCGGCGATCGTCGCCCACCCCGACGTCGCCGAGGCGGCGGTGATCGGCGAATCCGATGAGCAGACCGGCCAGGCGATCTGCGCCTTCGTCACCCTCCGCGGCGACATCGAGGAGAGCGACGAGCTGGTCGACGGCATCCGCGGCACGGTAGCCGAGCGGATCGGCAAATTCGCCCGCCCGAAGCGGATCGTCTGGGCCGACGACCTGCCGAAGACGCGCTCCGGCAAGATCATGCGCCGCCTGCTGCGCGACATCGCCGAGGGCCGGGCCCTGGGCGACGTCACGACCTTGCGTGACCCGGAAGTTATGAAGGAGCTCGAGTCGAAGATCGCCGAGGAGCAGTCAAAGGGCGACTGAACGCACCTGTTCCCGGTATGCGGGAACAAGTGCGTCCGGTTACCGCTTCGCCATCCGCTCGATCGCGACCTCGAGCGTCTGCAGCTGCTCCTGCACGCTCTTCAGTTCGCGCAGCGCCAGCGCCTCGGCCGAGAGCCGCTCCTCCTCCAACTCCTCCTCGATCTCGGCGATTTCGGGCGCCAGGAAGCGCTGGGCGAAGGATCCGGTGAGCAGGGCGACGAAGCCGATCCCGATCAGGAGGACGAAGACGGAGACGACCTCGCCGCCGGTGGTGGTCGGCTCGATGTTCGAGCCGAGCGTCGTCATCGTCGTGATCGCCCAGTAGATGTCGTCCCAGAAGTCGAGGTCCTGCCGCTGCTCGAAGGCGTCGAAGAGGGCGGCGCCGCCGACCACCGAGAGGAGCGCCAGCAGGGCGGCGTAGCGGACGCCCTCGAGCGAGAAGACCTCGCGCGAGAGCTGGGCGAGGCGCAGAAGCCGGAGCAACCGGAGCAGTCGCAGGACCCGCAGGCTCTGCAGGCCGGCCGGGAGGACCGGCGGGGTGAGGAAGACGATGACGAGGTCGAGCGGGTGGTGCCGCAGCCACTTGCGGCGGTCCGGGACGACCGAGAGCATGACCACGAACTCGACCAGGAAGGCGGTCCAGGTCACCCAGTTGAGGCCGACGGCGACTTGCTGGAGGAGGCCGCCCGGCTCGGACTCGGTGATCGCCACGGTCGGCAGCGTCAGCGCCGCGGCGATCAGCATCGGCGTCTTCAGCCGTTCGGCAACCCGCGTGCTGCGGGCGTCCATCCCCGGTTCGTAGTGGACGGGCTTCTCGACGGCTTCGGGCCCCACCGCGTCTGATTCGACAGCGCGGGAGCGTGTCCTGGCCTAGAAACGACAAGACCCGCTGCGAGGCGGGTCGAGTCTGGCGAAGCGGGGAACCACCTTGCAGAGAAACTGACACCTGTGCGTCAGTTCTGGCTCTAGGAGCTGGATTCCGTCGCCGGTTCCGCCCCCAGCTCCACGTGCGCTTTGCTGTCGGCGGTGCGGATCAGGAGGAGGGTGGCGATCAGGCCGAGGATGGCGAAGCCGGCGCCGACGAGGAAGGCGGAGGAGAAGCCGTCGGTGAGGACGGTGGGGTCTCGAGAGGTGCCGATCTCGGCGTTGGCGATCGCGGCGAGGACGGCGAGCCCGAGGGCGCCGCCGACCTGCTGGGAGGTGTTGATCAGGCCGCTGGCGAGGCCCTGCTCGCGATTTTCGACGCCGGAGACGGCGGCGATCGTGACCGGGACGAAGGCGAAGCCGAGGCCGACGGCGGCGAGCAGCGAGGGGCCGAGGATGTCGGCGAGGAAGGTCCCGTCGGGGGAGATCTGGCTGAACCAGAGGAGCCCCGCCGCGATCAGGATCATGCCGGCGGCGAGGATCGGCTTGAACCCGATTCTGGTCACCAGGCTCGAGGCGATCCCGGCCGAGATGATGATCGAGACCGCCAGCGGCAGGTAGGAGAGCCCCGCCTTGATCGCGCTGTAGCCGAGCACCTGCTGCATGTAGAGCGAGATGAAATAGAACATCGAGAAGAGTGAGGCGCCGACCAGGATCCCGACCACGTTGGCGCCGGTGATCGTCCGCAGGCGAAAGATCGAGAAGGGCACGAGGGGCGCCTGCGAGCGGCGCTCGATCGCGACGAAGGCGATCAGCAGGACCGCCGCGGCGGCGAGGACGCCGATCGTCTGGGCCGAGCCCCAGCCGGCGTTTTCGGCATCGAGCAGGGCGAAGACGAGGGCCGAGAGGCCGAGGGTGATCGTCGTCGCGCCGGCGACGTCGAAGTGGCGCACCTCCTGCTCGGCGTGCGATTCGGCGATCAATCGGGGCGCCAGCGCGGCGGCGGCGATCCCGATCGGGACGTTGACCCAGAGCACCCATTCCCAGCCGACGTATTCGGTGAGAACGCCGCCGAGCAGAACCCCGGCGGCGCCGCCGGAACCCGCCACGGCACCCCAGATCCCCAGCGCTTTGTTGCGCTCGGCGCCGTCGCGGAAGGTGGTGGCGACGATCGAAAGCGCCGCGGGGGAGAGGATCGCGGCGCCGAGCCCCTGCACGGCGCGGGCGACGACGAGCTGACCGGAAGTGCTCGCCAAGCCGCCGGCCAGCGAGGCGAGGGCGAAGAGCACCAGGCCGACCATGAAGACGCGGCGGCGGCCGAGCAGGTCCGCCAGTCGGCCGCCGAGCAGGAGGAAGCCGCCGAAGGTGAGGACGTAGGCGTTGACGACCCAGGGCAGGCTGCTCTCGCTGAAGTCGAGCGCGCCTTGGATCGTCGGCAGGGCGACGTTGACGATCGAGGCGTCGAGCACGACCACGAACTGGGCCGAGCAGAGCAAAATCAGCGCGATCCAACGCTTGTCGCGGGCCTCGGCTGCGTCGGTCATCGGGCGAACTCCATTGGCGGCGAGGTTTGCACATTCCCTCCCTCGCCTCTTCTCGAAACGTGCTCTCCTCCGAGGCCAAGGCCCGCTCGGAAGCGCGCTTTGCCGCCTAGCCGGCCCGCGGGCTGACGAGGCGGCGGGCGTTGGCGGCGGCGATTCGCCGGGCCATCGGGAGGAGCATCTGCGGCGGGGTTTTCCGCCGCGTGCCAATTGCCTCGAACAGCGCGGCCGCCTTGCGATCGCGAACGGCGGTGGAGATCATCAGCCGTTCCACCGGGTCGAACTTCCGGCCGGTGGAGTAGTCGTGGATGAGGCGGGCGTGTATCCCCAGCTGACGGCGGTGGCGCTTGCGGTAGCGGCGCAGCCCGTTCTCGAGAGACTCGACCCCGCGCAGCGCCGGGGAGATGCTGTCGGCCAGCCATTCGCCGGACTGGAAGGCGAACCCGCAGCCGACCCCGAAGAGGGGATCGGTGGCAAGGGCGGCGTCGCCGGCCAGCGCCAGCCCTGGGGCAACCGGGCCCCGTATCCGGTTCGGCATCTCGACCTTGCCGGTCACCGGCTCGACGAGGCGGCTTTCACGGATCGGGGGCGCCTCCGGAACGCCGGCGACGTGGTCGACCAGCGCTCGCTCGGCGTCCTCCTTGAATTCCGGCGCGCGGTCCTTGTGCACCATCGCGATGTAGAAGACGAGCCCGCCGTCGGTGGGAAACGCGGCGGCCATATCCGGATCGAGGAGCCAGACGGTGCCGTCCGGCCAGAATTTCGGCTTGGGACCCTCGAAGTAGCCGCCGTAGGCGAGGCGATTGTGGGGGAGGGTCTTGTCCTTCACCTGGGCCATCTGGGCGACGTTCGAGTCGCGGCCGTCGGCGCCGACCGTGAGGTTCGCCTCGATCTCGCGCTCGTTCCCCTCGCGATCGTGGACGACGACACCGCGGAAGGCCTCCCCGTCCCGTAAGAGCCGCCCTGCCCTCTGCCCCAGCATCAGCTCGACGCCGGGTTGGGCGGCCGCCCTCTCTCTCAACATCGGGTCGAGCAGCGAGCGACGGAGGTTGAGGCAGTAGGCGTGTCGCTCCTCGGTCGGTTCGATCCAACCCCAGGGCGTCCAGGAGTGGAAGCGCGACCGCAGCCCGCCCGCCGAGAGGATCGGCTCGTAGAGCCCGAGCCTTTCGATCGTCGGAACCGCCGAGGCCTGGACGAAGTGCGAGCAGACGCGCTTGAAGGCTTCGGGGTCCGGGCTCTTCTCGATCAGGGCGACCCGTGCCCCCGCCCGGCCGAGCAGGATCGCCGCGGTGCAGCCGGCGAGGCTGGCACCGACGATCGCAACGTCGAACTCGGCTTTTGCCGCCATCTCCCAGAGCCTAAACCCAGGTACGCACCGGGACTGGCATTCGGTCCCACACAATTAGTTTGCTAAACTAATTACCAACGCTAATCATAATGATGAATCCCACCGAGATCCCACTTGCCGAGCGCGCCGCGCACCTGCGTATCGCGATCGTCCGCACCGCCCGGCGCCTGCGCCAGGAGGCGGCGGCCGAGACCACCGGCCTGACCCCGACCTCCGTCGCGGCATTGGCGACGATCGAGCGGCATGGGCCGCTGACCCCGAGCGAGATCGCCGAGATCGAGCGGGTCAAGCGGCCGACGATCACCCGCACGCTCGGCTGCCTGGAACGGGAGGGGCTGATCGACCGCGCGCCCGATCCGCAGGACGGGCGCAGTGCCCTGGTCAGCGTCAACGGCGCCGGCCGCGAGCGGCTGCGGCGCCTGCGTGGCCGCAAGAACGCCTACCTGGCGCGGCGCATGCGCGAGATGACCGACGAGGAGGTCGAGACGCTCGAGCGGGCGGCCGAGATCCTCGAGCGGATGCGGGAGGGAGACCGAGGGTGAGCGCCGCCCTCCGTCACTCGTTCAACTCGCTGGAGGTCGCCAACTACCGCCGCTATTTCGCCGGCCAGCTGATCTCCCTCTCCGGGACCTGGATGCAGACGGTCGCTGCGATCTGGGTGATCCTTACCCTCACCGACAGCGGCGTCGCCGTCGGACTCACCACCGCCCTGCAGTTCCTGCCGATGCTCTTGATCGGCGCCTGGGGCGGCCTGCTCGCCGACCGCATCCCCAAGCGGCGGTTGCTGATCACGACGCAGGCGCTGATGACGATCCCGGCGCTGGGCCTCTTCGCTGTCACCGCGACGGGCGTCGTCACCCCGTGGATGGTCTACCTCGCGGTCTTCGCCTTCGGCTCGCTGAACGCGATCGACAACCCGACCCGGCAGAGCTTCGTCTACGAGATGGTCGGCCCCGACCGGGTCGTAAACGCGGTCAGCCTCAACAGCGTCATCGTCCAGGCGGCGCGGATCGTTGGCCCGGCGCTGGCGGGGCTGCTGATCGCGACGGTCGGCGTCGTCCCCTGCTTCGGCCTCAACGCGGTCACCTTCGTGGCGATGATCTTCGCGCTCTGGCGGATGGACCCGAGCCGGCTGCACGCCGGGCCGGTCGCGGCGCGCGAGCCGGGCGCGATCCGCGCCGGCCTCCGCTACGTCCGCCGCACGCCGGAGCTGATGGTGCCGCTGGCGCTGATGGCGCTGGTCGGGACGCTCGGCTTCAACTTCCAGGTGGTGCTGCCGCTGCTCGCCAAGTTCAGCTTCGAGTCCGGCGCGATGACCTACGCCAGCCTGGTCTCGGCGATGGCCGTCGGCTCGATCGCCGGCGCCCTCGTCAACGGCCACCGCGGCCGCACCGGTCCGCGGCTGATCGCCGGCGGCGCGCTCGCCTTCGGCGTCTCGGCGCTGCTGGCGGCGGCGATGCCGAGCCTGGCGCTGGAGATAGTGATGCTCGCCATCCTGGGCGCCGCCGCGGTCACCTTTGCAGCAACGATCAACTCGACCCTCCAACTGGCGGTAGCCCCGGAGATGCGAGGCCGAGTAATGGCCCTCTACTCAGTCGTCTTCCTCGGCTCAACCCCACTCGGAGCTCCCCTAACCGGCTGGCTAGCCCAGAACTACGACCCCCGAGTAGCCCTCCTACTCGCAGGCATCTCAGGCCTAGCCGCAGCCTGGGCAGCCCACATCAGCTTCGCCCGAATCAAAGGCCGCCACGAGGTGGCGACGGGCGAACACGCTGTGGCATAGACCTTGTTGGGAAGGGAGGGACGGGTGTCCCGGGTACTCAGCATGGAGCCGGCCCGAAACGCTGCGAGGCGTCAGCCGAAAGACGAGTCAGCCGGCGGAGGTGCTCCCGGGGCACCCCCACCGACTTCCTCGCTACCAGCGACTACCTAGCCGATGTAACCGGCCGATTCGAGGTACGCCTTGGCGGCCGCCTTGGGCGTTTCCTTTTCGAGTTCGACCCGGGCGTCGAGCTCCTGCATCACCTTCAGGTCAAGCCCTTCCTGGACCTTGAGAATCGTCTCTTCGTAGTCCGGTCCAGCTTCTTCGGCGACCGATTTCTCGGTCACGAAGATGATGTTGCCCGCTGGGAAGACTTCCTTGTCGTCTTCCAGGATCACGAACTTGTCGCTCTCGGCGGACAGCTGGGGGTCGGTGGTGAAGAGGATCGAGAGATCCGCCTGACCCTTTTCCAGCACCGTGTAGCGGAGGCCGATGTCGACCGGGGTAAAGGACTTGAACTTCAGCCCGTACAGTTTTTCCAGCCCCGCGAGGCAGTCGATCCGCTGCCGGCACTCGGGCGAGCCGTAGAGCGACAGTTTTTCCGAGACGCCTTCGAGGTCGGAGACGGTTGCGAGTTCGTATTTGTCGGCGGTTTCTTTGGTCGTACCCACCGCGTTGGCGCTGGCGAACGGCGTCGGTTCGAACGCCTCCAGGCCTTCCTTTTCGAATTCTTCGTTTGCCTTTTCCCACGCTTCGTTGGCGTCGGCGGGCACTTCTTCGGGTTCAAGGCCGAAGAAAGAGGTGAGGGCCGTCGAGGCGTACTCCGGGTAGCCGGAGATCTGCCCTGATTTCACCGCTTTCAGGGCGACGGTTTCGGAGCCGAGGTTGAGTGCGCTCTTCACCTTGTAGCCGGCTGCGGTCAGGGCCTGGGCGTAGATTTCTCCGAGAATTTCCTGTTCGGGGAAGTTCTTCGAGCCGATCGTCAGGCTGACTTTGCCGTTGTCGGGGTTGGACTGGATCGTCCCTGCGCCGCTGCCACCTTCGGTCGACCCGGAAGTGGTGCTGTCGTCGCTGCTGCCGCAGGCGGCGACACCCAGGGTCAGCGCGAGCGCCGCCAGTGCCGCAAGCAGCACCCGCATTCTCGTCTGGTCGGTCCTCACTGATTGCCTCCTCTTGGGGTGGATGGGGTGAATCTGTTTCACGCAGTCTTTACCTTCAGCCCGTCGGAAGTAAGCCGGCGCTGCAGAAGGGCGAGCGATCCCTCGATGGTGAGGGCCAGCAGGGCGACCAGAATCGCGCCCGCGAGTAGGCCGTTTTCGCCGTAGACGTTGCGGTTGATGATGAAGTCGCCGAGCGTTTCCACTCCCGCCAGGGGTGCGATGGTGGCGGTTGCGACGATCACGATCGCCGCCCCGCGGATACCGCCCATTACCGTCGGGACCGCCAGCGGGAACTCGACCTTGCGGATGATGCTGAGCTCGCTCATGCCCATTCCCCGGGCGGCGTCGACGGCGGCAGGGTCGACTTGGCGGACGCCGACATAGGCGTTGACCAGGATCGGAGCGATGCCGAGAAGCGCAAGGGCCGGCGCCACGTTCCTCATCCCGATCCCGATCAAAGTCGCCACCAGCGCGATCACCGCCAGCTCGGGGATCGCCCGCCCGGCGTTGCCGATGCCAACGGCAAAGAGTTCGCCCCTGCCCTTGTGGCCGAGGTAGAGACCGAGCGGCAAGGCGATGAGGAGCGCGATGGCAAGCGCGAGGATCGTCACCTCGATGTGCCCGATCAGCAGTTCCATCGTCTTGTCGAAGCCGCCGACCTTCTTGCCTCCGGTGACGTTCGATTCCTGCGGGGCGAAGATGAATTCGACAGCACCGCCAAAGGAGGCGGATACGAGGTGAGCGCTCATCTCGGCCTTACCTTCCGCCACGGGGTGAGCAGCCGCTGGGCCGTCAAGTACAGGAGGTCGAAGGCCAACACCATCAGGGCGATGATCGCGACCGCGATGACGATCGCCGTCGGGAAGTTGAAGTTCGACCCGTACATCTGCGTGCCCAGCCCGCCGGCGCTGATCAGGACGACCAGGGTCGCGATCGCGATCGTGCTGGCGGTCGCGACCCGGAGGCCGGCGATGATCTCGGGCGTGGCCAGCGGGAGTTCGACCTTCCAGAGAATCTGACGGTTCGTAAGGCCCATTCCCCGGGCCGCGTCCTTGACCGAATCGGGGACGTTGTCGAGGCCCAGCATCGTGTTGCGGTAGATGATCTGCAGGGTGTAGGCCGAGAGGACGATGATCGCCGTGTCCCTGCCGAACCCGGTCACCGGCAGCAGCAGGAAGAAGAAGGCGATGCTGGGGATCGTGTACAGGACGCCGGTGGCGGCAAGCAACGGCGGCTGCGCCCAGCGGGTGCGATGGGCAAACAGCGCCAGCGCGAAGGCAACGGCGAAGCCGATCGCGACCGAGAGGAGGACGATTTCCAGGTGCTGCTGGGTCGGGGTCCCGTAGCGGTCGAGGTTTTCCTTCGCCCAGTCGAAGCAGAAGAGGTGGCTTTCGTTGGCCTGACAGGGCAGCGTGCCGCTTTCGCGTTCTTTGAAGAAGTCGCCGCCGACCTGACCCGACGCCGCCAGGAGCACCGGGTTAACCATGGGGGCGCTCCACGGCTGGGGTTTCCTCGCTCTTGGCCTCCGGCGAGGCGAGGAACTCGGAGATGATCTCGACCGAGAGGACGCCGGCGATGCAGCCCGCGTGGTCGACCACAGGCGCGTACTGGGTCTCGTGCTGGAGGAGGTCGGCGAGGGCGTCGCGCATTACGTCGTCGAGCTCGAGCACGGGCCCGAGCGGCGAGTCGGGCTGGCCGGGGACGACCTCGGCGGCGAGGTCGCGCTCGCTGAGCCAGCCGAGCGGCCTCCGCTCGTCGTCGACCAGCAATGGGAAGGGGACTTCGACGTCCGACGCCGCCAGCTTCGCCCGCACCTCGCCGGTCGCCTGGCCGACGTGGGCCAGCGGCGCTTCCCAGAGGTTGATGTCGCGGACCCGCATCAGCGCCAGCCGCTTCAGCGCCCGGTCGGCGCCGACGAAGTCCTCGACGAACTCGGTGGCCGGCGCCATCAGCAGCTCCGCCGGGGTCGCGTACTGCTCGACCCGGCCGCCCTCGCGCATCACCGCGATCCGATCGCCCATCTTGATCGCCTCGTCGATGTCGTGGGTGACGAAGAGGACGGTCTTTTGGATCTCCGCCTGCAGGCGGAGAAACTCGTTCTGCAGGCGCTCGCGGTTGATCGGGTCGATCGCCCCGAACGGCTCGTCCATCAGCATCACCAGCGGGTCGGCCGCGAGCGCCCGGGCGACGCCGACGCGCTGCTGCTGGCCGCCGGAGAGCTGGGCGGGGTAGCGGTCGCCGAGCTCGGGGTCGAGGCCGATCAGCTCCAGCAGCTCACTGGAGCGCTGGCGGATCCGCTCCTTCTTCCAGCCCAGCAGCTGCGGGACGGCGCCGATGTTCTCGGTGATCGTGCGGTGGGGGAAGAGGCCGATCTGCTGGATCACGTAGCCGATCTCCCGCCGCAGCTGGGCCGGCTCGCGGTCGCGGACCGAGTGCTCGCCGATCAGGACGTCGCCCTCGGTGATCTCGACGGTGCGGTTGACCATCCGCATCGCCGTGGTCTTGCCGCAGCCGGAGGGGCCGACGAGCACGCAGATCTCCCCGGCGGGGACCTCGAGCGTCAGCTTGTCGACCGCCGGCGCAGAGGCGTTGCCGTACCGCTTGGTCGCCTCCTGGTAGCGGACGGAGGAGGCCGCTGGCTCGTTCATAGCCCCAGTCTTCCCGCTCGCTCGGCTGCCTGAACCACCACTTCCTCCAGGTCAGCGACCTCACCTCCCCGCATCAGCACCCGGCCGGCGACGACCGTGGTGTCGACGGCGGCGCCGGTGGCGGCGTAGACGAGGCCGGCGGT
Organism: Solirubrobacterales bacterium; assembly: GCA_033856415.1. Lineage (GTDB taxonomy): Bacteria > Actinomycetota > Thermoleophilia > Solirubrobacterales > 70-9 > VAYN01. The sequence continues at coordinate 37,887 of JAWVFA010000024.1, read as the reverse complement.
GAGGTCGCCGATCCCGAGCGCAGGCGAATTCGGGTCGAGGAGGATGAAGTCGGCCGGGGCGTCGACCTCCAGCTTGGTGGCTCCGAGCCGGGGTGCGCTGGCGCCGGTGGCGACGGCCCAGGCTTCGCCGGCGTCGATCGCGGTCGGGTCGGCGGCGGCGTGCTTCTGGGCGAGGGCGAAGGTCTTCAGGTCGGCGAGCAGGTCGAGCGAGTCGTTGGAGCCGGCGCCGTCGGTGCCGAGGCCGACCGCGACGCCCGCGGCTCGCGCCGACGGGTGGGGGAAGACGCCGCCGACGGCGAGCTTCATGTTGGCGACCGGGTTGGTGATGACGGTGGCGCCGCGCTCGGCGATCAGCGCCAGCTCCTCGGGGTCGAGCCAGACGCCGTGGGCGAGGACGGTGCGCTCGCTCAGCAGCCCGACGCGGTCGAGGTAGAAAGCGGGGCGAACGTCGTGCTGGGCAAGGCAGTTCTGGACCTCTCCCTCGGTCTCGGAGAGGTGGATTTGAACCGGGAGGTCGCGCTCGGCGCTGAGCTCGCCGATCCAGCGCAGCGACTCCTCGCTGACGGTGTAGATCGCGTGCGGGGCGAGGGCAGGGGTGATCTCGGGACCGAACCCGGCCAGCTCCTCGAGCCCGCGATGCGCCGCCTCGCGCAGCTCCGCCGGGCTGCTGTGGAGATCGAAGAGTGGAGCGCCGATCGTCGCTCTGATGCCGGCGTCGGTGACCGCCCGCGCGGTCGCCGCGGGATGCCAGTACATGTCCCAGAAGCGGGTCGTGCCGCCGCGCAGCATCTCGGCGCAGGCGAGGCGGGCGCCCCAGTAGACGTCCTCGTCGGAGAGCTTGGCCTCGATCGGCCAGATCTTCTCTTCCAGCCACGGCATCAGCGGCAGGTCGCCGCCAGAGCCTCGGAAGAGGGTCATCGCCGCGTGGGTGTGGCCGTTGACCAGTGGCGGCGCCAGGTGGGAGCCGGCGGCGTCGAGTACCTCGTCTTCCGGCTGGGCGGCGACCTCGGGTCCGATCGCCGCGATCGCGCCGTCCACGCAGCGCACCCCGACGCGCTCGCCATCGAGCAGCGCGTTCTCAATCGTGAGCGTCAAGGCGCCTTTCCCAACCAGTGGTTCGCAAAAGCGCCTCGTCTCACGGGCCGACCGCCCCGAGGCGCGGCAGCACCGCCGCCAGACCCTCGCGCAGGCGCTCGGCGTTGATCAGCCGGTCGGCTTCGAGCTCGGCGATCCCGAGCTCGCCCTCGCCCAACCCGTTGGCGAGGTTGTCGACGACGCACAAGGCGGCGTAGGTGAGCCCCAGCTCGCCGGCGACGACGCACTCGGAGGCGATCGTCATCCCGACCACGTGGGCGTGCGCCGCCATCAGCCGGATCTCGGCCGGGGTCTCGAACCGCGGCCCGCGCGCCTGCCAGTAAACGCCGCCGTCGCGCGGCGTCTGGCCGCCCTCGCTCCAGGCGGCGATCACTTCGGCGCGCCATGCGGGGTCGAAGCCGGGTGCGGAGTGCGCGCGGGCATCCTCGAAGACCGAGTCGCCGAGGTTGAGGGCGATGAAGTCGTCAGGGCAGACGAGGCTGCCGACCGCGAGCTCCTCGGGCCGCAGCGATCCGACCGAGCCGATCCCCAGCACCCGGTCGCATCCCTGCGCGAGCAGCGGCCGCAGGTTCGCCGCGTGGTCGATCGCATGGGGGAGGACGAAGCTGCCGTCGGCGCTGCGGTGGCGCTGGACGATCGCCGCCCCCTGCTCGGCCGCCGCCGCCGCGATCTCCTCGCCGCCCGGCCCGAGCGCGTTGCTGCCAAGGATGACGGCGAGCCGTCCCATCGGCCGATCCTATGCGCCGCGATGGGCCTTGAACGCCGCCGCCGCCTCGTCGTGGTCGACGAGCGGCGGCGGGTAATCGAGGCGGTCGAAGCCTTCCATCCGCCACGGTTCGAAGATCGCCTTGCCGCGGACCGACTCCAGCTCGGGCAGGTAGCGCCGCACGTAGACCCCGTCGGGGTCGAAGCGCTGCGCTTGGCGGACGGGATTGAGTACGCGGTTGGGGCGGGTGTCGTTGCCGGTCCCCGCCATCCATTGCCAGTTGCCGGCGTTGTTGGCGATCTCGCCGTCGGTCAGCAGGTCCCAGAAATGCCAGGCGCCGGCGCGCCAGTCGACGTAGAGGTCCTTGCAGAGGAAGCAGGCGACGGTCATCCGCGCCCGGTTGTGCATGAAGCCCTCCTCGCGGAGCTGGCGCATCGCCGCGTCGACCAGCGGATAGCCGGTCCGGCCTTCCTGCCAGGCCTCGAGCGCCCGCTTCGAGCGCGACCAGCGATCGCGGCGCGGCCGGTAGTCGCGGCTGGGGAGGGACGGAGTCGCGGCCAGCACCTGGTGGTGGAAGTCGCGCCAGCAGAGCTGCCGCACGAAGGCCGCGCCGCCGCGCCGCTCGCCGGCCTCGCTCGCCAGCTCCAGCGGCGAGACGCAGCCCCAGCGGATGTAGGCGCTAAGCCGGGAGGTGCCGTCGCCGGGCAGGTCGTCGTGGCTGGCTTCGTAGCCGCCGAGCCCGTCGCGCAACCAGGCCCGCATCAGTTTGCGTCCCTCGCTCTCGCCCCCCGGCACCCGGTTCGGCGACGGCTTGCCGCCGAGCAGCGAGTCGAGCGCCGGCAGTCGTCCCGCCTTCGGCTTCGAAGGCACCGAGAGCCTGCGGGGGGCGCCGTGCTTCTCGCGCCACGGCAGCCCGCTCCAGGCGCGGTGGTAGGGGGTGAAGACCTTGAAGTGGTCGCCACTCGCCGGCGTCGCCACTCCCGGCGGAACGACCGTCACCCCAGGGTGGGCGGCGAACTCGATCCGCTCCTCCTCGCATGCCCGGGCCAGTCGCTCCTCGCGCGCCCGTGCGTAGGCGCTCCAGTCGGCGCTGACGTGGATCGCGCTCGCATCGCACTCGCGCGCCACCGCGATCGCCTCGCGGACCGGGTCCCCCCGCCGGACGATGAGGCGGCCACCGGCCTTGCGAAGCGACTCGTCGAGGTCGCGCAGCGCCTCGAGCATGAACGCGATCCGGTTCGGCGCCGCGAAGCGCGCGCCGAGCAGGCGCTCGTCGAAGACGAAGAGCGGCAACGTGCGCTCGGCCTTCGCCGCCGCAAACAGCGCCGGATTGTCGTGGACCCGGAGGTCCCGGTTGAACAGCACGAGTGCGGTCTCGATTCGCATATGGTCCTCCAATGGAGAACGGAACCCCCCGGGAGAAGGATCAAACCGGCAGGGACTCGGGTCGCGACGAGACCGAGGAGGAACGCCTCGACCGCAACCTGGCCGAGCTCCTGCAGGAGCTGCGGGTCGCCCTGCCCGGTGTCCAGGTCCTCTTCGCCTTCCTGCTCGCGGTCCCGTTCCAGCAGGGCTTCGAAAAGATCACTCCCTTCCAGAAGGGCGCCTACTTCGGGACGCTGATCTGCACCGCGCTCGCAGCGGTGATGCTGATCTCGCCGACCGCCTACCACCGGCTCACCTTCCGCTACCAGCAGAAGCGCCGCCTCGTCTACTACTCCAACCGCTTCTCGATCATCGGCCTCGGCTTCCTGGCGCTGGCGATGACCGGGGCGATCATGCTGATCACCGACGTCCTCTTCGGGACCGCGGCGACGGTGGCGATGACGGCGGCGACGGTCCTCGTCTTCGGCTTCTTCTGGTTCGGGCTGCCGTTGCAGCGCCGGTTCAGGCTCTCGGCGGGGCAGGAGCCTCTAGGCAAGCCCGAAAGCGACTGAGCTCTTCCTCGAGCTCGTCGAGGAAGGGGACGTCCGGGGCCTTCTCGCGCAGCAGCTCGAGGTCGGCTTCCCAGATCTCGGTCTTCAGCTCGATCGGGACCTTGAACTCCTCGCGCACAGCGTCTCCTTCGTCTTCGCAGGCGGCTCGCAGGGTCTTGACGTTGGCCAGCTTGTCGGCGCCGTAGATCGCGTGCGCGCCGCTCGTGGCCGCCGCCACCCGTTCGCGGTGCTCGGCCTTGCGCTCGCGGTAGGGCTCGATCGATTCGTCGTCGGTCAGCGCCCCGACCATGCCGGCGACCTCGTCGCCGAACAGCTCGCGCAGCTCGTCGAGCGAGGTCTCGGAATCCTCGATCACGTCGTGGAGTAGCGCCGCGGCCAGCACCTCTTCGCCATAGCCGCGCTCGTCGAGCAGGGCCGCCACCCGCACCGGGTGTTCGATGTAGGGCATCCCGCCGGAGCCGTTGCGGGTCTGCCCCGCGTGGGCGGCGCGCGCTTTCTCCAGCGCCGAACGCACGAGCGGGGAGCGCTCCGCGGCTGCCGCGATCCTCTCGGCCGGGGACACGCAGCCAGCCTAGATGATCGTTTCGCTCAGCTTGTCTGTCTAAAGCTCAGGCGGTCGCCGCGGCGCTGGCCGTGCGCGTCGGCAGCTCGTACTCAGCCCGCTCCGCCGCCAGCTCGATCCGCGCCGGGTCGCCGCCGAACCCGATCCAGCGATCGCGCGCTTCGCGCCCGAGCTCGTCGAGCTGCTCGTCGGAGTGCATCGGGTCGTGATGAAAGAGGACGGTGCGATCGGCGCCGGTCCGCCGCGCGAAGCTGAGCGCGTGCGAGGTCGCCGAGTGACCCCAGCCGACGTGGTCGGGGTACTCGGCATCCGTGTACTGGCCGTCGTGGATCAGCAGCGAGGCGTCGCGGGCCAGGGCGAAGCCGGAGATCCAGTCCTCCTCGAGCTCGTCGAGGTTGGCCCCCAGCGCCGGCTCGTGGTCGGGGATGTAGGCGAGGGACGAGTCGCCGTCGTCGATCCGGTAGCCGAGGGTAGGTCCGCGGTGCGAGACCGAGGCGGCGCGGATCCGGGCCGAGCCGATCTCCCAATCGCTCTCCGGGCAGTGGCGGAAGGAGACGTCGCAGGGCAACTCGCGCACCTCGACCGGGGAGAGTGGGGCGGAGATGTAGCGGGCGATGCGGTCGCGCAGTGAGGCCTCCGGCGAGGCTGGCCCCCAGATCACGATCTCGGTCTGCGGGCGGAAAGCGGGGGCGAAAAAGACGAGGCCCTGAATGTGGTCGAGATGGAGGTGGGTGAGGAGAATGTGGAGGCGGGTCGGCTCGTCGGGCAGCGAGAGCCCGAGGCAGCGGATCCCGGTGCCGGCGTCGAGGGCCAGCATCGAGCCGTCCGAGAGGGTGACGCCGACGCAGGAGGTGTTGCCGCCGTAGCGGATCGTTTCCGGCCCGGGGGCTGGGATCGACCCGCGCGTCCCCCAGAGCTTGATCTTCACGCCGGCCCCGCTCCGTTGCCGTTCGCCAGCGAGGGCCAGAAGACGGCGATCGCGCCCTGCGAGCCGTGGGGGGTCTGGATCGGGAAGGCCGAGACCTCGACCTCGTGCTGGGTCCCGTCGGTCGAGCGGACCGTCAGCTCGGCGTGGGCCGGGCGGCCGGCGCGGACGGCGCGGACCAGCGGCAGGTCGTCGTAGGGGATCGGCTCGCCGTTCTCGTCGAAGGGTCCGAACAGCGATCCCCACTCTTGCGGGCCGACGGCGCCGAGCTCCTCGAAGCGTTTGCCGAGCAGCATCCCGGCCGCCTCGTTGTAGAAAACAAGCAAGCCCCCCTCGTCCACCAGGAAGGCCGGCGTCGAGAGCGCCGACATCAGGTTGCGGGCAAGAATCAGCTCCAGGGGTCTCTGCGTCACAAAAGACACTTTAGATCGTCACACCTGAAGCGCCAGGGAATGCCGGATTTCGACGCAAAGAGCCAAGAACACGGAGGTTCGCTTTGTTGCTGTTACAGCGGCGTGATTTTGGTCACTTAGATATGTCGAAGCGGTGGCCTAACCGGCGGCTTCAGCACTGCGGAGACCTCCCCGCGCCCAAAGAGCGAAGAGGGCAGAGAGGAGGAGACCGATCGCGAAGGCGAGCCCGACCAGCACTGGGTCGCCGGAGATGAAGCCTCTGCCCGCCTCTAGTAGGGCCGTTACCGGGTTGATCGAGGCGATCGCGTGGATCCAGCCGCTGAGCAGGTCGAGGGGAACGTAGACCGGGGCGAGGAAGAGGATCAGGAAGGTGGGGAACTGCATCAACGGTCCGCCCTGGATCGAGCGCACCCGCAGGGCGACGCCCGCCGCCCACATCGTCGCCGCCACGTTGACCAAGACCGCGAGGGCGTAGAGGGCGACGATTTCGCCGGCACTGCCGCCGACGTTCATCCCGGCGATCAACGCCACCGCGGTCAGCACCGTCCAGGTGACGAAAGCGCGGAAGAGCGCCGCCAGGCCATAGCCGGCGACGATGCCGCTGCGGTGGCTGGCGGCGAGCATGTAGCGGCGGCCGAAGCCGGTCTCGAAGTCCCGCGCCATCGCGAAGCCGGTGAAGACGCCGCCGAAGGCCGCCGACTGCAGCAGGACGAAGACGAACTGAAAGGCGGTGTAGCCGCTGGGGAAGTCGAAGCCGGGGACTTCGCCGATTGCCGCCAGCCCGCCGGCGAAGGAGACGAAAAAGAAGAGCGGGAACAGCAACGACGGGATCAGGAAAGCCGGGTTGGTGAGGAAGTTGTGGATGCTGCGCCAGGCCACCGCGCGGGCGACGGTGGTCATGCTGGGGATGCGGGGATTGGCGGTGTGGGGCTCGGCGGTTCTCTGCTCGCTCACGTCCGCACCAGCCTGGTCTTGAGGGCGCTGCTCGCCGCCAGCATCCCGAGCGCCCCGATCGCCGCGGCGATGCCGAAGCCGAGCGCCAGGTCGCCGATGTTCCAGCCTTCGATCAGCAGCGAGCGGAACGCCTGCAGAAGGTAGGTGACCGGGTTGACGCTGGCGATGGTGTGGAACCAGTCGGTCGTCAGCAGGTCGAGCGGCAGCGCCATCGCCGAGAGGAAGAGGAAGACGAAGAAGACCGGGAATAGCCCCTGGACCGCCTCGCCCGAGCCGAAGCGCAGCGCCGCGAAGAGCCCGATCGTCCCGAAGGCGACGGTGATCGAGACCGAAAGGAGGACGATTACAAGGGCGCCGCCTGCCCCGGCCGCCAAGTCGGCGCCGGCCAGCAGCCCGACCGAGAGGTAGACGACCGCCTGGACGACGCCAAGCACGAAGGCCCCCGCCAGCAGGCCGCTGAGCAGGGCCACGCCGCGCAGCGGGGTCAGGGCCAGGCGGTTGAGGAAGCCGGTCTCGATATCGCGGGCGAGGTCGGTGCCTGAGTTCATCACCGAGAAGAGAGCGCCCTGGATGAAGGGCACGGCGAGGATGAAGGTGATGTAGGAGTCGGTCGGGAAGCCAGGCAGGTTGGTTGCGTCTTTGAGTCCGCCGGCGTTGACCGCGAGGAGGAAGAGCGGGAAGACCAGGGACGGGACGATCTGCGCCGGCTGGCGCAGGGTGCGCAGGACCGAGCGGTGGGCGAGTTGCCCTACCTGGGTGCGAAGGCTGACGTTCACGCCGGAGCAGCCGCCTCGGCCTCGGTCACCTCGGGCTCGTCCTCGCCGGCGCCCTCGAGCGAGCGGCCGGTCTTGGCGAGGAAGACGTCGTCGAGCGAGGGCGCGTGCAGCTGCAGGTGCTCGATCGCGATCTGCTCGGCGTCGAGCGCCCGCACCACCTCGGCCAGCTCCGATTCGCCGCCGTCGAGGCGGACCGCGACTCCGCGCGGGGAGGAGCCCGCCCCCTCGCCGAAGCGGGCGAGCACAGCGGTCATCCGCTCACGGTCCTCCTCGGAGCGGGGGACCGCTTCCACGGTCGGCCGGCCGATCTCGGCCTTCAGCTCCGCCGGCGTCCCCTCGGCGACGAGGTGGCCGTGGTCGATGATCCCGACTCGGTTGGCGAGCGCGTCGGCCTCCTCGAGGTACTGGGTGGTGAGGAAGACGGTCACCCCGTCCTCGGCGGCGAGCCGGGAGACCTCTTCCCAAAGGGCGGTGCGGCTCTGGATGTCGAGGCCGGTGGTCGGCTCGTCGAGGAAGAGGATGCGGGGGCGGTGGGCGAGGGCGAGGGCGAGGTCGAGCCGGCGTTTCATCCCGCCCGAGTAGCCGCCGACTTTGCGGTCAGCTGCGTAGTCGAGCCCCACTCGCTCGAGCAACTCGCTGGTGCGGGTCGCGCGCTCGTCCTTGCCGAGGCCGTGCATCGCGGTCTGCAGGCGCATGTGCTCGCGGCCGGTGAGCAGCGGGTCGAGGGCGGCCTCCTGCAGGGCGGCGCCGATCGTCGCGCGCACCTGGGGGCCTTCGGAGACGACGTCGAAGCCGCCGACCCTGGCGGTGCCGGAAGTGGGAGGGAGCAGGGTGGTCAGCATCAGCACCGTCGTCGACTTGCCGGCGCCGTTGGGGCCGAGGAACCCGTAGATCTCACCCTGGCCGACCTCCAGGTCGATGCCGTCGACCGCCCGCGGCCCGTTCTTGAACTCGCGGACGAGCGATTCGACCTCGATGCCGCCGCTGCGCTGGGTCTCAGTCATTCTTTGCAGGCTATCCAGTAGAAATCCCCGTCCAATGCGCGAGCGAACCCGCACCTACGCCCTGGCGATGGCCGTCAACCGGCCGGTCGCCTGGTGGGGCCGGCTCCAGGTCGAGGGCCTGGAGGCGATACCCGAGGAGGGCCCGCTGCTGATTCTCGGCAACCACGACAGCCACTGGGACCCGGTGATGGTCGGCATTGCTGCCCGCAAGCGGCGGCAGATCCGCGCCCTGGCCAAATCGGAGCTCTGGGAGGTGCGCGGCCTGGCCCCGATCCTCGACGGCATGGGGCAGATCCCGATTCAGCGCGGCAAGGGGGACAAAGACGCCCTGGCGAAGGCGATCGAGACCCTGCGCGCGGGCGCCTGCATCGGCGTCTTCCCCGAGGGCACCCGCTCCAAGGGCAAAGTCCTGCGCGCCCGCAGCGGCATCGGCCGCCTGGCGTTGGAGGTGCCGGAGGCGCACGTCACCCTGGTCGCAATTGAGGGCACCCCCGAGCTGACCGGCTTTCCCCGCCGCCCCCGCCTCCGCATCCGCTTCTTCGACCCCGTCGGCGGTCAGCCCCGCCCCGATGAGGACCCGGGCGAACTCTCCGCCCGCCTCCTCTCGGAGATCCGCGAGCTCGTCCCGCCCTCGCTCTCCTACCGCAAGCGCGCCAAGCTCAGCGGCGTCGCCGAAGACTAGGTCGGCTAGGGCTTTTCGCCGTTCGGCCGGATCGCGTACCACTCGCCGCCGAAGGACTCGATGTCGTTGCCGTTGACCTCGCCCGACCCGTCGCGGGAGTACCTGTAGAGCGGGTGGCCTGCGTAAGTCAGCTGGACCGTGCCGTCCTTGCGCTTCGTGGTGCCGACCTTGGCCGGCAGAGCCTCGCCGCCGGCCCTCGCCTTACCTTCGGTTAGGGCGGGTGGCCAGGTCTTCGCGCAGGCGCCGTAACAGGTCGACGTACTGCCCTTGTCCTTCTCGAAGGTGTAGAGGGTGTGACCCGAGAGGTCGTAGATGATGATTCCGAGCTCTTCGCCTTCGGCGCCGAAGGCGACCCCCCAGGCGCCTTTTTTGGGCCTGTCGCTGGTCGTGTCCGTGGTGGTGGTGCTTGGAGCCGACGTCTGGCTGGCGGCCTCGCCAGAGGCCGTGTCGTCTCCGCCCCCGCAGCCGGAGACGCTAATCGCCAGCACTGCCAGCAGGCAGAGCGCGTAGATAACTCGGTTCACGTCGGGTCCCCCTGTTCGAGTCCCTGCAGTCGCAGAGACTTTACTCGAACAGTGGAAACCTTTTAAGCAACGGTTGCGGTTCAGTCCTCGGGCTCTTCCCCGCTCGGTTGCAGGGCGTACCACTCGGCTCCGAACTGGTCGATGTCGTTGCCGTTGGCTTCGCCGGGCGCTTGGTCGCCCGCGTAGGTGTAGAGAGGCCAGCCGCCGTAGGTGACCTGGACGGTGCCGTCTTTGCGCTTGGTCGTGCCCAGCTGGTTCGCCATCGCGCCAGCTTCGGCCTTCGGTGCGCCTTCGGTGAGGAGCGGGGGCCAGGCGCTGGCGCAGGCGCCGTAACAGGCCGAGGTCCCTCCCTTGTCCTTGTGGAAGTCGTAGAGGGTGAGGCCCGCGGAGCTGACGATGATCGTGCCGAGGTCGCCGACCTTCGCGGCTTGGACGACCCCGGCTCCGCCGCCTTCGCTGTTCGCGTTCGTCTTTTCACCACCGCCGTAGCGGCCGCCTGAGCTCGTTTCGCCGGTGCTTTCCCCGCCACCACCACCGCCGTAGACACCGCCGCCGCTGGTGCTGTCGCCGCCGCCGCAGCCGGCGACCGCCACTGCCAGCAGGGCGATCAGGCAGAGCCCGTAGGTCATTTTCTTCACGTCGATTCCTCCTGTCCGATCTTGGCCGTCGCCCCCGGCGGGTTCACCGGCGCGACGAAGGTCCGCTTCCCCGTGTCGACCACGAGCTCCCGGGTCCGCGAGATGTCGAGCGCCGAGCTCAGCACCGCGTCGGAGTCGTCGCCCCAGCGGTAGCGGAAGGTGCCGGCGGGATAAGACACCCCGCGCGGCCCCCGCAGCCAGACGCGGCAAAGCGTCCCCGAGGGCACCCCATGCACGTACATGTGTATCTCGGTGCCGTAGGCATGGGGCTCCAGCGTCGCGTAGATGCCGATGCCCTCGGGAAGGTCGGTGAACTTGACCGGCTGGCTGGCGTCCGGGCTGCCGCCGCCGAGGACGAAGAGGAGCAGCACCGCCGCCACGGCTGCAGCTGCCGCACCGCCGAAGGCGAGGCCGCCGAAGGTGCGCCGCCGGCGCTTTTGCGCCCGCTGCTTTTCGGTCTCGATCGCCGAAGCGATCTGCCGGCCGAGCTCGGCCGGCGGCTCCGGGGCCAGCTCGAACCGCGCCGGGTCGGCGTGGGGAAGCATCTGCGCCACCGGCGCCAGTGCGGCGAGCTCCTCGCGGCAGCCGCTGCAGCCCTCGAGGTGCGCCTCCAGCCCAGCCCGCTCGTCGCCCTCGAGGTGCCCGAGCGCGTAGGCGCCGAGCAGCTCGCGCCATTCGCGGCACTCGTTTCTAGTCTTCATAGCCCATCTCCTCGAGCACGACCCGCAGCGCCCGCAGCCCGTAATAGACGCGGCTCTTCACGGTTCCCTCCGGCACCCCAAGCTCCTCCGCCACCTCGGCGTAGGGCCGGCCGCGGTAGTAGGTCTCGACCAGCACCCGGCGGTGGTCCTCACCGAGGCGGCGCATCGCCTCCTCCACCTGCCAGGCGAGCAGCGCCTCGTCGAGCGGCTCGACCGACGGCTCGATTCCGCCCTCGGCGACCGTCGGTCGCACCGAGCGCGCCCGGCCGAGGTCGATGACGACGTTGCGGAGGATCGCGAACAGCCAGGTCCGCAGCGAACCGATCTTCGGGTCGAAGCGATCGCCCGCGCGCCAGGCACGGACGAAGGTCTCCTGCACGGCCTCTTCGGCGAGGCCAGCGTCGCCCAGCGAACGAACCGCGAAGCCGTACAGCTCACCGGAGTGGGCGGCGTAGGCCTCGCGGACGTCGCGTTCGCGGCTGAGCGCACCCCGGGTCGAAGTTCCCAATTGGATCATTCGACCCGGCATACGCTCCCCGGCATTGCCGGGTTCAAATACCCCTCGGGGAGGGCCCTATTCGAGTTTTCCGATCTTGAAGATTTTCGTCCCGCAGTCCGGGCAGACACCCTGGATAGCCGGGCGACCGTTCTTCATCGTCACCTGTTTGGCGTCTTTGATCTCGACCTTCTTGCGCTCCTTGACGCAGTAACCCTCAGGCATGAAGGGGCCCTCCTTTCTTTGCCGCCGAGCGGCAAATCTCGCGGTCAGCGCGAGGTGGATTGAGGCGAATGTAACGCAGGTTCAAGACGCTCCCGCCATACTTTGTGTGAATCCGCACGAAACGTCCATGACGCCCGTCAACTACCCTGCTGCCGCAGTCGCAAGCCCTTCCCAAGCCTCAGAGGAGATAAGGAATGCCCGAAGCAGTCATCGTCGACACCATCCGCACGCCGATCGGCCGTGCCTTCAAGGGCTCGCTGGCCCAACTGCGGCCCGAGGAGATGGGCGCCTTCGTGGTCGATCAGCTGCTCGAGCGCAACCCCGAGGTCGACCCTGCCCTGATCGAAGACGTCTTCTGCGGCGTTGGCATGCCGCAGGGCCTCGAGGCCTTCAACATCGCCCGCATCATCTCTCTGCTCAGCGAGAAGCTCCCGCAGGAGGTCAACGGGGTCACGGTCTCTCGCTACTGCTCCTCCAGCCTCGACGCGATCCGCCACGCCGGCAACGCGATCAAGGCCGGCGAGGGCGACGCCTACCTCGCCGTCGGGGTCGAGTGGGTGAGCCGCTTCAACGAGCGCACCGAGCCCGCCGGCGCGGACGACCGCAACCCCAACCTGATCGGCGAAAACGGCCAGCCCAACGCCTACATCGACATGGGCATCACCGCCGTCAACGTTGCCAAGAAGTACGAGGTCAGCCGCGCCGACATGGACAAGTTCGCGCAGCGCTCGCAGGAACTGGCCGTCAAGTCGCAGGAGGACGGCTTCTTCGATCGCGAGATCGTTCCGGTCAAGCTCGAGGACGGCACCGAGGTCAGCAAAGACGACGGCCCCCGTGCCTCCTCGACCCTGGAGAAGCTCTCCGAACTGCCGGAGGCCTTCGGCGGCGGCGGCGTCACCGCCGGCAACTCCTGCCCGCTCAACGACGGCGCCGCCGCGGTGCTGCTGATGAGCGACACCAAGGCCAAGGAGCTCGGCCTCACCCCGCGGGCCCGGATCATCACCGCCGCCACGCACGGCAACGAGCCGGAGCTGATGGGCGTCGCCCCGATCGGCGCGATCAAGAAGGTCCTCGACCGCGCCGGGATGTCGATCGGCGACGTCGACCGGGTCGAGCTGAACGAGGCCTTCGCCGCCCAGGTGATCCCGATCATGGCCGAATGCGGGATCGACGAAGACAAGCTCAATACCCACGGCGGCGCGATCGCCCTCGGCCACCCGTTCGGGATGACCGGCGCCCGGATCATGGGCACGCTGCTGAACGTGCTCGAGACCGACGACAAGCAGGTCGGCCTCGAGACGATGTGCGTCGCGGGCGGGCAAGGCAAGGCCATGCTCGTAGAGCGGATGAACTAGGAGCACCGCGATGGCGCGACTCGAGACGCTCACCTACGAGGTCGGCGATCGAGTCGCGCGCATCACCCTGAACCGTCCCGAGCGGGGGAACGGGATCACCCCGCGGATGCCGGTCGAGCTGGCCGAGTGCGTCGAGCGGGCCAACCTCGACCCCGCGGTGCACGCGATCGCGCTGGCCGGCAACGGGACCGGCTTCTGCGGCGGCTACGACCTGGTCGCCTCCGCCGAGGGCGACATGAGCGAGCTCGGCGAGGGCACGACGACGCCGCCTGGCTCGCCCCTCGACCCGGCGGTGATCGGCACCAACCACGCGCCGGACACGAACTGGGACCCGGTCACCGACTACCAGTTCATGTCGCGCAACGTGCGCGGCTTCATGAGCCTCTTTCACTCCGAGAAGCCGGTGCTCTGCAAGGTCCACGGCTACTGCGTCGCCGGCGGCACCGACATGGCCCTCTGCTCGGACCTGCTGGTGATCGCCTCCGACGCGAAGATCGGCTATCCGCCGGCGCGCGTCTGGGGTTCGCCGACGACGGCGATGTGGGCCAGCCGCCTGGGGCCGATGCGGGCCAAGCGCCTGCTGCTGACCGGCGACTCGCTGACCGGCGCCGAGGCGGCGGAGTGGGGGCTGGCGACCGAGGCGGCGCCGGCCGACCGGCTCGACGAGCGCTTCGAGCGCCTGCTCGAGCGGGTGGCGCGGATGCCGATCAACCAGCTGGTGATGATGAAGCTGCTGGTCAACCAGACCGTCCACGCCCAGGGGCTGACCCAGACGCAGGTCCTCGGCACCTTCTTCGACGGCATCGCCCGCCACACCGAGGAGGGCCATGCCTTCGTCCGCCGCGCCGCCGAGTCCGGCTTCCGCGAGGCGGTGCGGGAGCGCGACGAGCCCTACGGCGATCACGGGCTCGAGGGCTTCGGCCTCGAGCAGTAGGGGTTGTGGAAACCCCCGCGCACGCCTGGCGGCGGCGGACACGGCGCGGGGCGGCGTCCTCAGTCGGCCAAATAGCGGTGCTATTCGGCCTCCCTGCGTCCTTGCCCCGCTTGGTCCGGCGCTCGCCAGCCGCACACGCGGGTTTCCACAACCCCTATCGGGATAGGCTGCCGCGGCGATGAGCGACGCTCCCCACCCGAGTTCGACGATCACTCCGGAGTCCGTCCGGGCTTTCCTCCCGGGCAGCTTCCCGGGTGACCTCGGGATCGAGCCGCTCGAGGTCGAGGACTCCCACGCCCGCGGCAAGATCGTCGTCGACAAGCGCCACCTGCACCCCGGCGGCTTCGTCCACGGCGGCGTCTGGACCGCGCTCGGCGACACGGTCGCCGCCTGGTCGACCTTCCGCTGCATCCCGGCCGGTCACAACTTCACGACGATCGAGCTGAAGCTGAACGTCTTCGCCGCCGGGATCCTCGGCGACGAGATCGAGGCCAGGGCCGAGCCGCTGCACGTCGGCAAGAGCACGGTCGTGATCGAGGTCAGGATCGAGCGCCGCCGCGAGGGCTCAGAGCCCCGCCTGGCGGCGAATCTCATTGTTTCTCAATTTATTCTTCCGCCTGTGGCGTCCTGACCAAGCAGATCAAGGACGCAGGGAACGTGGCGTGCTCTGCGCGCGAGCGACCGCCCCGGACGCGGATATGCGCTGGTCAGGACGCCAGAGGGAGGCCTCGACGAAGTGGCGGAATAGCGCCGCCTCGTACGGGCGGTGCACCAGCGTCTCGGCGTGCCACTGGACCCCGATCAGGAAGGGACGGGAGGGGTCCTCGATTGCCTCGGCCGTTCCGTCGGGTGCGCGGGCCGTGATCTTCAGCTCCTGGCCCAGGCGCTCGATCGCCTGGTGGTGGAAGGAGTTGACGTCGAGCTCGTCGGGCACCTCGACCTCGTCGTCCTCCAGTGCCGCCGCCAACCGGCTCCCCGGCTCGATGTCGATCGGGTGGCTGGTCTGGTCGCCTGGTGTCGACTGTCGATGGGGGATCTCAGCGGAGACGTCGGGCAGGTGCTGGTGCAGCGAGCCGCCGCGGGCCACGTTCAGCGCCTGGGTTCCGCGGCAGATCGCCAGGATCGGAATTTCCCGCGCGTCGGCTCGGCGCGCCACCGATAGCTCGAAGCGGTCGAGGTCCGGCTCCGTCGGGCCCAGATCCGGATGGGGGCTGGCGCCGTAGGTGTCGGGGTCGAGGTCAGGCCCGCCGGAGAGGCAGATGCCATCGAGCCGGTCGAGCAGCGGCCCGATCGCCTCGTCCGGCAGCGGTGGGACCACCATCGGCAGTGCGCCGGCGGCCTCGATCGCGCGCAGGTAGGTGAGGCCGAGGACCATCTCCCGAACCTTCGGCTCGCTCTCCGGGGTCTGCTGGATCCGTTTCGGCTCACGCACCTCCGAGGTCGTGACCCCGATCAAGGGTCGTCCCTGTTGGCCGTCTCGTTTCATCCCCTTGGATTCTCCACCACCCAGGTGTCCTTGCAGCCGCCGCCCTGGGAGCTGTTGACGACCATCTCGCCGGCCCCCTGCGCAAACCGCGTCAGGCCGCCGGCCATCGCTGCCTGCCCGTTGGCGCTGCTGATCACGAACGGGCGCAGGTCGATCCGGCGGGGGCGGAGGCTGTTGCCGCGGATCGTCGGATGGCTGGAGATCTCAACCGGCTCCTGGGCGATGAAGTGCTCGGGCCGGCGGCGCAGCAACCCGACCGCCCGCTTGCGCTCCGGCTCGCTCGCGCGCGGCATGATCGTGACGCCTTGCCCACCAAAGCCGCCGCGCGGCTTGAGCACCAGTTCGTCAAGGCGTTCCATCGCCGCCTTTCTAGCCTCCTCGTCGGTCAGGTCGTAGCTAGGGACCGAGCGAAGCAGCGGCTCCTCACCGAGGTAGAACGGGATCATCTCCTCGACGTAGGCGTGGGTGAGCTTGTCGTCGCCGAGGGCGGTGCCGAAGGCGTTGGCGCAGCGCAGGCGGCCCGAGCGCAGCGCCGGCAGCAGCATCTCGCCGAACTCGGTCAGGCTGCCGGCGGCGTCCGTTAGGTGATCGGCGTCCTGCCGGCGGTAGATCACGTCAACCTGCTGGCGCCCGCGGGAGCTGCGAGCGAAGAGGCGCCCACGGCTCACCTCGAGCTGGCCAGGGGTGACGATCGGCATCCCAAGCTCGCGACTTATCCGCTCGTGCTCGTACCAGGCGCCGTTTTGGGGGCCGTCCGAGAGGATCGCGGCGACGGGTTCCTCGCGATCCGTCGGCGCCGCAGCGCGGATCGCCTCGCCGAGCTTCGCCAGATAGCCCCCGAGCTCCCGCGGGCGGAGCGCCGCTCCGACCTCGGGCTCGACGATCTCCCGCACGCCGAGCGCGTAGCAGGCGCCGGAGGGCATCCTCAGGTTGTCCTCCAGCACCCGCAGCTCGCCGCCGTCGTCTCGGACGAGGTCGAGCCCCGCCACAGTGGCCGGCGGCACCGCAGGGTCGAGCAGGCCCTCCATCGCGGGGGCATAGCCATCGGAGGTCTCGAGCAGCCGTCGCGGGACGACGCCGGCGGCGAAGATGCGCTGCGGCCCGTAGGCGTCGACCAGGAAGGCGTTGAGGGCGCGCACCCGCTGCACCAGCCCCGCCTGCAGCCGCTCCCACTCCGCCGCGTCGATCAACCGCGGGACGGGATCGACGGCGATCGGCTCGTCCGGTCCGAAGGTGAGGCCGCTGCCGGCGACTTTCGCCTCGACCCGCTCGCGCAGCTTCTTCAGCTCGCCCCGATCGAGCTCCTCCAGCAGCCCCGCGTACAGCGGCCGCGGCGCGCCGCCGGCGTCGTAGGCCTCGTCCAGGCAGCCCGGTTCCGGTGAGTAGGCAGGAGCGCTCACGCTCCAGCTTCTACCCGCTCCTCTGGGACTTCGAGGCGTTCGATCTGCGGCAGTTTCCACAGCAGGCTGGCGATCGTCAGGCCGGCTGCGGCCGAGAAAAGGGCCAGGAACCATTCCGGCGCGCTCAGCAGGACCATGTCGAAGAAGTCGCGCAGGAAGGGGATGGCGAGGATCCCCGCAAAAGCGGCGCCGAGGGCGGCGACCATCGCCAGCATGTTGCTCTGGATCGCGATGTGCTCGCGGCCCGGCCCGCGCTCGAGCAGCAGGATGAAGGCGAGCCCGAGGACGATCAGCGTCGTCGTCGCCGCGGTCCGCCCGGCTTCGAGGCTGGCGCCCGCGAGGGTGTCGACGAGGAAGAAGGAGAAGATCGAGCCGAGCGCCGTCGCTACCCCGGCGGGGACCGCGAAGGCCGCCAATGCCCGCAGCAGGCGACCGCGGTAGAGCGGCCCGTCGGAGGGCAGCAGGGCGAGGACGAAGGAGGGGATGCCGATCGTCAGGAACGCCGCCAGGGTCAGGTGACGGGGCAGGAAGGGGAAGGCGAAGCCGGGTACCGCGACCAGCAGGATGAGCGTCGCCGCGTAGACGGTCTTGGTCAGGTAGAGGCGGCCGAGGCGGTGGATGTTGCGGGCGATCCGCCGCCCCTCGCCGACCGCCTCCGGCAGCCGCGCGAACTGGTCTTTGAGCAGGACGACGTCGGCGACGCCTTTGGTCACCTGCGCGCCAGAGCCCATCGCCACCGCCATCCGCGCCCGCTTCAGCGCCGGCACGTCGTTGACGCCGTCGCCGATCATCGCCACGTAGCGCCCGGCGCCGACCAGCGCGCCGACCAGGGCTTTCTTCTGCTCGGGCTTGATCCGGCAGAAGATCGTGTTCTCCAGCGCCGCTTTCGCCAGACCCTCCTCATCTTCCGGCAGGTCCGGCCCCTCGACGACGCCGGCGTCGCGCGGCACGCCGACGGCGTAGGCGACCGCGGTCACGGTCGCCGCCGCGTCGCCGGAGATCAGCTTCAGGTCGACTTCCTCGTCACGCATGTAGGCGATCGTTTCCGCCGCGTCGGGTCGCAGCGTCTCCTCCAGGACGATCAGCGCCAGCGGCTGCATCCGCGGCACCCCGCCGTCAGTTGGGTCGTCGGGCAGCGCCTCGCCCGTCTGTCCGAAGGCGACTACCCGCCGGCCGGCCGCGGTTTCCTCCTCCAGCTTGGCGGCGAGGCCCGGCGGCAGGGTGAGGGCGCCAGCCTCGGCGAGAATGTCCGGCGCCCCGAGGACGTAGGTCGCGGCGCCGGCGCCGTCGAGCGAGACGCCGCTCCACTTCCACTCCGAGGAGAAGGGCACCTCGCTGCGCACCGTCCCCGCCTTGCCCGGGAACTCCTCGGCGATCGTCTCCAGGGTCTTGTTGCGGTCGCCGGCGCTGGCGGCGAACCGTCCCAGCGCCGCCGCCCCGGACTTGGGGTCGACACCGTCGGCGTACTCGACTGCCACCAATCGCAGCTCGCCGGCGGTCAGGGTGCCGGTCTTGTCGACGCAGATCGTGTCGACCGAGGCGAGGCTCTCGGTCGCGCTCATCTGCTGCACGAGCGTGTTCCGCTTCGCCAGCCGCATCGCCGCCACCGCAAAGGTGACGCTCATCAGCAGCACCAGGCCCTCGGGGATCAGGGTCACCAGCCCCGCCGTCGCCGTCTGTGCCGCCTCCTCGAGCCCGACGCTGCGGATCTTCAGGCTGAGGATGAGGACGATCGCCAGCGGAACCATCACGTAGGTGGAGGCGATGATCACCCGGTTGACCTCCTCCTGCAGCGGCGAGGGCGGGTGGCGGAAGGTCTTCGCCTCGCCCGCGAGTTGGCCGGCGTAGCTCTCCTCGCGAACCGCATCGACCACGTAATGGCCCGAGCCCGAGACGCAGAAGGAGCCGGACAGGACGCGATCGCCCTCGCGCTTCTGGATGCCGTCGGCCTCGCCGGTCAGCAGCGACTCGTCCATCGTCATTCCCCGCGAGGCGATCGCCTCGCCGTCGGCGACAAGCTGGTCGCCGGGGCTAACTTGGACGACGTCGCCGGGGACGACCTCGGTCGCCAGCAGCTCCACCACCTCGCCGTCGCGGACGACGCGGGCGTGCGGCGCGACCAACACCGCGATTTCGTCGAGCGTTTCCTTCGCCTTCTTCTCCTGGTAGATCCCGATGCTCGAGTTGACGACCGCGATCAGGCCGAAGATCGAATCGGCGTAGAGCCCGAGGCCGATGTCGAGCAGGAAGAAGGCGCCGATGATCGCGTTGAAGAGCGTGAAGACGTTGCCGGCGACGATGCTCGCCAGCGAGCGCGAGGAGTTCTCCGGCGGCGGTCCCAGCTTGCGCAGCCGCGCCGCCGCCTCCTTGTTGGAAAGCCCTTGCTCCATGCTGGGACGGCCGTTACCCATTCGCCCCCTATTCAATAGGGTGCGGGAGCTATGGGCCTGAAGCTTGGACTCAACCTGGGCTACTGGGGGATCGGCCCGGCCGGCGAGGACGCCGCCGAGATCGTCCGCGCCGCCGAGGGGCTCGGCTACGAGTCGGTCTGGGCGGCGGAGTCATACGGCTCCGACGTGGTCAGCGTTCTCGCCTGGCTGGCGGCGCAGACGGAGAAGATCAACCTCGGCGCGGCGATCATGCAGGTGCCCGCCCGCCCGCCCGCGGCGGCGGCGATGGCCGGGGCGACGATCGACAAACTGAGCGGCGGCCGCTTCCTCTTCGGCTTCGGCCCGTCGGGGCCGCAGGTCTCGGAGGGCTGGTACGGGGTTCCCTACGCGAAGCCATGGGGCCGCACCCGCGAGTACATCGAAGTGGTGCGGGAGATCATCGCCCGCGAAGGGCCGGTCGACCACCAGGGCGAGCACTACCCGCTACCGCTGCCCGGCGGCGAGGGCAAGCCGCTGAAGCTCAACTTCCACCCGCTCCGCAACGAGATCCCGGTCTTCGTCGGCGCGATCGGGCGCAAATCGGTCGAGATGGCGGCAGAGATCTGCGACGGCTGGATCCCGATCTTCTTCAGCGTCGACGCCTTCGAGGAGACCTGGGGCGAGCACCTGGAGGCGGGCTTTGCCAAGGGCGGGCGGCAGCGCTCCGACCTCGAGGTCAGCCCCTCGCTGCAGGTCGCGATCGACGGCGACCTCGAGGCGGCGAAGAACGTCGTCAAGGCGGGTCTCGTCCTCTACTTCGGCGGCATGGGCAGCCGCAAGACGAACTTCTACGTCGACCTCGCCCACCGCTTCGGCTTCGGCGAGGTCGCCGACGAGGTCCAGCAGCGCTTTCAGGACGGCGACCGCGGCGGCGCCTTCGAGGCGATGCCCGACGAGATCGTCGAGGCGACCTCGTTGGTCGGCACCGAGGCCGAGGTCGCCGAGCGGGTCGAGCGCTTCCGCGGCGCCGGTATCGACCGCCTGATCGTGTCACCCGTCCACGTCGAGCGCTCCGAGCAGCAGCACACCTTGG
The DNA here is from genome assembly GCA_033856415.1 of Solirubrobacterales bacterium. GTDB lineage: Bacteria > Actinomycetota > Thermoleophilia > Solirubrobacterales > 70-9 > VAYN01. The sequence continues at coordinate 17,612 of JAWVFA010000024.1, read as the reverse complement.
AGAGACTCGCGGCTCTGGCAGGGGTCTCTGCCTAAAAGCGGGTTGCGCCCCGGGGCTCGGGACGCACTCCTGGCCTGATCGCATATCCTCCCGCGCCGCGCCATGAAGATCGGAGTGCCGAAAGAGACCGCTGAGGGGGAGCGCCGCGTCGCGCTGATACCCGACGTCGTCAAATCGTTGAAGAAAAACGAGAAGGTCGACGTCGTCGTCGAGTCGGGCGCAGGCGAGGCCGCCGGACACACCGACGAGGCCTACAAGGAGGCGGGCGCCGAGATCGGTGCCGCCGACGCCGCCTGGGGGGCCGACATCGTCCTCCACGTCGCGGTCCCGAGCGTCGACGCGATCTCCCGCCTGAACGGCAACCAGTTGCTGATCTCCCACCTCAACCCGTGGGTCGCGGCGGACACCAACAAGGCTCTTGCCAGCGCCGGCGTCACCGCCTTCGCGATGGAGGCGATCCCGCGGACGACGCGCGCCCAGGCGATGGACGCGCTCTCCTCACAGGCCGCCGCCGCCGGCTACGCGGCGACCCTGATCGGCGCCCGCGAGTCCGGTCGCTTCTTCGGGATGATGACCACCGCCGCCGGCACCGTGCCGCCGGCCAAGGTCCTCGTCCTCGGCGCCGGCGTCGCCGGTTTGCAGGCGGTTGCGACCGCCAAGCGCCTCGGCGCGATCGTCACCGGCTTCGACATCCGCCGCGCCGCCTGGGAGCAGATCGCCTCGCTCGGCGGTCGTCCGCTGGAACTCGACTTCATCCCCGACGCCGAGGGCGAGGGCGGCTACGCCCGTCCCCTGACCGACGAGGAGAACGCGCAGGTGCGCGACGCTCTTACCGAGAACGCGGCGAAACAGGACATCATCGTCACCACCGCCGCGATCCCCGGTCGCCCGGCGCCGCTGCTGGTCACCGCCGAGGCGGTCCGCAACATGGCCCCGGGTTCGGTGATCGTCGACCTCGCCGCCGAGACCGGTGGCAACTGCGAGCTGACCGAGGCCGGTCGGACCGTGGTCGAGGGCGGGGTGAAAGTGATCGGCTCCCGCAACCTCCCCTCGGAGATGCCGGCGCCGGCCTCCCAGCTCTACGCCAAGAACCTCGAGAACCTGCTCGGCCTGATCGTCACCGACCAGGGCACTGTGTTGGTCGACTTCGAGGACGACATCATCGCCGCCGCCTGCATCACGCAGGGTGGCGAGATCAAAAACGAGAGGGCAGCGAAGTAGCCATGGACTTGATGACCGAGATCACGATCTTCGTGCTCGCCGTCTTCGTCGGCTTCGAGGTGATCTCGAAGGTGCCGACGACCCTGCACACGCCGCTGATGTCGCAGACCAACGCGATCCACGGCATCGTCATGCTCGGCGGCCTGATCGTGCTCGGCTTCGCCGACGACGGGCTGGAGTACGTGATCGGGACGATCGCCGTCGCCTTCGGCGCGATCAACATCGTCGGCGGCTTCATGGTCACCGACCGGATGCTCGGCATGTTCGCCCGCAAGCCGAAACCGAAGCCCACCTCTGACGGGAAAGGCGGCGCCTGATGGTCCGCGCCGTGCTGGAGCCCGGCGGAGACGCAGCCACCGCCCTTTACATCGTCGCCTTCTCGCTGTTCATCGTCGGGATCAAACAGGGAACCCACCCGACCACCGCCAAACGCGGCAACCTGATCGCCGCCGGCGGCATGGCCGTGGCGGTCGTCACCACGCTGCTGCTCGACGGGATGGGCAACTGGGGCCTGATCTTCCTCGGCCTCGGGATCGGCACCGCGGTTGGCGTGATCGCCTCGATCCGCGTGCAGATGACCGAGATGCCGCAGATGGTCGCTCTCTACAACGGGGTTGGCGGCGGCGCAGTCGCCCTGATCGCCTGGTCGGAGATCCGCCACGGGATCTCGCTCGGCGAGGACTTCCCGCTCGACGAGTTGATCCCGGTCATCTTCGCCGGAGTCGTCGGCTCGGTCTCCTTTTGGGGCTCGAACATCGCCTTCGCCAAGCTCCAGGACCTGATCCCGACGCGGCCGATTGCGGCGCCTGGGCAGCAGGTGATCAACGCCGTCCTGCTGATCGCGATCGTCACCATTTGCGTCGTCCTCGCGGTCGACCACGAGTCGCCCTCGCAGGGCCTCTTCATCCTCCTGCTCGTCCTCGCGGCGATCCTCGGCAACCTCGTCGTCCTGCCGATCGGCGGCGCCGACATGCCGGTTGTGATCTCGCTGCTGAACGCCTTCACCGGCCTCTCGGCCGCGGCCGCCGGCTTCGCCCTCGACAACGTCGCCCTGATCGTCGCCGGCACCCTGGTCGGCTCCTCGGGAACGATCCTCACCATGGAGATGGCGACGGCGATGAACCGCTCGGTCGCCAACATCCTCTTCTCCGGCTTCGGCGGCGCGCCCTCCGGCGGCGGTGGCGGCAGTGGCGAGGAAAAGCCCCACGTCTCGATCGGCGCCCAGGACGCCGCGATCAAGCTCGCCTACGCCGACACGGTTGTGATCGTCCCCGGTTACGGCCTCGCCGTCGCCCAGGCCCAGCACGCGATCAAGGAGGTCGCCGACGAGCTGGAAGCGCGCGGAGTCACGGTCAACTACGCGATCCACCCGGTCGCCGGCCGCATGCCCGGGCACATGAACGTCCTCCTCGCCGAGGCCGACGTCGCCTACGAGAACCTCAAGGAGATGGAGGAGATCAACCCGGAGATGTCGCGGACCGACGTCGCCGTGATCGTCGGCGCCAACGACGTCACCAACCCCGCGGCGAAAAACGACCCCGACTCGCCGATCGCCGGGATGCCGATCATCGAGGTCTCCGAGGCCCAAGAGGTGATCGTGATCAAGCGCTCCCTCAGCCCCGGCTTCGCCGGCATCGACAACGACCTCTTCTACGAACCGAACACCTCGATGCTCTTCGCCGACGCCAAACAGGCCGCAGCGGACATCGCGTCCGAGATCGGCAACCTCTAGCCGGAGCGGTCCGCGGCAGCGACTGCCGGGCTGGCGAGCTCGGCGGTGAGGGTGCGTACCGCGGCGGTGCCGCGGCTGACGAGTGCGTCGTTGACCTCTGCGGGCAGCTCGGCGACGAAGGCGGTGCTGCGGGGGGATTCGTGGTTCTGGGTGCGGGAGGCGCTGCCGGGATAGCGGCCGCGCAGGCGGACCAGCGGCAGGCCGATTAGTTGGGCGAAGCGGCGGGCGGCGAAGGGGTTTCCTGCGGGCTTGTCGATCAGGCCGAAGGGCTGGTGGAACCAGATCGTCAGGTCGGGCTTCTCGCGGAGGATGAGGCCGTACGCGGCCCGGGACTCGGGCTCGGAGAGCGGTGCGGCGCCGGAGTATTCGCCGCCGTCGAGTGGACGCCAGCGGTAGGGGAAGTTGCGGTTGAGGTCGACGCCGTGGGCATTGCCGCGGGTGCCGGCGACGACGCCGTCGGGGTTGATCGTCGGCACGACCAGGACGTCGGTTCGGGACGGCGGCGCCCCGGCGACCAGCCGGCGCGCGATCCGCATCCCCGCCGCCTCGTTGCCGTGGATGGCGCCGACGACGAGCACCTTGAGCGCGGGGTTGGGCGCGCTGTCCCTGAAAAGGACGATCGGCCTGCCTTGGACCGAGTGGCCGATCGTCTGCCGTTTGTCGGCCCGGGCAACTGCCGGGAACAGACACGCGAGCAGCGCCAACGCCCCCAGCCATCGAAGTCGCGATCGTTCCGCCACGAAGCCGGCACTCTAGGCACCCACGCGTAGGACCTCGCTCCCTAGCGTCGGGCTGTGGGCTCGGAACGGGGACAGGGGACGGTCGAGTGGGTCGGGCTGGTGGCGCTCGTCTCGGTTGCGATGCTGGCCATGGTCGCCGCCGGGGCGCGGGTGCCGGGCGCACCGCTGGCGCGCGCCCTCGCCGATCGCATCCTCTGCGCCGCGGCGCTGGCAGACGAATGCGGCGACGAGCCGGCGTTGATTGCGGCCTACGGAACCGAGGTCGGGGCGCTGGCGCTGCGGCACATGCCGATGCTCGCCTTCGAGCGGGGGTCGCGGGCGGTGCCCGTCGACTTCCGCCGCTGCCGCCGCAGCGAGTGCGGCGACGCTGCCGGCGAGGGGCTGATCGAAGCGACCGACGAAGGCCTGCCGGTCACGGCCTTCGTCCACGCGGTCGATTGCCGCGAGGGGGAGGCGGAGCAGACGGAGGCGGCCGGGGCCGACTGCTCCGGCGAGCGAGCCGGCAACCTCTACCTGCAGTACTGGCTCTACTACGCCGACTCGGCGACCCTGCGGGGAGTGCCGGTGGCGGGGGAGAAGGGCTACCACGCGGATGACTGGGAGAGCGTCCAGTTCCGCATCCGCCCCGGCGGCGGCGTCGACCAGCGCGCCTCCTCCCACCACGGCTACAACAACTCGCGCGACCCCGGCAACTGGGCCTTTGACGTCGGCGTCGTCGCGCATGCGGGTTGGGGCCGTGAGACCCGTCTGCTGCTCGTCGCCGGGGGCAGCCATGCCGGTAGCACGATCGGCCTGGAGAACACCGACCGCTTCATTCCGGGCCGCCGCGTCCACCTGATTCCGCTCGAGCCGATTGCCTCCCACAGCTCCGCCCGCTTCGCCGTCTCGCCGCCCTGGCGCAAGCAGGTCTGGCTCGACCCGGAGGCAAGGGGAACGTCGTAGTGATTAGCTAGGTACACGATGGAGCGCCGCCTACAGGAAGCCTCGCTGGCAGCGACTTTTGCATTGGCTGTCGGCGGCGTGATCCTCTACTTCATAGGGACGATCGCCATCGCTTCGCAACTTCGCGATGCCGGGATCGACCCGCTGGATGGTCTCGGCTTCTTCTCCATCAGCCAGATCCTGCTGCGGGGTATCGCCGTAGCGGTCCATCCAACCGCGGTGGTGGTTCTTGTCATCCTTGCCTTTGGAGCTTGGATCCATCGTTCCCACGACGATCAATTCCGGGAGCCGCCAACCGTTTGGCTTCGCTTGTACTTCGTCGGCTCCGCCCTGCTGATTTCGGCGCTTGTGTTGCTCATCGTCTTATGGCAGCCGGTGCCCGCGCGTGAGGCCTACCTGTCGATACTTCTGGTTCCGGCCGGGTTCCTTTTTCTGGCGGTGCGCAATGAACGGCTGATTCCCAACGCCCGCTGGATGGCAGTCGTCTTCATCTGCTCCTGGGTCGTCTTCCTCTTCCTCAAAGCCTGGCTGGCTCCCCACCCACTTCCGTGGATTCAACTCAAACTGGTACCGCCGAGGCAAGATCTCCGGCCGCCGGTAATTTCCGGTGACTTCGTCGGATATGACTCTCATGTCTGGTACGTACAGTGGGGTGACTCGACCCACGGGTATCCAGCCAATCGTGTTCGTGAAGCCACGATCACCTCGGCGAACCTCATAATCCATCCCTGAGTGCCAGGGAGCCCGCTGGGCGTTAAGGTTTTCCTATCCCGGCCGAAGTGTCCTCAGAGTCGAAGGCGGCGATCGCGGAAGCTCTTTCCGAGGCCAGAGAACGCACTTTCGCCCTCGTAGAGCAGCTCGACGACGAGCAGCTGAACACCGTCTACTCGCCGATCCTCAGCCCGCTGGCCTGGGACCTCGGTCACATCGCCAACTTCGAGGAGCTGTGGCTGGTGCGGACGATCGGCGGGCGGGAGCCGCTGCACGGCGAGCTCGGCCGATTCTACGACGCGATCGAGAACCCGCGCAAGATCCGCGGCGAGCTGCCGATCCTCCGCGATGCCGAGTTGCGCTCCTACATGGCGGACGTCCGCGAGCGCGCTCTCGACGTACTCGACCGTGTGGAGATAGATCCCGCCGCCGAGGACCCGCTGCTGCGGGAAGGGTTCGTCTACGAGATGCTGCTTGCGCACGAGCTGCAGCACAACGAGACGATGCTGCAGCTCCTGCAATTGGTCGACGGCTACGAGCTGCCGCCGCAGCTCGTAGCCGAACGCAGTTCTTCTCGCATACGAAGTGTGTCCGGTCGGCCGGAGATGGTCGCGATCGCGGCCGGTGAGTACGAGGTAGGCGCCCCCGAGCACGGCTTCGCCTACGACAACGAGCGGCCTCGCCACAGCGTCGAGCTCGCCGCCTTCGAGATCGACCGCACCCCCGTCACCAACGGCGCGTACATCGCTTACATGGACGAGGCCGGCGCCGGGCCGCCGCTTTACTGGGAGCGCGACGGCGAGGGCTGGGTTGACGCTTCGCGCCGGCGCCGCGACCCGATCGACCCTGGCGATCCCGTGATTCACGTCTCCTGGGGGCAGGCCGACGGCTTCGCCCGCTGGGCCGGCAAGCGCCTGCCGACCGAGCACGAGTGGGAGGCGGCGCGCCCGCACCTGGACGGGCTTGGCCACGGCTGGGAATGGACCTCCTCCGACTTCCTCGCCTACCCAGGCTTCGTCGCCTTTCCCTACCGCGAGTACTCCGAGGTCTTCTTCGGCGACTCCTACAAGGTGCTGCGCGGCAGCTCCTGGGCGACCCACCCGCGCGTCGCCCGCCCGAGCTTCCGCAACTGGGACCTGGCGCAGCGCCGCCAGATCTTCGCCGGCCTGCGCTGCGCGAGGGACGCATGATCGCGATCGACGTCCATCTCGATGCCGACGCTGCGGCGACAATGGCGCGGGACGTCCGCGCCGGCCTCTGCGACTACCCGAAGGAGCTGGCGCCGAAGTACTTCTACGACGACCAGGGCTCGCGCCTCTTCGAGCAAATCACCGAGCTGCCCGAGTACTACCCGACCCGGGCCGAGCGCCAGATCCTCGAAAGCCGTTCGCCCGAGATCCTCGCCGCAGCCGGCCATCCCAGCACCCTGACCGAGCTTGGTTCCGGCTCGGCGGCGAAGACGCGCCACCTGCTGAGCGCGATGCGCGACTCCGGCAGCCTCGACACCTACGTGCCGGTCGATATCTCCGAGGAGATCACCCAGCGCACTGCCGCCGAGCTCGTCGAGGAGTACCCCGGCCTTGACGTTCGCGGCCTGGTCTGCGACTTCGAGCAGCACTTGGAGCGGATCCCGCACGGCACTGACCGGCGGATGATCGCCTTCCTCGGCGGCACGATCGGCAATCTCTATCCGCGCCAGCGCCAGGCTTTCCTCAAGCGCATCGCGACACTGCTCGGGCCGCACGACCACCTGCTGCTCGGTACCGACCTGATCAAGGACCGCGCCCGGCTCGAGGCCGCCTACGACGACTCCGCCGGCGTCACCGCCGAGTTCAACAAGAACGTCCTCGCCGTCCTCAATGCGCAGCTCGGCGCCGACTTCGACCTCGACGCCTTCGAGCACGTCGCCCGCTACGACGCCGAGGCGGAGCGGATGGATATTCGCTTGCGCTCGCTCGCCGATCAGGAGGTGCGCATCGACGGGCTCGACCTCGACGTCACCTTCGCCACGGGCGAGGAGATGCGGACTGAGATCTCAACCAAGTTCACGCGCGAGCGGCTCGAATCGGTCTACGCGGGCGCCGATCTGGAGCTGCGCGGGTGGTTCACCGACGAGGCTGGCGATTACGCCCTCAGCCTCGCGGCACCTGCTGGGTGATGCAGTGGATGTTGCCGCCGCCGAGGAGAATCTCGCGCGCCGCCACCCCGACAACCTCGCGCTCAGCGAAGACGCGACGGAGGATCGCCGCGGCCTCCTCGTCGTGGCGTGGGTCGAGCAGCGGGTAGACGATCCGCGAGTTGCCGAGGTAGAAGTTGACGTAGGAGGCGGCCAGGCGGTCGCCAGCGCGGCGCGGTTGGGTGCCCTCGCCGGCGTCAACCCCCTCGGCCTCCTCGGCTGAGATCTGCAGCGGGCCGGGAGAGGGGAGGAGGACGACCTCCAGGGAGCGCCCCCGGGCGTCCGTTGCGGCTTCGAGCCGCTCGCGGGCGTCGCGCGAGATCGCGTGCTGGGGGTCGTCCTCGTCGTCGGTCCAGGTCAGCAGCACGACGCCGGGCCGGGCAAAACAAGCGATGTTGTCGACGTGGCCGTCGGTCTCGTCTGCGAAGACGCCGGCCCCGAGCCAGAGCACCTTCTCGGCGCCGAGGTAGTCGAGCAGGACCCGCTCGATCTGTTCCTTGGAGAGCTCCGGGTTGCGGTTCGGGTTGAGCAAGCACTCTTCGGTGCTCAGCACGGTGCCCTCGCCGTCGACGTGGATCGCGCCGCCCTCGAGCACGATCGGCGCCCGGTAGCGGTCGGCGCCTTCGATCTCCAGCACCTTGGCGGCGACCCTGTCGTCGCGGTCCCAGGGAAAGTAGAGGCCGCCATCGGTCCCGCCCCAGGCATTGAAGCGCCAGTCGACCCCGCGCCGGCCGCCGCCGCCATCGACGACGAAGGTCGGGCCGCAGTCGCGCATCCAGGCGTCGTCGCTCGAGACCTCGACCACCCGGACCTCGGGGGGCAGCACCGCTCGGCAGTTCTCGAACTGGGCGTCGGAGACCGCCATCGTCACCGGCTCGGAGGCGGCGATCGCCGCGGCCACCGCCGCAAAGGCTTCTTGCCCCGGCTTCGCGCCGAGGCGCCAGTTGTCGGTCCGCTCCGGCCAGATCATCCAGCAGCCGTCGTGCGGCTCGAACTCGGCCGGCATCCGGAAGCCGTCCCCCGCGGGCGTCGATTTGAGGGTGACGCTCATTCCCCTCTATCTTGAACCAGTGGACGAGATCCGCTTGATCCGTGCCGAGCAGCCGCCCGAGTCCTTGGCGCGAACCCGCCCGCCAAGCCGGCCCCCGTTCAGGATCGCCGCCGTCCAGCACCGCTGGCATCCCGACCCCGCCGAGCACGAGGCGGCGCTTGAGGAGGCGATCCGGATCGCCGCGGGCGAGGGAGCGGAGCTGGTCTGCCTGCAGGAGCTGACGCTGAGCCGCTATTTCGCCGTCGACCCCGCTGGCCCCGACGCCGCCGGCGCCGCGCCGGAGCACCTGCCGGGCGGGCACACCTTCGAGTTCGCCGCCCGGATGGCCGCCGCAACCGGCATCCACGTCCACGCCTCGCTCTACGAGCACGCCGAGGAGGAGGACGGCCTCGGCTTCAACACCGCGATCGTCGTCTCGCCCGAGGGCGAGCTCCTGGCCCGCACCCGCAAGCTCCACATCCCGGTCACCGCCGGCTACCACGAGGACCGCTACTTCCGTCCCGGCCCGAACGGCGAGGGCGCCTTTCCCCTGGTCGGCCTCGGCGAGGCCAAGCTCGGCCTGCCGACCTGCTGGGACCAGTGGTTCCCCGAGCTCGCCCGCGCCTACAGCCTCGAGGGGGCTGAGATCCTCGTCTACCCGACGGCGATCGGCTCCGAGCCCGACCACCCCGAGTTCGACACCCAGCCGCTCTGGCAGCAGGTGATCGTCGCCAACGGGATCGCCAACGGCGTCTTCATGGTCGCCATAAATCGGATCGGCTCCGAGCCGCCGCTCACCTTCTACGGCTCCTCCTTCATCTCCGATCCCTACGGCCGCATCCTCGCCCAGGCCCCTCGCGACGAACCGGCCGTCCTCGTCGCCGACCTCGACCTCGACCAGCGCCGCGACTGGCTGGAGCTCTTCCCCTTCCTGACGACGCGCCGCCCCGACGCCTACGGGCTGCTCTCCGACTAAGGCGCCAGCGCGTCGATCGTCTCGGCCAGTTTGTCCGGCGTGACGATCGGGGTGAGGATCGGCAGGGTGATGCCGCCGGCGACGAACTGCGCCAGGCGCTCCTTCATCTGCTCTGGCGTCCCGAAGATGAACATGTCCTCGATCAACTCCCAGGGCGCCGCGGCGGCTGCTGCTTGACGATCTCCGCCGGCCCAGGCCTGGACCATCGGCTCGATCTGCTCGCCATAGCCGAGCCAGCGGTAGAAGTTCGCGTAGACCGGGACCGTGATGTAGGAGGAGAACATGAAGCGGGCCAGGGGCTCGACCTGCTCGCGCTCGCCCGGGATGCAGAAGAAGCGGCAGAGGAGCTCGAACCCGGTCGGCGGGTCCTGAAGCTGCGCGGTCACCTTCGGCAGGCCGGCCAGCGGCAGGAAGTTGGTGAAGGCGCCGGCGGTGCGCTCGAGCGCCAGGTCGAGCATCTTGCCCCGCAGCGCCGCCAGCACGATCGGCACCTCGAAGCGCGGTGCGGTTTCGAGCTTGAAGCCGGTCGCGCTGCGCTCCCCGCCCAGCACCGGGTCGAGGAAGTCGAGGGTTTCCCGCACCTTGCTCAGCGGCTTCTCGAAGGGAATTCCGTTCCAGCCTTCGACGATCCGGTCCGAGGAGGAGCCGAGGCCGAGCATGAAGCGTCCCTCGGAGGCGTCGCTGAGCGCCACCGCCTGTTGTGCCAGCAGCGCCGGGCCGCGCTGGAAGACGCCGACGATCCCGGTCCCGAGCCGCGCCCGCTCGGTCCAGGCGGCGGCCAGCGCCAGCGGCGTGAACCCGTCGGGCCCCGCGGTCTCGCCGGTCCAGAAGTCGGTGTAGCCCGCCGCCTCGGCGCGCTTGACCAGTCCCTCGTGGTCAGCGAGCGTCAGTCCCGGCAGCGGCAGCGTCAGGCCCCAGCGATCCATCGGCCGTGACCCTATCGCGCGACCACTGGCTGAAGAAGGAGTCGGCGTCCTGGGGGCTGAGCGGCCGAGCGAAGAGGAAGCCCTGGCCGTTGTCGCACTCCTTGTCGCGGATCAGCGAGAGGTCCTGCGTCCGCTCGATTCCCTCCGCGGTCGTCTCGATCTCCAGTGCTTTGCCGAGCTGGACCAGGGTGTGGAGGAGGATCTCGTTCTCGCCGCCCTCGGCCAGCTGGGAGACGAAGGAGCGGTCGATCTTCAGCACGTCGACCGGGAACTGGCGCAGGTGCGAGAGCGATGAGTAGCCGGTGCCGAAGTCGTCGACGGCGATCCTGATCCCGAGCCGCTTCAGCTCGTGCAGCCGCCGCGCCGTTTCCTCGGCGTTGCTCATCAGCGTCGTCTCGGTGATCTCGATCGTCAGCGCCTCCGGCCGCAGCCCGCTTGTCCCCAAGGCGACCTTGACGTCGTCAATCAGATCGTCGGTGTCGAGCTGCAGCTGGGAGACGTTGACCGAGAGCTCGAGCACCCGCCCCTGCTCCTGCCAGCGCGCCCCCTGCTTGCAGGCCTCGCGCAGGACCCAGGCGCCGACGTCGACGATCAGCTTCGACTCCTCCAGCAGCGGGATGAACTCCTCCGGCTCGACCACGCCGCGGCCCGGCCGGCGCCAGCGGATCAGCGCCTCGACCCCGGTCGGGGTCATCGACTGCAGGTCGAAGGTCGGCTGGTAGAGGAGAAAGAACTCGTCGTTGGCGAGCGCGCTCTGCAGGTCCATCTCCAGCTCCAGCCGCGACTGCACCTCGTCCTCCATCCCGGATTCGAAGACCAGGTAGCGGCTCTTGCCGCCCCACTTGGCCCGGTACATGGCGATGTCGGCGTCGCGCAGTAGCTCTTCGGCCGAGGCCCGCACGCCGGTGGCGATGCCGATGCTCGCCTTGGTGTGGACCAAAGTCTGCGTCTCGCCCTCGTCGCCGAGGGCGAAGGGCTCGGCGAAGGCTTCGAGCAGACGCTCGGCGATCAGCTCCGGCCCGGCTGCCAGCGAGAGCCCTTCGGCGACGACGACGAACTCGTCCCCGCCGAGGCGGCCCAGCGCGTCGGTCTCGCGGATCACGCCCTCGAGCCGTTCGGCCACGGCGCAGAGCAGTTCGTCGCCGCTGCCGTGCCCGAGCGAGTCGTTGATCGCCTTGAAGTTGTCGAGATCGACGAAGAGCGCTGCCACCGGCTCCTGCTTGAGCCGCGCCCGCGTCAGCGTCTGCTCGATCCGGTCGAGGATCAGGGTCCGGTTCGGCAGCCCGGTGAGGGCGTCATGGGTGGCGAGGAAGACGAGTTCCTTCTCCCGGCTCGTCAGTTCCTCGTGCGCCCGCTGGCGCTCGTCCTCGAAGGACTGGCACATCCGCACCAGGGTGACGTCGAGGCTGCGCTGGACCATCCCCCGCGCACTCGCCAGCGTCTCGGCGGAGAGGCCGAGGTCGGCGGCGCTCTCGTCGAGCACCTCGAGCGTGCAGTCGCGCCAGCGCAGGCAGCGTTTCGTCACCTCGTTCAGCGCCGCCTCCTGCTGCGAGGCGAGCTGGGCAAAGATCCGCCACGACTCCTGGCCGACCTCGCGGGCGACCGCTTCGCCCTCGCCGGCCATCCAGCGGGCGACGGCGACGGTGGAGACGGCGCCGACGTCCTCGAAGCTGTCTTCGACGACCTTCGCCAGCGTCTGCGTCGATTCCGCCGAGCGCCGCATCATCCGGCCCACCACCTCGTCGGTACGGGCGCTCAGCTCCCTACCAAGCTGTTCCAGCTCCGCTGCTCCCATGGTCTCTCCTAATCGGTCCTCCCTTCGGAGCGCTTGAGGGTCGAGTGTCATTTCGTGCATACGTCCACGCCCCCCGTTCCGTTAGCCTGCGGCGCACATGGGGTCCACTTCTCAGGAGGCCGGGAGCGCAGGATCGGCCGCCAAGCCCGACCGCAACCTCGCTCTCGAGCTAGTTCGCGTCACCGAGGCAGCCGCGCTGGCTTCGGCCCGCTGGGTCGGGCGCGGCGACAAGATCGCCGCCGACCAAGCTGCCGTCGACGCGATGCGCCACGTCCTCGACTCGGTCGCGATGGACGGCACGGTCGTGATCGGCGAGGGAGAGAAGGACGAGGCGCCGATGCTCTACAACGGCGAGCAGATCGGCGACGGCAGCCCGCCCACCGTCGACATCGCCGTCGACCCGCTGGAGGGGACCCGGCTCTGCGCGTTGGGGATGCCGAGCGCGATCGCCGTCATCGCCCTCGCCGAGCGCGGCACGATGTTCGACCCCGGCCCCTGCGTCTACATGGAAAAGATGGCGGGCGCGGAGGAGATCGCCGACCTGCTCGACCTCGACCGGCCGCTGCCGGAGACCCTAAAGCTGATCGCCGAGCGTAAGGGCGGGTCGGTCGGCGACGTGACCGTCGTCATGCTCGACCGCCCGCGCCACGAGGAGGCGATGCGCGAAGTGCGGGAGGCCGGGGCCCGAATCCGCCTGATCACCGACGGCGACGTTTCCGCCGCGCTGCTCGCGGTCAGCGAACGCTCGCCGGTCGACCTCCTGTGGGGAATCGGCGGCACCCCAGAGGGCGTGATCTCCGCCGCCGCTCTGAAGTCGATGGGCGGCCAACTGATCGGCCGCCTCTGGCCGCGCAACGACGAGGAGCGCTCGGCGGCCGTCGACGCCGGCTACGACCTCGACCGGGTGCTTACCGCCAACGACCTTTGCTCCGGCGACGATGTCTTCTTCTCGGCCACCGGCGTCACCGACGGCGACGTCCTCCAGGGCGTCCGCTACCGCGGTCCCGGCGCCACCACCGAGTCGCTGGTGATGCGCTCCCGCTCCGGCACCGTGCGCCGCGTCCACGCTCGCCACGACCGCTCGAAGCTGCGCGAGATCATCGGCGAGCGCTACGGCTGATTCTTCGCTCTCCGGGTAGGGGAGCGTTGTGATCGCGGTCGCCGGAGCAACGGGATACATCGGCGGCCTGCTGTGCAAGCGGCTGCGCGAGGAAGGGCACGAGGTGCGGGCGCTGGCCCGTCGCCCCGCGCGAGCGCAGGAGCTGAAGGATGCGGGCTGCGAGGTGGTCCGCGGTGACGTGCTCGAGGCCGAAACGCTGGGCCCGGCGCTAGAGGGAGTCGACGTGGCCTACTACCTAGTCCATTCGATGGGCCGTGGCTCCGACGGCGACTTCGCCGAGCGCGACCACCGGGGCGCGGAGAACTTCGCCGCCGCGGCGGCGACGGCCGGGGTCGAGCGGATCGTCTACCTCGGCGGCCTGGGGGAGGGGTCGAAGCACCTCGACTCGCGCCACCAGACCGCCGAGGCTCTGCAGCGCGGAGCGGTCCCCGTCGTCTACTTCCGCGCCGCCGCCGTGCTCGGCGCCGGCAGCGAGTCCTTCCGCACCGCCTTCTACCTCGTTCGCCGCCTGCCCGCGATGGTCACGCCGCGCTGGGTCAGCACCCGCACTCAGCCGATCGCGGTTGCCGATGCCGTCGCCTACCTCGCCGCAGCCGCCGACCTCGACCTGCCATGTGAGTGGGAGATCGAAATCGGCGGTCCCGACATCACCACCTACGGCGGGATGATCGACGAGCTCGCCCGAGCTCAGGGTCGGCGGCCGCCGCTGCGGATTACGGTGCCGCTGCTGACCCCGTTTCTCTCCTCGCTTTGGATCGGCCTGGTGACGCCGGTCGACGCGGGGGTGGCCAAGCCATTGATCGAGGGCTTGGCCACCGAGACCGTGGTCAGCGACCCGTCGGGGATGGAGATCTTCGACGGGGTGGAGCGGACGACGCTGGAGCAGGCGCTGGCGGCGGCGCTGGCCGAGCGCGGCTAGCTCGCCGCCCGCTCCTGCTCGCGGCGCGCCGCCTCTTCACCGACGAAAGGGACGAGAAAGCCGTAGGTGAGCTCGGGAAGCAGGCGAGGAAGCTCGCTTGCCTGCCCGAGTACGACCTCCTCGTAGATCCGCGCCATGATCGCGCCCACCGCCAGCCCGGTGGCCCGTGTCAGCTCGGGGTTGGGACCGTCATCACCGAGACCTTCGTCGAGGACCTTGGTGAAGCGGGCGTACTCGGCCTTGAAGGTTGCCCGGAAAGCCGGCCCGACGGTGCTCAGCTCAACCAGGAAGAAGTGCGCCGCTTCCGGGTCGGAGGCGAACCAATCGAGAATTACCGCCAGGGAGCGACGCGCCCGCTCGGGCCAGGGACCGTCCCCCTCATAGGCGACCCGCACCCGCACCTCGAGGTCGTCGGCGAGGATTTTGTGGGCGGCGAGCACGCAATCGAGTTTGTCGTCGAAGAGTTCGTAGAAGCTCTCGCGGCCGACGCCTGCCTCGCCGAGGATGTCGCCGACAGTGGTCGACTCGTAGCCATTGGCGACAGTGACCCGGACCACGGCGGCGAGTAGTCGCTCGCGCTGCGAGCGCTCGACCAGCTCCCGCGGGAGACCGTGCCGGCCCCGCGGCAATCGCCACTGACGCAGGTCCTCGGGGTTATCGCTCACCGCGAGACGGCGCCGCGGATCTCGGTTTTCCCCGCCTGGCGGGACTGTCTCAGCGCCTCTTCG
This sequence comes from Solirubrobacterales bacterium, assembly GCA_033856415.1. Lineage (GTDB taxonomy): Bacteria > Actinomycetota > Thermoleophilia > Solirubrobacterales > 70-9 > VAYN01. The sequence continues at coordinate 2,596 of JAWVFA010000024.1, read as the reverse complement.
TGGCCGCCGTAGGGGCTGACGGCTAGGTAAACGATTTCCGGCAGCAGCTCGAACAGCTGGTCCGGCTTGCCGGTGGCGATCTGGTTGAGGATCAGCACCTGGGCCTGGCCGAAAGCGAGGCGGGGGTCGGTGTGGACCTCGGGGCTGTTCCCGTCATCGCTCCAAAGCGCTTCCAGGGCAGGGATGGTGGCGCGGCGGTAGCGCTCGATCACCTGCGGCTCGACCGCCATGGCGTCGCCAGCTAGAACCTGGGCCAGGCCGGGCTTCGCCGCCAGCGCCTCGACCACGGCGGTCGCCGCTTTGCGGGCCGCGTCGCCCGGCTCCTCGGCGGGGGAGTGGGCCCGCGCCGCCACTTCTTGAAGCTCGCCGACGCAGTAATCGATCGCCGCGTCGAAGCAGGCTCGCTTGTCGTCGAAGTGCTTGTAGAAGGTCGTGCGAGAGATTCGCGCCCTGGCGACGATGTCGGTGATCGTGGTCGCTGCATAGGTCTTCTCGGCGCAACTCTCGATCATCCCGTCGACGATCCTTTGGCGCTGCGACTGGTTAACGATGTCGGGAGGAGTAGTCGGTCGCAGAACGCTCCCCAACGTTTCAGAACTCCGATGTTTTTGCATCAATGCGGATTGTTCCACCCTGCCCGGTTGGCTGGACCGGCGGTCCAAACCGGGTTGTGATTACCCGCACAAGGATGCGGAAGTTTTTATTAACTGGTGGAGGAAGCTCTGCTCGGACGAGAATCTTGCTTCTCGTCGCAGCCCTGGCAGGGGTCCTTCCGGCGGTAAGGGAGTTCGCCGGTGTCGTGGAGCTCGAAGCGAAGCGAGTTGATCACCGCGCCCACCATCAGCGCCAGGCTGAGAACGTAGAACCAGAGCAGAGCGATGAGGATGAATCCGAGGGTCGAGCCGAAGCGCGAGAGACTGGACACGTTGGAGAGATAGATGGGGAAGAGCCAGTTGGCGAGGCCGGCGCCGACGGTGACGAAGAGGGCCCCCGGCCAGACCGCGCGCCACGGCATATGACCTTTAGGGACAGCCCAAAAAATCACGCAACAGATACCGAAGGTGACCAGCAGCGCCGCCCCCAGCAGCAGAATCGTGTCGATCGCCTTGATGTCGGAGAGGCCGAGGGGGAGGCGGTCGGTGCTGCTGACCACCGCGCTCTCCATCGTCGGCACGAAGATGCTGGCGGCGATGAAGAGGAGGACGACGACCAGCATCGCGAAGGAGAAGCGCTTCTGTTCGACCCAGCCGCGGCACTGGACGTGGTAGATCCGGCAGAAAGCGGTGTCCATCGCCCCCCAGAAGGAGGCGCCGATCCAGAGCGAGCCGGCGAAGGCGGCGATCCCGATCGTCGCCGTGTTGTTCTCGATCCGGCTGAGGACGTCGGTCAGGGTCGTCTGCTCGGTCTGCGGGAAGAGGCGCTGGAGGTCGGCGAGGACGCTCTCCTCGACCCCCCCGATCTTCAGCACCTGGCCGAAGACGAACAGCACCAGCAGGGCAAAGGGGAAGACCGCCAGCATCAAGTTGTAGGCGACCATCGCCGAGAGGCCGGTTACGTTCTCGGTGTAGGCCCGCTGCCAGAAGGCGCGGAGCCAGGGGGTCGGATGGCGCAGGGAGCTAGGCATTGACTTCACAAACTGAAGCGACTACCATGCGAACAGGCGTTTGATGTATTTCAAGCGCCGCCCGCCTGGGCACAATGACGATGTAGACGCTACTTCGCGGACCACGTCTTCGGTCCGCTTTTTGTCGGTTCGGCGCGACTTTCAGGTCGCGACGGTATTTCATCGCCAGGACTAAACATCGAGCGCAAGGGAACGAGTAAGAACGGATGCTGGTAGCAGAGCTTCAGGAACTGGACGAGGTCAAAAACCTCATTAACCGCGGGCAGCAGCTCGGCGTGCTCACCTTCGGCGACATCGCCTCCGCCGTCTCCGAGGTCGATCTCGACGAGTCTGACGTCGAGGACCTCTACGGCCACCTCGAGAAGTCGGGGATCGAGCTTGTCGAGGACATGGATCCGGCGCAGAAAGCCGCCGCCGAAGCGCTTCCCGCCGACACCGGGAAAAAAGGCCGCCGACGCCAGAAACAGGCGCTCGACCTGAAACCGGACATGACCACCGATTCCTTGCAGCTGTTTCTCAAGGACATCGGGAAAGTTCGCCTCCTTACCGCCCAGGAGGAGGTCGAACTGGCGAAACGGATCGAGCGCGGCGATCTCGACGCGAAGCAGAAAATGGTCGAGTCCAACCTGCGCCTGGTCGTCTCGATCGCGAAAAATTATCGGAACCAGGGCCTGCCCTTCCTCGACCTGATCCAGGAGGGAACGCTGGGCCTGGTCCGCGCGGCGGAGAAGTTCGACTACCGCAAGGGGTTCAAGTTCTCCACCTACGCGACCTGGTGGATCCGCCAGGCGATCGCCCGTGCGCTTGCCGACAAGGCGCGGACGATCCGGATCCCGGTCCACGTCGTCGAGAAGCTGAACAAGATCGGCCGCGCCGAGCGCAAGCTGGTCACCGAGCTGGGCCGCGAGCCCACCCCGGAGGAGATCGCCGAGGTGACGGGGATCGATCCCGAGGAGGTCGACTCGATCAAGC
>JAWVFA010000023.1:0-71923 GCA_033856415.1 Solirubrobacterales bacterium | reverse complement strand
AGGGCCACAAGTCCCGCGCCGCCTTCAGAGAAGACCGCGCCCGCGACCGCAGGCTTCGCGTCGCCGGCTACTCCGTCACCCGCCTGACCTGGAACCAGCTCGACGACGAACCCGAGGCGATAGCCGCGGACCTACGAGCCCTGCTGACACGACCTGCCCCAGCCTCCCTACCCAGCAAGTAAGGAGGCTGGGGCAGGTCGTGCCGTTCAGACCCCGTTAGCCGGCTCGATCCGGAACGCCGACCGCAGCGGATACGCCGGCTTGTAGAACGTCGCCGTCTGGGTTTTCACCCGCCACGGGGCCGGCAGCATCCCGCCGGGCGCCGCCAGGAACCTGGTGAAGAGCACCGAGGCGCGGCGGCAGGCGATCGCCGAACGTGACGGGATGTAGAGGAGGTAGGGGCCCTTGGCGAAGAAGAGCGGCCCAACTTCGGCGCCGGCGTTGACGGTGAACGTCCCCGGGCAGAGCTTGCCGAGTTCGGTGTTGCCGCCGCCCCCACCGCCGCCACCGATGAGGCGGACCGAGAAGCTGAGGCTGCCGCCTCTGAACGTCGCTTTGCCGCTCCCTTCGGCGGTGGCCCGCCACGGTTTCGGCAGGTTGCCGTCCCAGTCGCTGAGGAAGCGGGCGAAGAATTTCGAGGAGGCCGGACAGCTCAACCCGCTCGAGACCGTCACTTCGTAGTTCCCGGCCGGCAGGCTCACCGCGCCGATCCGGTCGTCGTGCAGGACTTTGAAGCTCGGGCAGCTCGCCGCCGAGGCCGAAGCGGCGCCGCCTAGCGCCAGCAGCGCGAGCACAGCAACGAGCGCCAGCGAGAAGGCGGCGGCAAGGCGACGACGAGAGGTACGGACGGGACCCACTGGGCGGGAAACCTATCAGCGCCGATCCGTAGCATGCGAGCCACCGATGCCAGAACCCGTCAAGCGCAACCAGCGCTACATGCCTGGGCTGGACGGGCTCCGCGCGATCGCCGTCCTCTCTGTAATCGCCTTTCACCTCGGTTTTGATTGGGCCCCCGGCGGCATGCTCGGCGTCGGCGTCTTCTTCACCCTCAGCGGCTACCTGATCACCGACATCCTGCTCTCGCAGCTGAACGCCCGCGGCCGGATCAAGCTCGGATCCTTCTGGCTGGCCCGCGCCCGCCGCCTGCTGCCGGCGCTCTTCCTGATGCTGCTGATCGTCACCGCCTGGGTGACGATCTTCGGCCCCGCTCAACCCGACCAGTTCCGCAAGGGCGTCTTCTCGGCGATCTTCTACATCAACAACTGGGAGCAGATCTTCGCCAACGTCTCCTACTTCGCCCGCTTCGAAGCCGAAGGCCCGCTGGACCACCTCTGGTCGCTCTCGGTCGAGGAGCAGTTCTACATCCTCTGGCCGTTCCTGCTGCTGCTCGCGACCAAGCTCGTCCGCGAGCGCCCGCTGCCCTCCGGCGTCCGCCCGCGCCTGGCGCTGCTGACGATCGCCGGCGCGGTCGCCTCCTCGATCCTGATGTTCGCCCTCTACGAGCCGAGCCTCGACCCCTCGCGCATCTACTTCGGCACCGACACCCGCGCCGGCGGCCTGCTCTTCGGCGCCGCCCTGGCGATGGTCTGGCCGAGCCGCAAACTAAGCCGCCGGATCGCGCCGCAGGCGCGCAACACCCTCGACGCGATGGGCGTCGCCGGCCTGGCGATCATCGCTCTGATGATCTGGCGGACCGGCGAACTCTCCGCCTTCAACTACCGCGGCGGCTTCGTTCTCCTTTCGCTCGCGACGGTGATGGTTCTGATGCCGTTGACCCACCCCGCCTGCCGCCTCGGCGCCTGGCTAGGAGTGCGGCCGCTGCGCTGGGTCGGCGTCCGCTCCTACGGGATCTACCTCTGGCAGACCCCGATCATCGTCCTCACCTCGCCGCAGGGGCTCCACGGCGACAGCCTCGTCCGCAGCCTCCTGCAGGTGGCGGCGATCTTCGCCGTCGCCTCCCTCTCCTGGCGCTTCGTCGAGGAGCCGATCCGCCACGGTGCGATCGGCCGCTTCTTCGCCCGCCGCCGTGCGGTCGGCTGGAAATGGGAGGGCTTCGCGCCGCCGATGCGGGTCGCGATCGTCAGCCTCGGCGTGCTGCTCCTGGTCGGCGCGGCGGGGATGGCGGGGGTGCATTCGACCAGCGCCGAAGGCAACGACGTCCGGGTCGAGCAGGCCCGGGCGGAGGGGACGACGAAGCCGCCGCCGCTGACGAAGGCGCAGGCCGAAGACTCGACCAAATCGAAGTGCAAAGCGATCGTCCACATCGGCGACTCGACCTCCGAGGGCCTCGACAACGCCGAATACCTGCCCGAGGAAGGCCAGCGGATCCCCGCCCGCTACGCCGAAGTCGGCGCCAAAGAAGTTCACATGGAGGTCCAGGGCGCGACCTCGATCGAAGAGCAGTTCGAAGGCAACCCCAACGCTCAGGAAGTCGCCGCCGCTTGGAAGGCCGAAGGCTTCAAAGGTTGCTGGGTGCTGGCCCTCGGCACCAACGAGGCGGCCAACGTCGCCGCCGGCTCGACGATCGGCGAGCGCGAACGGATCGAAAAAATGATGACCATCATCGGCGACGAACCGGTCCTCTGGGTCAACGTCCGCTCGATCGTCCCGGCCGGCGATCCCTACTCGAAGGGCAACATGGAGAAGTGGGACGAGGAACTCGTCGGCGCCTGCGCCTCCTACCCGAACATGCGCGTCTACGACTGGGCCTCCGACGTCAAAGACGACTGGTTCATCGAAGACGGCATCCACTTCACCTCGCCCGGCTATGCCGCCCGCGCCCAGCTGATCGCCCTCGCCCTCGCGCACGCCTTCCCGGAAAAAGGCGAAACCGAAGGCGGCTCCAAGAACTGTGTGGTGAGTTAACCCCGCTATAGGAGGGTTAACTCATCGATCACAGGCCGGCGATCTCGACCGGCTGCGGTTCCCCGGCCGGCTCGAACCCCATGATTCGACCGTAGAAGTAGAGCTCGGCTTCGAGGCAGCGGATATTGGTCTCCGCCTTGCGGAACCCGTGCTGCTCGCCCTCGAAGGGAATGTAGGCGTGGGGGACACCGTTGTGCGCCAGCGCTGCCACCATCGTCTCCGCCTGGTTCGGCGGCACGACCTCGTCCTCCAGGCCCTGGAAAAGGATCACCGGCGAGCGCAGTCGCTCGACGTGGTTGATCGGCGAGCGTTCCTTGTAGAGGTCGGCCCGTTCGGGATACGGCCCGATCAGCCGGTCGAGGTAGCGCGACTCGAACTTGTGGGTGTCGCGGGCGAGCGCCTCGGCGTCGGCGACGCCGTAATAGCTGGCCCCGGCGGCAAAGGCGTCGTGGAAGGTGAGCGCGCAGAGGGTCGCGTAACCGCCGGCCGAGCCGCCGCGGATCGCCAGCCGCTCCCCGTCGGCCTCGCCCTGTTCGGCCAGGTATTTGGCCGCGGCGACGCAGTCCTCGGTGTCGACCACGCCCCAGGTGCCGCGTAGCTCGTTGCGGTACGCGCGCCCGTAGCCGCTGCTGCCGCGGTAGTTGACGTCGACCACGCCGATCCCGCGGCTGGTCCAGTAGAGGAACTCGCGGCTGAGCGCGGGGGTGGCGTGGGAGGTCGGCCCGCCGTGGCTCTCGACGATCAGCGGCGGCAGTTCGCTCGCGGGTGCCGTAAAGCCGGGGTTCGCCGGCGGGTAATAGAAGCCGTGGGCGACCGCGCCGTCACCGGTGGGGAACTCGATCGGGCGCGGCCGGGAGACGTAAACCGGGTCGACCGGCTCCTCGCTCGAGCTGCGCACCACCTCCGCCTCGCCGTGCTCCACGTCGTAGAGGACCACCGCCGTCTCGCTCTCCGGGCTGGCTGCGGCGAAGGCGACCCGCTTGCCGCGCGCCGCGAGCACCGGGTAGCCGAAGGCGGTGAAGGGAAGCCCGAGGTCGGCTGGTTCCCAGCCTTCGGGTTGCAGCAGGAAGAGCCGTTCTTCGGCCCCCCGGCAGCGCACGCAGGCGATCGAGCCGCTGTCGAGGAAGGCGTAGGTGGCGCCACCGAAGAGCCACTGGGGGTGGGCGAAATCAGCTTCCTCCTCGGTCAGCTGCACCAGCGCGCCATCCTCGCCGCTCAGCTCGGCCTCCGGCTCGCGGGCGCGGTAGAGGTTCCACCAGCCGTCGCGGTCGGAGACGAAGTACAGGCGCCCGTCCGGCCCCCACTCGGGCTGGAAGACCGACTCTTCGGGGCCGCCGGCGACCAGCCGCTCCTCGCCGCTGTCGGCCAGCGGCGCGAACCACAGCTCGGTTCCGTCCCAGGGCATGTTCGGGTGGTCCCAGCAGGTCCAGGCGAGCCAGTCGCCGTCAGGGCTGACCCGCGGAAACGAGTAGAAGTCCCGGCCGCTGGCCAGCACCTGCGGCTCGGCCGAGCCGTCGAGCGGCAGCGAGACGATCTCGTTCACCGGTTCGCCGTCGCCGTGCGTTTCGCGCACGCAGACGACGCTGGCGCCGTCCGGCGTCGGCCGCATGTCCGCGTAGTGAAGGGCGCCGGACGCCCCCGGCACGGGGGAGATCGCCACCGGCTCCTCGCCCAGCCGCTGCCGGTAGAGGCGCTGACCGGCGAAGTCGACGAACACGACGAGTTCGGCCTCGACCAGGCACCAGGCGCCGCCGCCGTACTCGTGAACGCGAGTCCGCACGTTGGTCCCCGCCGGCGTCACCGCCTCTGGCTCGCCGCCGTGTGCCCGCCGCATCAGCACCACGCGCCCGCCTTCGTCGGGCCGGCCCTCGGCCCACCACACCGCGTCGTCGGCGGCGATCGCCGCCCCGCCCAGTCGCCGCCCGGCTCGCGCCACCGTCGCCGCCGCGATCGGCGAGGGCCAGGAGCCGTAGGGGGCGACCGTCGGCATCTACTCGGAGACCTCGACCTCTTGCAACCGATGGCTGTCGACGTCGTAGACGAAGCCGCGCACGACGTCGCGGTGGGGCAGGAAGGGGGAGGAGCGGACGCGGCGGATCGACTGTCGCACGTCCTCCTCGACGTCGCCGAAGGACTCGATCGCAAACGAGGGCGCGACCCCGGTCGTCTCCTGCAGCTCCATCCGGAAGCCGTCGTCGGTGATCTTCTGCATGCCGCAGTCGTTGTGGTGGATCAGCATCACCTCCTGGGTACCCAGTCGGCGCTGGGAGATCGCCAGCGAGCGGATCACGTCGTCGGTGATGACGCCGCCGGCGTTGCGCAGCACGTGCGCCTCGCCGTGGCCGAGGCCGAGCGCCGCGAAGACGTCGAGCCGCGAATCCATGCAGGTGACGATCGCCAAATGGCGCTGCGGTTCGACGTCGAGGTGCCGCTCGGCGAGGCCGGCGGCGAAGGCCTGGTTGTTCTCGAGCAGGGAATCGATCGTGTCCATGGCGAGGCAGCCTAGCCCGAGACCGCGGCGGGCTGGCGTTTCCGTGCTCACCGCCCGGGGTAGCCGCGAGAGACGAGCACCGCAGACGACCGAAGAGGGAGACGAACGAGATGGAGAGCAGCGGCACCGGCAAAGGGATCCTCGACGGCGACCGCTCGACTCGCGAGAGCATCGTCGCCCTGCTGACCAAGGCCTACTGGATGGAGATCGAGACGGTGATGAGCTACATCTCCGCCTCCACCAACCTGGACGGCGTCCGCGCCCAGGAGATCCGCGAGTCCCTGGCCGAAGACGTCGAAGAGGAGCTCGGCCACGCGAAGGAGTTCGCCACTCGGATCAAGGAGCTCTACGGCGTCGTCCCCGGCTCCGAGGAGTTCGCGCCCGAACAGAGCTTCCTGCAGCCGCCCGGCGAGCAGACCGACGTGATCCACGTGATCCGCGGCGTAATCAAGGCCGAGACCGGCGCGATCGAGCACTACACGCGGATCGTCGAGCAGACCGACGGCGTCGATCCCGTCACCCAGGACATGGTGATCGCGATCCTCCGCGACGAGCAGGGCCACCGCCGACTCTTCGAGGGCTTCCTGCGCGAGTACGAACTCGAAGGCAAGGCTTAGCGAGGCGGCTCCGCGGCGAAGCCGCGCCGTTATGCGCTACCTCCACCTCTGCGCCCACGAGCAGTTCCCGCCCGAGCATCTGTTGCGCCAGGCGGTCGCCGCCGAGGCGGCTGGGTTTTCCGGCATCGGCTGCAGCGACCACCTGCAGCCCTGGTGGGAACCGGGCCAGTCGGGCCACGCCTGGGTCTGGCTGGGAGCGGCGGCGCAGGCGACCGAGCGGGTCAGCTTCGGCACCGCGGTGACCCCTCCCGGGCCGCGCTATCACCCGGTCCTGATCGCCCAGGCTTGGGCGACGATGGAGCTGATGTTCCCCGGCCGTCCCTACCTGGGAGTCGGCTCCGGAGAGGCGCTGAACGAGGTGCCGCTGGGGGTGGCGTGGCCTTCGCCGGGCGAAAAGGTCGAGCTGATGGAGGAGGCGCTGGAGATGATCCGCGCCCTCTGGGACGGCGAGCGACTCAGCGGCGCCGGCAAGCACTTCTCCACCGACCGCGCCTACATCCACTCGCGACCCGAGAACCGGCGCCCGCCGATCTACGTTTCCGCCTTCGGGCCGAAGGCGGCGGCGGTGGCCGGCCGTCACGGCGACGGCCTCTGGACCCTCGCCGATCCCGAGTCGGCGCCGAAAATCATCGACGCTTATAAGGGCGCCGCCGAGGACGCCGGCCGTGAACCGGGCGAGATCGTCCTCCAGGCTGCCTTCTCCTGGGCCGACAGCGACGAGGCCGCGCTCGAGGGCTGCCGCGTCTGGAAGGGCTCGCAGCCGAAAGAGTTCTACCGCGACGACTGGCACGACCCGGCGGCGATGTACGAGGAGGGGGAGCGTCAGGTCTCCGACGAGGACTTGAAGCAGGCGCTGATCGTCGCCGCCGACGCCGAGGTGCACGTCGAGCGGATTCGGGAGGTAGAAGAGATGGGCGCGACGATGGTGGCGCTGATGAACAACTCGGGCGCCGACCCACTGGCCGCGATCGACGTCTACAAGAGCCAGGTGCTGCCGCGGCTCTTCGCCTAGGCTGCGGCAAATGGCGACCGCCAACGACATTCAGATCCGCGCCGCGACCGAAGCCGACGTGCCGTTGCTCTTCGACCTGATCCTCGAGCTGGCCGCCTACGAGAAACTCGGGCCGGCGGTGGCCGGCGACGCCGAGGTCCTGCGCCGCTCGCTGTTCGAGCGCAAAGCCGCGGAGGCGCTGCTGGTCGAGACCGCCGACGGCGAAGCGGTTGGCTACGCGATCTTCTTCACCAACTTCTCCACCTTCGAGTGCCGGCCGGGGATCTGGCTCGAGGACGTCTACGTTCGGCCCGAGCACCGCCGCGGCGGGATCGGCCTGGCGGTGATGGAGCACCTGGCGGGAATCGCTGAGGAGCGCGATTACGCCCGCCTCGAATGGTGCGCTCTGGAGTGGAACGAGCCGGCGCTCGACTTCTACAAGGGGATTGGGGCGCGGCGGCTGGATGACTGGCGGATGCTCCGGCTGGAGCGCGACGGGATCGAGCGGCTGGCTAAAGGCGAGCAGCCCGGCTGAGCAGCAGCTCCCTCTCGCGTTCGTTCTGAGTCAGAGCTGCGGCCTTTCTAAATTCAGAAGTGGCCTCCTCGTGGCGTCCCGCTTTCTCCAGTAGGTCGCCGCGGACGCTTGGGAGCAGGTGGTAGTTCGAGAACTCGGGCTCGTCTTTGATCCGCTCCAGCAGTTCGAGCCCGGCCTCGGGTCCGAAGGCCATGCCGAGCGCTACCGCCCGGTTCAGCTCGACGATCGGGGAGGGTTGGATCTGGGCGAGGGCGTCGTAGAGGGCGGCGATCCGCACCCAGTCGGTTTCCTCGGGTCGCAGGGCTCGGCCGTGGCAAGCGGCGATCGCCGCCTGTAGGCCGTAGGGACCGAGCGGCCCAGGCAGCGATTCGGCCCGCTCCAAGGCCCGCCGGCCGCGGACAATTAGGAGCGGGTCCCAGCGGCCGCGGTCCTGGTCGAGCAGCAGCACCGGCTCGCCCCCGGGCCCGCGGCGGGCGGCGTTGCGCGAGGCCTGGATCTCCATCAGCGCGACCAGCCCGTGGACCTCCGGCTCGCGCGGCGCCAGCTCGGCGAGGATCCGGCCCAGCCGCAGCGCTTCCTCGCAAAGGTCGGTGCGGACCCAGTTCTCGCCGGCGCTCGCCGCGTAGCCCTCGTTGAAGACGAGGTAGATCACTTCGAGTACCGAGGGGAGGCGCTCGTCTAGCTCCGCGCCGCGCGGCACCTCGAAGGGGACCTTGGCGTCGCGCAGCGTCCGCTTCGCCCGCACCAGCCGCTGCGCCACCGTCGACTCGGAGACGAGGAAGGCGCTGGCGATCTCCGGCGTCGTCAGCCCGCCGAGCAGGCGCAGGGTGAGCGCCACCCGCGCCTCGCGCGAGAGCAGCGGATGGCAGCAGGTGAAGATCAGCGCCAGCAGGTCGTCGCCGATCTCGTTGTCGGCCGCCGCCTCGAAGTCCGAGCGCTCCATCGCGAACAGCGCCCCGGTGTGGTGGGCGACCTCTTCGCGCTTGCGCTCATACGTCTTCTCGCGTCGCAGCCGGTCGATCGCCCGGTTCTTCGCCGTCGCCATCAGCCAGGCTCCCGGGTTGTCCGGCACCCCCGTCTCTGGCCATTTCTCCATCGCCGCGACCAGCGCGTCCTGGGCCATGTCCTCGGCCAGCCCGATGTCGCCGACCATCCGCGCCAGGCTCGCGATCAGGCGGGCGGACTCGATCCGCCAAACCGCCTCGATCGCGCGCGTGGCCTCGGTCATCTGCCCACCTCAGGGACCCTCGTAGGCGTCCTGGATCTCCTGCGGAAAATCCTCCAGCTCGAAGATCCGTCGCACCTCGACCCGGCAGCTCTCGCCGGGGACGCGGCTGGCCCACTCCAGCGCCTCCTCCTCCGAGCGCGCCTGGATCAGCCAGTAGCCGCCGACGACCTCCTTCGTCTCGGCGAACGGCCCATCGGTGACGGTCGCCTTGCCCTCGGCGTCAAAGCTAACGCTGGTCCCCTCGCTGGGCGGGCGCAGGCCGTCCAAGGAAAGCAGCATCCCGGCCTTCTGCAGCTCCTCGTTGTAGCGGCCCATTGCTTCGAAGGCCTCGCCCTTGGGCTCCCATTCGCTCTCCTCGAGCTGCGGGTACATCAGCATCATGAAACGCATCCGGTCCTCCTTCGTCGTGGGCGGCGCAACCGCCCTTTTACCTCAACGACGAACGGAGCCGGGCCAAATCGACATAGCCCGCGACTACTCGTCGCGCGGGGTGATGCGAAAGACCGAGACCACCTCGGCCTGATGGGCCTCGGGGTGGGCGACGTAGGCGCTGGGGCCGCCGCCGAACCAGCCGGAGGCTTCGTTGTCGCCGACGAAGATGCCGGGGTGGCGGTTGCCGTCGCCATCCTGGACCCAGACCTTGTCCCCGTCGCGGAACCCGTGCTCGATCGCGCCCTCGCTCATTGGCCGCAGTCTATTTGCCCGGACAAGGGCCGAGGTGTCTCAGCTTGCGGCGGTAGGTCCGCATCGAAGAGTGGCGCCAGTCGCCGTGCGTCTGGTGCCGCAGGCTCGGCACTAGCTCGTGGTGGTAGCGAGAGCTGAGGCTCTCGGCGTGACCGATCACATCGCGCACCCGGATGTGGAAGCGGCAGCGCAGCCAGCGGGTGAGGCGAAGCGAGGCCTGCAGTTGGCGCCGATCGCCGAGCGTGTCGCCGTCGCCGTAGCCGACGTGCTCGATCCCGATCGCCGTCCAGTTGAGCCCAACCGTGTGGCGGCAGCGGGTGCGCAGGTTGACGAGGCGGTAGATCCGGCCCGAGCCGGAGACGACGAAGTGCGAGCAGACGTTGGGCAGCTCGTGCAGCTCGGGGTCGGGACGATCCGCGGCGAAGGTGTTGCGGACCGCGGCGACGCTCCCAGCCTGCGCCATGTGCTCGACGACCACGCGAGGATGGCGTAGCCGCCACCTTCTCTGCCCATAGTGACGCTCGGAGTAAGCGGCCATCTCGTGCTTGCGTTTTGCCCCGTATGGAATCGGCCAGACGTGGATCGGCGGCGGCGGAGGAGCCGGCTGCATCAGCCCTGCGGCGGCAATCGCGATCAGCACCAGTTTCACCACACCAGTTTCACCCAAACCCCGCTGGGTAGCTCAATCTGGTCCAGATACCGAAAAAACAGGAGGCGCGATTCGCGATGGCGGATTTGAACGAGCGTGACGCAAAGTTGGTCCAGTACCTGAGCGAGGCATATGGCAAGGAGCGCGAACTGGAGGCCGCCCTGGGGGCCCATATCGCGATGACCGTCAAAGGCCCATACAAAAAACGGCTACAGCAGCACCTGAAAGAGACGAAAGCCCACGCCAAACAGGTCGAGCGCCGGATCAAGCAGCTCGGCGGCGGCGCCCAGACCCTGCAGGGCACGGTCGGCAAACTGACCGCGGTGGCGAAGGGACCTCTGCACATGGTCCGCGGCAGCGGCGAGCAGGAGAAGATGCTGAAGAACGCCAAGACCGAGTACTTCAACGAGCACGAGGAGATCGCCACCTACCTCGCGATCGAGACGCTGGCCGAAAGGGTCAAGGACCCCGAGACGGCGAAACTGGCGCGGACCATCCGGCGCGAGGAGGAGCGCATGGCAGGCTTCCTCCAGAGCCAGATCAAGGCGCTGAGCGGGGCTGTGGCCCGCGAGGAGATCCCGCCCGCCCTGCGGCGCGGGGGCTCTGCCCGCAAACCGAAAAAAGCGGCGAAACGACCAGCGGCGAAACGAAAAACGCCGGCGAGAAAACCAGCGGCCAAAAAAGCCCGGGCGAAAAAAACGGGCGGCGCGAAAACCGGCGGCCGGAAAAAAGCCGCGAAACGCTAACCGCGTCAGTCGGCCGCTAGGCCGACTGGCCGACCGCCACTTCCCGGGTCCCCTCGGCGGTGTCCGAGGCGGCCCGGGGGCGGACGGCAAGCAGCACGAGGTCGTCGCGCAGCGGCCCGGCGCTGCGGCCGACGGCATCGGCCCGCAGGCGCCCGGTCATCTCCTCGAGCGTAAGCCCCGATAACGCCTGGGTCATCTCGGCGAAGGTCTCCGGCCCCTGGTGGAGGGCGGACGGCCCCGCCTCCAGCCAGCCGTCGGTGCAGAGGGTGAGGGTGTCTACAGCGCCGATCCTAACCTCGTGGCGCTCGACGTTTGCTTCGCTCCAGGCCCCAAGGACCGAGCCGCCGCCCAGCAGCCGCGGCGTGTCCTCGCCGGTCAGCACCGCCGGCGGATGGCCGGCGGAGGCGAGGGTGAGCTGCCAGCCCCCTTCGTCGCGGCGCAGGTGGGCGAGCATTGCGGTCGCGAAGTCGTTGAGGCTGTCGCCGGTCAGAAGCAGCTCGTTCACCCGCCGCAGCACCTCGTCGGGCTCGTCGATCTCCCGGGTCAGCCCTCGCACCGAGTGGCGCAGCGCGACCGATACGCCCGCCGCGGTGCTGCCCTTGCCGGCGACGTCGCCGACCAGGATCCAGCAGCCGTCCTCGCTGGGGATCACGTCGTAGAGGTCGCCACCGACTTCGATCCCCTCGCCGGCCGCCTCGAAGACGACGGAGATGTCCAATCCCGGCACGTCCGCCGGTCGCGGCGGCCGCAGGCCGCGCTGCAGGTTTTTCGCGATCCGGTCGCGCTCCTGGTAGAGACGGGCGTTGTCGAGCGCCAGCGCGGCCCGTTCGCCCAGCTCGGCGAGAAACTCCAGGTCCCCCTGGTCGTAGCGCATGTCGCCGTGGGCGTGGAGGAAGGAGAGGGCGCCGAGGGTGCGGCCGCGGGCGATCAACGGCACCACCGCGGCCGAGTTGTAGCCGGCTTCGTTCATCAGCTGTAGGTGATCGCTGTTCTGCGAGACCTTGTCGACCACCTCCGGCGCCTTCAGGTTGCGCCAGACCATCGGCTGGTTGAGCCGCAGCACTTGCGCGACAGGGTGCTCGCCACCGGGATCGAGCGGCTGCTCCCGGCGGATCCGTTCCAGGCGCGCCGCTATCTCGGGATTGGCGCCGGCGACGACGCTGTCGCCGAGCCAGCCGTCGTGGCGGCGGAAGTCGATCAGGCAGAGCTCGGCCAACTCCGGAACCGCGGTGGAGACAATCGTTCGCGCCGTCTCGATCGGGTCGAGCGAGCTGTCGAGCAGGCGGCTGGCGGCGACGAGGAAGTCCTGGGCGCGGCGGCGGCGCACCTCGGCGGTGATGTCGCGGGCGACGACCGAGGCGCCGGTCAGGCCGCGCATCGGGCTGCGGATCGGGGAGACGGTCAGGGAGACGGAGATCCGCGAGCCGTCGGCGCGGATCCGCTCGGTCTCATACGTCTCCAGCCGTTCGCCCCGCTTGACGCGGTCGAGGATCACTTTCTCCTCGTCCTTGTGGTCAGGCGGCACAAGGAAGGAGATGTGCCGCCCGATCGCTTCCTCCGGGGTGTAGCCGTAGAGGCGGGTGGCCGCCGGGTTCCAAGTGGTGACGATCCCATCCAGATCCTTGCTGAGGACCGCGTCCTGGGTGCCTCGCACAACCTCGGCCAGATGCTGGCGGAAGCGCTCGGCTTCGGCACTCTTCGCCTCTGCCCGGCGGCGGGCGATGAAGGTGCCGAGTTGGTCGGCGAAACTGGCGAGCAGGCTCATCAGCTCTTCCGATTGAGGGTTGAAGGAGCGGGTGTGGAACTCGGCGACGGCGAGCACGTTCTCCGCCGAGCCAGTCGGCACCGGGATCGCTAGCGCCGCCTCGAGGCCGAGCTCGGCGGAGACTTCGAAGCGCGGCGTCGGCGTCGGGTAGGCGCGGTAGTCCGGCGCCAGGGCGATCTGCCCGCTCTCCCAGGCATCGCCGGGGAGACCGGTTCCGCGCCTGAACTCGATCTCGCGGCTGCGCCGCCAAAGTGGCCGCGCGTCGAGGTCGTGGGCGCTCCAGCCCGAGACCAGGCGCAGCGGCGCCGCGTCGTCGACTACTTCCCACATCGCCCCCGCCTCCCAGCGCAGCAGGTCGGCGACGATCTCGAGGAAGCGGGGGGCCACCTGGTCCAGGGATTCGCCTTCGATCAGGCGCGCCGCCAGTTCTCGCTGGCTCTTCAGGTAGCGCCACAGCTCCAGTTCCTGCGGCTCTTGCATCCGGCTCACTCTTGCACGCGGGTCAGAGTCACGATCCTGGTCGACCGAATGGCGCCGGGTGACAAGTTGCGCGAGACCCCGTTTTGCCCCATTGGCCCAAGGGTAATCAACCGCGCAACAGGGTTCGACAGAACGGAGAAGAGGCATGTTTCGGTGTGACAACTGCGGAAGCGGCTACTCGGCACAGGCGGCGGGCTCTTGGGCCTGCTGCCCTCGGTGCATGGCGAAGGACCGGGTTCAGGTCCCGCTGACCTTCGAGTTGGGCTGGCGGCGCCCGTCCACCGAGGAGCCGGCACCGGCGCGACCGGGGCGCGACGCCTCCCGGCGGACGGCCATGCGCTAACGGTTAACCCCCGCTTGGCCTCGGGTAGTCGAGGTGTCAGCTAGAGATCGACGACGAGAACGAGGAGGGGTCAGATGTCCGACCGCCTGCAGGGTAAAAGGATCGCCTTTTTGACCGCCAACGAGGGCGTCGAGCAGATCGAGCTAACCGAGCCGCTGAACGCGGTCCGCGATGCCGGTGCCGAGGCCGAGCTGCTCGCCCCGGAAAGCGGCGAGCTCCAAGCTTTCAATCACCTCGACAAGGCGGACACCTTCGAGGTCGACCGCGTGGTCGGCGAGGCCGACCCCGGCGAATACGACGGGCTGGTGCTTCCCGGCGGAGTTGCCAATCCCGATCAGCTGCGCTCCAAACCGGAGGCGCTGGAGTTCGTCCGCGCCTTCTTCGAGGCGGGCAAACCGGTCGGCGTGATCTGCCACGGGCCGTGGACGCTGATCGACGCCGGCGTCATCGAGGGGCGCACCCTCACCTCTTGGCCGAGCCTGCAGACCGACCTGCGGAACGCCGGCGCCAACTGGGTCGACGAGGAGGTCCACGTCGACGACGGCCTGGTCTCGAGCCGCAAACCCGACGACCTGGAGGCGTTCAACGCCAAGATCGTCGAGGAGTTCGCCGAGGGCATCCACGACGGCCAGCAGGCCAAGACCAAGGTTGCTTGAGGTAAGGCGAAAAACCGAAAGGAGCGAGCGAGATGCCACCGCGAGGCGTGAAAAAAGGCAGCAAACGCGACCGCCAGTACAAACACATAAAAAAGAGCGAGAAGGAAGCGGGCCGCTCGACTAAACGGGCCGAGGAGATCGCCGCCCGCGCCGTCAACAAGGAAAAGGCGCGCTCGGGAGAATCGAAAAGCTCCTCTCGCAGCTCGACCAACGGCAGCTCGGCCAGCAGTCGGGGTGGGAAACGCTCTGGGAAAGGCCCGGGCGGCCGCACCCGCGAACAGCTCTACAACGACGCCAAGAAGAAGGGCATCGAAGGCCGTTCGAAGATGAGCAAGAAAGAACTGGAGAGGGCGGTGGCGGGCGCCAGCTAGTTGCGGCGCAGCGGCGAGCGGGAGGTGATCCCGAAAAAGTTCTCGATGCCGCCGCCGCGGGTGCCGCTGCCGACCAGTTCCAGGCAACCGCACCGCAGCAGGGTGCTGGCGTGGTAGGAGATCACGCCGGGGCTTTTGTCCATCTCCTGGGACAGTTCGACGGGGCTGGCGATGCGGCCTTGCAGCTTCTCCAGGATCTCCACCCGGACGGGATGGGACAGGGCGTTGATCAGTTCCTGATCATGCCGGGGCGCCATCGGGAGAACCTCCCCGATCATGGCGCCGTGGCCAAGCTCAATTTCTAGAGGATTCTGCAAATAGCGAGGCAAAATCGAGCATCTCGATCGTTTCCACCACTTGGACGGCGCCCGCATCGCGCAGCTCGGCCTCCGAAAACCCGCCGGTGAGAACCGCGAGGGTCGGCAGCCCGGCGGCCTTTGCCGCCTTCACGTCCCAAACCGAGTCGCCCACCATCACCGATGGGTCGCCCTTCCCGGCTTTCTCGAGGGCTGCGTGGACGAGGTCGGGATCGGGCTTGGTGTTTTCGACGTCCGCCGAACTGGTCCAGCCGTCGATTAGCTCCCGCGCGTCGAGCAGGTCGAGGTAGTGGTCGACCTCTTCCTGCTTGGCCGAAGACGCGAGGATCACGGTTGCGCCCTCCCCGCGCAGCCTCGCGATCAACTCCCGCGCTCCCTCCATCGGCTCGACTTCGCCAATCAGCTCGCCGTAGGCCTCGGCCTCGGCAGCGCGGATCTCGTCGCCCTGCTCCGCCGCCGCTCCTTCACCGATCAGCGCGTCGAGGATCTGGTCGCCGCCCATGCCGATATGGCGGTGGACCTTCCACATCTGGACCGAGTGCCCGTGGGCGCGCAGAGCCCGGTGCCAGGCGAGCGCGTGGTGGTAGTTGGTGTCGACCAAGGTGCCGTCGACGTCAAGGATCGCGTTTAGCCGCATGACCCGCGCCGCCTCTCGGGTAGGGAACGAAGGACGGCTACCCCTCGCAGTGGGCGGGGTAAACGGAGGTAACGATGAAAGACGTGCGGATCGGCTGCTCGGGTTGGGTCTACGACTCTTGGCGGCAGGGCATTTACAAGGGGGTGCCAGCAGCGCGCTGGCTCGAACGCTACGCCGAGATCTTCAACACCGTTGAGGTCAACAACACCTTCTACCGGCTGGTGAAGCGTGAGACCGTGGAAGGGTGGGTCGAGCGAACGCCCCCGGGATTCCTCTTCGCGGTCAAGGGCAGCCGCTACCTCACCCACATGCGCCGGCTGCGGGATATCGAGCAGGGCGTCGCCCGCTTCTGGGAGCCGCTGGAGCCGTTGCGCGAGAGCGGCAAGCTGGGACCGGTGCTGTGGCAACTGCCAGCCAACTTCCACCGCGACGACACGGTGCTCGCTTCGGCCCTGGAGCTGCTGCCGCAGGCTCGCCACTGCTTCGAGTTTCGCCACCAGAGCTGGTTCGTGCCGGCGGTGCGGCGGCTGCTGGAGGAGCACGGCGCCTCGCTGGTGATCGGCCACGACGGCCGCCGCGAGCTGCCCGAGACCCGGCTTGCCGGACCCCTCGCCTATTTGCGCCTCCATCACGGCGTTCGCGGCAGGCGCGGCAATTACTCGAAGACCGAGTTGGACCACTGGCGGCGCCGGATTGCCGCCTGGCGCGCACGGCGCGAGGTCTTCGCCTACTTCAACAACGACTGGGAGGAATTCGCTCCTCCCAATGCGGCTTCATTGCGAGAGGGCCTGTCGGCCGCGGGGGTGGTGTAGGCGAAAGGGTGCCGGGTAGTGATCGCACATGCCAGCAATGAAGAGAATCGCCGCCCGGAAGGCGGCCAAGGTAGCCGTCAAGCACACCGCCCACGGCACCGCTTCGAAGTTGAAGCGGGATCCCATAAGGGCCGCGACCCTGCTCGGGCTTGGCGGCATCATCGGCGCCGTGGCCGGCTGGGCCGTTGGCCGCACCGCGGCCGGTACCGCCTCGGTCAGCACCGGCTCTTAGCCGGCGCCGACCGGGTCGCATCGCTCAGGCGGCGAGACGCGAGCGGAGCTGCTCCTTGCCCTGCTCGGCGCCCTTGCGGCTGGTCTCCTGGGCGCGGCGGAAAAAGTCCGCTAGCTCGGAGTCGCCTTCGCGCTCGGCGTCTTCGACATAGGTCTCGAGTCGCAGCACGTTGCTGAGGCACTGCTCGGTGAACCAGATGACGTTGTAGTCCTTGTCCTTGGTGCCGGTGACGTGACCGGCCTCTTGAGTTCCCATTTCTTGCTCCTCACGATTGTTTTCGTTCACCTTGCGGCTACCCGATCCCGAGTAGGGGGAAAACGAGAAACGGCGAGTTTCGTGCCCGCTCGGCAGGGGTATCCGGCCGGCATGTACCTGATCCCGATTGCTCTGATGATCCTGCTGGCCTTGATCGCTGTCGCCTGGTCGCCGATCTTCGCGTTGATTTTCTTCGCGCTCGGCTTCGTCGCCTTCCTCGTTTACACCGGGTTGAGCCGGCGAGCGGACGAGGAACTGGCGCCGCCGGAGCGGCCCGGTCGCCAGCCTCAGCACGAGAACGAGGTCCCGACCGGCCCCTGGGGAGAGAGGCGCAGGTGATGGCCGAGACCGATCCCCAGCGCGACCCGATCGCCGACGAAGAGGCCGAAGCCGCAGCCGCCGAAGCCGGCGAGATCGGCGGACCAGCGCCGGACGATCCCGTCGACGATCCCGCCCAACGGCCGCTGGTCGAGGGCGGCGAGGGGGAGTCCGAGGGCTTCGAGCTCGCCGAGGAGGAGTTGATCGACAACGCCTCCCACGGCGACCAAAAAGGGTTCCCCGACCGCGACGCCCCGCCCCCGGAAGAGCCCAGCGATACGGAGTACGGCGAACCGGATCAGGCAATACCCGACGACGAGTAGGAGGCCTCTATGTCGCGCCGAGTGATCGCGATCCTCACCGACAACCTCCACGGCTCCGAGCCGGTGGAGCAGATCCTCGCTAACGCCGACCAGGATGGGGTCGAATTGCGGATCGTCATTCCCGCCACGGAGGCGAATGCGCTGCGCCACACCCTCGGCGACATCGACGAGCCCAAACAGGAAGCCCACGAGCGGCTGGAGCGGGCGCTGCAGACGCTGCGGGCGGAAGGAATCGAAGTCAGCGGCGAGGTCGGTGACCCCGACCCGGTTCAGGCCGCCCAGGACGCGCTGCTGAAAGCTCCGGCAGACGAGGTGCTGATCTTCGAGCACTGCGAGGAGCAGTCGAAGTGGTATGAGGAGGGACTGCTGGAGAAGGCGCAGGAAGGGATCGAGCCGCCGCTGCGGGTCGTCGTGGTCGAGACCGGCGACGCCGACCACGCCGACCATGTCGTCGATGTCGAGGAGACCGGGCAGGGAACGATCAACCCCCTCGCCGACAAGGAAATCGGCGGCGGCGCCTACGTCCCCGGGATGACCCGCTCGGATTTCGCCGGAATGGTGGCCGGCATCGCCGGCACGATCATCGTCGCCGTCCTCGCCGCGGCGGTCGCCGGCGGCAGCGGCCACGAGACCGGCTCGGAAGCGGTGGCGATTCTGATCGCGATTGGCGTCGCCCTCGCCAACCTTGCCCACGTCGTCGGCATCACCCTGTTCGAGGCCGTTGCCTATCGCGGCGGCTTCGCCAAGTTCTTCCGCACCCTCGCCTTGGTGGCGACGCCGCTGGCGATCGTGATCAACACGGCGATCCTGATCTTCGCCGGCGACTAGCGGCTACGGGCGGTGGGTTTCCGCCGTCGAGGGTTCGGAGCGGCGCAGCGCCTCCAGCACCTCCTCGGCCAGTTGCGAGCCGTCTTCGGGCCGCAGCGGCGTCGCGTTGACGCGGAAGATGACGTCGTCGCCGTCGAGCTCCTCGAGCGAGACGCTCGGCTTGTAGCGGGTGGGGACGGTAATCGCCTGCAACAGCCGCTCCTCGATCTCCCGCGGGCTCGCCTGCGAGGGGAAGCGGACGCGGACGTCGACTTTGTCCGGCTCGCGCAACGGCACGACGACGAGGCTGAGGAGCACGTTGTTGGGGACCATCAGCCGGTCGGCTCCCTGGCTCAGCGTCGTGTAGAAGAGGCCGAGTGAGGTGACCGTGCCCTCGATCGAGCCGGCGAGGGCGCCGCCGACCAGGCGAACCCGTTCCCCGACCCGGAAGGGCCGGGTGCTCTGCAGGACGATGCCGGCGAAGATCCCGCCCAGCGCCTGCTGGGCCGCCAGCCCCAGGAGCACCGCGGTGAAGGCTCCGCCGACCGCGAGGGTGCTGGCGTTGACGCCCGCGATCCGCAGGGCGAGCACCACCACCGCGGTCATCGCCAGCAAACGGACGACGAAGCCGGTGGTGCCTGCGGTCGCCGGGTCGAGCCGCCGGTAGAGGCGCGGGGAGAGGCCCCGCACGAGCCAGTGGACCGCGGCCGAGCCGACGGTGACCAGGACTACGACCGTCCCCGCCCGGATCCAGGGCCCGTAGCCGGGGGCGATCTGGTGGCGGTGGCTGTAGACGACCAGGGTGCCGGCGATCACGAGGAGGGCGAGCAGCAGCCCGCCAAACTGGCGCTTGGAGAACCGCGGAGCCAGCTCGTCGCCCAGTCCGAGCGAGTGCCAAGCGTGGCTGCGGGTCTCGAACAGCTCCCGCGGGAGCCGGGGGCGACGAGGCGCAGGGGACATCTAGAAGCGGCTACCCCGGGACGGCCGCTCCTATGCAGGCGGTTTTACGTCGTGAGCGCCGCCATCGCCTCGTCCCGGGTCAGGTGAAGCGGGATCGAGAGCTCCAGGCCGGTGATCTCCAGCACGCGGCGGACCTGGTCGTTCTGGCTGCAGAGCACCAAACTGCGGCCGTTTTCGCCGCCGTTGTCGAGCCGTTGCCAGGCGCGAACGATCAGGGCGATGCCGGTGGAGTCGATGAACTCGCACTGGGAAAGATCGATCAGCACGGAGCCTTCGCCGCTCTCCAGGGCCTGCTCAAGCGGGACCTCGAGATCGGGAGCGGTGCTGAGGTCGAGCTCGCCGCGGACGAAGATCGTCCGGACGCCGTGCTCGAGATCTCCCACTTTCACCTCGAACGGGGCTGGATTCACGGCACGATGCTACCGCAGCGTGACAGAAAGGCGCACACGGTTTTACTCCCCGGGACCAGGGGTAAGCAGGCTTAGAAGAGAGGCGGCAAGTTATGCTCGCGCCTCCGTACATCGAGCCTCGACCGGTTCTGAGGGCAGGCTGGAACCTTTGAATACCGCAATCAATGATCGCTCGGGGCTACAAATGTCCCTCCCTGCTCGGGCTGAGAACGTCGCCGTGGTTCGCCACGCGCTCGCCGGACTGGCCGAAAGGCTGGGAATGGACGAGACGTCTCTGGCCGATCTGAAGACGGTCGTCACCGAGGCCTGCATGAACGTCGTGGTTCACGCCTACGCCGGCAACGAGCCGGGACCGCTGGAGGTGGAGGCCGAAAGCGACCTCCACGGGCTCACCGTCGTGATCCGCGACCACGGCAGCGGGATCAGGCCACGGCCCGACATCGAGCGGCCCAGCCTGCGCATCGGCCTGACCTTGATCGCCGCGCTCTCCAGCAGCTTCGAGATCAAAGGCGGCGCAGACAAGGGCACCGAGATTCGCATGCACCTGCCGCTGCAGGCGCGCGAGGACGGGGCCACCGCCGGCTCCACCTTCGCGGTGACGGCCGACGACGAGACCCGGATCCGGGTTGGGCCGCCCGAGATCGTCGGCCCGGTGCTGAGCCGCGCCCTCTCGGCGCTTGCCGCCCGCCAGGACATCAGCGTCGATCGTCTCTCCGACACGATGCTGCTCAGCGACGCGATCTCGGCTCGGGCCCCGCAGGGCTTCACCGACGGTCACGTCTCGCTCACCATCGCCGAGCTTCCCCAGGGGATCGAGCTCAAGGTCGGGCCGATGACCCACGGCGGCGCCGCACGCCTGAGGGAAAGCTTCGAGCTGCCCGAGGTCGGGGGCTCGCTGGAGAAGCTGACCGACGAGCTGCGGGTCGAAGACGGCGACGAAGGCGAGTACCTTGTAGTCGGCATCTCCTCGCTGTCAAAGAACTAAGCATTGAGTTAGAGCGGACCGGAGGGGGTCCCGGGAAGGGCCACCCATCCCCTTCCGTGTAGACCCCTCTACTCGGTGGACTCGCTGGCGGCGCTGCTTTGCTCGGCTACCTCAGCCCTGATCCGCTCCAGCGTGCGGCGCAGGATTCGCGAGACGTGCATCTGCGAGTGGCCGATGCGCTCGGCGATCTGCGATTGCGTCAGATCCTCGACGAAGCGCAGCTGCAGGACCAGACGCTCGCGCTCGTCGAGGCGGGGGAGGGCCCCCTCCAGAGCCAGCTTGTCCTCGATCAGCTCGTAACCGGCGTCCTCGTCGCCGACCCACTCGGAGGCGGGCGATTCTTCGGAGTCTTCGCCGCCTACCGGCCGGTCGAGCGACAGCGGTCGGCGGTTGTGGTTGGCCTCGAGAACCTCGAGCACGTCGGTTGGGTCGACGTCGAGCCGCTCCGCGATCTCCCCGACCGAGGGCGAGCGCTGCAGCTGAACCGTCAGCTCGGAGATCGCTTTCTCCACTTCGGCCATACGGTCGTGGAGGCCGCGGGGCACGCGCACCGTCCAGACCCGGTCGCGGAAGTGGCGCTTCAGCTCGCCGAGAATCGTCGGCGAGGCGAAAGCGGTGAAGGGGGCGCCGCGGTCGGGATCGAAGCGGTCGATCGCGTTGACCAACCCGAGGCTCGCGACCTGCAGCAGGTCGTCGAAGGACTCACTCGCACCGCGGTAGCGCAGCGCCAGGTTTTTCGCGAAGGGCAGGTAGCGGCGGACCAGCTCCTCGCGGATCGCGGGGTCGCGGTCTTTGACGAACCGTGCCCAGAGCGCCCGCTCGTTGGCAAGGCCCTCGCCGGGACCCGGGCTCTGCTGGTCGGAGCTTTTGCGCATCTCTTCGCTGTTCACAGCATCGATTCGGTTAGGCGGCGATACCTGTCCAACGTCGCTGCCCTGAGAGCGTCAGTCCGAAGCTGTGCAGCGGGACGGCGAGGTCGCCGTCAGGTCAACCATAGCGAGAGAAGAGGCCGGGTCCGACTGGTGGTGCGGCTCACGCGGCGGAGCAGCACCGGACCCGGCGTCGCAGGGCGATCAAGCGGTGGTCGACTCGGCCTCGGTGTCCGGGGTCGGCGACTTGAAATGGAGCATGACCACTTTGGCGAGCATGCTCGCCTCGTCGCTCCCGGCCAGTCGCTCGGTGGCTTCGGTCTGAATCTCCAGCAACCGATCCAGGGTTCCCGCCAGGAGATCAACGGTGTCCTCCCACCCCTTTTTGTCGACGACCATCGGGGTCCGGCTCAGATGCCGGTCCTCGAGCTCGTCCAGGGTGCCCTTGTCCAGTGCCTCCTCGACATCGTCGAAGGCCGACTTCAGCATTGCGCCCGACAGGCCGGGACGAAGGCTTTTCGGCAGGCGCGCCCATTCGCTGTCGGTGAGGAACTGGCGGCGGGTGGCGCGGTAGAAGTGCTCGGTGGCGCCGCGGCGCTGCTTCGTGTCGACGAGCTCGATGCAGTCGTATTTCTCGAGCACGCGGACGTGGTAGGCGACCAGGTTGAGGCTCTGGTCGAGCTGCTGGGCGAGCATGTTTGGGCTCGCGACCTTCTCGTTCAAAATGATCAGGATCTGCACCCGTAGGGGGTGAGCGAAGGCTTTCGCGACTACTTGTTCGATGCCCTCTTTCTTGTTCTTGGTCTTCGGCATGGCCTTTTCTCGGTTCGTTTCCAGGGTTTTATGGCCGATACGAAGACTTTACACCTTGTCAATCAGGATTTTCACAACGCTTCCGCGTTTTCCGATTATTGACGAGTTTTGCTGCTCCCACCTTGATTGCTGGAATCATTTAAAGTAATAATTGATCAGTCACTTTCGAGTGATGGCCGCTGAACGCGGTTCTGGGGAATCAAGGGAGAGGGGAGGTGGACTCGTGCGGATCGAAATCGAGCGTGTAGCGCCCAATGCGATCACCAAGGGCTCCTGAGCAGGGGGACTTCTTGTAGGGACGGCGATCGTGCGCCTGAGAGGCTTGTGGGGTGACCCCATGGAAGCTACCTCTCCTAGTTGCGGCGATCGCCGTCCCGATTGCTTTTTCCTTCTACTTCGGCGGGCCGAGCGTCGGCGTCGCGGTTGGCGCTCTCGTCGCTGTGGCGATCGTCGGAGGCGCCGCCCGCCAGCGTCCGCGAGGGCCCATCGAGCCCGCTTGGCGAGAGCCCGGGGGACGGCGCGTCCTCATCGTCCTCGGCGATCCGCTCGAGAAACCCGACGCGGTGGAGCAAGTCGCGATGGCGGTGAAGGGCGGTGAGCCCGCCAAGGTGATGGTCCTCGCCCCTGCGCGGATCGGGTTTCTCGATCGCTGGGCCTCTGACGTCGAGGCTGCGCGTCGCGATGCGCAGCGCCGGCTGGTGCTGAGCGTTGCCGCTCTCGCCGCCGCCGGGGTCGAGGCAGAGGCCCGGGTGGGAGATGAGGACCTGGTCCAGGCCGTGGAAGACCAGTTGGGCAGCTTTCCGGCCTCCGAGGTGATCCTGGTCAGCGCCGCCGGTCAGGAGGACAGCGCCGCAGCCGCGGCGGCCGATGAGTTGCGGTCGCGGCTGCGGGTCGGGTTTCGTTGGCTGGTTACCGGTCCAACAGCTCACTGAAGCGGACCGCGGCCCGCGTCGGCTCGACGAACTGGGTCTCCCGATACAGCAGCCCGGCGGCCGCCAGGTCCCGCACCGCGCGCTCGAGCGCGTCGCGGTCGGCGAAAGTTTCGCGGCCCGCGCCCAGCTCCCGCTTCAGCTCCTCGAGCGTCAGCCGGGCTGGATACAGGTCGAGCAACTGGTGCAGCACCGCCGACTCGACTGCTTCGTCTTCGCCCCTGTTCGTCCGTCTCTCGATGGTCTCGTTCATCGCGTCCCCTTGCCTTTCCCCTGTCCTAATGCCGGCGGTTCCCATAGGCCGCAAGCAATATAGGCAAATCCGAAATCTGTTGTCTGTAGATCTTTTGTCTACGAACTTCTGGGCGAAGAAAAATTAGCCGTCCTCGCGGACGCCGCCCATTTCGGTGAAGACCGCGGTCACGCCGCCGTCCTCGCGCCTCTCGTCGGCGATCACGTGGGACACCGCGTTGATCAGCGCCAGGTGGGTGAAGGCCTGGGGGAAGTTGCCGAGGTGCTGACCGGATTCCGCGTCGAGCTCCTCGGCAAAGAGGTCGAGCCACCCTGCCGCCTCGAGCAGGCGTTCGCAGAGGTCGCGGGCGCGTTGCGGCTCGCCGATCTCCGAGAGCGCCGAGACCAGCCAGAACGAGCAGATTAGAAAGGTGCCCTCCTTGCCGCGCAGGCCGTCGTCGGTCTCGGCAACCTTGTATCGGCAGACCAGGCCGTGCTCGCTCAGGTCGGTGGCGATCGCGTTGACCGTGTTGCGCACCCGCGGGTCGCTGGGTGGGAGGAAGCGGAAGAGGGGGATCAGCAGCAGCGAGGCGTCGAGCGCGTCGGTTTCGTAGTGCTGGCGGAAGACCCCGTCGCGGACGCCGCGCTTGAGGATCTCGGCCTTGAACTCTTCCGCTTTGGCCTGCCACTCGGTGGCCAGCTCCTCGAATCCCGAGAGGCGGGCGAGGCGGGCGCCCCGGTCGGCGGCCACCCAGATCATCAGCTTCGAGGAGACGTAGTGCTGCGGCTCGCCGCGCGACTCCCAGATCCCCTGGTCGGGGTGAGGCCAGGCTGCGATCGCGGCTTCCACCTGGTAGCGGATCAGCTCCCGGGTGGCCGGGGTGCCGCGGCCGCGGAGCGCCTTTTCGTGGACGTAGACGGAATCGAGCAGCGACCCCCAGACGTCGTTCTGCCGCTGGTCGAAGGCGCCGTTGCCGATCCGCACCGGGCGCGCCCCGCCGTAGCCGCCGAGGTGGTCGAGGGTCTTCTCCTCGAGGTCGCGCTCGTGGCCGATCCCGTACATGATCTGCAGGTCCGGGTGGTCCTGGCAGACGTCGACGATGAAGCGCATGAAGTCGCGTGCCTCGGCGTCGAAGCCGAGCGTGTGCAGCGCCCAGAGGCTGAAGGTCGAGTCGCGGATCCAGCTGTAGCGGTAATCCCAGTTGCGTTCGCCACCAGGCGTCTCCGGCAGCGAGGTGGTGGGGGCGGCGACGATCGCCCCGGTCGGCGTGTAGGTGAGCCCCTTGAGGACGAGGGCAGAGCGCTGCAGGTGGATCCGCCAGGGGTGGTCGGGGAAGTCGCCGTCGCGCAGCCATTCGCGCCAGAACTCTTCGGTCGAGTCGATCCGCTCCAGCGCCTCCGGAGCGCTGCGGGGCCCGCCGAGGTTGCCGACGCTCCAGGTGATGGCGCAGAACCCGGTCTGGTCTTCGCGCAGAGTGGCATGGCCCCGAGCAGTGCCTTCGTCGAGCGCGAGATGCATGTCGCTAGTCAGCAGCAGCTCGGTGCCGTCGGCGGCGGTGGCTCGCGTTTCACCGAGCTCGCCCCCGCTCCACTGCGCCGCCTCGGCGCCGTAGCCGAAGCGCGGCACGCACTCCACCTCCATCTCGACCTCGCCGTCGATGCAGGTCATCGTCCGCAGCAGCGAGCAGTCGTTCTCGTGCGCGGTCTCAGGCCGGCCGCGGCGCCGGTCGTCCCTGCCGTCGGCCGAGGCCCACTCGGCGATCGTCAGCGCGTCTTTGACGACCACCCAGCCCGTGTCGGTCACCCAGGTCGTCTCGATCACTAGCGTGCCGGGCACGTAGCGGCGGCTGATCGGGACGGTCACTCCCTTCGGCCGCAGCAGCATGTGGCCGGCGCCGCGGTCGAGCAGGGCGGCGAAGGCGCTGGGCGAGTCGAAGCGGGGGAAGCAGAGCCACTCGACGGCGCCGCCGAAGGAGACGAGGGCCGAGGTGTGGCAGTCGGAGAGGAAGCCGTAGCTCCCGATCGGGGGGAAGCGATGGTTCTGGGAGCTCACGGACGAAGCCAAGCTACCAGCGGGCTACGCTGAAATCGATGAACGTCCCGCTCGCCCATGTCGAGGCGGTCTTCGCCCCCGTCGAGGTGCTGCCGCTGCTGGTCGCCGCAGCTCTGTACGCCAAGCGCTCGATCACGCTGGCGGAGAAGGGGAGGCCGGTGCCGCTCTGGCGGCAGCTCTGCTTCGCCGCGGGCCTGCTGACGATCGCCGTCGCCCTCGTCTCGCCGGTCGCCCACATCGCCGAGGAGCTGGTCATCGCCCACATGGTCGAGCACCTGATGCTCGGCGACCTCGCCACCCTCCTCCTGGTCCTCGGTTTGACCGGCCCGCTGCTGCAGCCGATCCTCGCGATCCCTGTCTTCGACAAGTTGCGGATACTCGCCCACCCGCTCGTCGCCTTCCCGCTCTGGGCGCTCAACTTCTACTTCTGGCACATCCCGGCGTTCTACGACGCGGCCTACGGCGGCGCGGCGGTGCACCTGCTCGAGCACGCCAGCTTCATCTTTTTCGGCTGCCTGATGTGGATGCCGATCTTCGGCCCGCTGCCGAAGCCGAGCTGGTTCAACGCCGCCTGGAAGGTTGGCTACGTGATCGCGGTCCGCTTCGCCGGGGCGATCCTCGGCAACGTCCTGATGTGGTCGGGGTCGGTGCTCTACCCGAAGTACGCCGCCGGCGAGGCCTACTGGAACATCTCCCCAATCGCTGACCAGAGCACCGCCGGCGTGGTGATGATGGTCGAGGGGACCTTCCTCGGGCTCGGCCTGCTGGCCTGGGTCTTCTTCGAAGTCTCGCGGGAAGGGATCGAGAAGCAGCGCCTGCTCGACCTCGCCCTCGAGCGGGGGGTGGAGCTAGACGAGGCACGGGCGCAACGGGCGGTCGCTGCCGGACAGGGGGAGCGACTGGAA
Source organism: Solirubrobacterales bacterium (assembly GCA_033856415.1). GTDB lineage: Bacteria > Actinomycetota > Thermoleophilia > Solirubrobacterales > 70-9 > VAYN01. Next base: position 45,646 of record JAWVFA010000023.1, on the reverse strand, counting down.
CGGCAGCTGATCGGAGCCGGGGGTGAGCGGGACGACCGCCCGGGCTGACCGCCGGCTGCTGGCGCCCCTCGTCTTCGTCGTCGGCGCTTCGAGTCTCGGGGTGGAGATCGCCGCCGCGCGACTGATGGCTCCTTACTTCGGCGCCTCGACCGTGGTCTGGGCGAACACGATCGGGGTCGTCCTCGTCGCCCTCTCGGTCGGCTATTGGTTCGGCGGGCGCTACGCCGACCGCCACCCGCATCTGCGCGGCCTCTGCCTCCTGGTGCTGGCTGCCTCGGTCCTGATTGCCGCCGTCCCCTTCGCCGCCCGTCCCTTCCTCGGCTTCTCGGTCGACGCCTTCGACACGGTCTCGGTCGGTGGCTTCGCCGGCTCGCTGTTTGGGGTGCTGGTGCTGGTCGCCGTGCCGGTGACGCTTCTAGGTGCGGCGGCGCCCTGGGCGGTGCGGCTGGCGGTGGGGGAGGTGAGTGGCTCGGGCGAGGTCGTCGGCCGCCTCTACGCGATCTCCACCGCCGGCTCGCTGGTCGGGACGATGATCTCGGCCCTGGTCTTGATCCCGCTGCTGGGGACGCAGCGGACCTTCCTCGTCTTCGCCCTGGCCCTTGCGTTGGTGGCGGCGTGGGGGGTGGGCGCACGGGCGCTCGCCGTGCCACTCGGTCTGCTGGCGGTGCTGGCCGTGCCGGTGGGGACGATCAAGGCCGACGCCGAGGGCCGCGTCCTCTACGAGGCGGAGACGACCCATCAGTACGCGCGGGTGATCGAACGCGACGACGGCACCCGGGTCCTGGAGCTGAACGAGGGGCAGGCGGTGCACTCGCAGTATCGGCCCGGCTCTTACCTGACCGGGGACTACTGGGACGGGCACTTGGTGCTGCACGCGGCGGCGGACGCGCGGCCACCGCGGCGGATCGCGATCCTCGGCAACGCCGGCGGCACGGTCGCCCGCTCCTTCGGCCACTTCTTCCCGCGCACCGCGGTCGACGCGGTCGAGATCGACGCCGAGTTGACCGAGCTGGGGCGCCGCTACCTCGACCTCCGCAACCCGCGGATGCGGACCTTTGCCGAGGACGCACGGCCCTGGTTGGAGCGCTCGGAGGGCGGCTACGACGCGATCATGGTCGACGCCTACCGCCAGCCCTACATTCCCTTCTACCTGGCGACCCGCGAGTTCTTCGAGCTGGCCCGCGAGCGGCTCGCACCCGGCGGCCTGGCGATCGTCAACGTCGGCCACCCCGAGGGCGGGCGGGAGCTGGAGCGGGTGCTGGGCCGGACGATGGCCGCAGCCTTTCCGCGGGTGCTGCGCTACCCGATCGAGGACACCAACACCCTGCTGGTGGCGGGCGAGGGACCGTTCTCGGGGGCGCGTCTACGGGCGAACCTCGCGTCGCTGCCGCGGGTGCTGCACCCGCAGGCGCGGGAGGCTGCCCGAAAGCTCGAGCCGCGGCTGTCGGGCGGCGAGGTCTACACCGACGACCGAGCCCCCGTCGAGTGGCTTGTCGACTCCTCCCTGCTGGAATACGCGCATGAGTGACGCCGGAGAGCGAGCACGCGCCTGGCTGGTGACGGGGCCCGTCGGGCGGGGCCTGTCCTTCGTGATCGATTTCGCCGTGGCGTTGCGGACGATGCTGGCGCAACGTCGCTAGGGTCACTCGTCCATGCAGACCACCCTCAAAGAGCTCCCCAACTCACGCGTCGAGGTCGCGGTCGAGGTCCCGGCCGCCGACGTCGAGAAAGCAACTTCCCGCGCCGCCCGCGCGATGGCAAAGGAGATGCGGATGCCGGGCTTTCGCGCCGGCAAGGCGCCGCCCTCGCTGGTGATCCAGCGGCTCGGCTTCGGCCCGGTGCTGCAGGAGGCGATCCGCGACGCACTGCCCGAGTGGTACGAACTGGCGCTGTTCGACGCCGGCGTCAGCCCGATCGGCGATCCCAGCATCGAGATGGTCTCGACGCCGGAGAACGAAGGCGAGTCGCTCGAGTTCAAGTTCGAGGTCGGGGTGCGGCCCGAGGCGAAGCTCGGCACCTACAAAGGCCTCGAGGTCGGCAAAGAGGAGAAAGAGGTCCCCGACGAAATCGTCGACACCGAGGTCGAGCGAGTCCGCGAGGGGTTCGCCCGCTTGGAGCCGGTCGAGCGCGAGGCCGCCGAGGGCGACTCGCTGCTGATCGACTTCGAGGGCTTCCTCGACGGCGCAGCCTTCGAGGGCGGCGCCGCTGAGGACTACCTCCTGGCGCTCGGCTCCGGGCAGCTGATCGAGGGCTTCGAGGAGCAGCTTTCCGGCGCCAAGGCCGGCGAGGAGCGCGAGGTGAAAGTGACCTTCCCCGCGGACTATCAGGCCGAGCACCTGGCGGGCAAAGGGGCGGTTTTCAAAGTCAAGGTCAAGGAGGTGCGAGAGAAAGTCTTGCCCGAGCTCGACGACGACTTTGCCTCCGAGGCCTCGGAGTTCGACACGCTGGAGGAGCTGCGCGCCGATATCCGCGAGAAAGTCGGCGCCGCGCTAGGCAGCCGGGCCGAGGAGGACTTCCGGGTGGCGGCGATCGACGCCGCCGTCGCCGAGGCGACCGTCGAAGTGACGGAGGAGCTGGCGACGGCGCGGGCGACCGAACGCTGGGAGCGGATGGAACGCCAGCTCGCGGGCCGCGGCATGGACCCCAACCAGTTCCTGCAGATGCAGGGCAAAACCCGCGACGAGCTGATCGAGGAGACGAAAGAGGACGCGGAAAAAGAGCTGCGCCGCGAGGCGGTCGTGACGGCAATCGCCGAGGCCGAGGCGATCGAGGTTTCCGAGGACGAAATGGTCGAGGCTCTCGCCCACAGCGCGGAGCACGAGCGGACCACTCCGGAGAAACTGCTCGAGCGGCTGCGACAGAGCGGCCGCGACGCGATGATTCGCGAGGACCTGCGGGCCCGTAAGGCGATCGAGTTGGTCGCCGACTCGGCCAAACCGATCCCCAAAGAGGATGCCGACGCGCGGCAGGAGAAAGCCGAGGCCCGCGAGAAACTCTTGGCGCCGGACGAGGGGAAACCCAAGGCCGGCGGTCTCTGGACCCCGGGCGGCGAGTAGCGCTCAGGCGCGGCTGACGCCTTCTATAGAGTCCCGAACGATGAGTCCTCTGATCCCGATGGTGGTCGAGCAGACCTCGCGTGGCGAGCGTGCGTTTGACATCTACTCGCGCCTGCTCGGCGAGCGGATCATCTTCCTCGGCACCCCGGTCACCGACGACATCGCCAACCTGATCGTCGCCCAGCTGCTGCACCTGGAGTCCGAGGATCCCGACAAGGACGTCAGCCTCTACGTCAACTCGCCGGGCGGCTCCGTCTACGCCGGCCTCGCGATCTACGACACGATGCAGTTCATCAAGCCCGACGTGCAGACGATCTGCGTCGGCGTGGCGATGAGTATGGGTGCGCTGCTGCTGAGCGGCGGCGCCGCCGGCAAGCGGATGGCGCTGCCGAACTCGAAGATCCTCATCCACCAGGTCTCCGCCGGCTTCCAGGGCCAAGCGACCGACATCGAGATCCACGCCAAAGAGATCATCGAAGTCCGCCGCCGACTCGACGAGATCATCGCCCACCACACCGGCCAGTCGTTCGAGAAGGTCACGCAAGACACCGAACGCGATTACTTCATGAGCGCGGAGGAGGCGAAGGAGTACAACATCGTCGACCGCGTGATCGAGCACCACTGAGGCCCGCCGCCGCTTTAGTCGTCGTTGCGCTGGCCCTGGCGGTCTCGCCGGCTGCGGCTCAGGGCACCTCGCGCGACGGCGGCATGCCCTATTTCGGGCACGTCTTTCCGGTGCAGGCCTCGCACGGAGTGCGAGGAGGGATCGGTGAGTTTCACGCGCCGCGCAACGGTGGCCGCATCCACGAAGGCTTCGATGTCACCGCGGCTTGTGGGGCGTCGTTGGTGGCGGTGCGCAACGGCAAGGTGCTGCGGAGTGGGTTCGATCCCGTTCTCTACGCCTGGTACTTGCTCCTCCACGGCGAAGGCGAGCGCCGCAGCTACTTCTATGCCCACCTGCGGCGCCAGGCCCGCTTTCACGGCGGCCAGCGCGTGTGGGAGGGCGAACGGATTGGCTCGGTGGGCGAAACCGGCAACGCGGCCGGCACCGGCTGCCACCTGCACTTCGAGATCCACGTCGTCGGCGTCCCGATCGACCCGGAGCCGTCGCTGCGGCGCTGGGACCGCTACTCCTGAGCGTCCTCCCGCAGCGCCCGTTCGAACCAGAGATCGGCTTTCGGGTTCTCGTTGTAGGCGGGGACCTCGCGGTAGCCAGCGGCGCGGTAGAGGCCGACTGCGGGGGTGAGGTAGTCGGAGGTATCGAGCCGGACGGCGCGGCAGCCGTGCTCGAGGGCGATATCGTCGAGGCGGGCGAGGATGCGGCGGCCGAGGCCGGTGCCCCGGTAGGCGGGAGCGACGTACATGCTCTTCACCTCGGCGATGTCGGTGTCGAGGTAGCGGACCCCGCCGAGCCCAGCCGGCTCGCCTTCGGCGAGGGCGAGGAGAAAGATGCCGTTAGGCGGGACCAGGTCGGCCGGCGGTCCTTTGGCGATCTCCTCGTCGAGGTCTACTCCGGCTTCTTCGCGGTCGTAGACGAGCGGCCCGTCGGCCTCGCGGACGAAATCCGCGTAGAGGGTTTGCACGCGCGGATCGTCGCGGTCGACCGGGTCTAGGCGGATCTCGCTCACACCCGCAGTTCGTAGCTGAACCACTCCGTGCGCTCGGCGCCGGTGCTGTCGTAGAGGCGCTGGGCGGTCTCGTTGTCGGCGGCGGTGGACCACTCGACGAAGGGGACCTCGCGTTCGCGGGCGACCTCGGCAGTCGCCTCGATCAGCGCCCGCCCGACGCCCCGACCGCGGACCGCATCGTCGACGTAGAGGTCGTTCATCAGCACGCTCTCGCAGGCCTCCAGCGAGCTGAAGTGCCAGTAGAGGCAGGCGTAGCCGACCAGCCTTCCCTCACTGCGGGCACCGAGTAGGAGACCGTCCTCGCTGGGGGCGACGAAGCGGCGGAAGAAGACCCGATTGCGCTCGTCATTGACGTCCTCGACTTCGTAGAAGCGCTGGTAGGCGGCGATCAGCGGCAACAGCTCCTCGAACTCGGTGCCGGTGATCGGCGCGATCTCGATCTCGGCGGGCACCCGCCCACGGTAGCGCTGCGCAAGGCTGCGCTCATGTGAAGGGACAGCCGCGTCGATGCCGTAAACGACCCTCACGAACCGGTGCAGGTCCCTGTCTAAGCTTTGGGGCGCCGCCGGAGGCAAGAGATTCGTCCCGTTTAGGAGGGGATTCCGCTGGCACGTCCTTCAGATTCGAACGAGCAGCTCCTCTGCAGCTTCTGCGGCAAGTCGCAGCGTCAGGTGAAAAAGCTGATCGCCGGTCCCGGCGTCTACATCTGCGACGAGTGCATCGACCTCTGTAACGAGATCATCGACGAGGAGCTGACGGCGCCGCCTGTCTTCGAGCTGGAGAACCTGCCGAAACCGCAGGAAATCTTCGACGTCCTGCAGGAGTACGTGGTCGGGCAGGACGCCGCCAAGCGCTCCCTCTCGGTTGCCGTCTACAACCACTACAAGCGGGTGCAGATCGCCCAGTCCGACGAGACCGAGGTCGAGCTGCAGAAGTCGAACATCATGATGCTGGGCCCCACGGGCTGTGGAAAGACCTTGCTGGCGCAGACGCTTGCCCGGATCCTCAACGTCCCCTTCGCGATCGCCGACGCGACGGCGCTGACCGAGGCCGGCTACGTCGGCGAGGACGTCGAGAACATCCTCTTGAAGCTGATCCAGGCCGCCGACTTCGACGTCAAGAAAGCCGAAACGGGGATCATCTACATCGACGAGATCGACAAGATCGCGCGCAAAGCCGACAACCCGTCGATCACCCGCGACGTCTCCGGCGAAGGCGTCCAGCAGGCGCTTTTGAAGATCCTCGAGGGGACTTCCGCGTCGGTGCCCCCACAGGGTGGGCGCAAGCACCCCCACCAGGAGTTCCTGACGATCGACACGACCAACATCCTCTTCGTCTGCGGCGGCTCCTTCGCCGAGCTCGACAAGGTGATCGAGCGGCGGGTCGGCGATCGCGGCATCGGGTTCGGCGCCGAAATCTCCTCGCGCGAGAAAAAGGACACCGGCGAGTGGTTCGAGCAGGTGCTGCCCGAGGACCTGATCGAATACGGCCTGATCCCCGAGTTCATCGGCCGGCTTCCGGTTATCAGCGCGATCCACCAGCTCAGCCGCGACGACCTCTGCACGATCTTGACCGAGCCGCGCCACGCGCTCACCCGCCAGTTCCAGCGGTTCTTCGAGTTCGACGACATCGAGCTGGTCTTCGCCGACGACAGCCTCGAGGCGATCGCCGACAAGGCCCTGGAGCGAGAGACCGGAGCCCGCGGCCTGCGCTCGATCCTCGAGGAGACCCTGCTCGACGTCCAGTTCGAGCTGCCCTCCCGCCGCGACGTCACCAAGTGCGTCGTCACGAGGGAGACGATCACCGAGGGCCGCCGCCCGACGCTCGTCACTGAGGCCGTCCAGCAGGACATCGGCCCCGCCGACGAGGGTCTCAGCGAAGAATCCGCGTAGCCCAATCCGACTTTGTCCCTGCCCCAGTAGGGACAAAGTCGGAAGCGCCTATCTAGACTCGCCGCCGTGGACGCGGCGCAGCGGAAGAGGCTTGAGGAGACGACTCGGTACGACCCTTCGGAGGTGGAGGGTCGGATCTTTGCCGAGTGGATGGAGGGGGGGTATTTCCACCCCGAGGCGGAGGGGACGCCGGAGGAGAACTTCTCGGTTGCGATCCCGCCGCCGAACGTGACCGGGGTGCTGCACATGGGGCACGCGCTGAATGGGTCGATGCAGGATGCGCTGGTGCGGATGAATCGCATGAGGGGGAAGAACGCGCTCTGGATCCTCGGCACCGATCATGCCGGCATCGCCACCCAGGCGGTGGTCGAGAAAGAGCTGCGCAAAGAAGGCAAGAGCCGCCACGATCTCGGCCGGGAGGCTTTCGTCGAGCGGGTCTGGGAGTGGAAAGCCGAGTACGGCTCGCGGATCGTCGAGCAGTACCAGCGGCTCGGCGCCTCCTGCGACTACGAGCGCGAGCGCTTCACCCTCGACGAGGGTTATGTACGCGCCGTTTACCGCGTCTTCAAGCGGCTCTTCGACAAGGGCTACATCTACCGCGACAACTACATGGTCAACTGGGACCCGGGTTCGCATTCGGCGATCTCCGACCTCGAGGTCGAGAACCGTGAGGTCGAGGACGTCCTCTACTCGATCGATTACCCGGTCGAGGACTCCGACCAGGTCCTGACCGTCGCCACGGTGCGGCCGGAGACGATGCTCGCCGACACCGCCGTCGCCGTGAACCCGAACGACGAGCGCTACCGGGACCTCGTCGGCAAGCATGTAGTGCTGCCGCTGGTCGGCCGCCGCATTCCGGTCATCGCCGACGAGCACGTCGATATCGAGTTCGGTACCGGCGCCCTGAAGATCACCCCCGGACACGACCCCAACGACTTCGAGATCGGCCGCAAGCACGGCCTCCAGGAGATCGGCGTGATCGGCCCCGACGGGCGGATGACCGAGGAGGCCGGCGAGTTCGCCGGGATGACCGCAGCCGAGGCGCAGAAAGGCGTCGTCGAGGCGCTGCGCGCCGAGGGCCGCCTGCGCGCCGAAGAGCCCTATGTCCACTCGGTTCCCTTCTCGCACCGCTCCGGCGAGCGGATCGAGCCGTTGATCTCACTGCAGTGGTTCTGCCGTATGGACGAGCTGGCGCGGCCGGCGATCGAGGTCGTCGAACGCGACGAGGTGAACATCACCCCACCGCAGTGGAAGCGCGTCTACCTCGACTGGATGGAGGAGATCCGCCCTTGGTGCATCTCCCGCCAGCTCTGGTGGGGGCACCGGATCCCGGTCTGGTACTGCGACGCCTGTCAGGAGACGATCGTCGCCGAGTCCACGCCCGAGCGCTGCGGCTCCTGCGGCGGCGAGCTGCGCCAGGAGGAGGACGTGCTCGACACCTGGTTCAGCTCGGCAATCTGGCCCTTCGCGACCCTCGGCTGGCCCGACGAGACGCCCGAGCTGCGCGCCTTTTATCCGACCAGCTTCCTGACCACGGCGCGGGAGATCCTCTTCCTCTGGGTAGCGCGGATGATCATGACCGGGCTCGAGTTCCCCGGCCGGGTCCCCTTCCGCGACGTCTACGTCCACTCGGTGATCCAGGCCCGCGACGGTCGGCGGATGTCGAAGAGCCTGGGGACCGGGATCGACCCGCTGGAGGAAATCGACGTCCACGGCGCCGACGCGCTGCGCTTCGGACTGCTGGCGATGTCCTCGACCCAGGACGTGCGCTTCTCCGACGCCAAGGTGGAGCAGGGCCGCGACCTCGCCAACAAGCTCTGGAACGCCAGCCGCCTGATCCTGCTGAACGCCGCCGGCGTTTCTCCGGCGCCACGGCCGACCTGCGTCGAGGACCGCTGGATCCTCTCGCGGCTGGAGCGGACCATCGCCTTGGTGACCGAGAAGCTCGAGACATATGACTTCGCCCACGCCGTCCAGGAGGCCTACTCGTTCTTTTGGCGCGATCTCTGCGACTGGTATCTGGAGATCGTCAAGCCGCGCCTCTACGACGGCGAGGAGGAGGTTGCGGCGACGCTGCTCTACGCGCTGGAGCGGGTGCTGGGGCTGCTGCACCCGACGATGCCGTTCGTCAGCGAGGAGATCTGGAGCTTCCACCCGGCGCGCGAGGGGCACCTCGCCGTGCACGTTTTCCCCGCCGCCGACGAGTCCCTGGTCGACCCGGCGGCCGAGGAGGACGTGGAGGGCGGGATCCGGCTCACCCAGCGCCTGCGCGCTTGGCGTGACCTCGCCGGGGTGCCGGCGGGGGCGACGTTGCCGGCAGTGATCGACGGCGTCGAACCCCCGGGCTTCGTCTCGCGCCTCTCGCGCTTTGAGTTCGACGGCGTCGGCTCCGGGCCGGTGGCCTCGATCGGACCGGTGCGGGTCCTCGACTCCGACCAGCTCGACGCCGCCGCGATCGCCGAGCGCCTCGAGAAGCGCCGCGAAGAGCTGCGGGCCGAGGTCGAGCGTGGCGAACGCAAACTCGAAAACGAGGGGTTTGTCGCAAAGGCGCCGGTCGAGGTGGTCGAGGAGGAGCGGGGAAAGCTGGAGCGGTATCGCAACGAACTCGCCGAGCTGAGCTGATCGACCCCGACGCATATTTGGCTTCGCTGGAACCGGTCGGCTGGCGGCTCGGCCTCGAGCGAATGCGCAAGTTGACTACGGCGCTGGGGCTGCCGCAGCACCGGTTCGCCTCGATCCACGTTGTCGGCACCAACGGGAAGTCCTCGGTGACGCGGATGAGCGCGGCGCTGCTCGAGGCGCATGGACTCCGCGCCGGAGCCTGTGTCTCGCCCCATACCGAGCGCTGGTCACAGCGGACGCTGGTCGGGGGCGAAGAGATCGATGGTGCGGCCTGGGAGGCCGCGGTAGAGCAGGTGGCGCAAGCCGCCGAGGGGGTCGACCGTAGCCTCGTGGAGGGAGAGGCGGTGACCCAGTTCGAGGCGGCGACGGCGGCGAGCTTTGTCGCGCTTGCGAACGCCAGGGTCGAGGTGGCGGCGATCGAGGCTGGGCTGGGAGGGCGGCTGGACGCGACCAACACGATTCCTTCCAAGGTCACCGTCCTCACCTCGATCGGGCTCGACCACACCGATTGGCTGGGAGAGACCGAGCTCGAGATCGCGGCGGAGAAGCTGGCGGTGCTGCGCGACCAGACGACGCTGGTCCTCGGCGAGGTCTCCGACGAGGTGGCGCGACTGGCGGAGGAGACGGCAGAGCAGCGCGGTGCTCGCCTGGTCCGGGCCGGCGCCGACCCAGGTCGGGAGGTGCGCTTGCGCGCGACGGGGGAGTTCCAGCGCCATAACTTCGCGATCGCCTGCGCCGCCGTCGAGGCGTTCCTCGGCCGGCCACTCGACCCCAGGCAGGTGAAGGAGGTCGCGGCAGCGGTCGCGGTCCCCGGCCGCCTCGAGCAGATCGCCGAGCGGCCACCGACTTACCTCGACGCCGCCCACAACCCGGATGGCGCTGCGGCCCTGGCGCGCTCGCTGCCCGAGGTCGCCGCCGGCCGGCGCGTGGTCGCGTGTCTGGCGATCCTCGCCGACAAGGATGCAGAGGCGATGATCGCAGCGCTGGCGCCCGTCCTCGACCGGGCGGTCTGCGCGGAGTTGCCGAAAGAGGCCTTGGAGGGTCACGGCAGGCCGGGTGCCCATTCCCGGCTGGCCTCGGACCTTGCCGCAGCCTGCGAGGCGGTCGGCCTCTCAGCCGAGGTCGCGCCCGATTTCGCCGCCGCCCTGGCACGTGGTCGCGCCCTTGCCGTCAAGCCGCCCGAAGGCATCCTTCTGGTCGTCGGTTCCCACTATGCAATTGCCCCAGCGCGGGCGCTGATCGCACCCTGACTGTGCGAGGATTCGCGCATGGATCGTCCCCGCAGCGCCGGTTCCGAATTGCTCTCGATGATGGGGCTGGTAGCCGCCGTCGTTGCGATCGTGATCCTCGTCTTCTTCGGCGTCGGCTACCTGTTCGGAAGGCTCTTCCTCTAGAAACAGGGTTGACGTCGGCCACGGCGAAGTAGACTGCCGCTCCTTCAGCGCGCCTGAATTACCCAAATTTTCCTTATGCCCCTAGCGATCTTCGGCATCACCAACGACGGCCTCAATCTGGTCGCGACCCTCTTCCTTCTGATGCTGGTCGTGCTCTGGTTGGCGCTGATCGTCTACACCTACCTCGACGCCCGCCGGCGCATCTCCGATCCCTTCCTGGTCGCCTGCGCCACCGTCGCCTCCTTCTTCCCCTTCATCGGTACCGCCGTCTACGCGATCGTCCGCCCGCCGGAGTACCTGGAGGACGCCCACGAGCGCGAGCTGGAGATCAAAGCGGCCGAGTTGCGGGTCCGCCAGCTGCGCGAGCAGAGCTGCCCCAACTGCGAGTACCCGGTGGAGAGGAACTACCTGCGCTGCCCGAACTGCCAGCGCCGCTTGAAGGACCCCTGCCCGACCTGCAGCAAGCCGGTCGACCCGCGCTGGGGCCTCTGCCCGTACTGCGAGACCAACCTTGGCGGCGGCGGCGATCGGCCGCGCCGCAAACGTAGGGACCCCGATGAGCGCCAGGCGCAGCAACAGGAGCAGCGCCAGGCACCGCCGCGCCGCAGGAAAGCGCCGCCGGAGGCAGACGAAGGGGCACAACCAACCAAAGAGCAAAGGAGCCCCCGTCGTGAGCCGGACCCTGATCCTCGTCAAGCCTGATGCCTTCGAACGTGCCCTGACCGGAGAGGTGATCGCTCGCTTCGAGCGCAAGGGGCTGCGGATCTCCGCCCTGAAGTCGATGCGCGCCGACGAGACCATCGCCAACGAGCACTACGCGGAGCACACCGACAAGCCGTTCTTCGGCGAGCTCGTTGCCTTCATCACCGGGGGCACCCTGGTGGCGATGGTCCTGGAGGGACCCGAAGCGGTCACCGCCGCCCGACAGCTGATTGGCGCGACCAACCCGGTCGAGGCCGCCCCCGGCTCGATTCGCGGCGATTTCGCCCTCGAGGTGACCTTCAACATGGTCCACGGCTCCGACTCGGACGAGTCCGCCGAGCGCGAGATCGGCATCTGGTTCCCCGAGCTCTCCTGACGGGCTGTCCCTGAAGCTGGTTCTCGCATCCGGGTCCCCGCAGCGGCGCGAGATCCTGCAGAAGCTGGGCGTCGAGTTCGAGATCCTCGTGCCCGGCATCGAGGAGCTGGCCGCGGGGGACCCGGAAGAGCTCGTCGTCGAGAACGCCCGCCGCAAGGCGGCTGCGGTCGAGGGTGATTTGGTGATCGCCTGCGACACCGACGTCGTCCTGGACGGAGAGGTGCTGGGAAAGCCCGCCGACGCTGCGGATGCCCGTAGTTACCTCGACCGGATGAGCGGCAGGGCCCACACGGTGATGAGTGGGCTCGTGGTGGTCGAGGAGGGGGAGGAGCGGTCGGGTCTGGAGAAGACGACCGTGGTCTTCAAGCAGCTCTCCGAGGCGGAGAAGGACCGCTACGTTCGCTTCGGCGAGTGGGAGGGGCGGTCTGGAGGCTATGCGATCCAGACGCTCGGATCGTCGCTGGTAGAGCGGGTGGAGGGCAGCGTTTCAAATGTGGTGGGGCTGCCGGTCGGGCTATTGGCCGAGCTGGCGCCGGCGCTGTTCGAGCGGTCCTGAGTCAGCCGCGCAGCTCGACCACGGCGTCGCTGTGCTCGAGGAGCACATCAGCCACTTCGGGGTCGAACTGGGTGCCGCGTCCGTTGCGAATCGTCTCGATCGCCTCATCGATGCCGAGCGCTGGCCGATAGGGACGGTCGCTGAGCAGGGCGTCGAAGACGTCGGCGACGGCGACTATCCGCCCTTCGATCGGGATTTCCTCGCCCTCGAGGCCTTGCGGGTAGCCCGTCCCGTCGAACCACTCGTGGTGGGTCAGGGCGATGCGGGCGGCCATCTGCAGCAGCTCGCTCTCGGAGCCGGAGAGGATCCTGTAGCCGATCTCAGTGTGGCGCTGCATCTCCAGCCGCTCCTCCGGCGTCAGCGAGCCGGGCTTGCGGAGGATCTTCTCCGGGGTTGCGACCTTGCCGACGTCGTGCATCGGCGCCGCCGCCCGGATCAGCTGGATCTGCTCGTCGCCGAGCCCGAGCTGGGACGCCAGGTACGAGGTGACCCGAGCCATCCGGTTGACGTGGCGGCCGACCTCGGAGTCGTGCATCTCGATCGCCTGGGCCATCCGTTCCAGTGCTTCCTGCCGTGAGGAGCGCAGTTCCTCGATCGCCCGCGCCCGCGCGCCCGCCAGGTCCCGTTGCAGCTGCTCGGCCTCGCGCTGTGCGGTGATCTCGGCTGAGACGCCGACGATGCCCGCCAGATTTCCGTCCACACCGATATACGGGAACCGGACCGTAAGGAAGGTTCGCTCACGGCCCATGATCTCGATGGTTACCTCCCGGAAGCTGGGTTCTTCGTCGTGGAGTACCTGCATGTCGCCCTCGTGGATTACCCGCTCCGTTTCGGGCGAATGCATTTCGGCGTCGGTGCGCCCGATCATCTCTCCCGGCTCCTGCCTCATCAGTTCGTGCGCGAACTGGTTGGCGAGCAGATAGCGCCGTTCCAGGTCTTTGACGAAAATCGGAATCGGAGCGCGATCGACTGCGGCCTGGATCGTCTCCTGAAGGCGGCGCCGACGCGCCCGCTCGGCCGCTTCCGCCTCAAGTCGACGCAGGGCGGTCTCGGTCGTTATCAGCAGCTGCCCGGGGGAAAAGGGCTTGACCAGGTAGCCGAACACGCCGATTTCGAGGGCATGCTCGACCAGCGTCGGATCCTCCGTGCCCGCAATGGGGACAACCGCGGTCGCCTCGCTTTCGGCGGCCAGCTCCTCGACCAGGGCCAGGCCTGACTCTCCCGGCATCTGCACGTCGCAGAGGACGACGTTGAAGCCATCGGCTACCAGCCTCTGCCGGGCGGTGGCGACATCGCTGGCCAGCTCACACTCGTACCGTCCTCCGAGAACCTGTTGCACCATCTCCAGGATCTCGGAGTCGTTGTCGATTGCGAGGATCCTCGCCTTGGGGGTCATGTCCACTGTCGTCTTCGACCGAGAAATCTCTCGAGTACTCCTTGTTTGTCGATGGTACGCGCCGCCGGCCGTCCCTGCAAAGGCCGGATTTTGCGGCTCTGCGATCATTTCCCTTCTGGAACGTCACGTTTATTCACAGAAGGCAACGAATTGGGCTTGTTCAGTCGTCTGATCCGCCTCGGCGGCCGCGACATGGCCGTCGATCTCGGTACCGCCAACACGCTCGTCTACGTACGGGGGCGCGGGATCGTCCTCTCGGAGCCTTCGGTGGTGGCGATCGACTCGCTGAACGGCCATGTCCACGCCGTCGGGGTCGAAGCGAAGCGGATGCTCGGTCGCACCCCCGGCACGATCACCGCGATCCGGCCGCTCAAGGACGGCGTGATCGCCGATTTCGACGTCACCGAGCAGATGCTGCGCCACTTCATCGCCTCGGTGCACTCCAACCGTTTCGCTCACCCGCGCGTCGTCGTCTGCGTTCCCTCCGGCGTCACCGGGGTCGAGAAGCGGGCGGTCGAGGAGGCCTGCCTCTCGGCCGGCGCCCGCCAGGCCTACTTGATCGAGGAGCCGATGGCCGCCGCGATCGGCGCCGGTCTGCCCGTCGCCGAGCCGACCGGCTCGATGATCGTCGACATCGGTGGCGGCACCACCGAGGTCGCTGTGATCAGCCTCGGTGGCATCGTCGTTTCGCAGTCGATCCGGGTCGGTGGCGACGAGCTCGACGAGGCGATCGTCAACCACTGCAAGCAGCGCTACAAACTCGCGATCGGCACTCAGACGGCGGAGGAGGTCAAGCTCGAGGCCGGCTCGGCCTCGCCGCTGCCCGAAGAGGTTCGAACCGAGATCCGCGGGCGGGACCTGGTTTCCGGGCTGCCGAAGACGATCGAGCTGTCCTCCGAGGAGGTGCGGGGGGCGATGGAGGAGCCGGTCAGCCACATCGTCGCCGCCGTCAAGGAGACTCTCGATCGCACTCCCCCGGAGCTCGCGGGTGACATCATGGACCGCGGCATCACTCTGGCTGGAGGGGGCGCGCTCCTGCAAGGCTTGGAGCAGCGCCTGCGCGACGAGTGCCAGATGCCCTGTCAACTGGCAGAGTCGCCGTTGACGTGCGTAGCGGTCGGCTCGGGCATCTCGCTCGAGGAGGTCGAGACGATTCATCGCGCCGGCAAGAACAACGGAGCGCGGCCACGGCGTTAGCCGGATCCCGCTCATGCGAACCACCCGAGAACTTAGGTCCCTAACGTGTATCGAAAGCAAGTACGCCGCCGCCGGGCGGTGCTCGCGCTGCTGATAGTGGGCTCTTTCGCCCTGCTGACCCTCACCTACGGCCAGGGCTCTAACGGCATGCAGCGCGGCGTCAGCGCCGTCTTCAGCCCGATCCAGTCGGTCGCCGACCGGGCGCTGAAGCCAGCGCGCGACACGATCAACTGGTTCGACGAGACCTTCGACGCGAAGGGGCGCAACGCGCGCCTGCACACCGAACTGGAAGCAGCCCGCAAGCAGGCGGTCGGCGCCCAGGCCGCGCTGGCCGAAAATGAGCAGCTGCACAAGCTCCTGAAACTCGACGAAGGTGGCGCCATCCCCTCCGGCTACGACGAGGTCTCGGGGCGGGTGATCTTCCGCTCGCCCACCGTCTGGTTCTCCGACGTGACCATCGACGTCGGCTCCGGCGACGGGGTGGAGGTTGGCGACCCGGTCGTCAACGGCGACGGGCTGGTCGGCACCGTCTCCGCTGTCACCGGCGGCTCGGCCCGGGTGACTTTGATCGCCGATCACGAAAGCGCCGTCTCGGCGAAGATCGTGCCGAGCGGTGACCAGGGTTTGATGAAGCCCTCAGTCGGCAACCCCGACGACCTGATCCTCGAATTTCTCAGCTCCGAAAAGCGGGTGGGGAAGGGGCAGTCGGTCGTCACCTCCGGCTGGCGCGGGCCGGTGGTCGCATCGGGCTACCCGCCGAACCTTCCGATCGGCGAAGTCGTCGAAGCCTCGCTCTTGGAGCAGGAGGCTCAGTCGCAGGTCCACATCCGGCCCTTCGCCGACCTCCGCGACCTCGATCTGGTCCAGGTCCTGACTGGGGGCTCGCGCGGGTGATCCTCACCCCCAACATCCTCGCCCGGCTTGTCGCGATCGTGGTCGGCGGGGTGATCCTGCAGCTCTCGCTCTTCTCCCAGGTGACCCTCTTCGACGTCAGCCCCGACCTGCTGCCGGCGCTGGTCGTCGTGCTCGGGCTGCTCGGCGGCTCGCTGACCGGCGCCGTCTGCGGCTTCTCGGCCGGCCTGCTACTCGACTGCCTGTTGATCGTTCCGCTCGGCGGTGGCTCACTCGTCCTCCTCGCCGTCGGCTACCTGGCGGGGCTCTTCCGCGAGCGTTTCGAGATCCATAGCCCACTGGTGCCGCCGCTGCTTTGCATGGGCCTGACCCTGGTCGCCGAGCTCGGCTTCGGCGCGGTCGAGATGATGCTCGGCTTTGACGCGCCGGTCAGCGCCTTGATCGTCCGCGACATCCTGCTGAAGAGCATCTTCGCCTTCTTCGGTGGCTGGGCGATCTACGTCGGGGCGCGCCGGGCGCTGCGGCCGGCTCTGGTCGACGACCTCTCCATCCGGCGCAGCGGCAGGCGGCCGACGGTGTTGGGAGCCTAGGAGCATGTATCTGCGCAACGACTCACGGCCGCAGGGCAGCCGCCTCTCGCTGCGGGTCGCGGTGATGGGGGGCATCGCCGTCGCCCTCTTCGCCGTCCTCTTCTTCCGGCTCTGGAACCTGCAGGTTCTCTCCGGCGACGAGTACCTCGCCGAGGCGAAGAACAACCGCACCCGCGAGTTCAAAGTGATCGCTCCGCGCGGCGACATCCTCGACCGCAACGGCGAAGTCCTGGTCGATAACCGCACCAGCCTGGCGCTGCAGCTGAATACGCAGAAACTCCCTGAAGACCCCGTCGAAGAACGGGCCGAGCTGGCGCGCCTGGGGGAGCTGGCGCATCTGTCCCTGGCCAAGGTCCGGCGCGCGATCAAGGAGGGCGAAGAAGTCGCCGCCGGGGCACCGGTGACGTTGCGCCGGGACGTCGGCTACGAGCTGATCGCCTACATCGAAGAGAACCAGCGCGAGTTCCCCGGGGTGAGCGTGCAGCGGGTCTTCGTCCGCCACTACCCGCGCGGGACCTTTGCCGCCCACATCCTCGGCAACGTCGGCGAGGTGAGCGAAGAAGAGCTGAAGGAACCGCAGTACAGGAACCTCGAGCCGGGCGACGAGATCGGCCAGGCGGGCGCCGAGGACGCCTACGACGAGTACCTGCGCGGCGAACCGGGCCGGACCAGGATCCAGGTCAACGCGCTCGGCCAGCCGACCCCGGGGGGCGAACTCGACTCGACCGCGCCGACGCCGGGCGACAGCCTGAAGCTGACGATCGACGGCGACGTGCAGAGCGCCGGCGAAGCGGGGCTGGCGGCCCGCGGGCTGCCGGGCGCCTTTGTCTCGATGAACATCGACAGCGGCCAGATTCTGGCGATGGGGTCGAACCCCACCTACGACCCGACCGAACTGATCGAACCGAGTCAGGCGCAGGTCGACCAGCTCTACCGCGACCCGGTGTTGGCGCCGCTGGTCAACCGGGCGACCGAAGGCGCCTACCCGACGGGATCGATCTTCAAGATCATCACCGCCCTGGCGGCGCTCGAAAACGGTCAGATCACCCCGGACACGGTGGTCCAGGACAACGGCCAGATCGAAGTCGGCACCGACACCTTCGAAAACGCCGGCGGCGAAGCCCACGGGCCGGTAGAACTGCGGCGGGCGCTGCAGGTCTCCTCCGATGTCTACTTCTACCTGCTCGGCCTCGACATGTGGAAGACGAACGAGCTGCAGGAATGGGCGCACAAACTGGGGATCGGCCGGCCCGCGGGGCTGGACTTGCCCGAGGAAGGCGAAACCCTGCTGCCGGACAAACAGTGGCGCAACCAGCTGTACAAGGAAGAACTGACCGACCGGCCCTGGTCGGCTGGCGACAACATCCAGCTCGCGACCGGTCAGGGCGACCTGCAGACCAACCCGCTGCAGATGGCGCTCGCCTACGCGGCGCTCGGCAACGGCGGCAGGATCGTCTCGCCCCACGTCGGGCTGGAAGTCGAGGACCCGGCCGGCCGGGTGCTGAAGGAATTCGAGCCGAAGATCCAGCGCCGGTTCCACATCGACCCCGGCTATCGCGACATGATCCTCGAAGGCCTGCACGCCGCCGCGCAGGAAGGCGACGGCACCGCGGCGGGCGTCTTCGGCGGCTTTCCGATCCCGATCGCGGGCAAGACCGGAACCGCGGAACGGCCCGGCCACGCCGACCAATCCTGGTTTGCGGCGCTCTCTCCGTACCCCAACCCGCGTATCGTGACTATTGCCACCGTCGAGGAAGGCGGCTTCGGAGCCGAATCCGCAGCGCCTGTCGTACTGGACATCCTCGAAGCGATCTACGACAAGCAGGCTTCTGCAGTCTCGAGCGCCGGTGGAGCCGAATGACGATGTACGCGACCCGAACCAGAAACGCCCGGCCGGAGCCGTTCACGGTCCATGTCGGCATCGGCGAGCGCCTCGGGCTGGCGCACATGGACTGGCCGCTGACGATCGCCGCGGTCTCGCTGATCGCCTTCAGCGTCTTCGTCCTCGGCGAGGCGACGCAGAACGACGTCCCCGGCGACCCCAATTACTTCCTCGAGCGCCAGGCGATCTACGCCCTGCTTGGGATCGTCGGGATGGCCCTGCTGACGCGGATTGACTACTCGCGCTTCCGCGAGCTGCGAGTCGGGATCTACACCTTCCTCTGCACCAGCATCGCGCTGGTCTTCGTCTTCGGCTTCGCCGCCCGCGGCTCGCGGCGATCCTTTGAACTTCCACTTTTCAGTTTCCAGCCATCGGAGCTCGGCAAGCTCCTGCTAGTGCTTGCGCTTGCCGGGTTCGTGATCGATGGAGCCAGACGCGGTTCGGAGGTCCAGCGCACGGTGCGCTATCTCTGCCTCGGCCTGGCGCCGGCTGCTCTTGTCTTTTTGCAGCCCGACCTCGGCACCTCCCTGGTGTTCGGGGCCGCCACCCTTGCCGTCATGTACTTCGGAGGCGTCCCCTGGACGCACTTCGCGGTCATCGGCGGCGCCCTCGTTGCGCTCGTAGCACTGGTTCTGGTCGCCGCTCCGGCGGCCGGGGTTCCGGTGCTCAAGGGCTACCAGGAGGAACGCTTGACGTCCTTCCTCAGCCCCCACGAGCATGAAAGCGGCGCGGGCTACCAGCAGAACCAATCCAAGATCGCCACCGGATCCGGTCAGTTGACCGGCCGCGGCGACAAAGCCACCCAAACGCGGCTCGACTTCGTTCCCGAGCGGCACACCGACTTCATCTTCGCGGTGATCGGTGAGCGCTACGGCTTCATGGGCGCCGCGTTCGTCCTATCCCTTTACGCCCTGCTCTTCTGGCGGGCGCTGCGGATTACGACACTCTCGAAGAACTCGTACGGGACCCTGGTGGCGGGCGGCATCGCCGTCACGCTGCTGTTCCAAACCTTCGTCAACGTGGGGATGAACCTCGGGATCATGCCGATCACCGGGATCCCCCTGCCGTTGATGAGCTACGGAGGGTCCTCCGTCGTCGCTACCTTGTTAGCGGTCGGCGTTCTTCAGAGCATCAACGTCCAAGCGCATCTCAGTCAGAGGGGAAGGTTCGCCTGGTGATCTCTTGAATGGGGTCCGGCATTGCGTACCTACTTGAACTGAGCTGAACAACAAATGAAAAAAACGATTCTGGTCTCCGCCGAGCGCGGCGAGACCCGTGTGGCCGTCCTCGAGGCAAAACAGAAGGGCGGCAAAACCGACGTAGCCGAGCTTTACATCGAGCGGCGCGGCCGTCGCTCGATCGTCGGCAACATCTACAAGGGCAAGGTCGACAACGTCCTGCCCGGGATGGAGGCTGCGTTCGTCGACATCGGCCTCGAGCGAAACGGCTTCCTCCACGTCGACGAGATTGTCCTGCCGGGAGGCGAACAGGCCCCCAAGCGCGGCCGCGGTAGCGGCCGCCGCATCAACGAGTTGATCAAGCCCGGACAGGAGATCCTCGTCCAGGTGGTCAAGGACCCGCTGAAGACGAAGGGCGCCCGGCTCTCGATGAACGTTTCGATCGCCGGCCGCTACCTCGTCTTCGCCCCGACCGGGAGCGGTGTCGGCGTCAGCCGCCGGCTGACCGACAAAGAGCGCGACCGCCTGCGCAAGATGGTCGACCGCACTTACAAAGGGCCGGGCGGACTGATCGTCCGCACCGCGGCCCACGGCGCGAAGAAATCCGACTTCGTGCGCGAGATCAGCTACCTGCAGAAGCTCAACGAGGTGCTCGAGCGCCGCTCCGAGAACTCGAAGGCGCCGGCGCTGGTCTTCCAGGAGGCCGACCTCTCGATCCGGGTCCTCCGCGACGTCTTCCTCAGCGAGTTCGAGAAGGCGATCATCGACTCGCCCAAGCAGTTCGAGCGGGTGACGAACTTCTTCCAGCGGACGGCGCCGGAGCTGGTCGACGGCGTCGAGCTTTACCAGGACAAAAAGCCGCTGCTGGAGAAATGGAAGATCGATAAGGAGATCGAGTCGACCCTCAATCGCCGGGTCGATCTGCCCTCGGGTGGCTACCTGATCATCGACTACGCCGAGGCGCTGACCGTGATCGACGTCAACAGCGGCTCCTTCACCGGGCGCGGCAAAGGCGGCCTCGAGGAGACGATCACCAAAGTCAATACCGAGGCGGCCGAGGAGGCGGTGCGGCAGCTGCGACTGCGCGACATCGGCGGCATCATCGTCATCGACTTCATCGACATGGCCCGGGCCAGTAACCGCGACAAAGTCCTGAAGACGATGCGCAAAGCGCTCGACGCCGACAAGTCGAAGAGCTATGTGGTCGAGGTCTCGCCGCTGGGCCTGGTCGAGATGACCCGCCAGAACGTCACCGACGGGGTGCGAGAGATCCTCACGGCGCCCTGCCCGACTTGCGCGGGGGAGGGCGTCGTCCTCTCAGCCGAGACGGTGGCGCTGGAGGGTTTGAGGAAAATGAAAGAAATCGCCGCCGACAACGGCGACGTCGAGGCCTTCCTGATCCGCGTCAACCCGAAAGTGGCCCACGAGCTGACCGATCCCGACAGCGGCCTCGCCGAGGTCGAGGACGAGACCGGCAAGCGCTTCCACTTCGAGGGGGGCGACGCGCTGGCGATCGACACCTTCGAGGTGGTCGAGCAGGGCAGCCGCGCCGAGATCGAGGAGCGGGCGCTGCCGTTCAAGGTCGGCGAGGAGGTGCTGGTCAAGATCGACGAGCCGCACATGTACAACGCCGACGACGCCGTCGCCCGGATCGACTCCTACATCGTCAGCGTCACCGGCGGCGGTCGCTTCGTCGGCGAGCGGAAGCTGGTGCGGATCGACGAGGTCGAGCGTTCGGCGGCGATCGCCTCGCTGCTTGGCGGCGATTCCCCCAACGGTTCCGGAGGCAGCGGCGAAAACGGCTCCGAGCTAGAATCCGACGCTGCTTCGCGTAAACGCAGTCGCGGCCGCAGGGGCGGTCGAGGGCGTTCGCGCGCCAATCAAGGCAGCAAGGAAGACTGATGAGCACGTATGCAGTAGTCGAAACCGGTGGCAAGCAGTACAAAGTCGAGGAGGGCACGTCCCTGCTCGTCGACCGGCTCGATGTCAAAGAGGGCGACAAAGTCGCCCTGCGCCCGGTCATGTTCCGCGGCGACGACGTCGTCGCCGGGGCCAAAGATCTGGCCAAAATCAAAGTCGAGGCCAAAGTCACCGAGCACCTGCGCGGGCCCAAGATCAAAGTCTTCAAATACAAGGCGAAGAAGGGTTACCGCCGCCGTGCCGGGCATCGCTCCGAGCTGACCCGGCTCGAGGTCACGACGCTGAAAGGGAAAGGCTAGGCATGGCTCATAAGAAAGGCCTCGGTTCCAGTCGCAACGGCCGCGAATCCAACCCGAAGATGCTCGGGGTCAAGGTCTTCGCCGGCGAGCGCGTCTCCGGCGGCGAGATCATCGTCCGCCAGCGAGGGACGCGGTTCTGGCCTGGCGACGGTGTCGGGATTGGCCGGGATCACACGATCTTCGCCACCCGCGAGGGCGTCGTCGACTTCAAGCCGGCTCGCAAGGGGCGGACTATCAGCGTTCTGGCTGAGTAGTTGTTTGGGGGAGGGGTGGGTGCCCCTCTCCGGACACATCTCGCCTATGGCTCGATGTTGAGTGTCCTGAGAAGGGCACCCACCCCTCCCACCCATCCGCCAGAAAGCTCCGTTTTAAGCTCGGTAGCTCATGTATGACAAGGCGAAAATCTGGGTTGAGGGCGGTGCCGGCGGGGATGGCAGCAGGAGCTTTCGGCGTGAGGCGCATGTTCCTCGGGGTGGCCCTGACGGGGGCGATGGCGGCCATGGCGGCGATGTCGTGCTTGTCTGCGACCCCTCGCGTCGCGACCTCGGGGCGTTGAAGGGGAGCAAGCACTTCCGGGCTCAGCGGGGGCGGCATGGGGAAGGGGCGAACCGGCATGGGGCGCGGGGCGAGGATCGGGAGATCCCGGTGCCGCCGGGAACGCAGGCGAACGCTGTCGACGGCAGCTCGATCGACCTCGTTGCCGCCGGGCAGCGCGCGGTGGTCGCCTGCGGCGGGCGCGGAGGGCACGGGAACAAGCGGTTTGCCAACTCGACCCGCCAGGCGCCGCGCTTTGCCGAGAAAGGCAGCAGCGGGGAAGCGGATTGGATCGAGCTGCAGCTGAAGCTGCTGGCCGATGTCGGCCTGGTCGGACTGCCGAATGCCGGGAAGTCCTCGCTGCTGGGCCGGCTGACCCGGGCGGCGCCGAAGGTCGCCGACTACCCCTTCACGACGATCTCGCCGGTCCTGGGGACGATCGAGGGCGAGGATCGCCAGGCGGTGATCGCCGACATCCCCGGCTTGATCGAGGGGGCGGCGGAGGGCGCCGGTCTCGGCCACGAGTTCCTCGCCCATGTCGAGCGTTGCTCGATGCTGGTCCACCTCGTCGACCTGGCGCCGATGGAAGGCGATCCGGTCGCCCACTACGAGACCGTGCGAGGCGAGCTGGCCGCGCACGGCGCCGGGCTCGAGCGACTGCCCGAGATCGTGCTCCTGAGCAAGCGCGATCTGCTGCCCCCCGAGCGGGTCGAGGACGAGGTCGCGGCGTGGAGCGAGCGGCTCGGCGACCGCGTCCTCGGGGTCCTCGCGGTCTCCTCGGCGACCGGTGAAGGGCTCGACCAGTTGCGACGCAGAATCCTCTCCGAGCTGCCCGACGCTCCAGCGCCCTCTGCGGCCGCAGCTGGAGCCGCTGAGGCCGAGTTCGAGGCAGAGCACCGGGTCTACCGACCGGCTGGAGAGGGCGGCTACTGGGTCGAGCGCGAAGAGGACGGCGCCTTCCGCGTCCTCGGCCGCGGCGTCGAGATGCTCTTCGAACGCCACGACACGAAAAACGAGGAAGCGCTCGGCTACCTCGAGCAGCGGCTGAAGGAGATGGGAGTGATCGCCGCTCTCGACCGCGCCGGCTTCGAGCCCGGCGACGACGTCCGGATAGGCGAGCACGAGTTCGAGCTCCATATCTGAGGGCTAGCTGAGGCTGGAGAGTCCGGCCGCGACGGCGAAGCCGAGCACGGTCACCAGCCCGGCGCCGCGCCCGGCGTCCTTGCGGGCGTCGGGGATCATCGAGTCGATCAGCATCACCAGCAAGGCGCCTGCGGCGAAGCCATCGATCACGGCCCGCGCGTCGGGGCTGACCGCGTCGGCTGCGAGGTAGCCGACCACGGAGGCGAGGGCGCAGATCGCCGCCACAAGCACCCAGAGGCGCAGGATCGCCTCCCGGCTGCGACCGGCCTTGCGCATGTCGTCCGCCGAGCCGAGGGACTCCGGCAGGTTGGAGACGAAGATCGCGACCAGCAGCGAAACGCCGACGCCGGCACCACCGGCGATCCCGATCCCGAGCACCAGCTGCTCCGGGATGCCGTCGAGGAAGGCGCCGAGCGCCAGCGCGGTGCCGCTGCCGCCGCCTTCGGTGCGACCCCGCCGGCCGCGCCCGGTTGCCATCCGCCGTGAGATCAGCCCGTCCAGCAGGTAGTAGGTGAGGGCGCCCACCGCGAGGCCGACACCGGTATAGCCGGCGCCGCTGATCGCGATCCCCTCGGCGGCGAGCTCGAAGCTGACCGCGCTGATCAGCGCCCCGGCACCGAAAGCGAGGACGTAGCCGACCTGCCGGTCGGGCCACCGGCGGACGAAGCTGAGTGCCGCGCCGATGACGAGGGAGCTTGCGGCAAGCGCGCCCCAGCCGATAGATGCTCCCATCTCGGCTACTTTCCCCGCCATGACCCTGGTCGTCAAGCTCGGTTCCTCGATCGTCGCTGCCGATGACGGCGAGCTGCGGGCGGACGTGCTCGATTCCGTCTGCGAGCAGGTGGCGAAGTTGGAGCAGGACGGCGAGCGGGTGGTGATGGTCACCTCCGGCGCGATCGCCCGCGGGATGCGGCTGATGGAGCTGCCGGCGCGGCCGCGCACGATGGACGAGCTGCAGGCTGCCTCTGCCGTCGGCCAGGGCGACCTCTTCCGCGCCTACGAGAGCCGCCTCGACAGCCATGGAACGCGGGCTGCCCAGGTCCTGCTGACGGCGGCGGACATCGCCGCCCGCACGAACTACCTGAACGCGCGTCAGACCCTGCGTCGCTTGATCGAATGGGGAGTGGTCCCGGTCGTCAACGAGAACGACACCACCGCCACCGACGAGATCACCTTCGGCGACAACGATTTTCTTGCCGCCCAGGTGGCGCTGCTGATCGAGGCCCGCCTGCTGGTCCTTCTCACCAACGTCGACGGCCTGCTCGCCGGCGATCCGCGCCTGCAGCCGGAGGCCGAGCTGATCCGCGAGGTCACCGACTTCTCCCAGCTCGACCACCTGGAGATCAACGACCGCACCTCGGTCTTCGGCTCGGGCGGGATGCGGAGCAAGGTGGGCGCGGCGGAGATGGCGAGCGAGGCCGGGATTCCGGCGGTGATCTGTAACGGGACCAGCGCCGGGACGCTGCTGGCGGCGGCCGCCGGCGAGGCCTGTGGCACCCGCTTCGCACCGGGCGAGGGCAGAACCTCCAGCTTCAAGCTCTGGCTCAAATACGCGAAGCCGACCCGCGGGAGACTCGTCGTCGACGCGGGCGCCGCCAGCGTCTTGCGCGAGAGCGGCTCCAGTCTGCTTCCGGTCGGGATCGCCGCCGTGGAGGGGAGCTTCGAACCCGGCGACGCGATCGACGTCGCCACCGACGGCGAGACGATCGGCAAAGGCATCAGCGAGTACTCCTCGCGCGAGCTGCAGCGGGTGATCGGGATGCAGAGCGCCCAGGTGCGGGAGCTGCTCCCGCACGCCGCCGACGAGGTCGTCCATCGCGACCGCTTCGTCTTGATCTAGCCCCCAGCTACCCTTTGCCGATGGCCGTGACCGAGACCACCGTCGCCGAGAGCTGCGCTGCCGCGAAGCGAGCCGCGCGCTCTCTGGCCACCGCCTCGACCGAGGCGAAGAACGCCGCCCTGGAGGCGACCGCACGGTTGCTCGAAGAGCGCTCGGCCGAGATCCTCGAGGCGAATGCCGGTGACCTCTCCGATGAGCGCGCCGCAGGGCTCACCGACGCTCTGCGTGACCGGCTGCGGCTCACCCCCGAGCGGGTGACGGCGATGGCCGAGGGGGTGCGGGTGGTTGCTGCGCTCGACGACCCGGTCGGCGAGGAGCTGGAACGGAAAACTTTGGAGAGCGGGCTCGACCTGGCCAAGGTGCGGGTGCCGCTGGGTGTCGTCGCGGTCGTCTACGAGGCCCGCCCGAACGTGACCATCGATTGTGCGGCGCTGACGATCAAGAGCGGCAACGCGATCGTCCTCCGCGGCTCCAGCTACGCCGAGCGCTCAAACGCGGCGCTGGCGGCGATCGCCCGCGAGGCGCTGGACGAGACGGGTCTGCCCGAAGATGCGGTGCTTTCGCTGGGCGGCGGCGGCCATGAGGAGTTGGCGGAGCTGGCGACCCAGGAGGGGCTCGTCGACCTGCTGATTCCGCGCGGCGGCGAAGGCCTGAAGGCGGCGATCAAGAAGGTCGCGACGGTGCCGGTGATGTACGCGGCCGCCGGCAACTGCCATGTCTACGTGCACGCCGAGGCCGACCCCGAGATGGCGCTCCGGATCGCGGTCAACGCCAAGGTGCAACGGCCGGGAGTCTGCAATGCCGCCGAGACGCTGCTGATCGATGCCGCGATCGCCGATCGCTTCGCCCCCGTCGTCCTCGCCGACCTCGCCCTAGCCGGCGTCGAGTTGGTCGGCGACGATCGGGTCCGCGCCGCCGCCGGCGAGGTCGAGGTTGGCCCCGCGAGCGACGAGGACTGGGAAAACGAGTACCTCGGCCTGAAGATGGCGGTCGCCGTCGTCGATTCGGTCTCCGATGCCGTCGAGCACGTCAACTGCCATGGCACCGGCCACTCGGAGGCGATCGTCACCGCCTCGGAGGAGGCGGCCGAGGAATTCATTAGCAGCGTCGACGCCGCCGCCGTCTACGTCAATGCCTCGACCCGCTTCACCGACGGCTTCGAGTACGGCATGGGCGCTGAGATCGGTAACTCGACCCAGAAGCTGCACGCCCGCGGGCCGATCGGGATGCGCGAGCTGACGACCTTCAAGTACGTGGCGCGCGGCGACGGCCAGGTGCGTGAGTAGCGCGAGCGGCGCCGCGATCGGTGTGCTGGGATCGGCGTTCAACCCCCCGCACCTCGGTCACCTGGCGCTCGCCCAGGAGGCGTTCTGGCAGCTCGGCCTCGACGAGGTGGTTCTCGTCCCGACTGGCGAGGCGCCCCACAAGGAGATCGCCGGCGACCCGGGACGCGAGGTCCGGATGGAGATGACCCGCCTTGCCGCGGCCAGTGACGATCGTTTCTCGGTCTCCTCGCTCGAGGTCGATCGCGAGGGGCCGTCCTACGCGTATGAGACTTTGGAGGCACTTGCAGAGGAACGGACCGACATGAAGCTGGTGTTCGTGATGGGGGCGGACGCTGCGGTCGGTCTGGGAAACTGGCGCGAGCCGCAGCGCGTGGTCGCGCGGGCGAGCTTCGCCGTTGCGCGGCGCGAGGGCATCTCCGACGAGGAGGTGGCCGCGGTGGCGCGCGACCTCGGTTGCGAGGAGCGGACGGCGATGCTGGACATGCCCCGCTTCGGCGTTTCCTCCTCGGCCGTGCGGGAACGTGCCAAGCAGGGCCGGCCGCTGCGCTATCTGGTGCCGACGCCGGTCGCCGAGTACATCGAGGAGAAGGGGATCTACCGGTGAACCAGGCACAGTCCGAGCAGTTGGCGCGCCACCTGGCGGAGATTGCCGACTCGAAAAAAGCCGAGGACGTGATCGTCCTCGACATGAGGGAGCTGGTCGCCTACACCGACTTCCTCGCGATCTGCACCGCCCGCAACGAGCGGCAGGCGCGGGCGATCGTCGACGAGGTGCGGGTGCAGGTGAAGCGCGAGGCCGGCGTCCTGCCGGGTGGGGTCGACGGTGGCGGCGAAGCAGGGTGGACGATCCTCGACTACCTCGATTGCGTCCTCCACGTCTTCACGCCCGAGGCGCGCGAGCGCTACGGGCTCGAGGAGTTGTGGCGCGACGCACCGCGGCTGGATCTCGACTTCGACACCCCCGAGACCCCCGAAGTCGCGAGCGCCTGAACGCTCCAGGTCGCTAGAAAAGCGGCCGCGATATTCAGACGTTTATTGGCAGAACCGGTTGAGTTTCTTAGATTGACCAGGGTAATTCCTGAAAGGTCCGCTTGGATGATGCGGCGGCCTGACTAGGGGGGAGAGAGCGGGGAGCCCAAACGGCGTCCCTTGCATCCAGTCAACAAGAAAGGCCAAGAATGAGGTTTTCCAAGAATGCGCGGAGGCCGATCGGGCTTCGCGCAAAGATGATCGGCAGCGCCGCCCTGGTGGTTTGCCTTGGGGCGATGAGTCTCGCCTCGACGGCGACGGCTGCCTCGCACAACCCCAAAGGCGAATTCGCTCCGTTCGCCGAGTGTCCGCTCAACAACCTGTCGGTTACGGCGTGCATCTACTCGCTCAGCAACGGCGGGTCGTTCACGGTAGGAACGAAAACCGTGCCGCTGAAAAACCCGGTGACGCTACAGGGCGGAGCCAAACTGAACCCGACCACGTTCGAACAGGAATTCGTCGCTGCCGAGAACGGCGACACCCTGTCGAAAACGCCGCAGCCGGTCCCGGGCGGTCTGCTTGGGATTACTGCCCCTAGCTGGTGGCCGCAGATCCTGAAGGACTTCTTCAACGAAGTCGTGATCAACGGGGGCGCCACCGGCGTTACGGCGACGGTCGAACTCGCCAAACCGGCCTCGGCGATCAAACTCAACCTGTTGAATCTGCTCGAAGCGAAAGGCACGGCGTTGGGCCTGCCGGTGAAAGTCAAGCTGAGCAACGCGTTCCTGGGGAGCAATTGCTACATCGGCTCCAGCTCGAGCCCGCTCCAGCTCAACTTCACGACGGGCACGACCTCACCGCCCCCGCCGAACAAACCGATCACCGGCGCGGTGGGCACGCTGTCCGGGAATGAAGCGGGCACGCTGATCACCCTCTCGGGCGGGAAACTCGTCGACAACTCGTTCTCGGCTCCTGGGGCGAACGGCTGCGGGGGATTCCTGTTCTCCTGGGCTGTCGACCCGCTCGTCAACTCGATCCTCGGCGTTCCTGCCGCGGCGGGTAAAAACACCGCGATCCTGGAAGGGAAAATCCAGTCCGCCGACGCTGCGGCTGTGAAAGCCAGCGAATAGCTCGCTGATTCCAACCAGACGCATGAGAGCGCCCGTCGCGGTTCGCGACGGGCGCTCTTTTTGACGGACGAGTCTGTGACGAATTGCCGTCCGAGCGCCCCCATACGGTGCCGCCTGATGAATCGGTTTAGGCGCTCGCTGTTTGGGTATCGCCGCACGGACGTGGAGGATGCGATGTCGCTCCGCGACGCGCGCATCCTTGGCCTCGAGCTGAAGGCCGACTCCCAGCGCGAGGCGCTAGACGAGCTCGAGGGTGAGACCACCACGCTCTCAGGGATGGTGCTGGAGCGAGAGCGCGAGATTCGGGTCCTCGACCAGCGCCTGCACGAGGCCAACGAGTGTCACGACCGCAGCATTGCCTCGCTCGACGCGATCACCGCTCGGCTCGAAGATCTCGAGGCCCAGGCCCGCGGCCAGGCGACCAGGATCCGGATGAAAGCGCTGCGGGAGGCGGTCGAGGTGAGCAAGAAGGTCAAGGCCTTGACCGACGCCGAAGCCGACGCCAGCGCGGAGGCGGCGGAGCCCGAGCCCTACGACGAGGCTCTCTACGCCGGGCGGGTCAAGCTCGAGATCGGCCCGCTCGACGACTTTTCCCAACTGGTCGGCTTCGAGGATGCGGTCGGTCAGATCGGCGCCTCGGAGATCTCGGTCGAGCGCTTCTCCGAGGGCCGCGCCACGTTCTCGATGAACCTCGACCAGCCGGTCGACCTGCTGCGCGAGCTGGAGGAGCTTTCGAACCTCGAGTTCAAGGTGCGCCACACCGCTGCGGACAACCTGATCCTCGACGTAGACGAGGATCAGGGCCCAGAGCAACGCGCCGCTTAGCGGCGTAGGCGGTCGCATCCGGCTGGCGAGCGCCGGACCAAGCGGGGCAAGGACGCAGGGAGGCCGAATAGCAGCGCTATTTGGCCGACTGAGGACGCCGCAGCGCGCAGGTCCGCCGCACGCCAGGCGTCGCTAAACTGCGCCCTGTGCATGGGGCTGTAGCTCAGCTGGAAGAGCGCATCGCTGGCAGCGATGAGGTCAGGGGTTCGAGCCCCCTCAGCTCCATTCTGCTTTCCCGCCCACCAGCTCGGCGGCGCCGGCTTCTCTCTCGGCCCTAGCCGCCTCCGGACGTACCGGAAAGCGCATATGGCGGGTTCCTGTACCGCAGTTGAGTTCGCCTCTATGGACCTGGGCGTGGTCGCCCA
Source organism: Solirubrobacterales bacterium (assembly GCA_033856415.1). GTDB lineage: Bacteria > Actinomycetota > Thermoleophilia > Solirubrobacterales > 70-9 > VAYN01. The sequence goes on along the minus strand of JAWVFA010000023.1, from coordinate 16,014 downwards.
ATTCCCTGCGTTAGATGCCGCGGCGCGACGACCCCCAGATCGGGCTTGGAAAGGCCATCCGGAAACTCCGCCAAGAGGGCGGTCTGAGCCAGGAGACGCTCGGCCATCGCGCCGAAATCCACCCCACCTGGATCTCTCACATCGAGTCGGGCCGGATCAACCCGACCTGGGGCAACGTGCGGCGAATCGCCGTTGGCCTGAAAGTCCCACTCGAGCAGCTCGCGGCATTGGCCGAGGAGTTCGAGTGCAAGCTCGGTGAAGCTTGACCGAGGCGACTCTTCCCGCGGTGCCGAAGGTGACCACGACCTTGCCCACTCGCTTGCCGCTTGCCCTGACCGCGCACCAGGTGAAGGTGCGGCCAACCCGCCGCTGCGGCTGGCCCGCGGCGTAGAGGATCTGCTCGGTGGTCCGACCCCGCCGCAGCGAGCCGAAGCCCCTGCGGGTTACCAGTCGCGGCGTCGTCAGGCAGCTCGGTCCCGGCACGCCCTTTGCCCGCTCCCAGGTCTCGAGGTAGGCCTCGGCACCGCTCATCAGGTCGTCGGCGATCGGTTTGCCTCCCAGTAGCCGCAGCTGCTGCATCCAGTCGGGGTAGAGCCCGTAGTGGGCGACGCCGTCGACGTTGACGTCGTAGACGCGCTGGCCGGAGACTTGTTTGTCGAAAGTGACGCGTCCGTCGAGCGAGGTGAACGGATAGGTGACCGCGTTCGGCTTGTCTGCGCCTCGCGCCGGCGGCTGGGCGTGGAACCCGTTGGCGTCGGCGCCGAACCCGATCCCGAAGCGGTAGCGGGGGTCGGCGACCGCGCGCAGCTGCCGCCATTCCTCGATGAAGCTCTCGGGGCTGCTGGTGATCGGCTCGATGAAGCCGCCGAGCGCGTAGACGCGCGAGCGCAGGTGCGCGTCCATCCAGGAGTGCGAGGAGAGGACGCCGGAGTAGCGGTGCGCTTCGGCCAACTCCACCGCCCGCGTGGCCGACTTCAGGCTCATGTGGTCGACCTCGACCATCAGCCCGCGTTCGATCATTTGCTCGACCGTGAATTCGCCCAGCGGGGTGAGGCCGAGGGCGTTGCAGTGGGGCGGGGGCGGGTAGAGCGGGACAAGGCCTTTGGGAAAGAAGGAGAGGAGGCCGGCGTCGATGATTTCCGTGTCCGGCACAGTGGTGTCCTGGGGATTGTCTTCGCCGGCTCCGTTGCAGCGCTCGATCTGCCAGAAGTGACCGGTCTGCTTGAAATTGGCGGCGTTGATCGCGGCGCCGAAGGTGCCACTGTCGAAGCGCACGCCGCCCAGCGCATTGTCGAACTTGTGGATTGGGAAGAACGAGGCGACGCCCATCCGTTGGATTTCGTCGAGCCCGGCGAGGATTTGGTCGCGGCTGCAGCGGGGCAGGGCCTCGGAGCCGCCGCAGCCGAAGATCTCCGAGGTCTCGATCCCGAGGACGACCGCCAGCTTGCCTTCGTTGACGACCTGCCGCGCTTCGAAGGGATCGCGGACGATCCGGAACCAACCCTTGCCGGGGCCGCCGGACTGGGCATCGATGTAGTCCTGCAGTTCGTGGATTCGCCGGTACTGCAGCCGGATGCTGGTCATGTCGTCGCAGCTGTTGTGTTTGATCGGGTAGACGTCGCAGAGGGCGACGTTCTCGACCAGGTCATTGACCATGATCCGCACCCCGCCGAGGTAAGCGCGCTCGATCCAGCGGTAGTAGGTCTGCTCGTGGGTCAGCGAAGGCGGCGATGGCCAATCTTTGAACGTCGGCCAGCCGACCGGATCGTGTTTGTGCAGGGGGTCGCCGTAGAGGGCATTCTCGAGCACCGCGGCGGTCCCGTCCGGGTAGTGGTCGGGGCAGTCGACCAGCGCCGCCTCCGGCCCGGCCGGGTTCCATGGTTCGCCGCAGTGGGCGTCGCCGCCGAGGAACTCGTAGGCGGTGACGTGGTTGTGGCCGTCTACCGTGCCGACGACTTCGCCATAGGGAGTAGGGCCCTGCCAGGGGGTGCCGGTGGCGTCGAGGTCGATCTCGGTCGCCGTTGCTGGGAGCGAGCCGAAAATGAGCGCGACAGGGGCGGCCAACGCCAGGACGAGCCACCTCCGCAGTTGCCGCATGGTGTTCTTCTACCAAAAATCGATGAGGTCAAACCGAGCGGCTCAAAATGGCCGCCGGATCTGCCGATGGTCTAGGCGATGAGCGGCGCGAACGAGCATGTCTTCAGCCACGGCATGCGCGATACGCGTGCGACGCTTGAATCCTGGAGCGAACGCCCGTGGCAAGTGCTGCGGGCCTGGCTCGCCCTCAGCGTGGCGATCGCCCTGACCCTGCTCGCCGCCGTCTGGGTGGTGGCGGGCCTGATGACGCCGGATCTGACGCCGGTCCACATTGCCGGTCTCACTTATCCCTCTGAGCCCGACGACCTGCTGCCGATCCTCTGGCGCAACTCGCTGGTGCTCGCCCTCCACGGCACCGCCTGTGTCGCCGGTTTCATCGCCGGTGCCTCGATGCCGATCGCCGCCGCTCAGCGGACCGGCCTCAGTCGCTGGATCCACGTCAAGGCGGGGGAGTTCGCAATCCTCTTCGTCTGCGCCGTCACCTTCTTCTCGCTTTCCACCCAAGCGCTCTACCTCGGCTTCCAGGGCTCCTCGATCGCCTACCAGCTGCAGATCACCCGCTTCGAGCTGATCCTCAGCGTGCTCCCGCACGCGATCCCGGAGCTGACCGCGCTCTTCCTCCCGCTCGCCGCCTGGCTGATTGCCAGCCGCCGTGGCGAGTGGAACCAACTCCTGGCGGCGACCTTCATCACCGTGGCGCTGGCGATCCCGGTCCTGATCGCCGCCGCGGCGATCGAGGTCTACGTCTGGCCGCAGCTCCTCCGCGAGCTCACTTCGGTCACCTACTCCTACCCGGGCTGAGCCGCAGTCGCCGTCGCCCGCCGGCCACGTAAGATCGCCGCTCGATGAGCGGTTATGACCCGATAGAGATCGAGCGCAAGTGGCAGCAGGTCTGGGCCGAGGAGAAGACCTGGGAGGTCGCCAATCCCGGCCAGCCCGGCTTCCAAGAAGGCAAGCCGAAGTCCTACGTACTGGAGATGCTGCCCTACCCATCGGGTGAGCCCCACGTGGGGCATTTGAAGTGCTACGCGGTCGGCGACGCGATCGCCCACTTCCGCCGCCGCCACGGGTTCGAGGTGATCCACCCGATGGGCTACGACTCCTTCGGCCTACCGGCGGAGAACAACGCGATCAAAACCGGCGAGCCGCCACGGGTCGCGACCGAGCGCTCGATCGACTCCTTCCGACGCCAGTTCCGCGAGTGGGGGATCTCGATCGACTGGTCGCGCGAACTCGCGACCCACACGCCCGAGTACTACCGCTGGACCCAGTGGATCTTCTTGCAGCTGTTCGAAAACGAGCTCGCCTACCGGACCGAGGCGCCAGTCCAGTGGTGCCCGAAAGACGCGACGGTGTTGGCTAACGAGCAGGTCGTCGACGGCCGCTGCGAGCGCTGCGGCACCGAGGTCGTGCAGCGCAACCTCGAGCAGTGGTTCTTCCGCACCACCGAGTACGCCGACCGCCTGCTCTCCGACTTCGAGGCGCTCGAGTCTTGGCCCGAGCACGTGATCACGATGCAGCGCAACTGGATCGGCCGCTCGGAGGGCGCCGAGGTCGTCTTCCGCTGCGAGGAGGTCGACCTCGACTTCCCGGTCTTCACCACCCGTCCCGACACCCTCTTCGGCGCCACCTTCTTCGTACTGGCACCCGAGCACCCGGAGCTGGAGCGGCTGGTCGCCGGGACGCCGGCCGAGGCGGAGGTGCGCGAGTACGTCAACCGCGTCGGCCGCGAGTCGGCGGAGGAACGCGGGGCGGAGGACCGCGAGAAGACGGGGGTGCCGCTCGGGCGTTCGGTCGTCAACCCGGTCAACGGTGAGCAGATCCCGATGTTTGTCGCCGACTACGTGCTGATGGAGTACGGGACCGGCGCGATCATGGCCGTGCCCGGGCACGACAGCCGCGACTACGAATTCGCTCAGAAGTTCAGCTTGCCGGTGGCGCGGGTGATCGAGGGCAGCGACCCCGAGGCGGCCCGCGATGACGAGGGGCTGCCGTACCCGGGAGACGGCGAGATGGTCGGTTCCGGCCGCTTCGACGGCAAGCACAACCGTGAGGCCTACGAGGAGATCGTCGCCTGGCTCGAGTCGGAGGGCCGCGGCAAGCCGGCGATCAACTATCGCCTGCGCGACTGGCTCGTCTCGCGCCAGCGCTACTGGGGCGCGCCGATACCGGTCGTCTATTGCGATGAGTGCGGGATCGTCCCTGTGCCCGAGGACCAGCTGCCGGTCGAGTTGCCGGAGATCGAGGACTACGCACCGCAGGGCAAGAGCCCGCTGGCTGCCGCCGAGGAGTGGGTCGCGACCGAGTGCCCGCGCTGCGGCGCCGCTGCGCGTCGGGAGACCGACACGATGGACACCTTCGTCGACTCCTCCTGGTACTTCCTCCGCTACCTGGACGCGCAAAACGGCGAGGCGGCATGGGACCGCGCCGCGGCCGACTTCTGGATGCCGGTCGACCAGTACATCGGCGGCGTCGAGCACGCGATCCTGCACCTGATGTACGCGCGCTTCTTCACCAAGGCGCTTGCCGATCTCGGCCACCTGGGCGTGCAGGAGCCGTTCGCCAACCTCTTCACCCAGGGGATGATCACCCGCGACGGGGCGAAGATGTCGAAGTCGAAGGGCAACACGGTCAGCCCCGGCGACTACGTCGAGCGCTACGGCGCCGACACGGCTCGTACGTACGTCTGCTTCATGGGCCCGCCGGAGCGTGGCGGGGACTGGACCGACGAGGGCGTCGAGGGGGTCAACCGCTTCCTCTCGCGGCTCTGGCGTCTCTGCGAGGAGGCCGAGGAGCGAACGCAGCCCGGCGGGCCGGGCGCCGCGGGGGAGGGCGAGGCCCGGGAGTTGCTGGCCAAGGCCCATTGGGCGATCGACAAGGCCACCCGGGACTTCCAGCGCGGCTTCCAGTTCAACACCGTGATCTCGGCGGTGATGGAGCTCGTCAACGACGCCTACCGGCTCAAGGACGGTCTCTACGAGTCGGCAGAGGGAGGCGCGGCGGTCCGCTTTGCGACCGCGACCGCGGCCTCGCTGATCTTTCCCTTCGCGCCTCACCTCGGCAGCGAGGTCTACGAGCGGCTGACCGGCGGCCGGGTCTGGGAGCAGCCCTGGCCCGAGGCGAACCCCGATCTGCTCGTCAGCGACACGGTGACGCTGGTCGTCCAGGTCAACGGCAAGCTGCGTGACCGGATCGAGGCGCCGGCGGAGGCGCCGAAGGAGGAACTGCTGCGCCTTGCCCGCGAAAGCGAGAAGGTCGCCAAGCACCTCGATGGGCAAGAAATAGTCAAGGAAATTGTAGTTCCGGGCAAGCTGGTCAACCTGGTGGTTCGATAGGGCCCGCCGCCGGGCCCGACCGTTCTGCTAGAAAGCCGCCGAATGCTGGTCAGGCGTCTCAACGAAGCGGCGGTCGAGGAATGGCACCGCCTCCGGGCCCACGTGCTGATGGACGCGGGCGAACTTGGCTCGCGCAATCTTTCGGTGACCTGGGTGACGGTTCCGGCTGGCGTCAAGCAGACTCTGCACTCCTCCGGCGAGGCCGAGCAGGCCTACGTCGTCGTTCGCGGCAGCGGCACGATGTCGGTCGCCGGCGACACCCAGGAGGTCGCCGAGGGCGACCTGATCCTCGTCCCGCCTGCCACCGAGCACTCGATCGGCAATGAGGGCAATGTCGAGCTGGCCTGCGTCTCGATCCAGTCGCCGCCGGTAGCGGCCGCGGAGCTGTACAGCGACCAACTCGCAGAGGTCGCGGGCTATGACGATGAGGATGACTACTAGCCCGTAGTCGCTGTTTCGCCTCTCTTTCTCCGCTGAGAATTTGCACTGAGCGCGCCACGCGTGCGTTGGGTCGCGGCAGCATCGCCGGCGATGCCGGAGATGAGTCGGAGTCAGGTGGTCGTCTACGCAGCGGTGGCGCTTGCGCTGCTCCTGGTCGGGGCGCGTGCCATTCGGGGCGAGGCGGATACCGAGGCTTCGTTCGCGGCTGAGACGGGTGGCGGCGGAGGCAGCGGCGCCAGCCTCTCGGTCACCGGCTCGAGGGGCGAGGTGGTTGTCGACGTGACCGGCGCGGTACGGCGGCCGGGCGTTTACCGGATGCCTGTCGGAAGCCGAGTCAACGACGCTGTGGCCCGCGCTGGGGGTGCGGTGGCACGGGCTGAGCTGGAAGCGATCAACCTGGCGGCGCAGTTGGCCGACGGGCAGCAGGTGGTCGTTCCGGAGGCGGTCCCGGGTGGCGCGGCGACTGTGGGCGGGGGTGCCGAGGACGGCCCGATTAGCCTCGGCACCGCGACGGTCGAGCAGCTGGAAGAGATCGAGGGGATCGGCCCGGTGACGGCCGGCGACATCATCGCCTTCCGTGACGAACACGGTGGCCTCTCCTCGATCGACCAGCTGGACCAGGTGCCGGGGATCGGCCCGGCGACGATGGACTCGCTGCGGGCGCGGCTGCAGCCCTGAGCGTGAGGTCCCCGCTTCCATCGCTGCCGGTCCTGCTCGGGATCGCGCTGCTCGTTGCGGTGGCGCTGGGGAGCAGCGACGAGATCCGCGCGCGGGCCGCCGCTGGGCTCGGGCGGGGGATGCCCGAGCGCGAGGCGGCCCTGGCGCGCGGCTTCGTGCTCGGCGAGGACGAGGAGGTCGACGAGCGCACGGAGGAAAACTTCCGTCGCGCCGGTCTCAGTCACCTGCTTGCCGTCTCCGGCCAAAACGTCACTCTCCTGGCACTGCTGGCGATGCCGTTGCTGGCGGCGCTCGCGATCCCCCTGCGCGAGCGTCTCTTCTGGGTTCTGGCGCTGATTGCCGTGTACGTGCCAGTCGCCGGAGCCGGGCCGTCGATCCAGCGGGCGGGGGTGATGGGAGCCCTTGGCCTGCTGGCAACGCTGGGCGGCCGGCGGCTCTCGCGCCTCTATGCGCTGGGCGTGGCGGCGCTGGTGACGCTGGCGATCGGCCCCGATATCGCCGCCGACGTCGGCTGGCAGCTGAGCTTTGCCGCCGTACTTGGGATTCTCCTGCTGGCACGCCCTCTGCGGGAGCGGATCGTCTCCCGTTTGGGCGGTGGTCCGTGGCGGGGCGCTCTGGCCGAGGGGGTGGCGGTGACGGTGGCTGCGACCCTGGCGACGGCGCCGCTGATCGCCTTCCACTTCGAAACCATCTCGACCACCACCCTCCTCGCCAACGTCCTGACGTTGCCCGCGGTGGCGCCGGCGATGTGGCTAGGGATGTGCGGGGCAGGACTGGCGCAGCTTCCGGGCGTGCCGCTGGAGCCGCTGAACGGGTTCAACGCCCTCCTCCTCGCCTACGTCGCTCAGGTGGCCGAGTGGTGCGCGGCTCCAGGGTGGGCGGAGATGCGGATCCATCTCGACGGCCGGGGGCTGGTGCTCGCTTACCTCGGCCTCGGAGCGGCCCTGCTCGTCTGCTGGCGGTGGCCGCGAGGGGCGCTCACGTTTGCCGCGGTTGCAGTTGCCTGCTGGTTGCCGCTTTTCTCGCTCGGGCAAGGAGCCGCGGGGCAGCCGCCTCGTGGGCTACGGGTGGTGGTGCTCGACGTCGGCCAGGGCGACGCGATCCTGCTCGAGCCCGCGCACGCCCCCGCGGTCCTGGTCGACGGCGGCCCGCCGGGGGACGGGTTGGCGCGCAAGCTCGACGCGGTCGGGGTCGGCCGCCTCGGGGCCGCGGTGGTCACTCACGACCAGTCCGACCACGCCGGTGGCATCGAAGAGCTGTTCGGTGACCTGCCCGTCGAGAGGCTGCTGTTCGCCCGTCTGGGTCGAGGGCTGATCGCGGAGGCGACCGCGGTGGGGGTCCACCCCGAACAGATCGTCGCCGGTCGCGAACTGCGCTCGGGGGCGCTGCGGTTGCGGGTCCTCTGGCCGCCAGCCGAGCTGTTGGGCGATGCAGCCGCGGGCCAGGATCCGAACCTGCTGGGGCTGGTGATCGAAGCCCGCTGGCGCGAGTTCAGCATGCTGCTGACGGCCGACGCCGAGGCTGAGTCGGTGCCGATCGAAACGGGACCTGTCGATGTTCTCAAGGTCGCTCACCACGGCAGCGACGACGCCGGACTAGCTGGGCTGCTGGAGCGGGCGCGGCCGCGGTTGGCGGTGATCTCCGTCGGCGCGGGGAATCCCTACGGCCACCCGACCGCGGCGACGATCGCCACGCTGGCGCGGCACCGCGTCCGGACCTTGCGCACCGACGAGGACGGGCAGATCGTCATCGACGTGACCGGGCACTCGATTCGCGTAGACGGATGATCGAATCGAAACTTGAGGAACCCAATCCAATTGCTCCGGTGGGGCCCCCGGGTGCCGATGCATGACGTGGTGCGCTCCAACCTCTACACCAGGCTGTCCGGCTCGCTTCGGCTCTCGAGCGTCGCCGGCAACGGTCTGCCGGAAAGGATGCGGACCACCGCCTTCGCTTTCCTGGGTCTGACCGCGGCTCTCGGCCTCGCCCTGGTGGCGATCTTCGCGCAGCTCAGCTTTCCGGTGCTCTCTCCCGCACCCGAGCCAAGCGGGCCGCTGGGGGGCAGCGCCGTCTCCGAGGCTGTCGCCCTCAACCGCGGGTCCGCGGCTCTCCCCCCCGGAGATGGCCGCAGGGCCGCCTCGCAGGACGCGGTGGACACCGAAGGAGGAGGCTCCGCCGGTGGCAGTGGGGAGACTCGCCGGGCGGGCGCAGTCGCCGCGCCGGCGCCGGCGCCCGGTCCCTCGGGCGCGCCCAGCGGCAGCGGCGGCGTCCCCGATGAGCCGGCGCATTCTCCCGCGCCGGCGCCGAATCCGACCCCGTCCCCCGAGCAGTCACCGTCCAGCGCCGAGCCGCCGAGCCCCGCCTCGCCCTCGAAGCCCGAGCCGATCCCGGCTCGGCCGGCGGCGCCCCAGTCCGAGCCGGCGCCTGCTCCCGGCAACTCCCAGTCGAGCGCGGCGGCAGAACACGCCAGCGAACGCGGCATCGAAGCCTCGTCCAAGTCCCCCGCGGCCGCGGTCACGCCCGAAGCCGCCCCGGAAGACGCTCCGGGTAACGGCAAAGGCAAAGCCCTCGGTCACGGCAAGTAGCTCGCGGCAAAGCCGCAGCAGTATCTAGACTCGGCCGCATGGCCGACGAGATGCGACCGCTCTACTTGATCGCCGGCAGCGACGGGGCGAAAATTGATGCCACCAGGGCACGACTGCGGGCGCGGGCGGAGCGCGAGGGGGGCTCGGCGGCGCTGGAGGTCTTCGAGCCCGGCGAGGGAAGGGGAATGCCCGACCACGAGGCGCTGCTCACGGCGATCCCGGCGATGTCGCTGATGGACTCCCGGCGCTACCTGCTCGCCGACGGCATCGAGCGTTGGCGGGACAAACAGCTCGAGCCGGTTCTCGTAGCGCTGCGCGAGCTGCCACCCGATCTGACCCTCGTCCTGATCTGTCGTGACAAGCCCGCCGCGAAGCTGGTCAAAGCGGTCAAAGGGGTGGAGGGTGAGGTGCACGAGTTCGAGGCGCCGAAGGCGCGCGAGATGCCCCGAGTGCTGGTTGGCGAAGCGCAGCGGCTCGGCTACCGCCTCGATCCGGCGGCGGCGCGGATGCTGGTCGAGCGGATGGGCGCCAACCCGGTGCGCTTGCGGACGGAGCTCGAGCGTCTGGCGCTCTGGGCCGGCGAGGGGGGAGAGGTGAGCGTCGCCGACCTCGAAGAGATGATCGCCGACACCTCCGAAGCCGCGGTCTGGTCGCTGTCCGACGCCCTGATCGAAGGCAACGCCGCCGCAGCCCTGCGGATCGGCGAGCAGCTGATCGGCCAGGGGGAGAACGTCACCGGGTTGATCTATGGCCTCGCCTCCCGCCTGCGCGGCGCCTGCGCGGCCGCCGCCCAGCTTGAAGAGGGAATCCCGCCCGGGCAGGTCGAGTCGTCGCTGAAGATGCACCCCTATGCGGCCAAGCAGCTTGTGCGGCGTCTGCAGGGCAGCGACCTGGCGAGCCTGCGGTCGGCGACGGAGACCCTCGCCGACCTCGAGCTCTGGTGCCGCGGCGGCGCCGACTACGGCGACGAGCTGGCGTTTACGCTGGCGCTGCGGAGAGCGGCGGCCGGAGCGGCTTAGGCGGCGGTGCCAGCAGCGATGCGGGCTGCTTTGGACTTCTTGCGGGCGCCCGTGTTCTTATGGAGGGCGCCCTTCTGCACGGCCTTGTCGATTTTCGAGACCAGGTCGCGCTGCTCGGCGGCGACCGTCTCGGCGCTGCCGGACTCGACCGCGCTTTCGAGCCGCCGGAAGTGGGTCTTCACGGTGCTCGTCAGCAGACGGTTCTCGGTCCGCTCGCGCTCGCTGCGCAGTATCCGCTTCTTCTGTGAGGCTATGTTGGCCATGTCAAGTACCCGAGCCAGCGCCTTGCCGGCTCCGGGCGGCCGCCGACTATAGCGACTGGCGCAGGCTCAGTCGCCCCTCGAAACGAATCGACACCAAGCTTGGAGACGCCCAGGGCACCTGACACCCCCGATCCCGAGGAGCGGCCAATCAAAGCCGAGGAGGCGTCGCTGCGCTCCGACGTCGGCGTCCGCGAGGCGGAGGGGTTCGACCCGGGCGAGGAATTCGGCTCCGAGCCGGCGCCGGGGAAGCAGGCCGGGCGCCTGGCGCGTTCGACCGCGTTCTTCTCGATCGCCACCGCCGCCTCCCGGGTCGCCGGCCTGGCGCGCGAAGTCGTCGCCGCCGGCTATTACGGGATCAGCGGCCCGATGTCGGCCTTCACGATCGCCTTCCAGGTCCCGAACCTGATCCGCGCCCTGTTTGCCGACGCGGCGCTGCAGCCGGCCTTCGTCCCGGTCTTCACCGAACTACTTGGCAAGAAGGCCTACAAAGAGGCGTTCCGGCTGGCCTCGACGATGCTGCTGCTGGTGACGATGGTGCTGGGCGCGATCACCGCCTTCTTCGTCCTCCTGGCGCCGGTGATCATGCCGCTCTTCGCGCCCGGCTTCGAAGGCGCGATTCTCGACCTCACCGTCGCCCTCTCGCAGGTCCTCTTCCCGATCCTCGTCCTGCTCGGGGTGAGCGGGATCGTCGTCGGCATCCTCAACAGCTACGACCGCTTCGGCGCCTTTGCGATCTCGCCACTGTTCTGGAACCTGACGATCATCGTCGTCCTCGTCGTGCTGGAGCCGATGTTCGAGGGCCGGGACAGGATCTACGCCTACGCGATCGGGATCCTGGTTGGCACCTTCGTCCAGCTTCTGATCCCGGCGTGGGACCTGCGCAACACGCCCTACCGGTTCAAGTTCAGCTTCGACTGGCGCCACCCGGGGGTGAGGCGGGTGCTGCTGCTGATGCTGCCGGTGACGATCAGCCTCGGGTTGATCAATTTCAACCTGCTGATCAACAGCTTTTTCGGCAGCCTGGTCTCCGATCAGGCGCCGGCGGCGATCGACAAAGCCTTCCGGATCTACCAGCTGCCGCAGGGGATCTTTTCGGTGGCGATCGCGACGGTGCTGTTCCCGACCTTGGCGCGGTTCGCCAACGCCGGGGAGATCGACGACCTGCGGCGGACGATGGCCAACGGGATGCGGCAGATCCTCTTCGTCCTGGTCCCGGCGGCAGCGGCGATCCTCGTCCTCTCCGACCCGATGATCCGGCTGATCTATCAGCGCGGTGCCTTTGACGCGCACGAAACCGAAGTGGTCGCGACGGCACTCTTCTGGTTCGCCTTCTCGCTGCCGACCAACGGACTCTTCCTGCTGCTGACCCGCACCTTCTTCAGCCTGCAGAAACCGTGGATCCCGACCTGGATCTCGGCCGCCAACCTGGCGGTGACCGCTGGCGTCGCGCTCGCTCTCTACCACCTGGGGGTGGGCGGCATCGTCGCCTCGACCGGGATCGCCACCGCCCTCAGCGTCGTCGCCCAGGGCGTGATCCTGCGCCGCATCCTCCACGGGATCGAACTGGGGCGCCTGATCTCGGCCGCGGTGCGGATCACGGTCGCGGCGGCTGCCCTTGCGGCTGTCGGCTGGATCGTCTGGGAGGTCCTCGACGATGCGCTGGGTCGCGGCCTTGGCGGCCAGATCGTTTCGCTGGGAGTGGGGCTGGGCGCGGGGCTGGCGGTGTACCTCTCGGTGGCGAAGCTGCTGCGCGTGGCCGAGCTCGACCAGATGAGCCGGCTGCTGCTGCGGCGAGGCCGCTAGAGGCAGATGCTCGACCTCGGGCGGTACCTGCTGGGCGTGGCGGAGATCCTTCTGCTGGGCGGGTTCGCCTGGCTGGGCGGTGCTTCGCTGCGCGCTTGGCTGCTGCCTCGGTTCGAGGGGGCGCCGGCGCACCTGGCAAGCGCGGTGATTGCGCTGGCGCTGCTGATCTGGGCGGCGGAGCTGCTGGGGAGCTTCGGGTGGTGGGATCCGATGCCGTATCTGCTGCTGGTGGCCGCCGCTGGGATCGGCTTGTGGAAGTTCGCGCCGCAACGGCCGGAGGGAGAGGGAGGTCACCCGCACCCCACCCAGCAAGTAGGGGTGCGGGTGACCTCCCTCTCGGCGCTGATCGCGCTGGCAATTGCCGCGCTTGCCGTACTCAAGTTCGCCTTGGAAGCCAAAGGCAAACTTTCGACGGGGATGACCGGGTTCGATTCCACCTGGTACCACGGGCCGTTTGCGGCGGGGTTCATGCAGAGCGGCGATACGTGGGACCTGCACTTCATCGCGCCGCAGTTTCTGGCCTGGTTCTATCCCGCCAACGGGGAAATCTTCCATGCGGCAGGGATGCTTGCCTTCGGGCGCGATGTGCTCTCGCCGTTGCTGAATCTTGGGTGGTTCGTCGGGTGCCTGGTGGCCTGCTGGTGCATCGGGCGGCCGTTTCGGGTCGCGTCGTGGTCGCTGGCTCTTGGTGCGATTGCGCTGAGCGTGCCGGCGTTGGCGGACCAGGCGGGGGAGGCGCGGAACGACATCGTCGGGATCTTCTTCCTGCTGGCCGGAGTAGCGGTGATGGTGAATGCGTGGGGCGGGGATGGAGGGACGGAAAAGAAGCTGGGCAGGGAGGGGGGAGGCTCCGGCGTCGGTCCGTACCTCGTGGTTGGTCTGGCAGCGGGCCTGGCGGCGGGGACGAAGCTCAATTTCCTGCTGCCGGCCGCGGTGCTCGTCGTCGGGACGGCTCTCGTCGCACCACGCGGCGACAAGGGACGCGCGTTCGTCGCAGGCGCTCTTGGTGCTCTTGCCGGCGGCGGCTACTGGTACCTGCGCAACCTCGTCCACAGCGGCAACCCGCTGCCCTGGGTCCGCCACCTCGGCCCGATCGACCTGCCCGCGCCGGAGCAGGCTCTCGGCGGCCGCGAAGCCCACTCCGTCCTCGGGTACCTCGGCGACGGCAGCGTCTGGTCCGACTGGCTCCTCCCGGGCCTGCACGACGGCCTCTGGCTCATATGGCCGCTGCTCCTACTCGCCGCGTTCGCCGGCCTATTCGTCGCCAGCGCTGCGCCCCTCCTCCGCCGACGGGCCGAAAACCGGTCTGTGCCACCGGAAATCGGCCCGTCGGCGGTGTTGTGCGTGGCAGGGATGGTTGGGCTGGCAAGTGCGCTGGCGTGGTTGGTCGCGCCCACGTCGGCGTCGGGACCGGAGGGAATGCCGCGCGGGTTCGAATCCGGCCTCCGCTACCTCGCCCCAGCCTTGGTCCTCGGCCTCGCGCTGCTGCCAACGGCGCCGCTATTCCGCTCCGCCCTCACCCGCCTCGGAGCCCGCCGGACCTATCTGCCGGATTGCGAAACGAAAGTCCGGCAGACTTTTCGGGATCGGCCCCTGCGGGGGGTTGCGGGTGGGATCGCAGCGCTTGTTCTCGTGGTCTGCGTCGGCTATCCGGTGCAGCGGCACTACTTGGAGAGCCGCTATTCGGATCCGAGCTTCACGGCGCCTGGTCTGAACGCCGCCTTCGCTTGGGCCCGCGATGTCTCCGACGCTCGCATCGCCACCACCAGCACTCGCCAGTACCCCCTCTTCGGCACCGACCTCTCCAACCACGTCCAGTACCTCGGCACCGAGCAGCCCCACGGCGGCTTCGAGGCAGCCAACGACTGCCCCACCTACCTCCGCCTCCTCGACGAAGGCGATTACGACTACGTAGTAGCCACCCGCGACCGCGAAGAGCCCGGCAAGCCGAGCTACCCACCCCAAGCGGCCTGGAGCAAAGCGGCCGGAGCAAAAGTCGTTCTTCGAGAGCCTCCGACGGTCGTGTTCGAACTACCTGAAGACCTGCGTCCCGCGGCGTGCTGATCCGGATCTCGGACGGCGTGGCTGGCTAGACAAAGCCTTTACGCGCGGGTGGCGCGGCCGGGGGGGGACCACCCCCGAGGTGTCCTCGGGGGTGGTCGGCCCCTGCCGTGACAGGACCCGCGCGCCAACCACCGTTGTCTCGCACCCAAACCCGCCCGTACTCCATACTCACCACGCCCCATGGACCACATCCGCAACTTCTCGATCATCGCCCACATCGACCACGGCAAGTCGACCCTGGCCGACCGCATCCTCGAGCTGACCGGCGCCGTCGACCCGAAGAAAATGCAGGCCCAGCTGCTCGACTCGATGGACCTCGAGCGCGAGCGCGGGATCACGATCAAGGCCCAGGCGGTGCGGGTCGAGTACACCGCGAAAAACGGCGAGACCTACCACCTGCACCTGATCGACACCCCCGGCCACGTCGACTTCTCCTACGAGGTCTCGCGTAGCCTCGCCGCCTGCGAGGGCGCCCTGCTGGTCGTCGACGCCGCCCAGGGTGTCGAGGCGCAGACCGTCGCCAACACCTACCTGGCGATCGAGAACGGGCTTGAGCTGATCCCGGTGATCAACAAGGTCGACCTGCCCGGCGCCGAGCCGGAGCGGACCGCGCAGGAGATCGCCGACCTGCTTGGCGGCGATCCGGAAGAAGCTTTGCCGATCTCGGCCAAGACCGGGGAGGGGGTGCTCGAGGTGCTCGAGGCGATCGTCGCGCGGATCCCGCCGCCGGGCGGCGCTGCCGACGCTCCGACCCGCGCCCTGATCTTCGACTCGGAGTTCGACCCCTACCGCGGCGTGATCGCCTACGTGCGGATGGTCGACGGCTCCTTCCGCAAGGGGGAGCGAATCCTGGCGATGCAAAACGGAACCGAAGCCGACATCGATGACATCGGCTTCTTCCGGCCGACGATGATCGGCGTCCAGGGGATGGACGCGGGCGACGTCGGCTACCTGATCACCGGGATCAAGGACGTCACCAAGCTGCGCGTCGGCGACACCCTCACGGCGCAGGGCAACCCAGCCTCCGAGCCCCTCGAGGGCTACCGCGAGGTGCGGCCGATGGTCTTCTGCGGCCTCTTCCCGATCGACACCGACCGCTACGAAGATCTCCGCGACGCGCTCGAGAAGCTCTCGCTCAACGACGCCGCCCTCTCCTGGGAGCCGGAGACCTCCGAGGCGCTCGGCTTCGGGTTCCGCTGCGGGTTCCTCGGCCTCCTCCACATGGAGATCGTCCGCGAGCGGTTGGAGCGCGAGTACGACCTCGACCTGCTGGCGACGACGCCGAACGTGCGCTACATCGTCAACCTCACCAACGGCGAGGTCAAAGAGGTCCACAGCCCGACCGATCTGCCCGACCCCGCCACGATCGAGACGATCGAAGAGCCCTATATCCGCGCCACGATCATCTGCCCGAAAGAGCAGGTCGGTGCCGTGATGGAGCTCTGCCAGCAGCGCCGCGGCACCCACGTCGACATGAACTACCTGAGCTCGGAGCGGGTGCAGATCCGCTACGACATGCCGCTCGGTGAGATCGTCCTCGACTTCTTCGACCTGCTGAAGAGCAGCACCCGCGGCTATGCCTCCCTGGACTACGAACCGATCGGCAACGAGGCCTCCGACCTGGTCAAGGTGGACATCCTGCTCGCGGGCGACAAGGTCGACGCGCTCTCGATCATCGTCCACCGCGATTTCTCCTACGACCAGGGCAAGCGGCTCGTCGCGCGGCTGC
>JAWVFA010000022.1:0-18752 GCA_033856415.1 Solirubrobacterales bacterium | reverse complement strand
GAGGAGGGCATGACGGCGGAGGAGATCGCGCGCACCATGGTGGAGCTCGAGGAGGAGATGCTGGCGGCGGCGGAGGACCTGCGCTTCGAGTACGCCGCGAAGCTTCGGGACGAGATCAAGGCGCTGCGCCGCGAACAGGACGAGATCGAGGCCGGCGCCTGAGCGCGGACATCGCCCGATCGGGCCATCTGAGCTAGGCTGCCTCCTCGAACTTCAAGGCAGGCGATCACGAAAAGAGGACACCCGTTGGAGCTGGAGCGTCAGTCGATCGAGCGTCAGGACTTTTCCCAGGCGCGGAAGGGCTACGACCCGGATGAGGTGGATGCCCACCTGACCGCGCTCGCAGCCGCGGTCGAGGAACTCAAGAGCACGCGGCCGGCCGGCCCCGCACCCGGGGCCTCCGTGGCCACCGCAGCGGCCGAGCAGGTGCGGGTGATCGTCGAGGCCGCCGAGAACAGCGCCGGCTCGATCGAGTCGACCGCCCGCTCGGAGGCCGAGCAGGTGACCAGTCAGGCTCGCAGCCAGGCCGAGAAGGATCGCGGTGACGCCGCCGCCGAGGCCGACCGCACCCGCAACGAGGCCGCACAGGCCGCACGCCAGACCCGCGAGCGCGCCGAGTCCGAAGCCTCTGCCCACGTGGCGAAGGTGGAGGAGGCCACCGCCGTGATGCTCGGCAAGGCGAGCACGATCGAGACCGACCTGAACGGGTTGGTGGACGAGTTGCGCAGCACGGTCTCGTCGCTTGTCGAGAGCGTTCGCACCAACGCCGGATCGCTCGAGGCCGAGCTCCAGGGCATCCGCTCCGGGCTCGCGGACGTGCGCGAAGCCGCTCCCGCAGCAGGCTCCGAGCCCGAGCCAGTCGCCGAGGAGCCCGCCGTCGAGGAGGAGGCGCCGGCGGCCGAGGAGGACGAGGCCTCAGAAGAGGACACGTCGGACCAGCCCGCGCTCGACGATGAGCTCGAAACCGCGGAGGAGCCCGAGAGCGAGCCCGTCGAGGAGGAGGCCCCGGCAGTCGAGGAGCCCGCCCCTGCCCCATCCGGAGGCGGAGGCGGCGAGGGCTCCGAGGGCGCTCGCCTGATCGCGCTCAACATGGCCCTGAACGGCACCCCGCGGGACGAGACCGCCCGCTACCTCGAGGAGAACTTCGACCTCGATGACCAGGACACGATTCTGGACGAGGTCTACGCCCGCGTGGGCGGCTGACGCCGCCTGGCTCGCTGCAAACCTTCGCCTGGCGGCGTCCTCGGTCGGGCGTGTGCAGAGCACTACGTCCTCCCTGCGTCCTTGCCAGACTCGGTTTTCGCGGCCCGTCGGCGTCAGCGGATGCGCAGGATGGCCGTTCAATTGAGCAGCATCTCGCTCTTGGCCTTCACGGGTTGCGCAGATGAGTCAAACGGCGACCCGGTGAGCGCGCGTGAGCAGAAGCAACTGCCGACGAGCCCAGGCAGCCTGATCCAGGACCTGTGCTTTCGAGGCGACTCGGAAACCGACCGGCTCTATGTGGCCAAGCCAGCCAACTGGCGAGCCCGTCGGCAGTTCAGAGCACTGGAGCGCAGCCTGCGCCGACATCCCGAAGCGATTGTGCGCGCCGAGATCACGCTGGCAGAGTCTCCCGAGCCGGAGATACGGAAGATGACCGTTCGCGAGCTGGCGGTGACACACCTGGAGGCGGCCAAGGAAGGTGAGGTACTTCCCGAGGAGAGGCAGTGCTATCGCCGAGGACAGGCTCGCCTAGAGCGACTCTTGAGCGCTAACGCCTGAGTGGGCACGCAGTTGCGAACTCGGGGGTCAAGCGAACATCTGTTCGATCCGATCCGGCCTCTAGACTCGTTTATGTGAAGCCGCAGAACGAGCTCGTCGTCTCCGGGGCTCGCGAGCACAACCTGAAGGACCTCCACCTCAGGCTGCCGCGAAACGCCCTGATCGTGATCACCGGGCTGTCGGGATCCGGCAAGTCCAGCCTGGCCTTCGACACGATCTACGCCGAGGGCCAGCGCCGCTACGTCGAGTCCCTGTCTTCCTATGCGCGCCAGTTCCTCGGCCTGATGGAGAAGCCCGACGTCGACTCGATCGAGGGCCTTTCGCCGGCGATCTCGATCGACCAGAAGACGACCTCGCGCAACCCGCGCTCGACGGTCGGAACGGTGACCGAGATCTACGACTACCTGCGCCTGCTCTGGGCGCGGATCGGGACCCCGTTCTGTCCCGAGTGCGGCGAGGAGATCACCGGCCAGACCCAGGAGCAGATCGTCGACCGGCTGATGACGCTCGCCGAGGGGACCAAATTCATGGTCATGGCGCCGGTCGTCCGCGGCCGCAAAGGCGAGTACGGCAAATTGCTCGAGCAGATGCGGCTCGAGGGTTACTCACGGGCCAAGATCAACGGCGAGCTGCGGCGCCTCGACGAGGACATCGCCCTCGACAAGAAGTACAAACACGACGTCTCGATCGTCGTCGATCGCCTGGTGATGAAGACCGACCTGCGGCGTCGCCTCTCGGAGTCGATCGAAGCGGCGGCGGGGCTGGCGGCGGGGTTGATCGAAGTCGAGATCCTCGACGCTCCCAAAGCCGGCGGCGATAAAGCCACTGGGAAAGCCGGTGAAATCATGCTCTTCTCCGAGCAGTTCGCCTGCCTCAACTGCGGCACCTCGATCCCCGAGCTGGAGCCGCGGATCTTCTCCTTCAACTCGCCGCACGGCGCCTGTGACCGCTGCCACGGCCTCGGCTTCCAGCGAGTGATCGACCCCGAATTGGTCGTCCCCGACCCGACGCTCTCCCTCGCCGAGGGCGCGCTGCAGCCCTGGAACCGCGGCATCACCGCTTACTGGAGACGGCTGATCGCCTCGGTCGCCGAGACCTATGACGTCGACGCCGACAAGCCCTGGTCGCAGCTCTCCAAGAAAGAGCGGGAGATCTTCCTCTACGGGACCGGTGACGAGCGCCATCACGTCTCCTACACCAACCGCTTCGGCCGCCGCCGCTCCTACAAGGTGCGCTTCGAGGGGATCGTCAACAACCTGCAGCGGCGCTACGAGGAGACCGACTCGGAGTCCAACCGCGAGCGGATCGAGGGCTACATGGCGGAGCAGCCGTGCCCGGCCTGCAAGGGCGCCAGGCTGCGCCCGGAGAGCCTCGCGGTCAAGGTCGGCGGCCTCAGCATCGCCGAGTACAGCGACTTCTCCGCCCAGGCCGCTGCCGAGTGGATCCGCGGCCTGGAGATGACCGAGACCGAGAAGGCGATCGCGCGGCTGATCGTGCGCGAGATCACCGAGCGGCTCTCCTTCCTCGAGAACGTCGGCATCGGCTACCTCTCGCTGGCCCGCTCGGCCCGCTCGCTCTCCGGCGGCGAGGCGCAGCGGATCCGGCTCGCGACCCAGATCGGGTCGCACCTGGTCGGCGTTATGTACGTCCTCGACGAGCCCTCGATCGGCCTCCACCAGCGCGACAACGAGAAGCTGATCGCGACCCTCGACCGCCTCCGCGACCTCGGCAACACGGTGATCGTCGTCGAGCACGACGAGGGGACGATGATGGCCGCCGACCACCTGGTCGATCTCGGCCCCGGCGCCGGCGAACACGGCGGCCATGTGATCGCCGCCGGCACGCCCAAGGAAGTCTCGAAGAACCCTGCCTCGCTGACCGGTCAGTACCTCTCGGGCAAGAAACGGATCGAGGTCCCGAGCGAGCGCCGCCGACCGACCGGCGAGCTCGTCGTTCGGGGCGCCCGCGAACACAACCTCAAGGGCGTCGACGTCGAAATTCCACTCGGCGTCTTCTGCTGCGTCACCGGCGTCTCCGGCTCGGGCAAGTCGACCCTCGTCAACGAGACCCTGCACCACGCGGTCGCCAACCGCCTGCACCAGGCGAAGCTGCGGCCGGGCGCGCACGACGGCATCGACGGCCTCGGCCAGATCGACAAGATCATCAACATCGACCAGTCGCCGATCGGGCGCACCCCGCGCTCCAACCCGGCGACCTACACCGGCGTCTTCGACCACATCCGCCAGCTCTTCACGCAGACGCAGGAGTCGCGGGCGCGCGGCTACAAGCCCGGCCGCTTCAGCTTCAACGTCAAAGGCGGCCGCTGCGAGGTCTGCAAAGGCGACGGCCAGATCAAGATCGAGATGCACTTCCTGCCCGACGTCTACGTGCCCTGCGAGCAGTGCCACGGTAAGCGCTACAACCGCGAGACGCTCGAGGTCCGCTTCAAGGGCAAGAACATCGCCGACGTGCTGGAGATGTCGGTGGAGGAGGCGGTTGGGTTCTTCGAGAACGTGCCGAAGATCGCCCGCCGCCTGCGCACCCTGCACGACGTCGGCCTCGACTACATCCGCCTCGGGCAGCCGGCGACGACGCTCTCCGGCGGCGAGGCGCAGCGGATCAAGCTCGCGACCGAGCTCTCCAAAGTCGCCACCGGCGACACCCTCTACATCCTCGACGAGCCGACCACCGGCCTCCACTTCGCCGACGTGCAGCGGCTGCTCGAGGTACTCGGCCGCCTCGTCGACGCCGGCAACACCGTGGTCGTGATCGAGCACAACCTCGACGTGATCAAGACCGCCGACCGGCTCGTGGACCTCGGGCCCGAGGGCGGCGAAGGCGGCGGCGAGATCGTCGCCACCGGCACTCCCGAGGAGGTCGCGGCCGCGCCGGGCTCCTATACCGGCCGCTTCCTCGCCGAGCTGGTGCAGCCGGCGAAGCCGAAGCGCCGCAGGCGCGAGCCTGTGGCCGCCTAGGCCAAGCGCACACCCTTTTCTACTGCGACCTGGCCACGATCTTCAGTCCTCCAGTTGGGAGTGAATGAAATGTCCGCAACGGGGTAATGGTCCAATTGCCAATTCCCGAGGAGGAGGGTTATGTCCAACCCAGCGTTGTTGCGGCGACTTGCGGTTATCGGTTGCGCGCTGTTCGCGGTAGGTCTTGTGGTAGCCGGCTGCGGCGGCAGTAGCGGAGGAGGCGGGACCAAGATCGCCCTCCTGCTCCCCGAAAACGAAACGCCGCGTTACGAATCCAACGACAAGCCCGACTTCGAAAAGGCCGTCGAGGAAAACTGCGAAGACTGCGAAGTCCTCTACAGCAACGCCGGCGGTGACGCCTCCAAACAGCAGAGTCAGGCAGAAGCGGCGCTGACCCAGGGCGCCGAAGTTCTGGTCGTCGACCCGATGGACTCGAAATCGGCGGCGGCGATCGCCGAACAGGCGAAAGCCCAGAACGTCCCGGTGGTCAGTTACGACCGGCTGATCGAAAATGGCGAAGTCGACGCCTACGTCTCCTTCGACAACGAAAAAGTCGGCGAACTGCAGGCCGAAACGCTGGCGAAAAAACTGAAAGAAGACGGCAGCCCCAGCGGTCCCGTGATCATGATCAACGGCGACCCGGCCGACCCCAACGCCGCCTTGTTCAAAAAAGGCGCGCACAAAGGGTTCGAAGCCGCAGGCGTCCAGGTCGCGAAGGAGTACGACACGCCCGGCTGGTCCGCCGAAAACGCCCAGCGCGAGGCACAGCAGGCGATCACGGCGCTCGGCAATGACGGCTTTGCCGGGATCTACGCCGCCAACGACGACACCGGCGGCGGCGCGATCGCGGCGCTCAAAGGTGCCGGCATAAACCCCGAAGAAAAGCCGGTCACCGGTCAGGACGCGACCGTCGCGGGCCTGCAGCGGATTCTCGCCGGCCAGCAGTACCTGACGGTCTACAAGGAAATCCCGCCCGAGGCCACGATCGCCGCCGAACTCGCGATCGCCCTGGCCGAAGGGGAAGAAGCCCCGAAGGACCTGATCACCGAAGACATCAACAACGGCAAGACCGACGTGCCGTCGGCGATCCTCGAACCGGTCGCGGTGCTCAAAGACAACGTCAAGAGCACGGTGGTCGCGGACGGTTTCGTCAGCCCCAGCGAACTCTGCACCGGCCCCTACAAGTCCGCCTGCGAAGAAGCAGGGATCTCCGGGTGATCTAGTGGCATCTGGCGCTCCACTCCTCGAGCTGGAGAAAGTCAGTAAGAGGTTCGGCCCGGTCCAGGCTCTGGACCGGGTCGACTTCGCCGTCCACGCCGGCGAGGTCGTTGGCCTTGTCGGCGACAACGGCGCCGGCAAGTCGACGATGGTGAAGACGATCGCCGGCATCTATTCCGCCGACGAGGGCACGATCCGCTTCGACGGCGAGGAAGTGAGAATCAAAGGCCCGCAGGACGCGACCGAACTCGGGATCGCGACCGTCTACCAGGACCTCGCCCTCTGCGACAACCTCGACGTCGTCGCCAATCTCTTCCTCGGTCGCGAGGAGGTGGCGCCGGGCCCCGGCCAGGTCTCCCGCCAGCTCGACGAGGCGAGGATGGAGCACCAGACCAGCGATCTGCTCTCCAACCTGGCGGTGACGATCCCCAGCTTGCGCAGCGAGGTCGGGACCCTCTCCGGCGGCCAGCGCCAGCAGGTGGCGGTCGCCCGCTCGCTGCTCGGCGAGCCGAAAGTCGTCCTCCTCGACGAGCCGACCGCGGCCCTCGGCGTCGCCCAGACCCAGCAGGTCCTGAAACTGATCCGGCGCCTGCGCGAGCGCGACCTCGGCGTCGTCGTCATCAGCCACAACCTCGCCGACGTCTTCGAAGTCGCCGACCGGATCTTCGTCCTGCGGCTCGGCCGCGCCGGCGGCGAGTTCGACGCCCAGCAGACGACCGAGGAGCACGTCGTCGGCGCGATCACTGGCCTCGGCGAGAAAAACGACGGCGGGGAGCAGGCCGAGCGAGCGGAGCTCGAGGCGGAGAAACGCGAGGAGGAGCAATGAGCGAGACCGTCGAGAGCGCCGAAGCGCAGGGGCCCGAAGCCGATAAGGGCGAGAGCAGCGCCCGCCGCGAGACGATCCGGCGGATCGTCCAGGGCGACCTTGCCTCGCTCCGCGTCGTCATTGGCCTGGCGCTGATCTGGATCATCTTCCAGTCGCAGAACGACCGCTTCCTCTCGGCCGAGAACCTGACCAACCTCGGGCTGCAGATCACCGCCGTCGGGCTGATCTCGGTCGGCATCGTCTACGTGCTGCTGCTCGGCGAGATCGACCTCTCGGTCGGCGCGGTCAGCGGCCTCGCCGCCGCGGTGATGGCCGTCCTCAACGTCAAACACGGCTGGAACCCCTACCTGGCGATCGGCGCCGCGGTCCTCGTCGGCTGCGCGATCGGCTTCCTCCAGGGCTTCCTCTTCAGCCGCTTCGGGGTCCCCTCCTTCGTCGTCACCTTGGCGGGACTGCTCGCCTGGCAGGGAGCGCTGTTGCAGGTGCTCGGCTCGACCGGATCGTTGAATATCAACGACCCGAAAATCACCGGCCTGGCCAACACCTTCTACTCGGACGCGGTGGGCTGGATCTTCGCCGTAATCGCGATCGCGGCCTACGGGGCGGTCCTCGTGATCGGCTACAAACGCCGCCGTGACGCCGGCCTCGCGGCGGAGAACCCGACCTCGCTGATCGTCCGCTTCGTCCTCGTCGCGGCCGTCGTCATCGCCGCGATCCTCGTCTTCAACTCCGACCGCGGGTTGCCGCTGGCGATCCTGATCCTGGTCGGGTTCGTGGTCGGGATGGAGTACGTGGTGAAGATGACCCGCTTCGGGCGCCACGTCTACGCGGTCGGCGGCAACGCCGAGGCCGCGCGGCGGGCCGGGATCAGCGTCAACGGGATCCGCGTCGTCGTCTTCTCGATCGCCGGGACGATGGCGGCGATCGGCGGCATCATGGCCGCCTCGCGCCTGCTCGCCGTCAACCAGAACTCCGGCGGCAACGAACTCCTGCTGCTGGCGATCGCCGGCCCGGTGATCGCCGGGACCAGCCTCTTCGGCGGCCGCGGCTCGGTCTGGACCGCCCTCCTCGGTGCATTGGTAATCGGCTCGATCTCCAACGGCATGGACCTGCTCGCCCTCTCCTCGGCGGTCAAGTTCATGGTCACCGGCGGCGTCCTGCTGCTGGCCGTACTGGTCGACGCCGTCGCCAGGCAGCAGCGCCAGACCTCAGGCCGCGTCTAGCCCGAGACCAGCAGGCTGGCGCCGATCGCGCCGCCGAGGTCGCCGAGCGAGGCGACGCGGACGGCGGGCGGGCGCTCGTCGACGAAGAGGTGCTGGCTCATCTCTTCCATCAGCGGGTCCATCAGCCGCTCGCCGAAGCGGACGCCGAGGCCGCCGCCGATGATCACGGCTTCGGGGTCGAGCAGGTTGACGGCGGAGGCGACGCCGGTCCCCAGCGCCTCGACCGCCCGCTCGATCAGTTTCTCGGCGAGGTGGTCGCCGTGGTCCAGTGCCCGCTCCCAGATGCCGCTGGTGAGGCGCGGTTTGTCGTGCTTCTCCATCAGGTGGAAGAGGTCGGTCTTGTGGCCCTCTTCGTGCTGGCGGCGCGCCTCGGCTTCCATCGCCAAGCGCCCGGCGTAAGCCTCGAGGCAGCCGCGCCGCCCGCAGGGGCACTTGGCGCCACCGCGCTTGACCACCACGTGGCCGATCTCGCCGGCGGCGCCGCGGCCCAGCCACGGCCTGCCGTCGAGGACGAGGCCGCCGCCGACGCCGGTCCCCCAGAAGACGCCGATCAGGCTCTGGAACTCCTGTCCGGCCCCGAGGTGGAACTCGGCTTCGGTCGCGACCTGGACGTCGTTGCCGACTTTGACCTGGGTTCCCAGCGCCTTGCTCAGCTCTGCGGCAAGCGGAAAGCTGCCGTCCCAACCGGGGAGGTTTTTGGCGGAGGAGACGACACCCGTGTTCTCGTCGGCGTCGCCGGGCGAGCCGACCCCGATCCCGGTCAGATCGCCGGTCTCGACGTCGGCTTCCTTGGCGGCCTCCTGCAACGCCGCCACCATCGCCGCGGCCACGTCCTCGGGCCCGCCGCTGGTCGGCGTCGGCTGCCGCGCCTGGCCGACGACCTCACCGCGCCCGTCGACGATCGCCGTTTGAATCTTGGTGCCGCCGAGGTCGATGCCGCCACGCAGGTCAGCCACGCGCGCAGTCTATGCCGAGCTCAAGCCACCCACCCGCCGACGGGCCTATTTCCCGAGGCATATCGAGGTTTCAGGCCCGTCGGCACTAGGGTGCGCGGAAATGGCGACGAGCGGCTGGCGATTGTGGTGGGCGAAGCGGCGCTGGTACGAGCGCAACCACCGCCTGCTGCGGCGCTGGCGGATCGACCGCCACGCGGCGCGCGGGGGCTTCTTCATCCGCCACCCGATCGAGGGCGAGGCGCTGGAGGCGCTCGACGAGGGGCGGCTCGTGATCGGCGAGGGGACCCTGCTCGAGCCGGGCTGCTGGCTGACCCTGGCGCCGGGCGCCCGGATCGAGATCGGCGCCGGCTGCTTCCTCAACCGCAACGTGATGATCGCCGCGCAGGAGAGCGTCACGATCGGCGAGCACACGATGTTCGCCAACGGCTGCTTCGTCGGCGACGCCGAGCACCGCTACGACGACCCCACCCAGCCGATCACCTGGCAGGGGTTCACGACCAAGGGGCCGGTGAAGATCGGCGCCAACTGCTGGTTCGGGATCGGCTGCGCGGTGACCAGCGGGGTCAGCGTCGGCGAGCGCTGCGTGATCGGCGCCAACTCGGTCGTCACCCGCGACGTCGAGGCCGGGACGATCGCGGCCGGGGCGCCGGCGAAGCCGATCCGCAGGATCGACTTCGCCGCTCCCGCGGGGTGACTACTGGAGGAAACCCGTTGCTTCGACGGCTTTGAGGACCTGGGCGGCCGCTTTCGGCTCGTCGAAGGCGCCATTGGGGGAGAGGCTCTTCGCGGTCGGCTTCAGCAGCAGACCGGCGACCGATGCGTGCCGCGCCTCGACCGACCAGATCGACAGCGCCGCCGCGGCATACGCCGGGCTGACGATGTTGAGCGCCTGGCCCGAGTAGGCGCCGACGCCGGTGTTCTCCAACGCCACCGCCGTCTTGAGGAAGGCCGACTCGCTTGCGGTCGTGTTCCCGAAGTCGACTTTCGGTGCCTTTACCGCTTTGCTGCCGAGCGCTTTTCTCAAGAAGGCGACGTGGGCGTTCTCGTCGGCGGTGACCCGCTTCAGGAAGGCCTGCTCCTGGGCACCCTTGAGGAAGGTTTTCCTCTTGTTGTTAGCGGTCGCCTCGTTGTAGAAGGCGGACTCGAGGTACTCGAGGGTGAGGGCGTAGTTGAGGATGCCGATGTCGCCCTTGCCGAAGCTCGCCGGCGGGCGTCCCTTGCCCGCGGCCATCGCCGCCGCCGGGGTGAGGGCGCTGAGCAGCGCGCCGCCGCCCACCAAGCCGCCTCCGGCCAGCCCCGCCTTCTTCAGGAAACCGAGCCGGGTGTCGCCCTCCAGAGCCTCCGTCGCCTCGTGTGCTGCCTCCTGCACCACGTCCTTGATCTCTGAGCTCATGGCTTCCTTCCGCATCGGGGTCTTTCCCCACCTTGCGTGAAGGGACCCCGGACGGATCAACGGTTCGAAAAGACTTTCCGGCCGAAAGTCACAGAACCGCCACGAAGCGTGCCTATAATTTGGCTCTGCACGGCCGTGACCCCCAGGGCATGGACCTATGACTTCGACTCTCCTCACCGATACCCCTCGTCTCACCGTGGCTGCGTCCGCAATCAGAACCAAGGGCGAGCTCCGCGCTGCGCTGCGCGACGCCCGCCGCGCCGGCCAGACGATCGGCCTGGTGCCGACGATGGGCTACCTGCACGAGGGGCACCTCTCGCTGATCCGCGCCGCCCGCGCCGAGTGCGACCTGGTGGTGATGAGCCTCTTCGTCAACCCGACCCAGTTCGGCCCCAACGACGACCTCGACCGCTACCCGCGCGACGAGGAGCGCGACCTGCGCCTCGCCGGCGAGGCCGGAGCCGACATCGTCTTCGCCCCGCCGGTCGAGGAGGTCTACGCCGCCGACGCCGCGACCACCGTGGCGGTTAGCGGCCCGCTCACCGGCGTCCTCGACGGTGACTCCGGCCGCCGCGGCCCCGAGCACTTCCGCGGCGTCACCACCGTCGTCGCCAAGCTCTTCAACGTCGTCGCTCCCGATGTCGCCTACTTCGGCCAGAAGGACGCTCAGCAGGCGGTTGTGATCCGCCGCATGGCCCGCGACCTCGACTTCCCGGTGCGGATCGAGGTGATGCCGACCGTCCGCGAGCCCGACGGCCTGGCGATGAGCAGCCGCAACGCCTACCTGGAGCCGGCCGATCGCGAGCGGGCGACGGCGCTCTCTCGCGCTCTCACCGCAGCCGAGCGGGCCACCCGCTCCGACTCGCTCGCCGCCGGCCTCGACGCCGCCCGCGCCGAGCTCGCCGCCGCCGGGATCGAGCCCGAGTACCTCGAGGCCCGCGACGCCCAGACCCTTGAGCCCGTCGAGCGTCTCGCCGAGCGCCCGGTGCTCGTCGCCGTCGCCGCCCGCATCGGCGCCGCGCGCCTGATCGACAACGTCTTGATCCACCCGACCAACGTCCCGAACACCTAGCCCGCGAAAGGGGTCCCTGTGCAGAGACAGATGCTGAAGTCGAAGATCCACCGGGCGACGGTGACCGACTGCGACGTCGACTACATCGGCAGCATCACGATTGACACCGAGCTGATGGCCGGCGCCGATCTGATCACCAACGAGCAGGTGCACGTCTGGGACGTCGACAACGGCTCCCGCTTCGTCACCTACGTGATCGACGGCGAGCCGGGCTCGGGGACCATGCAGGTCAACGGCGCCGCCGCGCACCTGGTCGAGCCCGGACACAAGATCATCGTCGCCTCGTTCGGCGCCTACGACGAGAGCGACCTCGAGCGCTACGACCCGGTCGTCGTCCACGTCGACGACGACAACAAGGCAATCGCCGTCGACAGCCACCCGGAGGTGCTGCTCAAATGAGCTCAGGAGGCCGTTCCCACACCGCCCCGACGTCCGACCGCAAGCCGATCGGGTTGCCGCGCCTCGCCGAGATGCAGGCCAACGGCGAGCCGATCGTGATGGTCACCGCCTACGACTATCCCTCGGCCACCGTCGCCGAGGCGGCCGGAGTCGACATCGTCCTCGTCGGCGACTCCGCCGCCAACGTCGTCCTCGGCTACCCGGACACGAAGCTGGTCTCGATGGACGAGATGGTGATCCTCGGCAAGGCCGTCCGCCGCGGCCTGAAGACCCCGCTGATGGTCGGCGACATGCCGATGGGCAGCTACGAGGCGAGCAACGAGGAAGCGATCCGCAGCGCCCAGCGCCTGATCAAGGAGACCGGCTGCCAGGCGGTCAAGCTCGAGGCCGGTGGCGTGATCGTCGAGCGCGCCCGGGCGATCGTCAACTCCGGGATCCCGGTGATGGGCCACGTCGGCCTCACCCCACAGACCGCGACCGCCCTCGGCGGCTACAAAGCCCAGGGCAAGAGCGCCAAGAGCGCGATCAAGCAGCTCGAGGACGCCCTCGCGCTGCAGTCGGTCGGCTGCTTCGCGATCGTCATCGAGGCCGTCCCCTCGGCGATCACCGACGAGATCGTCAAGAAGCTCGAGGTGCCGACGATCGGGATCGGCGCTGGCGTCGGGACCGCCGGCCAGGTCCTCGTCTTCCACGACCTGCTCGGCATCACCACCGGCCACATGGCGAAATTCGTCAAGCGCTACGCCGACGTCCACGAGACGATGGTCGCCGCGGTGAAGCAGTACGGCGACGAGGTCCGTCGCCGCCACTTCCCCGAGCCCGAGCACGTCTACAGCGTCGAGCCAGCCGAGCTCGACGAGTTCCGCCGCTACCTCAGCGAGGAGAGCCTGGTCAGCGCCAAGGGCTGGGAGTGGGAGCCGCTGCCGTAGCGGCTCCCGATGCGCGCCCGTTCGTGCTTTGGCAGGCAACTGGAGAGGATCGAGAGGCTGGGACACAGGCGGGCGGTGAAGCCCTCGCCGGCGCCCGGCCGCCGCTTGCGGAAGCGGAGGTCGGCGAGCTCGACTTCGTAGCCGTTGCTCTCGCCGAGCTTGATCGAGCTGAGCGAGATGGCGCCTTTCGGGAGGTCGGCCGCGGCGCCCGCCGGCAGCAGCAGCGCCGCCAGCGCGCAGGCGAGAACCCCCAGCAGTCCCCTTGCCTTCATCGGCGCAGATTATTCGAACCCTGAGAACCCGGTTGTCGCCAACTACGATGCGGGCAGATGCCGATCTACGAGTTCGAGTGCGAGGAGTGCGGGGTTCGGTTTGAGGAGCTCGTGGCGAGCGGCCAGGCCGCCGCCTGTCCCGCCTGCGGCTCCGAGCGCACGCGACGTCTGCTCTCGGCCGTTTCGCCCCCCGGGCGCCAGCCGCGAGGCGCCGGCGTGCGGTCGGACGAATCGCGGCGGCGAGAGCGCGAATCGGCGCGCCAGGAGCGGCTCGGCGAGGCGAAGAAGCGGCGGGCGGCGGGGGAGAAGCCTTGAGCGTGAGCGCCGAGGAGAGGCGGGAGCGGCTGGTCCAGCTCTTCAAAGAGGTCCAGGACTGCACGAAATGCCCCCTGCACGAGACCCGCGCCAAGACGGTCTTCGGGGCGGGCAACGCCGACGCCGACCTGATGTTCGTCGGCGAGGCGCCCGGGGCCGAAGAGGACCGCCAGGGCCTGCCTTTCGTCGGCCGCGCCGGGCAGCTGCTGAACCAGATGCTGGAGGAGATCGGGCTCGCCCGCGACGACGTCTTCATCGCCAACGTCCTCAAGTCCCGCCCGCCCGGCAACCGCGACCCGCATCCGGACGAGATCGCCGCCTGCGAGCCCTACTTGTTCGAGCAGGTGCGGCTGATCGAGCCGCGCGTCGTCTGCACCCTCGGCAACTTCGCCACCAAGCTGCTGAGCGGCAGCCCGACCGGGATCACCAAGGTCCGCGGCACGCCGCAGGTTCATGATCTCGGCGGCCGCACGGTCTTCCTTTTGCCGCTCTTCCATCCCGCCGCCGCCCTGCGAACGCCCGCGGTCAAGGAGACGCTGCGGGGCGACTTCGCGACGATCCCGGAGCTGCTGCAGCGTCCGCTCCCCGGCCCGGCCCCGAGCGCCGAGGAAATCGCCGAGGCCGAGGCCGATGGAGGGGACGATTCCACGCCGCCGCCCGCCGACCAGCTCGGCTTCTTCGGGTAGGAGCGCCTGCGTGGAGGTGGTGGAGACCGGCAGCGCCGCCGAGACCGAAGCGCTCGGCGCTCGCCTCGCCGAGCGCCTGCGCCCCGGTGACGTGGTCCTCCTCTCCGGCGAGCTGGGGACCGGCAAGACGACCCTCGTCCGCGGCGCCTGCCGTGCGCTTGGGGTCACCGACCCCGTCACCTCGCCGACCTTCACGATCGGCCAGCGCTACGGGGGCGGCCGGATGCCGGTCTCCCACCTCGACCTCTACCGCTTGCAGACGCTCGAGGGGGAGGACCCGGCGCTGCTCGAGGACTACCTGCGCCCGGAGGGGATCGCCTTCGTCGAGTGGCCGGCGGCCGGCTCGGGCCGGCTCGACCGCCCCGCCTTCGAGGTCCGCCTGGCCCACATCAGCGAGGAGCGCCGCCGGGTCGAGATTGCTCCTCAGCGGTAGAGATGCAGGGGAAAAGCGCAGCGTTCGCCGTCACCTCGTGTTCAGGAGGGAGCGCGCCCAGCTTGTAGCATCGGCGCTCGAACCTCGATCGAGAAAGGCAAGGACGGGATGAAGGGACTCAAAGCACTCGCGGCGACCATGCTGGTGAGTGGACTGCTGATCACGGCGGTGCCCGCTTCGGCCAGCGCCGCGGCCTACAAGCACTACGTGGGATGCGGGGTCTCTCGTAACGCAAAACCCGCGCACTCCTGCCCGAAGAAAGCCAAGAAGGGCGCTTTCTTCAAAAGCCTCAACGGCGACGTCGCCTACAGCGTCTGCGTCAAGTTCCCGAGCGGGAAAAACCTCTGCGCACAGGCTCAGGAAGCCGAACAGGGGACCCTCTACGTGAACAAGATCACCTCGACGATCCCCGGCAGACACGTGGTCAGCTGGTACGTCAAAGGCAAGAAAGTCGGCTCCTGGGCTTTCCGGGTCACGGGGTAGCGCACCCCTGATCGTCGTCGGCTTCGACACCGCGACGGTGGACACCGTCGCCTGCGCCTGGCGCGACGGCGAGGTCCTGCACGAGTCGCAGCTGGGGCTCTCCCCGCAGGGGAGGCCCCGGCACGCGACCGGGTTGCTGGCCGAGGTCGAGCGCGCGGCCGAGGCCGCCGGTGGCTGGAGCGCGGTCGACCTGATCGGGGTCGGGCTCGGCCCCGGCACCTTCACCGGGCTGCGGGTCGGGATCGCGACCGCCCGCGGCCTCGCTGCCAGCCTCGGCCTGCCGGTGCGCGGCGTCTGCACCCTGGACGCCCTCGCGGCGGGCATCCTCGAGGCCGACCCTTCGGCTGTTCCTTTTCGGGGAATAGCAACGAAAAGGAACAGCCGA
This sequence comes from Solirubrobacterales bacterium, assembly GCA_033856415.1. GTDB lineage: Bacteria > Actinomycetota > Thermoleophilia > Solirubrobacterales > 70-9 > VAYN01. The sequence goes on along the minus strand of JAWVFA010000022.1, from coordinate 3,426 downwards.
GCACTTGCCGTGCTCGACGGCTGGCGCGGCGAGGTCTTCGCCGCTCTCTACGCGCCGGACGGGGCGCGGATCTGGGATCCGGCCGTCTATCGGCCCGAGGAGCTCGCCGCACGCGTCGCCGCATTGGAGGAATCCCCGTCGGTAGCTGGCTCCGGGGCGGTACGATTTCGTCACGAGTTGGCCCGAGACGGCGTCCGGATACCGGACGACTCCGATCCTGCCCACCGGGTCGCCGCGCGGAACGTCTGCGCGTTGGCGGCGGCGGGCGGTTCGGAAGCCGACGGGCTCGCCCCGATCTACCTGAGACCCCCCGATGCGGAGCGGTGGCGTGAGCGAGACGCTTCACAAAGAGCAAAGTGAGCTGACCCAAGAGGTTCAGGTCCGCAGGCTTGCCTACAGCGACCTGCCGGCGGTGATCTCGATCGAGCGCCGCTCGTTCCCGACGCCCTGGTCGCTGGCGATGTTCGTCCTCGAGCTCTCCAAGCCCTCGGGTATCTGCCTGGCCGCCAGCGCCGGCGACGAGCTGCTCGGCTACGTGGTCTGCTCTCGCTACGACCAGGTCTGGCACCTGATGAACATCGCCATTGCCCCTGAGCACCGCGTCGCCGGCGTCGCCGGGCAGCTGATGCGGCACCTGATCGGAGAGGCGCAGGGAAAGTTGCCGTTCACCCTTGAGGTCCGCGTTTCCAACCACCGGGCGATCGGCATGTACGAGCGCTTCGGTTTCCGCTCCGCCGGCGTCCGTCCTCGCTACTACCACGACAACGGCGAGGACGCGCTGATCATGTGGCTGGACTGAAGTGGCTCAAGTGAGGGCGGACTGATGCTGCTGGCGATCGAGACCTCCTGCGACGACACCTGCGCCGCCGTCCTCGACGGCGGGCGGATCCTCAGCAACGTGATCTCCTCCCAGGCCGCCGCTCACGAGGGCTTCGGAGGCGTGGTGCCCGAGGTGGCGGCCCGCCAGCATCTGGAGCTGGTGGAGCCGGTAGTCGAGGCGGCACTGGCGGAGGCGGGGGTGACGCTGGACGCAGTCGACGCGGTCGCCACGACCGCCGGGCCGGGCCTGATCGGGGCGCTGCTGGTCGGGATCAGCACCGCCAAGGGGATCGCCGCCGCTCGCCGCCTGCCGCTGATCCCCGTCGACCACCTGCAGGGCCACGTCGCCGCCAACTTCCTCGAGCCCGAGCCGCTGGAGCCGCCGTTCCTCTGTCTGATCGCCAGCGGCGGCCACACGCTGCTCGCCGGCGTCCGCGACCACGAGGGCTACGAGCTGCTCGGCCAGACGCTCGACGACGCAGCGGGGGAGGCGTTCGACAAGGCGGCGCGGCTGCTGGGGCTGGGATATCCCGGCGGGCCGCTGGTCCAGCGCGAGGCCGAGGGAGGAGATCCCGAGGCCTTCGAGATGCCGGTCGCGATGACCCGCAATCCCGGCCTCGACTTCAGCTTCAGCGGCCTGAAGACGGCGGTCCTCTACCGCTGTCGCGAGCTTGGGCCCGACGGGGTGGCCGAACGCCGCGCCGACGTCGCGGCCTCTTTCCAGGCGGCGGTGGTCGAGCAGTTGAGGGCGAAGCTGAAAAGGGCGCTGAAGGGGGGCGAGTGGGATGCCGTCGCGCTCGGCGGCGGGGTTGCCGCCAACGGGCCGCTGCGCGAGGCGGTGGGGAGGCTCTGCGAGGAGATGGGGGTGGCGCTGAAGCTGGTCCCGATCGAGCTCTGCACCGACAACGCCGCGATGATCGGCTCGGCGGCGCGCTACGCGGAGCCGATCGCCTACCCCGATTACCTCGGCTACGACGCCTTCGCGAGCGGCGAAAGCGCGGCTGCGGTCCCGCACTGAGCCCGATGGCCAACGTCGTCGTCTACTCCCGCCCGGGCTGTCACCTCTGCGAGGAAGCGCTCGAGCAGATCGTCGCCCTGCATAACGAGGGGTACCGCTTCGACCTGCACGAGGTCGACATCGAGAGCCACGAGCTGCTGCTGCGGCGCCACCTCGAGCGCATCCCCGTCGTCGAGGTCGACGGGATCGAGGTCTCGGAGCTGATTCTCGACCGCGATGCGCTGGTGGCCAGGCTCGATACTGTGGGGGAATGGTCGAGGTGATCGAGGAGTTCGACGCCGCAGGGGCGTTCCCAGTCGAAGGCGAGCGCCTCTCGCTGGGCGTCGCCGCTCGCCTCTCTCGGTACCTGCAGGTCCTGACCCAGGCGCGCAAGATGGGCCGGGAGACGATCTCCTCGCAGGAGCTCTCCGAGTACACCCACATCAACCCGACCCAGATCCGTCGCGATCTCTCCGGGTTCGGCAAGTTCGGCAAGCGTGGGGTGGGCTACAACGTCGACTCGCTGGTCTCGGAGATCCGCAAGATCCTCCGCACCGCGGGCCAGCACAACATCGCCCTCTTCGGCGCCGGCCACCTCGGCCAGGCGATCGCCTCCTCGGCGATCTTCGCCGACCACGGCTTCCAGGTGGTCGCCGTGTTCGACGTCGACGAGGAGAAGGTCGGGACAGAGATCGGCGACGTCACCGTGCGTCCGCTGGACGGAGAACTGGCGAAGGTGGTCGCCGACGAGGAGGTCGTGGTCGGGGTCCTCGCGGTCCCCGCCGCCGCCGCCCAGGGGGTCGCCGACCGGTTGGTCGAGGCGGGCGTGAAAATCATCTTCAACTACAGCGAGCAGCTGCTGCAGGTGCCGCCCGAGGTCACCGTCCACACTTCCAGCCCCGCCGTCGACCTGCTCTACGCGCTCTACTTCTACCTGGCCTAGCGCCGCCCACAGTGCTTTGACGCTCGATCTCGACGGCGCGCGCGAGCGATTCGAGAACTCGACCGATTTCACCATCGGCCTCGAGGAGGAGTTCGCGATCCTCGACCCGGCGACGCTGGAGCTGGCGCATCGCTACGAGGACGTGAAGGCGCGCTGCGACGAGGACGAGGTGCTGGCCGAGGCGGCGGCGGGGGAGCTGATCGCCTCCGAGGTCGAGATCCGCTCAGGACGGGGCGAGACTTTCGCCGAGGCGGTCGCCGCCCAGCAGGACCGCCGCGACCGGCTCTTCGCGCTGGTCGAGTCGATGGGCCTCGCGCTCGGGGCGATGGGGACGCACCCGTGGGCGAACTACCTCGACCAGAGGATCATCGACACGCCCCACTACAGCCGCCTGCGCCAGGAACTCGGCTACGTCGCCCAGCGCAACAACACCTGGAGCCTCCACGTCCACGTCGGGGTGCGCGGGGCGGACCGGGCGATCGCCGTCTGCGACCGCATGCGGGAGCTGCTCCCGCCGCTCTTGGCGCTGTCGGCCAACTCGCCGTTCCTCGATCGCCGCGACAGCGGGCTGGCCTCGGTGCGCTCGGAGATCTTCACCCGCACCTTCCCGCGCTGCGGCGTGCCGTCGCCGTTCGTCGACTGGGATACATACAAGCGCTTCGTCGAG
>JAWVFA010000021.1:0-42489 GCA_033856415.1 Solirubrobacterales bacterium | reverse complement strand
CAGGGCGGCTCCGAGGACCCGCGCCTGATCGTCCTCCGCTACGCCGGTGGCGGCAGCGGCCCCAGGCTGGGCCTGGTCGGCAAGGGCGTCACCTTCGACACCGGCGGCATCTCGATCAAGCCCTCGGGCGGCATGGAGGAGATGAAGATGGACATGTCGGGTGGCGCAGCGGTGCTCGAGGCCGTCGGCGCGATCGCCGAGCTCGAGCTTCCACTGAACGTGATCGCCGTCATCCCCTCGACCGAGAACATGCCAAGCGGCCACGCGATCAAGCCCGGCGACATCATCACCCAGCTCAACGGCAAGACGGTCGAGGTCAACAACACCGACGCCGAGGGGCGGCTGATCCTCGCCGACGCCCTCGCCTACGCGGTCGAGCTCGGCGCCGAGCGGATCGTCGACCTCGCGACCTTGACCGGCGCCGTCGAGGTCGCCCTCGGCTCCACCTACGCCGGCCTCATCGCCAACGACGACGAGCTCGCCACCGAGGTGATCGCCGCCGGCGAGGAGACCGGCGAGCTGCTCTGGCGATTGCCGCTGCACCCCGAGTACAAGGAGCTGATGAAGGGGGCGGTCGCCGACCTCTCCAACCTGGGGAAAAAGCGCAAGGCGGGGACGATCACCGCCGCCTCCTTCCTCCAGGAGTTCGTCGGCAAGACGCCCTGGGCGCACCTCGACATCGCCGGCACCTCCTGGGACGTCGGCCGCGCCTACGTCGGCAACGACGCCAACGGCTTCGGCGTGCGGCTCCTGGTCGCGTTCGCCCGTCATCTCGCTGCGGAAAACCACTCCACCTAGCCGCCGAGCAGCATGCAGGTGGCGATGCCGTGGGCGAGCAGCTTGCCGCTGTCCGCCGCCGTGAGGTTCGCATCGGCGGTCGCCTGCTTGCGACCCCGGTAAAGAACCCGCGCCTCGCAGAGGACCCGGCCGGTGTCACGGGTGATCGGCCGCACGTACTTGGCCTCCAGGCCGAGTGAGGTGTAGCCGACGCCGGCGGGCAGGGTGGTGTGGACGGCACAGCCGAGGGCGCTGTCCAGCAGGGTCGCGGCGTAGCCGCCGTGGACGACGCCGATCGGGTTGTAGTGCTCCTCGCCGGGTTCGCCCTCGAAGACCACCCTCCCCTCCTCCAGCTCGACCGGCCGCAGCCGCATCGTCACCGCGATCGGCGGCGGCGGCATCTGGCCGGTGACGACGGCGGTCATGTACTCCATCCCGGTCATCGTCGCTCCGGCCGCCGCGGTCGGCAGCGGGTCCTGCCAGACCAGGGTGCGGCTGCGCGAGCTCTCCGGATCGGATGCCGCGAATGCTTCGGCGGCTTGCGCCGCGCTCCCTTCGGGCGCCGTCACGACGCCGTTCTCGCTCACCTGATCTCCAGCCTCTGGACGTCGGCGGTGCGGCGCGGCCTCGGCGGCTGGGCCGGGTAATGCAGGTCGGCGCTGATCTCCGCCTCGCTGATCGCGATCCGCGGGCCCTTCGGGCGCCAGTGGTGCCTATGTCGTGGAATCAGCCTCATCTCGGGCCTCCAATCGGCTTAGTTGCATCACGCAACTCTGAACGGGGCGAGCCTACCGCGGTCAGTTGCTTGATGCAACCCAGTGTGCGAAGATTCACACGTGCTGCACCGCGATTACCCCGCACTCGACTGCTCAGTGGCGAAGGCACTGGAGGTGATCGGCGAGCGCTGGTCGCTGCTGATCGTCCGCTCGGTGATGCACGGGAACCGCCGCTTCGGCGAGATGCAGGAGTCGCTGGGCATCGCCCGCAACGTCCTCTCGGCGCGACTGCAGCGACTGGTCGACGAGGAGATCCTCGAACGTCGGGCCTACCAGGAAAGCCCGCCCCGCTACGAGTACTTCCTAACGCAGAAGGGCCTCGACCTCTGGCCGGCGCTGATCGCGCTGCTGAACTGGGGCGACCGCTACTCCCCCAGCCCAGAGGGACCGCGGCGGCTGATCGTCCACAAGGAGTGCGGTGGCACCGTCAGCGAGCGCGGCATCTGCGAAAGCTGCGGCAAGCTGCTGACCGCCCGCGACGCGAAGCAGGTGCCTGGACCGGGGGCGAAGATTGCAGTGGGAAAGGTTGAGACGGTCGCCTAAGATCGCTTCTCGTCGTTTTCGCGACGCCTGATCTCATCGGCGAGCTCCACGTACTCGAGGACCATGAGCTGATCCTTGACCCGATTCGCCGCCCGCTTCATGGCGATCAAGTCGTCCAACGATGCGACTCGAACGTCAACCCCGGCGATCTCCTCGAACTTCGCGTTCGACCGCAGCCGCTCGTAGTTCTTGATCCCGGCTACATCGCCGAGGATGTCGAAACTGCCGTAAGCGGTGTCAAACGTGAAGTTGGCTCCGTTGCCGAGAGTCTGCGTGTCCGGTTTGAACGGCAGATCCGGAGGTGCACCTCGCAGGGTGACTCCGATGTGATCCAGCGCGGACGCCAGGCGCCGCAGGTTGCCAGGATCGCGCGCGTAGGCGATGTCCAGGTCGTAGGTCGGATAGGAGGACCCTTGGGCCAGCCCCGCCAGACCACCAATCACCACGAAGTCCACTCCGTAACCAACCAGGGTCTCCAGCAGCGGACCCGGCTCGAGCGGTTTTCCTAGCTCCGCGGATGCCATGGCTGCTCAAGTCGCCGGGGGGCCAATTTCTCCCCCTCGATGGCGCCGCACGAAGTCCGCAAAATCCAGTCCCCGTTCAACCCGCTGACTGGGCGTCAGCTCCAAATTGGCCCGATTGAGCGTCACGTCGATGCCGGTATCCCGTTTCTCCGCCTCCAGCACCAGCTCCTCGCCCATCAGGTTGAGAAGCTCTGCGAGGGTCCGAACGGTTGGCGATCCCCTTTCCTGCTCGATCCTCGAAATCGCCGATTGGGTCGTGCCCGCACGGATAGCCAGACGTTCCTGGCTGAGTCCGTGTCGGATTCGTGCTTCCCGCAGCAGACGTCCCGGTTCCAAGGTCATAGCGTATATACAATTATCGCATAAACACGCTACAACCCGATCGGCTAGTTTTCGGACAACCGGAGGGCGACGAGGAGGAACGAATGGCGACGGCGGCTGAGCTTCAGGTCAAGGACAAGGTCTTCATCGGAGGGGAGTGGGTCGAGCCCAGCGTTGGCGAGATAATCGAGGTGGTCAACCCCACCACCGAGGAGACGATCGGGACGATTCCCGCCTGCTCGCCGGAGGACGCCGATCGCGCCGTCGCCGCCGCCCGCGAGGCGTTCGAGAGCTGGTCGCAGACCTCACGCGAGGAGCGCGCCGGCCACATCGCCGCGATCGCCGAGGGCCTGCAGGGGCGCGCCGAGGAGCTCACCGCCACCATCACCCAGGAGCTGGGGATGCCGCTGAAGCTGAGCGGGATCATCCAGGTCGGCCTTCCCACGTCGCAGTTCGCCTCGATGCCAAAGCTGATGGTGGAGGTCGCCTGGGAGGAGGAGATCGGCAACTCGCGCGTGCTGCGGGAGCCGGTCGGGGTGCTCGGCGCGATCACCCCCTGGAACTACCCGCTGAACCAGATCGCCGCCAAGGTCGCCCCCGCCCTCGCTGCCGGCTGCACCGTGGTGCTGAAGCCGAGCGAGGTGACGCCGCTGAACGCCTTCCTGCTCGCCGAGGTGGTCGAGGCGGCCGGGCTGCCCGCCGGCGTCTTCAACCTCCTCACCGGCTTCGGGCCGGTTGTCGGCGAGGCGATCGCCGCCCACCCCGGCGTCGACATGGTCTCCTTCACCGGCTCGACTCGTGCCGGGCGGCGGGTCAGCGAGCTCGCCGCCGAGACCGTGAAGCCGGTGGCAATGGAGCTCGGCGGCAAGTCGCCGAACGTGATCCTCGACGACGCCGACCTCGCGAGGGCGGTCCCCGACGGCGTCGCCAAGTGCTTCCTCAACAGCGGCCAGACCTGCAGCGCCCTGACCCGGATGCTGGTCCCGCGCCAACGTCTCGCCGAGGCCGAGGAGCTCGCCAAAGCGACGGCCGAGAGCTTCACCCCCGGCGACCCGTTCGACTCCTCCACCCGCCTCGGCCCGCTGGTCTCCGAGGTCCAGCGCGATCGCGTCCGCGGCTACATCGAAAAGGGGGCCGCGGAGGGTGCACGGCTGATCACCGGCGGCGCCGAGACCCCGGAGGGCCTCGAGCGCGGATACTTCGTCCGCCCCACGGTTTTCTCCGAGGTCGACGCCGAGATGACGATCGGCCAGGAGGAGATCTTCGGGCCGGTGCTGGCGATCCAGCCATACGAGGGCGAGGACGACGCCGTCCGCATCGCCAACTCGACGCCCTACGGGCTCGCCGGAGGGGTTTGGTCAGCGGACAGCGAGCGCGCGATCTCCATCGCCCGCCGCATCCGCACCGGCCAGATCGAGATCAACGGCGGCGCCTTCAACCCGCTCGCCCCCTTCGGCGGCTACGGCCAGTCCGGCCACGGCCGCGAGAACGGTCGCTACGGGATCGAGGAGCTGCTGCAGGTCAAGAGCCTGCAGCTTTAGATTCGCCGCCTTTGGGGTTGGCGATCAGCGTCGCGAGCGGCGGCTCGCGCTTGATCATGCCTTCTTCGTACATCCAGTCGGCGAGTCGCTCGACTCGAATCGGGTTCGCGTAGCCGCTGTCGGACAGCAGAGGGATGGTCGCGTCGACCTGCGCTTTCGTGGAGCTGCGGCTGATTTCGGGGTTCGATTCGCCGGAGGTTTTGAGTGCCTCCACCGCAGCCGAGGGGTCCTGCGACGCCACCCGGACGCCGTGAGCGATCGCTGACACGACAGCGCACATCCGCTGGCGATCCGCAACGGCCCGGTCCGTGCGCGCGACCAGCACGAGTTCTTCGTAAGCGGGAATCCCCAGATCCCCAACAGGGGTGACGACCGGCTTCAGCCCGTGCGATTCGAGCTCGGCTCCCTCGAGGTTCCCGGAACCGCCAAAGATTGCGTCAGCCTTGCCTTCGACCAATGCCGGGACCAGGTTGTTTTCCACACTCTTGACCTTCACGTCGTCCATGGTCAGACCCGCGTCTTCCAAGATGCGCTTGAGGAACGCTTTTTGGAAGAAGAGGCCGGGAATAGCAATGGTCTTCCCCTCCAGGTCGCCGACATCCTCGATTCCCGAGTCCGCGAGCCAGATCATCGCCGCGGTCGGCTCCGGCACCACGCTGCCGACGATGACGATCGGCGCTCCTTTCTCCTTCTGGAGGACAACCTCCGGGCCGTGGGCGACGCCGAATTCATCCGTGCGCCCAATCACGTCGGGAATGGCCGCCGCGGGGCCCGACGGGCTGAGCGCGTAGACCGCAAGGCTCGATTCTGAGTAGAAACCCCGCTTGTCGGCCATCACGTTGCCGATCGTTTCGGCGTTGTCCCAACCGTCCAGCGCCATCCAGACTTCCCGCGTCTTCTCGGGATGCGGGTGACTATTCCCTGCCGCTCTGCACGCCGCTGCGGAAACGAGTGGTGCGACGCGGCCCGCTTCGCTGGGCCCCGCCTGTGGCCCGTCGGCTCCGCCTCCCCCTCCGCACCCTGCGATGAGGACAGCCAGCACCCCCAGAGCTGGCAACCAGGAGTTCCTCATTGCTCAAATTTTAATAAGGAAAACAACCCCTGCTGTCAAGCAGCGCCTCAGTGGGCGGGCGGCGTCGCGGTGACGTCGCCTGCGGGGCGGCCCGCCACGGCGGCGGCGCGACCGACTTTCTCGCCGATTCCGAAGTGGGCGCAGATCGTCAGCTCGTGCTCGCGGCGCAGCGGCCGGGTGGGGTCGACGACCGGGGCGCTGCGGACCGCGTCTCCCTCTTGGGCGACCCAGACCCCGAATGGGGCTCCGGCGCAGTTCGAAAACGGGACGGCGACCACCCGGGCACGGCGCCGGCGGCCGAGGCGGGCGATTAGCCAGGCCGGCTCGCCGCTCTCGGCATCGACGTAAAATCCCTGCACCTGACCGACGGAACCGCCGCTCAGCTCGGCCACCTCGGCACCGAGCCAGCGCATCGCCTCGGCGGCAGACGGCTGTGGCGACTCAGCCATCGACGTGCTTCTCCAGCAGCTCGCTGGCCGCGGTGGCAGGGTCGAGCTCGCGGCGGACGACCCGGTCGAGCAGCCCCGCCGTCGCCGGGTCCTCGGAGACGGTTTGCTCGAGGCGGCGGCGCATCCGCGAGGTGGCGATGCCGAGCACCTCGCTGCGCAAGTTGCGGGCGCGGCGCTCAGCCAGGGTTCCGGCCTGCTCGATGAATTTCCGGTGCGCGTCGATTTGCGCGGCTAATTCTTCGACCCCCTCGCCGCGGGCGGCCTCGGTGCGCAGGATCGGCACTTTCCAGCCCTCGGGGTCCTGCGAGAGCGCGAGCACGCCGCGGACCTCGCGGACCATCGTGTCGGTCATCGGGTGGTCGGCCTTGTTGACGACGATCACGTCGGGGATCTCCATCACCCCGGCCTTCAGCGCCTGGATCGAGTCGCCCGAGCCGGGCATCAGCGCCAGGACGATCGTGTCGGCGTGGTCGACGATGTCGATCTCGGCCTGACCGACGCCGACGGTCTCGATCAGGACGTCGTCTTTGCCAGCCGCGTCCATGATCAGCGCCACCTGCAGCGCCGCCTCGGAGAGGCCACCGAGGGCCCCACGCGAGGCCATCGAGCGGATGAAGACGCCGGGGTCGAGAAAGTGGTCGGTGAGACGGATCCGGTCGCCGAGCAGGGCGCCGCGGGTAAAGGGGCTGGAGGGGTCGATCGAGAGCACCGCGACCTCGCGCTCGGCTTTGCGCAGCTCGCCGGTGAGGGCACCGATCAGGGTGCTCTTCCCCACCCCGGGCGGTCCGGTGAAGCCGACGATCCGCGCCTTGCCGGTGCGCGGGTAGACCTCACGGACCAGCTCCCAGCCGGCGGGATCGTCGGACTCGATCAAGGTGATCGCCCGCGCCAGAGCCCGCTTTTCGCCGGCGAGGAGTCGCTCGGCGAGCGGGGCGGATTTGGCGACGTCGGCCACAGGCCGGTTGAGTCTAAGAGGCGACCTCTAAAGTTGCCCCGCCGTGCTCCGCTTCCTGGCCCGCAACCAGATGTTGACCCCGCGCTACGCGCGGCTCTTCTGGCGCTACCTCTGGCGGCGCTTGCTGACCCCCGCGGGCCGACGCTGGCGCTCGAGCGGGCCCTTCTTTCTCGGCCGGGGTCTGGAACTGAAGATCGAGCCGCGCGGCGAGATCCGCTTCGGCCGCTTCGTCTGGATCGGCGACGAGACCAAGATCCGCTGCCACGAGGGCGTCGTCGAGATCGGCGCGAAGACCGTGATGGGCCAGGAGTGCACGATCTCGGCCTACCAGCGAGTGCGGATCGGCGACGAGTGCGTGATCGCCGACCGGGCGATGTTCATCGACTTCGACCACGGGATGGTCGAGGTCGAGCGGCCGATCCGCCTGCAGGGGATCTACAAGCGCGACGTCGAGGTCGGCAACAACGTCTGGATCGGTTACGGCGCCTGCATCCTCCGTGGCGTCCACGTCGGCGACAACTCGGTCATCGGCACCAACTCGGTGGTGACCAAGGACGTTCCCGCCAACGCCGTGGTCGGCGGCATTCCCGCCCGGATCATCCGTATGCGCGAGGCGCCCGAGGAGCTGCGCTGGGAGCGGCCCGTCGAACCCGACCCCGAGGCCTGGACGACGATGCAGCCGCTGCAAGAAGTCCGTCAGTCTTGAAATGTATTGTCTGGCCGACAATGCGCCGTTCGCGAAACAGTGTCTGCATGGCCGCCGACGGGAGACTGCGATCGGAGGAGGTCGCGGTGAAGTTCGGGCGCAACCTCTTTCGCTGCCGCCGCCGTGCGGCGATGTCGCAGGAAGAACTTGGCGCCCTCGCTTCGCTGCACCGGACCGAGATCGGGATGCTCGAGCAGGGAACCCGCCTGGCGCGGGTCGACACGCTGATGAAGCTCGCCGGCGCCCTCTCGATCTCGCCCCTGGAGCTGCTCGACGGCATCCACTGGACCCCCGGCAACAGCCCAGCGGGCAGCTTCAGCATCAGCGAGCGCACCCTCGCCCGTCGCCGCTGAGCGCAGCGAAGCGCTTCTACGGAGTCTTGGCGCCGGCCAAATCGGCGTACACGGCGGCGGTCTGCTCGGCGACGTCGCCCCAGTCGAAGCGGCGCAGGTGCTCGTAGGCTTCGGCGACCAGGCGTCGACCGAGCTCGTCGTCGGAGAGGACCCGGATCGCCACCTCGGCCAGGGCTTCGGGATCGTGGGCGCGGAAGCGCAGGCCGGCCTCCTCGTGCGGAACCACCTCGCGAAGACCACCGGTGTCGGCGACGATGCAGGGACAGCCGGAGGCCATCGCCTCCAGCGCCACCAGGCCGAAGGGCTCGTAGATCGAGGGGACCACGGTGAGGTCGGCGATCCGGTAGAGCGAGTGCAGCACGTCGTCGCCGATCCAGCCGAGGAAGGTGCCGTGCTCCATCAAGCCCAGCTCCTGCGCCTGGCGTTTCAGTTCGGTCTCGTGGGTGCCCGAGCCGGCGACCAGGAACCGCGTCCCCGGCGCCTCGGAGATCACCCGCGGCATCGCCTCCAGCGCCAGCTGGAACCCCTTCTCGTAGACGAGGCGGCCGATCAACAGAACCAGCTTCTCCTCGGGTGTGGCGAACTCGGAGCGCAGCCGGGCCAACTCCGCCTCCGGCTGGGCTGGCAGGTCGTCGGGGTCGATCCCGTTCGGGATCACACTGATCCGCCCCTCCTCGACGCCAAAGATGTCGGCAATCTGTTCGCGCATGTAATGGGAACAGGCGATCACCCGGTCGGAGCGGTTGGTGATCCAGCGCTCGACGCCGTGAATGTAGGTCTGCGGGTGCTTGTCGACCCAGCCCTGATGGCGGCCGTACTCGGTGGCGTGGATCGTCGTCACCAGCGGCGCGCCGAAGCGCTTGGCGAGGTGGTCGCAGGCGTTGGCGACGAGCCAGTCGTGACCGTGGACGAGGTCGTAGCTGTAGCGGTCGCCGAGCTCGACCCCGGCGGCGAGCATGTCGGAGTTCATCCGTTCGATCCAGGCGACGAACTCGCCGAGGTCGGTCGGTCGCTTCGGCTCGCGAATGCGGTGGATGATTACCCCACCGCGGCTCTCCTGAGCCGGCGACTCCTCCCCCCCGCGGGTCAGGACATGGACCTCGACGTCGCGCTCGACCAGTGCCTCGGAGAGCTTGCGGACGTGGCGGGCCAGGCCCCCCTCGATCAGCGGCGGGTACTCCCAGGAAAGAATCAGGACGCGGGTCATTCGGGTGGCTGGTTCACGGCTCCAGAAGCGGAGCGAGGCTGAGGTCCGGGGCGAGGAAACGCATACGCGGATCGGTGGGGCGGTCGCAGTCTATGGCCTCCAACATCGCCTGTGAGTGATCGGTGGCGCGTTGGTATGCGTAGTCACCCGCCTGCTTGCGCTGATCGAGAAACGCCCAATCGCTCGCCTGGGCGGCTAGCAGCTCGCGGGCGGCGCGCTCCAGCGCCTCGCCCCGCAGGCCGGCGGAGACCGCCCGCAGCAGGCGCAGCTCCATCCGCCGGGCGCCCCAGGCGAGGTCGGCGACCGGCGGCGAGTCCCAGGTCCGCAGGCTCTTGCCCTCCCCCCAGGTCGACGGCTGCAGCGCCCGCTCGACCGGCTCGTGCTCGGCCAGCGCCTGCGGCACGGTGAGGAGCCGAACGCCCGCTTCCTCCGCCCCTTCGAGGACGTCTCGCAACCAAATCGGCCCCTCCGACCACCAGTGCCCGAGCAGCTCGGTGTCGATCGCGAAGACGAGCAGGCCGCGCCGGCCGCGCTCCTGCGCGAACGCGCGGAGGCGGGTTGCCGCCGCGTCGAGGAACTCTGCCGCCTGGCGCCGCGCCGCGGCCTCAGCCGCGGCCGGGTCGTAGGCGCCGCCGCCGACCCTCCAGATCCGGATGCCGCGCAGCGATTTGCCGGCGAATTGGGCGTGCGCGGGATCCGACGGGTAGCCGTCCAGCGACCAGAGCCAGAAGATCGCCTCCCAGTCGATCGGCAGCGCCACTGGCCCGGCTGCGGTGCGCACCGGCGCCAGCGCCTCCAGCGGCCCGGCGTGCTCGCTCTGGTCGACGCAGAACCAGTTCACCCCCTCCTCCCCCAGCTGCCACTCGAGCCCGGGGGCGTAGGCGCACTCGGGCAGCCAGAAGCCGCCGTCCCAGCCGAAGCGGCGCCGGTGAGAGCGGATCCCGGTCCGCAGCTGCAGCCGCGTCCCCGCTCGCGTCGCCAGCAGCGGCAGCACCGCGTGGGTCGCGGCCGAGGTCGCCAGGGCGACGCGGCCCTCGGCGGCGGCGCGCTGGAAGGGCGCGAGCGGATCGCCCCCCGCTGCGTCGAGCAGCTCCAAGGCGCGGCTGTAGCGCTGCCGCTCGCCCTCGCAGGCCGCCCGGCACTCCTCCGGCACCTGCGGCAGGTCGGCCTCGGCGGCGCCGATCCGCCACTCGACCAGGAAGCGGCGCAGGCGCTCGGCGGCACCTCCGTCCTCGAGCTGGTCGGCAAGCACCGGAGTCACCGTCATCGTCAGGTCCCGCGCCACCTCCAGCACCGGCAAGTAGGAGCGGATCACCGCGTCGAACAGCCACTCCTCGCCGAACGGGTAGGTCCCGAAGCCCTCCACGTAGGGCATGTGGCTGTGTAGGACGATCGCCAGGTCCCCGGCGGTCCCCTCGCGACTCATTACTCCGCGTGGCAGACCGCGAGGAAGTCGAGGGCGCGGTCGAGATCGCCCTGCCGCAGGCTGAAGTCCGAGGCGGCGATCGCGGGCGTGAAGCGGTCGTAGAAGGGCTTGGTCAGGCGCAGCCCCCTGTGAACGCTGTCCCAGCCGAGCTTGATCGCCAGCTCGTGCACCCGCAGCTTGCGGGCGTGGAAGAGGCCGAGCATCTCGACCCGCGGGAAATGCGCCTCGCAGAGCTCGCGGAACTCCGCCGCCCGGTACTCCTTCACGTGCCAGGGGTTGTCGGACTTCTCCGCCCCGGGAGGCGCCAGGGTCAGCAGGTTCGGCGTCGAGACGTAAGCGACACCGCCGGGCGCGAGCATCGACTTGAAGTGCTCGAGGATCGCGTCGGGGTCCTGGACGTGCTCGATCGTCTGCAGGAAGACGACGGCGTCGCAGGGCTCGCCGAACGACTCGACCAGGTCGCGCTCGAAGCGCAGGTTGGGGCGCCGGTAGCGGAGGCGGGCGTGGTCGTGCGCTTCGGGGTTGGCGTCGACGCCGACGGCGCTGGCAGCGGTCCGGGCGAGGACGTCGGAGCCGTAGCCCTCGCCGCAGGCCATGTCGACCGCCCGCTTGCCTTTGACCCGCTCGGCGATCCACTCGTAGACGGCCAGGTGGCGCCGGAACCAGTAGTTCTCCTCGGGCACGTCGGGCAGCGTCCGCTCGCCGGTCAAAGGCAGCGGCGGCACCCCGGGCGGCTGGTTCTCCTGGAGGTAGTGACGCTCCACGGGCGGGACGCTATTAGAGTTCCCGCTCCATGCCAGCCTCCCCCACCGCCACCCACGAGCACATCAAGGACGTCAACACCCGCTACCACGACGCGGCCGCCAACGAGTACGACGCCAAGTGGGGCATCGACTTCGGCGAGGTCGGCCAGCGCCAGGTGCGCCTCAAGTTGGTCAAGGCGCTGGGCGGGCTGAAGGGTCGCTCCTTCGGCGACGCACTGGAGATCGGCTCCGGCACCGGCTACTTCTCGCTCAACCTCGTCCAGCTCGGCGTGATCGAGCGGCTGACCGCAACCGACATCTCACCGGGGATGCTGAAGCGTCTGGCGGCAACGGCCGACGCCCTGGGACTGGAGGGCGTCAGCACGGTCACCACCGAGGCCGAGACGCTCCCCTTCGAGGACGAAAGCTTCGACCTGGTCCTCGGCCACGCCGTCCTGCACCACATCCCCGACCTCGACAAGGCCTTTGCCGAATTCCGCCGCGTCCTGCGACCCGGCGGGATGATCGCCTTCGCCGGCGAGCCCTCCCGCTACGGCGACACCCTGGCGGCGGTACCCAAGCGCGCCGGCCTGGCGTTGGCGCCGGTCTGGCGCCGCGCGATCGGCGCCCGCGAGCGCGCCGTCGCCGAAGGGGACCAATCCCACGACCATTCGCTCGAGGGTGAGGTCGACGTGCACGCCTTCGCCCCCGCCGACCTGCGCCGCCTGCTCCGCGATAGCGGTTTCGAGAAGCGCCACGTCGGTGGCGAGGAGCTGCTCTCCAACGCCTGGGGCTGGGGGCTACGCACGGTCGAGTCGAGCGCCGAGCCGGAATCGATCTCCTTCGGCTGGCGCCGCTTCGCCTTCAACAGCTACATCGCCCTGCAGAAAGTCGACACCCGGGTGCTCGAGCCCTACCTCCCCGCCGAGCTCTTCTACAACCTCCTGGTCTCAGCCCGCAAGCCTGCTTAGCCGTGGCGGTAGGGAGGGACGAGTGTCCCTTCCCTTCCTGGGATCAAGGGGACACCCGTCCTCCTGCGACCGCTTTTGGAGCACCAGCTTCTTCTCGAAACCGCACTAGACCCCGCATATCGAGGTCTCTCGCGGTTTCGCCGATCGGCGTCCGCTGGGAGCTGTTGATGGAGGGCGCCGGTGGGGGTGTTCCGCGTACTCAGCATGGAGCCGCGCCAAAAGCTCTCGAGGCGTCAGCCGGAATGCGCTTCACGCGGCGGAGGTGCTCCCGGGACACCCCCACCGGCGCCCTCCCCACGCCGCAGCTACTCGCTGAGACGGGCGCGGAAGAGCTTCACCTTGGCGTCGATGCCCTTCAGCCGACGCTCGCCGATGTAGGTGTAGGTGAACCCATCCCCCGCCGCCTCCTTGACAGCGGCGTCGACGACGACGCTGCCCGGGCGGGCGACGCCGGTGATCCGGCTGGCCAGGTTGACCGGACGGCCGTAGTAGTCGCCAGATTGCGGCAGGACCGAGCCGCAGGAGAGCCCGGCCCGCAGCCAGGGGAACTGCTCGCCTTCGGCCTCGGCCGCCGCGATCAGCGCCAGCGCTGCGCGCAGCATCGGTCCGGCCTCGCCGGAGACGAACATCACCGCGTCGCCGATCGTCTTCACCAATCGCACCGGCGGCTCGGCGACGGCGCTGGCCATCTCCTCCAGTCGGCCGGCGACCAAGCCCAGCTCCTCGGCCGGAATCTCCTCGCCGAGGCGGGTGAACTCGACCAGGTCGGCGAAGCAGACGGTGAGGTTGGCGGTGCCGCCGATCGCCCCGGAGGCGAGGTCGGCGGTGGCGATCACGTCGCGGCGGATCTGCTCCAGCATGTTCGCCTGCAGGGCGTGGACGATCGTTGGCCCGACCAGCGGCATCATCGCCTCGGCCGCCGCCGCGAAGCGCAGGGCGACGTCGCGCTCGCTGTCGCCCGGCTGGGTCAGCGTGCGGATCACCAGTTCGCGATTGGCCTCGGCGATCCGCGAGGTCCCCATCCCGATCGTCCGCGCCACCTGCAGCATCCCCTCCTCCGGCAGGCCGGCGTCGAGGAAAGCCTTTATCCGCCGCGCCGCTTCGAGGTCGGCCTCGGTGCCCCGCGGTTCGTCGGGGTCGGCATAGGGGACGCCGAGGGCGGCGCTGAAGCGCCGCAGCTGCTCCAGGTCGATGCCGACGATCTCGGCGATCTCCCGCGCCGTGTAGCGGCGGCCGGTCCCGGCCAGGGCGCGCTCGACCGGCAGCAGCGCCAGGCGGCCGGCGGCGACCGCTTCCTGGAGCTCTTCGAGGGGAACGCCGTCGGCGGCGAGCTCTTCAAGCAGGACAAGGCGCGCCTGCCGCGCCTCTCCCTCGAGCTCGTCGAGCAGTCCCTCCGCCTCGAAGTCGATTTCCGGCCCGGCCACGGGCGGCATTCTCCCGCTTCAGTCGGCGTAGGCGACGGCGCCGCCGCGGCGGGGGTCCCCGCCACCGCTGAGCTCGCCGGTGGCGGGGTCGCGGGCGACCCCCTGGACGCCGCCGAAGAAGAGGTTGACCGAGGGCCAGCGGGCCACCCTGCACCCGCGCGACTCCAGGCGGGAGAGCGCATCGGGGTCGACCCCCTTCTCGGCCTGGACGATGCCCGCCTCGAAGTGCAGGCGCGGCGCCTCGATCGCGGCCGCCACCGGGAATCCCTGCTCGACCACCCGCACCACCGTCTGCAGGATCGCCGAGCGAATCCGGTTGGAGCCGGCGCTGCCGAGGGCGAGGACGATCTCGCCGTCGCGCAGCACCACCGTCGGCGCCATCATCGAAGGGACCCGGCGCCCCGGGCCGATCAGGTGGAAGCCGGCGGGGTTGAGGTCCTCCTCGCCGAGCATGTTGTTGAGGATCACGCCGGTGCCGGGGACGAGCACGCCCGAACCGGAGCCGTTGGAGCAGGTGACGGTGGCGCAGTTGCCGTCGGCATCGAGCACCGAGATGTGGGTGGTCGAGCCGAGCAGGTCGGCGGCGGCGAGATCCAGCCCGGCCGGGTCGAGGAACCCGATCGCCATCCCCTCCTCGTAGAGCGACTCGGCGAAGGCGAGGTCGCGGCGCGAGTTGGCGCTTTCCATCGCCGCGACGAGCTGCTCGGGCCCGCTGCGGGGTCCAAGGCGCTCGAGCAGGCCGAGGCAGTAGGAGATGAGGATCCCGCCGGAGGACGGCGGCGGGTTGGTGAGGACTTCGGTGCCGCGGAAGGGTGCGTCGATCGGTTTGCGCTCGATCGCCGCGTAGGAGGCGAGGTCGCCGGGCCCGACGATGCCGCCGTGGCGGACGACGAAGTCGCTGATCGCCGTCGCCACCTCGCCCTTGTAGAAGAGATCTGGCCCCTCCTCGGCGTAGCGTTCCAGTGCCACGGCCAATTCGGGGAAGCGGAAGATCTCGCCTTCGGTCAGGTGCCTCCCCTCTGGCGCGTAGAGCTCGCGCGTTCCCGCCATGCGCTCGTGGATCGGGGCGAGGATGTCGAGGATGTAGGCCTGGCCGTGGTTGACCGGCGCCCCCTCGCGGGCATGCCGGATTCCCGGGCCGACGAGGTCGGGCAGCGGCAGCGTCCCGAACCGCTCCAGCGCGTGGGCGAGCCCGGCGGCGGTGCCCGGGACTCCGCAGGAGGCCGGGCCGACGAAGAACGTCTGCGTCGTCTCGGCGTCGAAGCGGACCGGCACCGGCACCAGCTCGGTGGCGCGATCGATTTCGTCGAGACCGGGGGCGGCGACGAAGAAGTCGACCAGGGTCGTCTCGCCACCCTGGTGGACCATCATGTGGCCGCCGGCGCCGAACCCGGTCAATGGGCTCTCGACTGCGAAGGAGGCAAGCACCG
The DNA here is from genome assembly GCA_033856415.1 of Solirubrobacterales bacterium. Classification (GTDB taxonomy): domain Bacteria; phylum Actinomycetota; class Thermoleophilia; order Solirubrobacterales; family 70-9; genus VAYN01. The sequence goes on along the minus strand of JAWVFA010000021.1, from coordinate 27,271 downwards.
CGCAGACGGCGGCGTCGACGGCGTTGCCGCCCTCGCGCAGGACGCCGGCACCGGCCTCGGCGGTCAGCGGATGGCCGGCTGCGACGACCCCTCGCATGAGGGGGTTTTTAACCGGGGAGGAACTCGGGGACGTCGATGCCGAGCTCGCGGTCTCCACCGCGGCCACGACGCGGAGGCTCGGTGTCTTTGGTGCGACGGATCGTCGGCTCAGCGGCGCGACGCTGCGGCTGAGCGCGGCCGTCGAAGCGGGTGGCGACGACGGTTACCCAGATCTGCTCGGAGAGCTCCTCGTCGACGTTGGCGCCGAAGATGATGTTGGCGTCGGGGTGGGCGGCCTCGCCGACCACCTTCGCTGCCTCGGAGACCTCGACCAGCGAAAGATCGGCGCCGCCGGTGATCGAGAGCAGGATCGAACGGGCGCCCTCCATCGAAGTCTCGAGCAGCGGCGAGGAGATCGCTTTTTCGGCGGCGAGCACGGCGCGGTCGTCGCCGTAGGCCATGCCGATCCCGAGCAGCGCCCGGCCGGCTTCGGACATGATCGAACGCACGTCGGCGAAATCGAGGTTGATGACCGCAGGCAGGGTGACCAGGTCGGAGATCCCCTGCACGCCCTGGCGCAGGACGTCGTCGGCGACCTTGAAGGCCTCGACCATCGAGGTCTGCTGGTCGAGCACGTCGAGCAGGCGGTCGTTGGGGACGACGATCAGGGTGTCGACCTCGGCGGCGAGCTCCTCGATGCCCTTGTTTGCCTGGTCGCCGCGGCGGCTGCCCTCGAAGCTGAACGGCTTGGTGACGATGCCGACCGTGAGCGCGCCGACCTCGCGGGCGAGGCGGGCGACGACCGGAGCGGCGCCCGAGCCGGTGCCGCCGCCGGCGCCGGCGGCGACGAAGACCATGTCGGAGCCCTTCAGCAGGCGCTTGATCTTGTCCTGCTCCTCGAAGGCGGAGCGGTGGCCGACCTCGGGGTCGGCACCGGCGCCGAGGCCGCGGGTCTGCTCGTCGCCGATGTGGACGGTGACGTCGGCGACGCAGAGCTGCAGCGACTGAAGATCGGTGTTGACCGCCATGAACTCGACCCCCGGGATGCGGGCGTCGACCATGCGGTTGACGGCATTGACCCCGGCACCGCCGACGCCGACGACTTTGATCACCGGCTGGTGCGGCTCTCCGCTCCCCGGCGGCTCGTAAGCAGGCTCCTCACGGCCGTAGCGCGGGTTTTCCGGCGTGAACTGGTCCCGCCGGGGCAGCGGCTCCTCGGCAAAGACTCTTTTCAGGCGCTCAGGAGCGGACTCGGTCGAGCCTTCGACATCCTGGTCGTAGAGGGTCGGCTCCGCATCCTGCTGCAGCGGGACGTCGGCGACGGTCGGCTCCTCCTCGGCGGCAGGAGGCGTGGGAGGCGCGACCTCGCGCTGCTCCTCTTGCTTCTGCGCCTCAGCCGGATCCTGACGCCCGTACCGCGGCGCCTCAGGCGGATCCACCGGAGCGTCGTCGGAAGTCGACCGGAACAGGTCCGACAGCGGCCCCTCGCGCATGCTCGCGCGCTTATTACGCCGTGCCATTCGCCAGAACCTCCTTCGCCAGCTCCCGGTAGTAGTTCGCTGCGCTCGAGCCAGAATCGTACTTGAGCACGCTCGCGCCTTTGACCGGCGCCTCGGCGAATTTGATCGCCTTTTTGATCCGGGACTGGAAAACGAGGTCGCCGAAGTTCTCCTCGAGGATCTCCACCGCCTCCTTGGCGTGGATCGTCCGCGAGTCCAACATCGTCGGCAGGATGCCCTCGATCCGGACGTCGGGGTTGAGGTTCTCCTGAATCATCTTCAGCGTGTTCTGGAGCTGGACCAGGCCGCGCATCGAGAGGTACTCGCACTGGACCGGGACGATCACCTTGTTGGCGGCGGTGAGCGCGTTGATCGTCAGCAAGCCCAGGCTGGGCGGCGTGTCGATGCAGACGAAGTCGTAATCGCCGGCGACCTCTTTCAAGGCTTTCTCCAGCGAGCGCTCGCGGCCGATCTTGGTGCTCATCGCGATCTCAGCGCCGGCCAGGTCGATCGAGGCGACGGCGATGTCGATCTCGCGCTTGACGATGATCTCGGAGATCGGCATGTCGTTGACGAGCACGTCGTAGAGGCTTTTCTCGACCTTGTCGGGGTCGATCCCCTGGCTCATCGTCAGGTTCCCCTGAGGGTCGAGGTCGATGCAGAGAACGCGGTAGCCGGACTCGGCGAAGGCGACGGCCAGATTCAAAGTCGTCGTCGTCTTCGCGACCCCGCCCTTCTGGTTGGCGAAGGCGATGACCTCGGCGGTCTTCACCGGCGCCTCCTCGGCAGCCTCTTTCTCCGCCAGGAAGTCGAGACGAGTGGGCGCGATCAGATCCACAGCCTTCATCCGCCCATCGTCCTCGTCCTCAGACTCGGGCTCGGGCTCGGGCTCCTCCGCGTTCAGTGCGGGCTCCGGTTCCTCGGCGACTTCCTCGATCTCGGGAGCGACGACCTCGTGCACGACCGTCGGCTCTTCCACGGTACGCTCGGGTACGAGTTTCTCCATCTCCTGCAACTCGTCGACGATCGGTTGCTCCTCCTGGATCTCGACGGGAGCTGGCTTCTGCTTCTTGCGGCTTAGAAATCCCATTGCGCGGATATTCGTATGGGACCTCACTTTTCCTGCCAGCCCCCGAAATTGCTAGGAATCAGCCAATCCCCGATCTGCTCGACAAGAGACTCGTCATCGTCACCGGCAAGGGCGGCGTCGGCAAGACGACGGTGGCGGTGGCCCTCGGGCTGCGCGCCGCCGCCGAAGGCAAGCGAACGATCGTCTGCGAGGTCGCCGCACAGGAGAACGCCTCGCGGATGTTCGAGCACACCGCCGTCGGCTTCCACGAGGTGGAGATGGAGGAGAACCTCTGGTCGATCTCGATCGACCCCGACGAGTCGATGCGCGAGTACGTGCTGCTGCAGCTGAAGGTGCGGGCGATGCGCGACATGCTCTTCCGCAGCCGCATCTTCAACTACCTCGCCGCCGCGACGCCGGGACTGAAGGAGCTGGTGACGATCGGAAAGATCTGGGAGCTGGCGCAGCTCGACCGCAAGGTGAAGAGCGGGCGCAAGTACGACCTGGTGATCGTCGACGCGCCCGCCACCGGCCACGGCGTCGGCTTCCTGCAGACGCCGCGCACCTTCGCCTCTATCGCCCGCGTCGGCCCGATCCACTCCCAGGCCGAGACCCTCGACCGCTTCATCACCGACCACGAGCACACCGGCACCGCGATCGTCGCCCTGCCGGAGGAGATGCCGGTCAACGAGTCGGTCTCGTTGGAGAAGGATCTGCGCGACGAGGTCGGTGTCGCGGTCGACCGGGTTTACCTCAACGGCCTCTACCCCGAGCGGTTCAAGAAGAGTGAGGCCGAGGTGCTGGCGCAGGTGGCCGAGAACGAGAACGGCTCGACCAGGGCCGCCGCGCGGGCGGCGCTCTCGGAGTTCGGCCGCGCTCGCTCGCAGCGCCAGCAGCTCGCCCGCCTGAAACGCGGCGTCGAGGCGCCGGTGAAAACCCTGCCCTTCCTCTTCGAGCCCGAGCTCGACGTCGAGGCGGCGCGCAAGCTGTCGAGGAAGCTCTCCTGATGGCCTCGGTGGGCGAAGTCCTCGACGGCAAATCGATCTGCATCTGCGCCGGCTCCGGCGGCGTCGGCAAGACGACCACCTCGGCGGCGATCGCCACCGGGATGGCGGCGCAGGGTCTGAAGGTATGCGTGCTGACGATCGACCCCGCCAAGCGGCTGGCCGACTCGCTCGGGCTCGAGGAGCTCGGCAACGAGGCGCGTCGCGTCGAGCCCGCCCTGCTCGAGGAGCAAGGGGTCGAGATGAAAGGCGAGCTGTGGGCGATGATGCTCGACGCGAAGGCGACCTTCGACGAGCTGATCGCCCGCCAGGCGCCCGACGAGGAGGCCCGCGACCGGGTTTTGAACAACCGGATCTACCAGCAGATCTCCAGCGCCCTGGCCGGCTCACAGGAGTACATGGCGATGGAGAAGCTCTTCGAGCTCCACACCGAAGGCGAGTTCGACCTGCTCGTCCTCGACACGCCGCCAACCCGCAACGCCCTCGACTTCCTCGAGGCGCCGAAACGGCTGACCCAGTTCATCGAGGGCAAATCGCTGCGCGTCTTCATGAAGCCGACCGGCCTGGCGGCGAAGGTCACCGGCCGCGGCGTCTCGGTTGCCCTCGGCGTCTTCAAGCGGCTGGTCGGCTTCGACCTCCTCGCCGACCTGGCCGAGTTCTTCAACGCCTTCAGCAGCATGGTCGACGGCTTCCAGGCGAGGGCCAAGCGCGTCAACAAGCTGCTCGCCGACCCCGAGACCTGCTTCTTGGTCGTCTGCGGGCCCCAAGGCGAGCCGATCGACGAGGCCGTCTACTTCCACCGCAAACTCGTCGAGGCCAAGCTCCCCTTCGGCGGCGTGATCGTCAACAAGGTCCACTACCCGGCCGACGAGCTCCGGGCCGAGGTCGATGACCTCCCCGCGGCCCTGACCGACAAGCTGGGCGACGCCAAGCTCGCCCAGCGCGTAGCCGACAACTTCGCCGACTACCAAGCCCTGGCCGAGCGCGACGCCCGCAACATCGACCACCTCGCGGGCGAGCTCCGCACCAGCTGCGTGATCCGCGTCCCTTACCTGGACGAGGACGTCCACGACCTCCGCGGCCTCACCGAGATCGACCGCTACCTCTTTCCAACGGCCGAGGAGCGGGTCGAGATGGCAGCAGGACGGGCTTGAGGCTTACCTCGCGCGGTTGCGCGAGTACTCGAACTCGAGGTGGCTGACCTCCCAGTCGGCGTCCTCGGGCACGGGGAAGAGGTGGCGCACGCGGGGGGTGTCGATCTTCTCGCGGTGCTGAAGATCGCGCTCGGCGTCGCTCGGCCATTCGATCGTCTCGCCGCCGCGCGGATCGGAGACCTCCTCGAGCCACGGCGTGGCCGTGATCTTGATCTCGTTCTCAGCCGGGATCGGCTCCATGATGCGGGTTTCCTGCTCCACGTACTCCTCCTCCGGTAGCTCGTCGACGGGCAGTTGAAGTTCGGCGGAAGGCTCGGTTTCGACCGCTTCGATCGCGATCTGACCGGGCTCGGGATCGGCAGCGAAGTCGGGCTCAGGCTCGACATCGGGTTCGGGCGCCTGCTCCTCGACCGAGACCATGATCTCGGCGTCGCCTTCGGCGAGCCCGCTGACGATCAGGGTCTCGTCGGCGACCGTGCTGAGGTCGCTGCCGAGCTCTCCCAGGGCAGCCTGGCGCAGCAGCTTGCGGGCGTTGTCCTCGAGCCAACCGGCCAGCTCGACGGCGCGCTCGACAGGGCGGCCGTTCATCATCGTCCGCTCCAGCTCGAGCACCTGCTCGACCCGTTCGCCCGCCTCGATCCGGTCCAGCTCCTCGTCGGCGATCAGCGCCGCGGCACGCAGCGGCAGGGACGCGCCAACAGGCCCATGGCCCTCGAGCACGGCACGCATCGCCAGCAGGTGGTCGCTCATCCCCTCCAGCGCGGTCGGGCGCTCGCAGCCCATCTCGAAGCGGCCGACCGCCCAGGTCAGGGCGTTGTCGGGGTCCGGTCGCGCCTCCAGCGCGATGCCGAACTCAATCAGCTCCTCGGCCTCCTCCTCGCTGAGTCGGTACCCGCCCGGCCGGGTCGCCGGGGCACCGGTGGCGATCCGGCGCCAGCAACCCTCGCCGGTGGGAGCGAAGGCGTAGGGGCCTACCCCGATACCGCCCCCCTTGAAGAGCCTCATCACGCTGATCAGCTCGCGAAGTTGCTGCAAAGCCGAGTCGACGCCGCCTTCGGGGTCCTGCGCGGCGACCGCCAGGTACTGCGGCTCCCAGGCAGCGCGCCCCATGCCCTCGCTGCGCATCGCGTCGACCGGTGCCTCGATCGAGTCGGCGCGGACGATGCGGGCCTCATGGGGAAGATTCAGGCGAGGCATAGGCATCCGCAACCCGACGATCGGCACCATCAGGACCTCGGCGTCGTCGGCATCACGCGATTCGGCGTCGAGCGTCGCCAGCGCGGTCTCGAGGCGCTCGCGGTCGAGCGCGAAACCGGCCGAGCCCTCCCAGAGCTCGGCGAAGAAGGTGATCAGCATCAGCTCAGCCCGGGCGCCGGGGTCGGCGGGGACACCCTGTCCCCGCGCCTCCAGATAAGGAGCGGCGACGCCGGCTTCCACGGTGGCGTCGCGGGCGGGGAGGAAGCCAGGCAGCGAGCGCAGCTCCTCGGCGTGGTCGGCCACGTAGCGCCCGGTCATCGGCACGTAGCTGTAGAAGGCCGAATCGTCGCCGCTGTCGGCGGCGACGTCGAACGGGATCTCCTCCCCCATCGCCACCATCGAGCTCAGCCGCGTCGCGGCCTCGGTGGCAAGGCGCTTGATCGATTCGTTCAGGAGGAAGTCACGCACGCCTCTGGCTTTCGCCTGCGGGCGGGCGCTCCTGCGTGTGCACGATCGCTTGCAGCAGGTACTAGGCGGCGGCCGGCTGACGATCGCCGGCTGAGGCGGCGTCGCCCAGTAGCCAGCGCATGCCATAGCTGCGCATGTCCTCGACCAGCGGCACCAGCGCCTTGCCCTTCGAGGTCAGCGCGTACTCGACGCGCGGCGGCACCTCGGGGTAAGTGTGACGCTCGACGATGCCCTCCTCCTCCAGCGCCCGCAGCCGCAGCGACAGCGTCCGCGGGCTGATCCCCTCCAGCGAGCGCTCGAGCTCGCAGAACCGGGCGCTGCCCTCGGCGAGATCGCGAATCAGCAGCAGCGTCCACTTGCCGCAGACGACTTCGGCGGTTTTGCAAACGGGGCAGGTTGAGTTGCTCTCGGCACTCATGGTCAAAGGGAGACGGGCGATCAGACCGATCTCGCTTCAACAAGTGTAGCGCCATGGCTTCATTTACTGAAGCCATGGCGAAACCGCGCTGCGATCAGGATTTGCCGGTGACGACGGGGAAGACTTTGAGGACGTTGATCTTGTAGCGAACGTGGTTTTCGCCGTATTCGAAGATCTCCGGCTGGCCCGGTTCGAGTTCGATCAGCTGGCAGTGGCCGGTTCCGGAAATGCATTTCGCTTCGCCGAACACGGCGCTGACATCTTCGGAGACCATGAACAGCGGTAGGTGTTTCTCGCCGCCAATTCCCATGTAGGTGACGACGGGGTCCTTTGCGCTTGGGAGCGGCTTGGGTGCGATCACCTTTTCGCGATCTTCGGGCTTGGACTGTTCGACTGCTCCGTTCGGCTTCGTGCGCGCCTTGCTGATCCGGACGTTGACGGCAAAGGTGAAGATGGTCAGCTGGCCAGGCTTGACGGTGTATTCGCCCCCACCCGACGAGGGATTGCCTGAACCGCCGTCGGAGATTTCCGAGCTTTCGGTGCTCGTGGTCGTGGAAGTGGTTTCGTTCAGTTCCGAGCCCTTCAACACGGGGCCGGTGTAGTGCTGCTTGAAGGGATTGGCCGGATCGCGACGTTTCAATCGCGCCTTGTAGTCGCGTAGCCCGGGCGCGGATTTGACCACCGTGAGGGTCTTCTTGGCGGCCGGCTGGGAGCCGGGAGCCGTCGTGGCGGGCGTCTCGGGTGGCGGAACTTCTGCGGCTTCGTCCTTGAGCAGGACCGGAGCGGCGACGATCGCAACGAGAATCAGCAGGATCACCGGCAGCAGCCGGCGGTCGCGGATGTCGTAGTAGAGGTCCGAGAGGAACGGCGGGACTTTCGTCTCGCCCCCCTTGAACTTCGGCATTTTCAACTCCGGACCGATCCGCTTCACGGCGTCCCTCCGATCGTGGTCGAGACCTGAGTGGTCGACGGTTCAGGGCTGGACGGGCTCGCGCCGGCGGTGACGCCCTGTTCGGGTGGGACGAGGAAAGTGGTGACGGTGAAGCTCGCTTCCAGAGCCGGGAACTTCTTACTCGGGTCTTCGCTGAGGGTGAAGCCGTTGATCGTGATCAGGCGACCCGTAACCTCGACCTTTTCGTTGTTCGACTCGACCAGCGAGTCGAGGCCGTGGATGAAGTCGGCGACATTGAAGAAGTTGCCTTTGAAGGTGAGCGTGTAGGGCATCACGGCAAGTCCCGCGGGTCCGATCGAGGCGCCGATCGGCATCGTCGAGGCGGCGACCTCGGTAGGCGGTACGTAGGACGCCGGCTGACCCGGTTCGGGAGCCGCGGCAGCTTCCGGCGCTTCCGATTCGCCGCCGCTCGCCGGGGTCAGCAGGAAGGTCTCGAAACGCACCCCCGCCTCCCTGGCGTTGCGGCTCAACTGCACGATCAGCGAGGCCGTGTCGTCATCGGCCGGGGCAGCCTTGCCGAGCACGATCAGATCGCGATAGGCGCTCGGGAAAGCCTCTTGTGCGGCTTGGCCCCGCTGCACTTCCGACTGGTTAATGAGCAGCTGTTCTTCCTGCTTGGCGATTTGTTTGTCGAGCTTGCTGACTTCTTCTTTCTTCGGGCTGAGAAGCAGCATCCAGAAGACGATCGCGAGGGCGACGACGGCGAGCATGGCGACGACGATGCGATTGTTGGAGCTCATTCCGCTTCGCCTTCCGTCGATTCGGCTTCGGTCGAGGTGGTCTCCGCGGTTTCGGTCGCGGAAGCCGGAGCTTCGCCCTCCCCTTCGGCAGTGACTGGAACCGGCGCGGCGTCGAAGGCGACCACGATGTTGAACTTGGCGATGTATTTGCGGGTCCTGCATTCGCTCCCGCCTTCGGATTCTTCTCCGCCGGAGCTAGCTTCGCCTTCTTCCTTGGGAGGCAGTTCAGAGGAGGCGACGGCAACGCGCGTCACGCCATCGATGTCCTTCAACGCGGTGACGAAACGGGCCACTGACTCCTGGCCGACGGTGCAACCTTCGAGTTCCATCGACGGACCGACGATCGACCCTCGCAACGCGCCATCACCACCCGATTCATCGGCGCCCGACGCAGAGGCGTTCAGTTCGGTCAACCAGACGTCGGCGGGCAGGACCAGGGAGAGTTCGCGGACCACCCGCTCCCAATCAAAGCGGCTATTGGCCAGGCTGGAGACCGTCGCCAGCCGCTCTTCATGCAGGGTCTGGAACTGCACGTAGGGGGTGAGCCGTCGAGCTTCGTGCGCAGCGGCTGCGTTTTCGCGCTTCAGTTGGGCCACTTCGGTTTCCCGTTCGGTGACCTGGTTGCCGGTCGTGACCAGCAGGGCGACGCCGGCGAGGACGGCGACGAGGGCGCCGACGAGGATGTACGGAATCGGGCCGGTGCGCATCGGCGCGCGAGCGCCCTGGCGCATCTCCGACGGAGTTAGATCGATCGGCCGCATGCTCAGCTCTCCAGACCCAGGCCCATTGGCAAGACCAGCCGGGCTGCGGTGACTTCGTCGAACCCACCGAGCGCCGCCGGTCGCGGCGCCGAGATGGGCAGCCCGACCTGGGCTTCCATCGCGGGTGCCAGGCCACCGATTGCGCTCCCGGAGCCGCAGAGGACGATGCGCGAAACCGGGACAGCGCTCTCGAGCGCGCGGTAGTAGTCGAGGGAAAGGCGTAGCTCGTCAACAAGGCTGGCGACGCCCTCTTCGTTCGCCCGGCGAGCGGCGGCGACGGTCTCGGGGTCCCCCTGGATCTGCTCCAGCGGAGCTTCGAGGCCCGCGTAGAGCAGCCACTGCTCGGCGTGTTCGGGGCTGAGGCCGCGCTCGGTCGAGAGGCGGGCGATGATCGCCTCCATCCCGACTCCGGAGACGCGGGTGAAGAGACAGGAGCGGCCGCGAGCGACCGCGAGGTTCATCACGTCGCCGACGTTGCAGTAAAGGATCGACTCCTGCGGGGCCTGGGCGCCTTCCTCCGGATGGGCGGGGGCGGCAACCAGCGGCGCCAGCGCCCGGATCATCCCGAACGCGGAGAGATCGATGCCTTCGGGCTCGAGGCCGGCGCGTCGCAGCGGCTCGAGGAAGGAGGCCACCATCTCGCGGCGTGCCGCGACGACGACGACGTCGACCTGGGGGGCAGCGCCCTCCTCGGCCGGGACACCCCCGACGACCTGGTGCTGGAGCACGGCCTGGTCGAGCGGCATCGGGATTTGCTCCTGGGCTTGGAAGCGCATCGCCGCCTCCATCTCCTTCGGGTCCTCGATCAGCGGCAACCGCAGGGTGCGGACGATGACTCGCTGATTTCCGATCCCGAGGCGGACCTGCTTGGGAAGCTTGTGCTGCGAATAGAGCTGCTTGATCGCAGCGGTCAGACCGCTGGGGTCGATTACCTCACCCTCGTGGAAGACGCCGGGCTGCAGAGGCTGCACGGCGGACGCGGTCAGCTGCGTGCTGCCGTTTACGGATACCCCGGCGACGGCGACGCTGCCCGCCTCGATACTGAGGCCGGCGAGGGTGGTGCCGCCCTTCTTGCGACGCAGGGCGCCCAGCGAGCCGAGCGAGGGCTTAGGGAGCTTGATCGGTTTCGTCAGTTGCATGGGAATGGCATTTCGCTCCGATATGGAGCGCATTCCCTGAATCGGCAGATTCCGCCGAAAACTTTTGCCGTGCAACTACTTGAAACTAGGAGAAGGTCGAGAGATAGAGATCGACCAGCTGATCTCCAGCCAACAAGCCGACTACGCCACCCAGTGCAAGAAACGGCCCAAAGGGGATTGCTTGCTTTCGAGCAGCGGCTCCCTGGCAGGCGATCATCGCCAGGCCGACGATCGAACCGGCCAACAGGGCGACGAGCACGGCCGGAGCGACATTGCGTCCGAGGTAGAGGCCCATCACGGCGGTGAGCTTGAGGTCGCCCAGGCCCATCCCCTTCGGGTAGGCGAGCACGACGAGGAAGAGGACGCCGCCGGCAGCCGCCGCGGCGATTGCCCTCTCGAGCAGGCTCCCGGGGTCGCCGACGGCGGCGATGAGGAGTCCGAGTACCACCGCGACGAGGAGGATCTTGTTGGGGATCACCCGACGCTCGAGGTCGGTCAGGGTGACCGCCAGCAGCGTGGCGGTGAAGACCAGCCCGAGGGCAACATCGGTCGGGTCGTCCCAGAGCACCGCGACCGTCGCTACCCAGAGGACCGCGAGGGCGAGCTCGGTGAGCGGATACCGGGAAGAGATGCGCTCGCCACAGCAGCGGCTGCGACCCCGGAGGAGAAGCCAGGAGAGAACCGGGAGGTTGTCGTAGGCGGCGATCTGAGCCCCGCAGTGAGGGCAGTGCGAGCGGCCGCTGACGACCGTTTCTCCCCGCGGAACCCGGTAGGCAACGACGGTAAGAAAGCTGCCGATGAGGAGCCCCCCGAGGAAGGCGAGGACCAGCGCTGCGGTCAAGGCTCAGCCCCCGTCGATCGGCGTGCTGGTATCGACCTCGATCCGGGTGGGCGCCTGCGGGTGGTCGTACATGAAGGAGAGCGCATCTGCCGGAGTCGATTGCCTTTCGACACTGAGAGCAACGCCGAGGCGGTCGCCGGCCGGGATCGTATAAGGCGCGCCGCTGAAGGTCATCGTCAGGAGTTTCGGTTTCAGTTCGGTCGTCCAGATCGGCGATTCGAGATAGGTCCAAAAGGGCGTGCCGCCGAGAGAGTTCGTCAGCATCGAGTCGGTGGCCACCGGGGGCGCGCCGGTTTCATGCCGTTTGAAGAGGTAGATGCAGAGTTTGCCCGAGGACTGGGCTTTGTTGATCGACTGGGTGAAGACTTCGAGGGTCACATTGCCGTTGAGGACGAAGGCTTCTGCCATCGGATCGGTCACCCAGCGGTGGACCTGCGACTCGGGATTGGTGGTCCCAACCGGGGTGTAGTGGCAGCCGTTGGTGTCGTCTTTGCGGATCTGCACCCCGATGCCCGTATCGGGCGAGGTGTCGAGGTAGGAGTCGTTGGCGTAGTCGTATCTGGCGGGGTTGTTGATGTCTTCAGGATCCGGGTCCGGCGGGCTGCCGAGCACGAGAGCGTCAGGCGCGCCTTTGGTCGTACCGGTCTGCAGGCCGCTGGCGCAGGTGCCGAGCGTGTTGTGCAGGAGGTGGTTGGCGGTCGGTTCCTGCCGTGAGGTCGTGCCGGTCGCCGCGCAAGTGGTGTCGGTGAGAAAGAACTGCTGGGCGGTGATCACTTTCCCGTTTGCTCCCGGCAGCGGGTCGCTTTCTTTGTTGTCGGTCGGGCTGACAAAGTTCGACTGAACTTCGACGTAAGAGCGTTCGGCCGCCTGGTTCCCTGGCGTGTTGAGGCGCACCGCGACGACGATCTGTTTGTAGTCCTGTTTTCCGGGACAGCTGACTTCCGAGCATTTTTCGTCGTTGCGCCAGACGATGTATCGGTAGACCCTGCCGCTGACGTCGCCGCTGGTGAAGCTCGTCGGGCCGGGGTTGACGGTTCCCCCGATAATGTGGCTTCCGCCGTAGAGGCTGCCACCGTTGACGACGAGGTTGCGGTAGTTGCCGAGCGGCTGGCGCGAGAGGGCGAAGGTGCCGTTCAGGACGCGCCTGTTGGGGCTATTGGCGTTCGTGGACGAGGACGGCGAGGCAGTCAGGGCGAGGTTTTTGTCTTCCATGCTGCGCAGCAGCTCGAGTTCCTGTTCGGCGTACTCGAGCGCGACCTGACTGGCCTCCGCCCTCTGCGCATTGCGGGTCGCGGCCGACATCAGGGTGAAAGTCGTCATCGACGCGATCGAGACGATCAGGATCGCGACCAGCACCTCGACGATCGTGAACCCGGCTTCTTGACTGCGCGGCGCGTTCATCAGTACCCCAGGGTGGCGTTACGCAGGCTCGCTCCGCTCGAGATCACGAGGGGGGAGCCGGCGTCGGTGGGATCCGGGAGCCGAAGGGTGGCTTTCACATAGGTGGCATTCGCGACGCTGGGGACATAGGTGAAGATTTGGTTGCTCGTCAAACCACTGAAGATCGGCTTCGCGATGCCGATGGTGGTTTCGGGACTGGTCTCCTTGCGGGAACATGCCGTCGTGGTGCATTCGTAGGTGATTCGGCATTTGATCGCCGAGCTGCTGGATGCCAGCACCGTGCTGCCCCCGCAGGTGCCGTGGCGGACATAGCCTTCGAAGGAGATTTTGCTCGCGGTCCCTTCTTTGACCGCGATCCCATTGCGCAGTTCGTGAGTGAGGCGCTCGAGCATCCAGCGGGCGGAGCTGACGTTCTGCGCTTCCTTGCTGATCTTCGGCTGCACGCGGACGGTGCTGATCACGAGCGAGGCCACCGCCCCCATCACAACGACGCCCATCGTCGTGGCAACCAGCAGCTCCACGAGCGTGAAGCCCCCCTCCCCCCTTTGCATTCGCAGCCGCGCGATCATCGGTGCACCACCTTGAAGGCGCGCTTCAGCGGTCGGGCGGCAGGCGTGCCGACGGCATTTACTGCCTTGACTGCGAAGACGTGCCGGCCGAGCTTCTGCTTCTTAAGCTTGGTGGGCGAAGTGCATCCCTTCCAGCGCTTCTTGTCGACGCGGCAGAAATATCTCGTACCGGGCTGCCCGGTTAGATCGGCGAAACGAAAGACGGGCCTCCGCAAGCGGGTTTTGAACGCAGGACCAAAGGTGATCTTCAACTGAGGGACCACGTACTCGATTCCGTTCTTGCCGCCCCCAGAGGTTTTGCCGGTTTTCCCACCCGTCGTGCCAGTGGTCCCCCCGGTGGAGGTCCCTCCCCCTGCGGGGGTGCCCCCCGTGCCTTCTTCCTCGGGCGGAGGCGGTGAGTCTTCCTGCTTGTAGGAGATCGCCGACGAGCAGGCCGACACCACACCTTCGGCTTCGGCGGTGGCGCGGAAGCTCGTGGTCGAACCCGGCGCAACTGCAATGGTCACGGTGAGACCGGGGCTTGCGAGCTGCACAGCCGTACCCTGGGCGACCGGTTCTCCTGAGCAGTTCGAGGTTTTGTAGACCTTGACCAGCGAGCCGGCGGCCGCCTGGCCAATGATCGTGGGAGTCGTCGACGGATTGGGCGACGTCGGGTTGGTTTTTTCCAGAGAGGGTGGCGGCGGGCCGATCACCAGGTCGGGTGAGTTCTTGACCGAGACCAGCAACGTGCCGGCGTCGGTCCAGCCGTAGACGTCCTGCTCTGCGGAGAAGTCATCGTCGACGCTGAGCCGCTCCTGCGTGGTGAAGAAGGCGCGGGCGCCGGTTGCCGAGACACCCCGCAGGCCCGCTGAAAAGGCACCGTTCCCGCCTACCTGGCCACCGGAGACAAGCGTGGTTTCTTCGTCGGAGCGCAGGTAGATCTCCTGGCTGGCATCAGTGTCTCCCGCGACCAGCGGCTCAGCGGTGGCGAAGAAGATCTTTGAACCGTCATCGCCTGCTCCGGCGAAGCTGGCGCTGAATTCGCCATCGCCACCATCGGGCCCGACGGAGAGGAGAGTGGTTACTCCACTCGAGCGCATGTAGACGTCCTGGGAGGAGTCGGCGTCAGCGCTCGTGAGCTCCTCGTCGGTGGTGAAGACGACGACCTGGGGCACGGAGCGCGAGACCCACTCGAAGGAAGCGGGCACGGCTAGGTTGCCTTTGCCCGCTTCGCCGGCGGTGACCAACGAGGTCGCCCCGCCCGAGCGCTGATACACGTCCTGAGAGGAGTCGGCATCAGCGGAGACGAGCGACTCGCTGGTCTCGAAGAACACAGTGTCGTCGTCCGGAGCAGCTCCCGCGAAGGTGACGTTGATTTCGCCATTGCCGCCATCGGGCCCGATGGATGCGAGGGTCACGGCACCTTCGGACCAGTCGTAGACGTCCTGGACCTTGTCGGTGTCCGCCCCCAGGGCCCGATCGTTGGTCTCAAAGAAAACGTGGGTCCCGTCGGCCGAGGCTCCGCCGAAGGATGGTTCGCAGTTCTGCCCGATCGGGAGAGCGGGTGGACAGGTGCCGGCGACCGACACCAGGGAGGTGGTTTCCGCGCCGAGATCGCGAACGTAGATATCCGATTCACCGGTGTCGCCATCGGCGCTCGCGAGCTTTTCGCCGGTGGTGAAGAACGCCCGGCCGCCGCTCTCATCGGTGCCGCGGAACTGGGGATCGAGCCCCTGGCTGGGGCAGGCGCCGCAGCCCGGATCGGGGGCGGAGACGAGTTGGGTCGTTTCCGCTTCGACGTGACGGACGTAGACGTCGAAGGCATTGTCCTGATCGGCGGCATCCAGGCGCTCGGCCGAGCCGAAGAAGACGACATCACCTTCGGGGGCGACCCCGCCGGGGAGGAAGCTGACGTCGAACCCGCCGTTGCCGCAAGCTTGAATGGCACAGCCAGCGCTTCCCTGCGAAACCAGGACGGTTCTGTTCTCGTCCAAGTCGCGGAGGTAGACGTCTTCGGAGGCGTCGGTGTCGCCGGCGACCATCGGCTCCTCGGTCGAGAAGAAGACTTCGCTGCCGTCGCTCGACATCCCGTCGTAGGTGGCGGGCTGAGCGTCGTTGCCGCCCCGCGGGCCGATCGAGACCTCGCGGGTTAGGTATTCGCCGAGCCCAATGTCGAAAGCCCGCACGTAGACGTCGAGTTCCTGGTCGGTGTCGCCAGCAACCATCTGCTCTTTACTGCTGAAGACAGCGATCGACCCGTCGCTCGAGTTGCCGTCGTAGAAGGCCGACGCGGCGAGGGCGCTCGAAGCGACCATTCCCCGAACTCCCAGTAGCAGCAGGATGAGCAGCGCGACGCAGACTGCGTGAGTGAAAAACTTTCGGTGACGCGCGGTTGGCATTGGATCTAGGTATCGGCTCGATCGACGCATCCGTTTAGTGGGACTCCGGCAACTGGCCGAAAGCGCGAGAGGGCGGGCCGTTTGGCCCGCCCTCTCGAGAGATCACATTCGGCTAGCCGAGGCGATGTGACGGAGACCTATTCGCCCCAGTCTTCTTCGCTCGGGCAGCCACCGACGCCACCTTCGGTACACGGGAAGGTGAGCGTGCCGCCTTCGTTGTTGACCGTGAAGGTCTGGGTCGATTTGCTGCCTTCGATCGTAATTTCGTAGCTGTCTTCTTCGGTGGTAGGGGTTCCTCCGACGAAGACCGCGTTGCTGAGGGTGGGCTCTACGGCAATCAGCGCCGAGAGGTCGCACGTCGCGTAGCTACCGCCATTGTCGGTCGAGCACGTCTCCATTGCGACCTGCGCGGAGTGCGCGTACTCCTTGGCCTTGGCGTCGCCGGCCTTGTCTTTCTGGTTGAAGAACGCCGGCAGCGCGATCGCGGCCAGGATTCCGAGGATGAGCATCACGACGAGGAGCTCGATGAGCGTGAAGCCCGCCTCGCTGTCGCCATTGAGCCGGGCGCCTACTTTGGCCCGGAGATTCTGGAGAAACATTAGTGACCTCCTATGGTCCTAATCGTTTGCGCCAGAGCCCCGTCGCATGAAGCCACGTGGTGTCTGTCGACCCCGGTGGTAGCCCGGCCAACTCCCTCAAGGGAGCCCCGACGGCTTTGCGCCCCCGCCTCACAGCGGGTTTGCCTTTGGCACCGAAGCACTGGCAGATTCATCACCTGCCCTACATCGACCGCGAGCCCAGATCCTTAATCCCTGAAATTGGGGCTCCGTGGCGCGAAAAATGCAGTTACTGCAACGCCTGTCCAGCGAAACGGCCTGAAAAGCGATGAGAGCAAGGCACATCCGAGCAACGCGGCGACGGCCAGGTACACGAGGTTGAACGCCGACGGATCCGAGAGCTCGTGCCAGGCCTGCCAGAAGAGGAGAGCGATGGCAGTACCCGCCAACGTCCGCAAGGGAAGCCCACGGGCGGTGAAAGCATCCCAGCCGATCAGCGCCAGCAGCAGCGGCTCGTGGTAATAGAGGTTGTCCACCGGATCGAGGACGCAGCGCAGGAGGGCCAGTAACGCGAAAAGCGCAAACGCATCTGAGGCCACCAGCGGAGCACCCTTTCGCAATACCACCGCCAACGGCACAGCAAGCGCGAGCAGGACGATCAACGGGTGCGAGAGCGGGTCGGCAAGCGACGGCGCGTTCTCCACCTCGGCGACGAGCCTTTCTCCATCGACGACGTAGATCTCGGTCTGGGTGGTGGCGGCCGGGTACCAGACGCTCCATGGGGTCACCACCTGACCCGTGCCCGCCACCTGAGTCTGCACTCCGAAGAACGAGCTCGGTGAGGCGACGACAGCCGGCAGAAACAGAACCACCGCCACCGCTGCTGCCAAAGCCCCGGCACGCAGTCGCGCCACCGGCAGCGCCAGCAACGCAGGCAGGATGGCGATCACCGCCCACTGCTTGGAGGCGACGGCGAGGCCGAGGAGCAGAGCCGCCCGCCGGGCGCGGTGCTCAGCCGCGGCAGCGACGGCGGCGACGGCGAGCGCCGCAGTGAGGATCTCCTCCGGGTGCCCGTTTTCGATCGCCTCGAAAGTGAGTGGGTTGAGAAGAACGAGAGCTGCGAGCAGCGCTTGGGTGAGCCACCCCGCGCCACGACGGGCGGCGATCCGCGCCAGGTAGAGACCGACGAACCCGGCGACCAGCAGGCAGGGAAAAACCGCCCATGGGTACGCCGCCTCACCACTGGTTCCGGAGAGGGCGACGAAAGGCGCCTGGATGAGAGTCGCGAACGGACCCATCAGCGCATCGGCGTTGAGGTAGTCGCCGACCCGGCCATGGGCGAGCGCTTCCACCGCGGGCTGGGCATCGATCTTCCAGTCGGCGGGGGGACCGGTGAAGGTGGTGAGCCAAGCGGCCAGCATGGCCATCAGGACGTAGGGCACCCACTTCTCCAGCCGGAGCATGTTCCCCGTATCGACCATCGGCCGATTTCTTTTAGGTCGACCGCGATTTACCTTGTCGTACGCGTCCGCCGGCGCTGGGACCATTGCGCGCCGGATGGGGCAGCGGGCGCCGATTCTCCTTCTAGCGGCCGCCATGACGGCCTCCACCGCCCTGCTCATCTCGTACACGTCGCGTCTGACCTTCCTCGGCGACAGCTGGGAGCTGCTGGTGAGAAGGCCCGGGTGGTCGCTGGACACCTTCTTCGAACCTTTCAACGAACACCCGGTGGTCGTCCCGGCATTGATCTACAAGACCCTGCTGGCCGTGTTCGGGATGGAATCGGCCCTCCCGTTCCACATCGTCGCGATTGCCCTGTTCCTGCTTTGTGCGGTGCTTGTGTTCGTCTACATGCGCCGTCGCGTCGGCGACTGGCTCGCTTTATGCGGCGCCGTCCTCCTACTCTTCATGGGCGCCGCCCACGAAGACCTTCTCTGGGAGTTCCAGATGTGCTTCTTCGGGTCGATTGCTGGAGGCATCGGCGCCTTGCTGGCACTAGACCGCGAGGACCGAACCGGCAATTGGCTTGCTTCAATCCTGCTCGTCGTCGCCACCGCCTTCTCGACCCTCGGGGCTCCCTTCATCTTGGCCGCCGCGACCAAGATCGCCCTAGGCCCATCCCCTCGAGCCAGGCGTGCATTCGTTCCGCTGCTCCCGCTCGGTCTCTACGCGGCCTGGTGGCTCGCCTCCGGACACCCGGCCGGCAACGAGCTCGGCTTGGGCGACGTACCGGACCTTCCCGGCTATGTATTCGACGCTGCCTCCGCGGGCGTCGCGTCGCTGCTCGGGCGCCAACCGATCGAACCCAGCGGACACCCCCCAACGCTCGCGCAGGTGTTGACGATCCTCCTCGGCAGCGCATTTATCTACTGGCTCGGTCGCAAGCGAGAGATTTCCACCGGGCTGATCGTGGCCTTGGTTCTCACCTTCTCCTTCTGGGGACTGCTCGCGCTGGACCGAGGCCCTCAGAGGTTCTCGAGCCGCTTTCAATATCCAAGCGGCGTCTTCCTTCTGCTCATCGCCGCCGAGGCCCTCCGGGGCCACCGACTCCCGCGCCCAGCCGCCTTTGTCATAGGTGCATGCACGATCGCGGCCGTAGCAGCGGGGGTCTCGCTTCTCGACCAGGGTTACTCCACCAGGTGGAAGTCCACCTCGGACGGGATCAAAGCCACTTTGACTGCTGTCGACATCGCCGGCTCCGAAGCTCAGCCGACTTACAAGATCAACCTTCCCCCTTCGATCTCCGTCTCCGTCGGCCGCTACCGCAGAGGCGAACGCTCCCACGGGACGCCAGCATTATCCGAAGCTCAACTCCTAACCTCTGCTGAATCCAACAGGCGGTCCGCGGATAACGTCTTCGCCGCAGCCGTCGGGCTCAGCCTGGCCACGACGGTCAGGCTCGAGCGATTGCGCGCCTGCCGAGTCTTGAATCCTGAGCCAGGGAATCAGATCGTTGTGAGTCTCCCTCCCTCCGGCCACTTCCAGTTCGAAAACTTGGTCGACAGGGAAGTCATCGTCGACATTGGGCGCTTCTCCCCTGGTACGACGACTCGCCTCGGAACGCTCATGGGCCACGCAAAAAGGACCACTTATCTGCGGGCTGGCCGCTCCAAGCTGCCTTGGCACCTAGGGGTGGAGGGCGGGCCAGTCCGCCTTTGCACTATCGCCTGAGTGTCCGACTCAGCGAATCTTTTCGTAGATGCTGAACAGCGGCAGGTACATCGAGATGACGATGAAGCCGACCATGCCGCCGACGAAGCAGATCATCACCGGCTCAATCAGCGCGGTGAGGGCCTTTACCTTGGCGTCGACCTCGGCCTCGTAGAAGTCGGCGATTTTGGAGAGCATCGTCTCCAGCTGGCCGGTTTCCTCGCCGACGGCGACCATGTGGCCGACCATCGGCGGGAAGATGTCGTGACGTTCGATCGGCCCGGCCAGGGAGCCGCCGGTCTTGACGGATTTGTAGACGTCCTCCATCGCTTTCTCGACAACCACGTTGCCGGCGGTTTCGCCCGTCAGTTTGATCGACTGCAGCATCGGTACGCCGGAGGAGACCGAGCCGGAGAAGGTGCGCGACCAGCGGGCGAGGGCGACCTTCTGGATCACGTCGCCGATCTTGAACGGCAGCCGAAGGATGAGGCGATCCCACTGGTCTTTACCGCCTTCGGTCTTCTTCCACCTGAAGAAGGCCCAGAACGAGAGGACGATGCCCGGTAGGAGGACGAACCAGTAGCCGGTGAGCAGTTCCGAGAAGCTGACGCAGAACTGGGTCGGCAGCGGCAGTCCGCTTGCTTCGTCCGGGTGTTCTTCGCCGAGTTCTTTGAAGATGTTGGCGAAGACCGGGATCACGAACATCACGATCGCGACCAGGACGACGACCGCGAAGCCGAAGACCAGCGCCGGGTACATCATCGCCGATTTGACCTGTCGTCTCAGGGCGTCGGTTTTCTCCACCTGGAAGGCGATCCGGTCGAGCGCCTCCTCGAGACGACCCGACTGCTCCCCCGAGCGGACCATCGCCCGGAAGAGGCGGTCGAAGACGCGGGGGTGGCGCTCCATCGCCTGCTCCAGCGTGCTGCCGGCTTCGACATCGGCGCGCATCCCCGCCGTGGCCTCTTTGATCTCCTCGTCCTGGGTCTGTTCCTCGAGCGTGTGCAGGGTGCGGAGCATCGGCATCCCCGATGCGACCAGGGTTGCGAACTGTCGCGAGTACACGGCCAGCTCGCGCATGTCGACGCTCTTCCAACGCCGCATCACGTCCTCGATCTTCAGCGGGTTCGCCTTCTCGCTGACGTCAAGGACGATCAGACCGCGCTGGCGCAGCTGCTCTGAGACCTGTCCCTTCGAATCGGCCTCGAGCTCGCCGGCCGTCGCCGTGCCGGCGACGTCCATCGCCCGGAAGGTGAAGGTGGTCGCGGTCGCCACGACCTAACCGCCGGAGACGTAGGAGGGCGGCGACATCGACGGCGCCTGCCCGGGGTCACCCTGCTGCGGATACCCCGGGGTTGCGGCGGGCATCACGGCGCCGTCGCCGCCGAGGACGCGTTTGAGCTCCTCGGGCACCGAGGAGCGCTGCTCAGCCAGCGAGCGGCTGACCTTACCGGCCCGGACCAGACGCGCCAGATCCGCGTCCATAGTCTGCATCCCGATCGCACCGGAGGTCTGCACCGCGGCGTAGATCTGGTGGGTCTTTCCCTCGCGGATCAGGTTGCGGATCGCCGGGGTGGGGATCAGCACCTCGGTGGCAACGGTGCGGCCCACCCCGTCCGCGGTCGGCAGCAGCTGCTGGGTGACGATCCCCTGTAGGGCGATCGAAAGCTGGGTCCGAACCTGGCCTTGCTGCTCGGGCGGGAAGACGTCGATGATCCGGTCGACCGTCTGTGCGGTCGACTGCGTGTGCAGGGTGGCGAAGACCAGGTGCCCGGTCTCCGCCGCGGTCAGGGCCGTGGAGATCGTCTCCAGGTCCCTCATCTCGCCGACCAGGATCACGTCGGGGTCCTCTCGCAGGGCGGCCCTCAAACCAAGGGCGAAGTCCTCGGCGTCGGAGCCGACCTCGCGCTGGTTGACGATCGATTTCTTGTGCTGGTGGAGGAACTCGATCGGGTCCTCGATCGTGAGGATGTGGTCCTGGCGCTCGGAGTTGATCACGTCGATCATCGCCGCCAGGGTCGTGCTCTTGCCCGAGCCGGTGGGGCCGGTGACGAGGACGAAGCCGCGCGGTTTCTGGGTCAGCTCGCGCAGCACCTGCGGCACGCCCAGCGAGTCGAGCGCGGGTATGTCCTGCGGCACGAGGCGGAAGGCGGCGCTGACCGCTCCCCGCTGGAAGAAGCAGTTGACGCGGAAGCGGGCGACGCCGGGGATCGCATAGGCGAAATCCAGCTGTTTGTGGTTCTCGAAACGTTTGCGCTGGTCGTCGTTGAGGATGCTGTAGACGACCTCGCGAGTGTCCTGGCTCCCCAGCACGGGAAAGCCGTCCATCGGCGTGATCTTTCCCTTGTCGCGGATCGCGGGGGGAAAACCGGCGGTGAGGTGCACGTCCGAGGCTCGCGCCTCGACCATGCGGCGCAGGACCTCCGAGAAATCGAAGTTCATGGGTCTAGATCGACCTCCTGCGCGAATTCCTTAAGCGGTGACACGGAGGACCTCCTCGAGGCTGGTCAGCCCCGCCCGCACCTTCTCGAGCCCGTCCTCGCGCAGCGTGCACATGCCCTCTTCGCGCGCCGCGGCGGCGATCTCCGCCTCGGGCGCGTGGGCGACGGCCATCTCCTTGATCCGCTCGGTCAGAGCCATCACCGAGTAGAGGCCGACCCGGCCTTTGTAGCCGCTCTGGTTGCAGCGGCCGCAGCCGACCGGCTCGTAGGCCTCCAGCTCGGCGGCGGCTCGCAGCCCGGCCTCCTCGAGCGCCTGGATCGGGATCACGGCGCGGCGCTTGCAGTGACTGCAGAGCTTCCGCGCAAGGCGCTGGGCGACGACGCAGTCGACCGCCGAAGCGATCAAGAAGGACTCGATGCCCATCTTCGTCAGGCGGGTGATCGCGCCCGGAGCGTCATTGGTGTGCAGGGTCGAGAGCATCATGTGCCCGGTCAGCGCGGCCTCGATCGCGATCCGCGCCGTCTCGCCGTCGCGGATCTCGCCGACCATCACGATGTCGGGGTCGGCACGGAGGATCGAGCGCAGCCCGGTGGCGAAGTCGAGCCCGGCCTTGCGATTGACGTTGATCTGGTTGATGCCGTTGATCTGGTACTCGACCGGGTCCTCGATCGTGATGATCTTCCGCTCGACGTGGTTGAGGTCGCCGAGCGCCGCGTAGAGGGTGGTGCTCTTTCCAGAGCCGGTGGGGCCCGTGACGAGGACGGCGCCGTAGGCCTGCTGGAAGGACTGCTCGAAACGCTCGCGAGCAGCCACCTCCATGCCCAGATCGTCGAGCGAGCGCTGCGCGTTGTCTTTGTCGAGGATGCGGATCGTCGCCCCCTCGCCCTTCTGGGTGGGCAGGGTGGTGATACGGAGGTCGACGCGTCGGTCCTCGACCGAGACGCTGACCCGGCCGTCCTGCGGCACGCGTTTCTCGGCGATGTTGAGGTCGCTCATGATCTTCACCCGCGAGATCACCGCGTTGACCATCCGCTTCGGCACGTGCGCCGCCTCGCGCAGGACGCCGTCGACCCGGAAGCGCACCCGCATCTCGTCGTCGGCCGGCTCGAAGTGGATATCCGAAGCGCCCTCTCCCACGGCCTGACCGAGGACGCTGTAGACGAGCTTGACCACTGGCGCATCTTCGGCGCTGACCTGCATGTCGGCGACTTCGCCGAGCTCTTCCCCTCCTTCGGCCGCGTCCTCGTCGGTCGCCTCGGTGACCGCGCTCTGCAGCGTGTTCAGCCGCCCCAGCAGGGCCTCGACGTCCTCCTCGGCCGCCACCGCGACGCGACAGTCGAGCCCGGTGGCGATCTGGATGTCATCGATCGCGAGGACGTTGGTCGGATCCGACATCGCCACCAGCAGGGTCTCTTTGTCGATGAAGCCAACGGGGATCGCGTTGTAGCGTCGCGCGGTGCCGACCGAGACGAGATTCGCGGCCGCCATGTCCACCTGGTAGGTCGTCAGGTCGACGTGGTCGAGCCCGTAGCGCTCGGCGAGGGCGCGAGAGAACTGTTCGGCGCTGATCGCCCCCTGCTCGAGCAGCAGTCGCTCCGGCGGTCGGCCGGCCGTGCGGGCTTCTTCGATCGCCTGGCGGGCGCGGTCGTCGCCGACGTAGCCGAGGTCGACGATGACGTCGGTGACGAAGCCGCTGGAGCGGCCGCGCGTCTGCGGCGGGGTCAGACCGGGGGTGCCGGTGAGCTCGGGCTCGAATGCGGGCGCGGTGGAATCGCCGGAGGTCGGGACCGGCCGCAGGTGGCTCGGGAAGTCCCTGGAGTCCATGCTCACGGGTGGTAGGGAAGGGTCCCGCCGTGATATCTCGCGTCCACCACCGCTTGGACGACGCTCTGCGCGCTCTGGAAGCCGTATTGGACCGAGGCCGGGTCGTAACTCTGACTCAGGTTCTTGGGCCTGATCACGACGAGGGCGGGAACCCGGCTGAGATCGACGCCCTGGGTGATCGAGACGTAGCGGACGAGCTGATGGGTGGGCACGACGAAGGTGGCGACGCCGCCGATGGCTTCGAGCTTGCCGACGGATTCGGTCACAAGCCGGTCGTCGATCCCGCCGTCGCGAATGAAGAGGATCGCGACGATCTCGCCGGCGTCGACGGCGTCGACTACCGCGCGCGGTGGAGCCGGAACCGCCCCAGGACCGGAGCCGGGCGCCGGCAGCTTCAGCGGCTGCTGGCCGGCTTCCAGTTCGTTGGCGACGGCGGCGACAGCGGCATCCGCCGCGGCCGAGCCGCCGCCTTCTTCTTCTTCGGAGCCGCCGCCCATTTTCCCGAGCAGGAAGACGGCGGCTACCACGAGCAGGACGCCGACGAGGGCGATCTGCGCCATCGGGTTGTCGTTCAGCTTCTCTCTCATACGTTCGCCTAGTCAACCTTCGGCCGCTCGGGCCCGAAGCTTGAGCGTCGCGAGAAGTCGCCCGGAGCCCGGCTCAGCAGCTGGCGTTCGGGGGAGAGGCGGTGGCGCCGGTGCACTCGACGTAGCGGGTGCGCTGAAAGCGGCCGGCGTAGGCAATTCCGGGTTCTTTGATGTTGGGATCCGACTTGAAGAAAGGATCGCCGTGCAGGTTGATCGACTTGCCCGCGAACATGCCGACCCATTCGGCGTTGCCGCCCATGTCGATCGCGCTCTGCGGGGCATAGAGCATCATGTGGTTGGTCCCGGAATTGGCGCCGATGCTGACCGACCCGTTGCCGAGCAAGAAGATTTCAGGGATGTTGTAGAGGCCCTGTTTCGGGTTGTAGCCGCTGGATACGAGGTTCCCGTTGCCGCTGATGTTGAGCTGGGTTGCCCCGGAAGCCATGCCGCAGTTCTGCGGGGCGTCGATGAAGATCCGCACGTGAGCCTGGGCGGACATGTAGACGGTTCCCGGCCCGATGTCGAGCTTGCAGATGAAGTAATCGCCGCCGTTCATCGTCAGCGTTCCCTGCTGTCCCACGTTGATCGTCCGGGTCGACGCGGTCCAGGGATTGCTCTTGGTCCAAGTGTCGCTTTGTCCGATGAACAGGCCGCTGGTGCATTTTTGGGCCAGTAGGCAGTTCGCGTTTTCGGTGGCGAGGTTGGCCGGCGGGACGATCGCCGGCAGTTCGCGGATTTCCTCCACTTTCACCCCCGAGCAGCTCGGCGTCGGAGCGCCTTTGCCCACACCGTGGCGCTCGTCGCCGCAGATGGTCCCTGCACCGCCGCTCTGGACGATGTTGCCGTTGGTGCCGATGTCGGCTTCGATTTTGAAGTTTCCTTTGACGGTGATTTCGTCCTGGCCGATGAATTTCTCGTCGGCAAATACGCCTTTGCCGCTCGAAGTCAGCATCGCCACGTTGACCCGGCGTTGAACGGTCCCCGAGGCGCCGACAGAGACGACGTTCAGGGCTTTGCCGGTGCCGGCGTAGGCACTGACCGCGTAGCTGTAGGTCGCGCCTCCCACCGATTCGGTCGTGGTCGCCGGGCACCAGCCGCTGACCGCGGACTGGTATTCGCCGTTAGGGCCGATGCAGGGATGGGCGGTCGTGAGGCTCGGCAGGTAGCGATTGAGCCGCAGCAATGCGATGTTCGCCCCCGCATCGGCGGCGGCGATGGCTTCCTTGGAGTCGTGGTCGCGCTTCGTGCCCTGCTGGACGTCGACGGTCGACATCACGGCGACGCTGGAGATGGCAAAGGTCGCGATCAGCGCCATCAACGCGGTCGGCACGGCGATGCCGCGCTCGTCGCGCCGCAGGTCGCGGATCAGCCGGATGAAGCGGTCGAACGCAATCACCGGGACCGGCATCGGCCCCGATCCCGGTTCCCTTGAGGCATTCGATGCGAGTTTCTTCGTCAACTGGACACCCGCCCTAATCAGTTGCGGGTGCGAGCTGCTCGATGCCGCTCGCCCGCTGGCCGCCCGCCGCCAGCATCAGTTTGAAGTCGTGCGGGTTGGAGGCGAACTCGAGGGCGACCGACTCGGCGACCTTGCCTTCCATCACGTAGTGCATCAGCGACTGGTCGAAGGTGCGCATGCCGTAGTACTCGCCCTCGGCGATCACTTCGGTGATCTTGCCGGTCTCCTCCGGGTTCATGATCAGGTCCTGGACCCGGCCGGTGACGACGAGGATCTCCGAGGCTGGGACGCGGCCGTCGCCGGTCACGTCGGGGACGAGGCGCTGGGCGATCGCCCCCTTAAGGGTTGCCGCCAGCATCACCCGCGCTTGATGCTGAAGGTGGGGCGGGAAGAAGTCGACGATGCGGTTGATCGTCTCGGTCGCGTCCAGGGTGTGGACCGTGGAGAGCACGAGGTGGCCGGTCTCCGCCGCCGAGAGCGCGGTGCGGACCGTCTCCTCGTCGCGCATCTCGCCGATCAGAATTACGTCGGGGTCCTGACGCAGGACGCGGCGCATCGCGCGGGCGAAGCTTTCGGTGTCGGAGCCGACTTCGCGCTGGTTGATGATCGAGTTTTTGTCCGGGTGCAGGTACTCGATCGGGTCCTCGAGGGTGACGATGTGGTCGGTCCGGTTCCGGTTGATGTGGTCGATCATCGCCGCCAGCGTCGTGCTCTTGCCCGAGCCGGTGGTGCCGGTGACGAGGATGATCCCGCGCTGCTCCTCGGCCAGTTTCGTCACGACCGGGGGCAGCCCGAGGTCGTCGACCGAGCGGATGTCGAAGGGGATCGCCCGGCAGACAATCGAGATCGAGCCGCGCTGCTTGAAGGTGTTGACGCGAAACCGCGAGAGGCCTTTGATCGCGTAGGAGAAGTCGGCCTCGCCGCATTCCTCGAATTCGGTCAGCGACCGCACCTCGGCGATGTCGTTGAACGCCTTTTCGGTGTCCGAGGGCTCGAGCGGCTGGTATCCCTCCAGGGGCGCCAACTCTCCGTGCAGACGAGCGGTCGGCGGCACGCCGACCTTGACGTGCAGGTCGGATCCTCCCCGCTCAATGAGCGTCCGCAGCGCTGAATCGATGTCGAACATCCCGGCCTATATCGGCCGAGATGTTCGATCACTTAATCCTGGTTACGCGACCTCGCGGAGTTTTTGCGCCTCGCCGAGAGACTGGAGCTTTTTCAGGCTCTGGTTCTCGATCTGGCGGATCCGCTCGCGAGTGACGTTGAAGGTGCGTCCGACCTCGTCCAGGGTCCGCGGGTGCTCGCCGCCGAGCCCGTAACGGAGCTCGAGCACGCGGCGCTCGCGGTAGGAGAGGTTCTCGAGCGCCTCTTTCAGCGCCTCTTTGGTCAACAGATCCGCAGCCCGGTCGAACGGGCTCTCGGCCTTCTCGTCGGCGATGAACTGGCCGAACTCCGACTCCTCCTCGTCGCCAACCGGCTTCTCAAGGGAAACCGGGGCCTGGGCGGAGCGCTTGATCGAGTCGACCTCCTCGGGATCGATCCCCGTCACCTCGGCGATCTCCTCCGGGGTGGGCTCGCGGCCCAGCTCGGTGACCAGCTTGCGCTCGGCGCGGCCGATCTTGT
>JAWVFA010000020.1:0-45452 GCA_033856415.1 Solirubrobacterales bacterium | reverse complement strand
GACGTCCGGGTGCGCCTTCTCGATCTCGATGGTTGAGCCCTCGGGCGCCTGTGACCGGAGCACCGCATCTGAGAGCGGGTCCTCGATGTAGCGCTGGATCGCCCGGCGCAGCGGCCGCGCGCCCATCGACGGGTCCCAGCCTTTCTCGACCAGGATGTCCTTGGCGTCCTCGGCCAGCTCGAGCTGGAGTTCGTGCTCTGCCACCTGGACGCGGACGCGGCTGATCATCAGGTCGATGATCTCCTTGACCTCCTCCTTGGCGAGCTTGTGGAAGACGATCACCTCGTCGATCCGGTTGAGGAACTCGGGCCGGAAGACTTTTTTGAGGTCGCTCATGATCCGGTTCTTCATGTCGCCGTAGGACATGCCGGTCTCGTCGGAGACGGTGAACCCGATCGAGGTGTTCTTGGAGATCTCCGAGGCGCCGATGTTCGAGGTCATGATCACGATCGCGTTGCGGAAGTCGACGGTGCGACCCTGGGCGTCGGTGAGGCGCCCGTCCTCGAGAATCTGCAGGAGGATGTTGAAGACGTCCGGGTGCGCCTTCTCGATCTCGTCGAGCAGCAGCACCGAGTACGGCTTGCGCCGCACGGCCTCGGTCAGCTGACCGCCCTCGTCGTAACCGATGTATCCGGGAGGAGAGCCGACCAGGCGGCTGACGGCGTGCTTCTCCATGTACTCGGACATGTCGATCCGGATCATCGCCTCCTCGTCGCCGAAGAGGAAATCGGCGAGGGTGCGGGCGAGCTCGGTCTTGCCGACCCCGGACGGGCCGAGGAAGATGAACGAGCCGGCCGGCCGTTTCGGGTCCTTGATCCCGGCGCGGGAGCGGCGGATCGCTTTCGAGACGGCGGTGATCGCGACCTCCTGGCCGATCACCCGCTTGTGGAGTTCCTCCTCCCTCCGGATCAGCTTCTTGGTCTCTGCCTCGGTCAGCTTGAAGACGGGGATCCCGGTCCACATCGAGACGATGTCGGCGATCTCCTCCTCGCCGACGACCGGACGTTCGCCGTTCTCCCCCTCGGCCCACTCGTCTTCGAGCTGGCGCTTGCGGGTCGTGAGCTGGCGCTCGGTGTCGCGCAGGTTGGCGGCCTTTTCGAACTCCTGAGCCTCGATCGCGGCCTCCTTGTCGCGCCGCGTCGTCTCGATCTCCTCCTCGAGGTCGCGGTAGACCGGCGGCGTGCTCATGCTCTTGATGCGCATCCGTGAGCCGGCCTCGTCGATCAGGTCGATCGCCTTGTCGGGCAGGAAGCGGTCGGAGATGTAGCGGTCGGCGAGCTCGGCGGCGGCTTCGAGGGCGTCGTCGCGGATCGTCACCCGGTGGTGCTGTTCGTAGCGCTCGCGCAGCCCCTCGAGGATCTTCACCGTGTCCTCAGGCGAGGGCTGGTCGACGCGGATCTGGGCGAAGCGGCGCTCCAGCGCCGAGTCGCGCTCGAGGTACTTGCGGTACTCGTCGAGGGTGGTGGCGCCGATCGTCTGCAGCTCGCCGCGGGCCAGGGCCGGCTTCAGGATCGAGGCCGCGTCGATCGCGCCCTCGGCGGCGCCGGCGCCGACCAGGTTGTGGAGCTCGTCGATGAAAAGAATGATGTCGCCGCGCTGGGTGATCTCTTTCATCACCTTCTTGAGGCGCTCCTCGAACTCGCCGCGGTACTTGGAGCCGGCGACCAGAGCGGCCAGATCGAGGGTGTAGATCTGCTTGTTCTTCAGCAGCTCCGGCACCTCGCCTTTGTTGATGCGGGCCGCCAGGCCCTCGACGACGGCGGTCTTGCCGACGCCCGGCTCGCCCAGCAGCACCGGGTTGTTCTTGGTCCGGCGCGAGAGGATCTGCATGATCCGCTCGATCTCGGTTTCGCGGCCGATGACCGGGTCGAGCTTGCCCTCCTCGGCGAGGCGGGTCAGGTTGCGACCGAACTGGTCGAGCAGTTTCGAAGACTTTTTGCCCTCGCCGGCGCCACCTCCGCCGCCGCCCTGGCGACGGCCGCCGGGGCCGGAGAGCATGCGGATCACCTCGTTGCGGATCTTGTCGGAGTCGGCGTCGAAGTCGAGCAGGATTCGAGCGGCGACACCCTCGTTCTCACGCACCAGGCCGAGCAGGATGTGCTCGGTGCCGATGTAGTTGTGGCCGAGGGAGAGCGCCTCGCGCAGCGCCAGCTCGAGAACCTTCTTCGCCCGCGGCGTGAACGGGATCTGGCCGGAGGTGACCTCCTCGCCCGATCCGACGATGCGAACCACCTGCGAGCGGACCCGTTCGACGGTGATGTCGAGGGACTCGAGGACGCGGGCGGCAAGGCCCTCCTCCTCGCGGAGTAGACCGAGCAGGATGTGCTCGGTGCCGATGTAGTTGTGCTTGAGCGTCCGGGCCTCCTCCTGCGCTAGGACGACGACCTGGCGAGCCCTCTCAGTGAATCGCTCGAACAAATGAAGACCTCTTCCTGGTTCTCAAACCCGGGGGACCCGAGTTAGTACCGCCGGACGCCTTGGTCCCTTTATCGGGAGGCATCCATCTGCCACTTAACTCTACCGGGGTCAGATGTCCGGCTTCTGAGCGCTTGAGCACGCTAAGAGCGGAATTTCACGCAGGAGATGTTGCTTTTACGTGCGCATTGCCGGGAAGAGGAGCACTTCCCGCAGGGTTTTGGCGCCAGTCAGCATCATCACCAAGCGGTCGATGCCGAGGCCGACACCGCCGGTCGGCGGCATCCCCTGTTCGAGCGCCTCGACGAAGGCCTCGTCGAAGGGCTGCGCCTCCTCGTCGCCCCGCGCCACCTCGGCGGCCTGCTGCTCGAAGCGCCGCCGCTGCTCGTCGGGGTCGTTCAGCTCGGTGAAGGAGTTGGCGATCTCGACCCCCCCGGCGAAGGCCTCCCAGCGCTCGACCATCCCCTCCTCGGAGCGATGCGCCTTGGCGAAGGGCGAGAGCTCGACCGGGTAGTCGAAGATGAAGGTGGGCTGGATCAGGCCCGGCTCGACCTCGCGCGAGAGCAGCCCGTCGACCAGCTTGCCCCAGCCCTCCTTCGGGTCGGGCTCGGTTCCCATCGCCTTGGCCAGCGCCTCGCGGGTCGGATGCTCGGCGATGTCGATTCCGGCCCGCTCGAGGATCGCCTCGCGCAGGGTGACCCGGCGCCAGGGCGGCGCGAAGTCGATCTCCCCATCCCCCCGCGGGACTTTCGTCGTCCCCAGCACCCGCTCGGCGACCTCGGCGATCAGCATCTCGAGGTCGTGCGCGGTCTTCTCGTAGTCGGAGTAGGCCTCGTACCACTCGAGCATCGTGAACTCGGGGTTGTGTTTGTGGGAGACCCCCTCGTTGCGGAAGTCCTTGCCGAGCTCGTAGACGCGGTCGATGCCGCCGACGACGAGGCGCTTGAGGTAGAGCTCGGTCGCGATCCGCAGGTAGAAGTCGCGGTCGAGCGCGTTGTGGTGGGTCGTGAACGGCCGCGCCAGTGCACCGCCGTAGAGCGGCTGCAGGACCGGCGTCTCGACCTCGACGAAGCCGTGCTCGTCGAACCAGCGGCGGATCTCGGAGATCGCGCGGGCGCGGATGCGGAAGATCTTGCGGCTCTCCTCGTTGGCGATCAGGTCGAGCTCGCGACGGCGGAAGCGGGTCTCGATGTCCTCGAGGCCGTGGAATTTGTCGGGCGGCGGGCGCAGGCTCTTGGCCAGCAGGCGCCAGTGGTCGATCGCCAGCGAGAGCTCTCCCCCGCGCCGAGTCGCCATCGCCGTTCCCTCGGCGCCGACGATGTCGCCGAGATCGAGGTCGACCAGCAGCTCGTAGGCCTCGTCCCCGAGCACGTCCTTGCGGGCGTGCAGCTGAATCTGGCCGCTGCCGTCGCGGACGTCGAGGAAGCAGGCCTTACCGTGGCCGCGGCGGGCGACGATCCGGCCGGCGACGCGGTGGCGCGAGTCGGTCTCGGCCCCGGCCTGCAGCCCCTGGTGCGCGGCGCGCACCTCGCCGATGTCCTCCCGGCCGGAGAACTCGTGCGGGAACGGCTCGACCCCTGCCTCGCGGATCCGCTCGAGCTTCTCGCGGCGGTCCCGAAGGACGTCGGAGAGCTCTTGCTGCTCGGTTGGCTCCTCGCTCATCGGAGAGCGAGCCTACCTGGCGTCAGGCCTTCTCGATCTTGGTGATTTTGAGTTTTTTCTTCGGCCCGCGCGGGACCTCGACCGTGACGATGTCGTTGCGCTTTTTCCCGATCAGCGCTTTGCCGATCGGCGACTCGTTCGAGAGCTTGTGCTCGAGCGGGTTCGCCTCGGTCGAGCCGACGATCTGGAATTTCTGCGAGTCGCCGGATTTCTGGTCTTTGACATGGACGATCGAGCCGAAGCTGACCTCGTCGGTGTTGATCGACTTCTCGTCGATCACCTGGGCGCGGCGAAGTTTCTCCTCCAGCTGGGCGATCCGGCCCTCAAGCAGGGCCTGTTCGTTCTTGGCGTCGTCGTATTCGGCGTTCTCGGAGATGTCGCCGTCCTCGCGCGCCTCCTTGATCCGAACCGCGACCTCTCGGCGTTTGGTCGTCGAGAGGAACTCGATCTCCTCTTTGAGTTTCTCCAGCCCCTCGGGGGTGATGACGGCCTGACGCACTTGAACGACCTCACTTTGTTTGGAAAAGGGAGCCTGGCCGGTCTCCCAGACCTAAAAAAACGCCCCGATGCGGCCACCAACGGCAGCAACACCCAGGCACGGAGCGCGCGATTATAGCGAGGGTGGCCAGCCGGCCAAACCCGGGCTCGGGCGGCTACGCCCGCGCGCTTTCAGACGACCCCGGCGGGGGTCGCGAGGGAGCCGATCAGCTCGCGCGCCCGGTCCAGATCGGCGCTGCGCTGGAGCTCGTCAGCGACCTCTTTCGGCGCATCCAGGCGCTCGACATACCAGGGATGAAATTTGCGCAGGTAGCGCTGCGCCCGCTCGGTTCCGAGGTGCTCCTCGGCCCGATCGGCGACCCAGAGCCACTCGGCGACGATCTCCCCGCGGCCCGGAGGGTCGGCCCGCCGCCCGGTCAGTTCCTCGAAAACCCAGGGATTGCCGAGCGAGCCGCGGGCGATCATCACCGCGTCGGCGCCGGACTCCTCGTAGGCGCGACGGGCAGCGGGGGCGCTGGAGAGCCCGCCGGAGACGATCACCGGCACCTCGACCCGCTCGACCAGCTCGCGCGTCAGCTCGTAGTCGGGCTTGCCCTTGTGCCCTTTGGTCGCGGCGCGCGGGTGGAAGGCGATCGCCGCGACGCCAGCCTCCTCGGCCAGCCGGATCGCCAGCTCGAACCCGGAGCGGTCGCCAGCCTCGATCCCCGAGCGCAGCTTCACCGTCACCGGCAGGCCGCCGCCCTCGGCGGCCCCGCGGGCCAGCGCCAGGGCGAGGTCGGGGTCGCGCAGAAGCTGGGCGCCGGCACCCGTCTTGCGCACCTTCGGCACCGGACAACCCATGTTGATGTCGATCAGGTCGGCGCCGGCCTTGGCGGCGATCTCGGCCCCGGAGCGCATCACCTCTGGATCGTGGCCGAAGAGCTGCATCGAGACCGGGTGCTCATCGGGGTGGATCCGCATCAGCTCGCGCAGGGTGCGCTCGTTGCGGTAGTGGAGAGCGAAGCTGGAGACCATCTCCGAGACGGCGAGGCCGGCGCCGTGGCGTCTCGCCTGCAGGCGGACGAACCAGTTGCCGATCCCCGCCAGCGGCGCCAGCAGGACCCGGTTGGCGATCGGCACGCCGCCGATCTCGAAGGGCTCGGTCAGGGCCGGCTGGCAGCCTGCACTGTCAGCGGTTGCGCTCATGGATCAACCGCAGTCCCTTCAGGGTCAGCAGGTCGTCGACCTCGTCGATCGTCTCGGTGAAGGGGACGACGGTCGCGGCGTAGCCGCCGGTGGCGAGCAGCCGCGGGTTGGGAAGTTCGTCTTCGATCCGGCGCACGATGCCGTCGATCAATCCGGCGAAGCCGAAGATGAATCCGGAGTGGATCGCCGCGCGGGTCGAGCGGCCGATCGCTTCCTGCGGCTCTTCCAGGTCGATCCGGGTGATCCGGGCCGCGCGTTCGATCAGGGCGCTGAGCGAGGGCGCGAGGCCGGGGCCGATGGCGCCGCCGAGGTACTCGCCCTCGGCGGAGACCGCGTCGATGTTGATTCCGGTACCGAAGTCGACCGAGACGCAGGCCTCGCCGAAGCGGTCATAAGCGGCGATCGCGTTGACGAGGCGGTCGGCGCCGACCTCGAGCGGGTTCTCGATTCGGATCGGCATCCCGGTCTTGACTCCGGGGCCGATCGTCAGGCAATCGGCCTTCAGATAGCGCTTCGACAACTCCTCGAACTGGCTGCCGAGCGGCGGCACCACCGAGGAGACGCAG
This sequence comes from Solirubrobacterales bacterium, assembly GCA_033856415.1. GTDB lineage: Bacteria > Actinomycetota > Thermoleophilia > Solirubrobacterales > 70-9 > VAYN01. The sequence continues at coordinate 39,126 of JAWVFA010000020.1, read as the reverse complement.
ACGGCGTCGATGTCGCCGAACGCCATCCCCGAGAGCGAGAAGAGCCCGGCGATCCGCTCCGCCAGCTCGTCGCCGGTGGCACCCGAGCGGGTCTGGAAGCGCCAGTGCTCGGCCAGGGTCTCGCCCTCGAAGGCGCCGAGGTGGGTTTGGGTGTTGCCGACGTCGACCGCGAGGAGCATCGACCGATTATCGCGGGCCGGGAACTGGCTGGGTAGCCAGTCGTGGTCGTTTCCGCTTAGGATCGCCCGATGAACGCACGCCTATACGTCATTCCGGCCTCCCATCCGAGCATCGCCGTGCAGCTGATGCTCGAACACAAGGGCATCCAATACAAGCGCACCGATCTGCTGCCGGTGATCTCCAAGGGCGTGCTGCGCGCCGTCGGCTTCCCCGGCAACACCGTGCCGGCGCTGAAGATCGAGGGCGACAAGGTCCAAGGCTCGCGGCCGATCACCCGCGAGCTCGACCGCCTGCGGCCGGAGCCACCGCTCTTCCCTTCAGACCCCGAGCAGCGGGCGGCGGTCGAGGAGGCAGAGCGCTTCGGCGACGAGGAGCTACAGCACCCGATCCGGCAGATCCTCTGGTGGGGGATGAAGAAAGACCGGAAGCCGCTGCGCAGCTACTCGGAGGGCGCGCGGATCGGGATGCCGATCGGCCTGGCCGTCAAAACCGCGGCGCCGATCGTCGCCCTCTCGGCACATTTCAACGAAGCCAGCGACGAGAACGCCCGCCAGGCTGTAGCAGCGCTGCCCGCCCTGCTCGACAAGGTCGATGCGCTGGTCGAGAGCGGCGTCGTCAACGGCCCGCAGCTGAACGCCGCCGACTTCCAGATCGCCCCCAGCATCGGCCTGGCGATGACCCTCGACGACCTCCGCCCGGCGATCGAGAACCGCCCCGCCGCCGAGCTGGCGCGACGCCTGGTCCCGAACTACCCCGGGAAGATGCCGCCGGTGCTACCGGCCGAGTGGCTCGACACGCTGGCCGGGCCCCAGCGCGTCTAGCGCCTCCGCCAGGCGCGTCCGATCGGGGAGCGCCAGCTCTGGGTCGAGCTCCAGCAGGGGGACGAGGACGAAGCGGCGGGTGGTCACCTCGCGGTGCGGCAGCGTGAGGCGGTCGGTGCTCATCTCCAGGTCTCCGAGGAGGAGCAGGTCGACGTCGAGCGGACGGGGGCTGTGACGGGGGGCGTCGAAGGACCGGCCGCGCGCGGCCTCGACCCGCTTGCAGGCTTCGAGCAGATCCTCGGGCTCAAGGTCGGTGCGGATGCGGACGGCGGCGTTGAGGAAATCGGGCTGGTCGAGAATCTCCCCCACTGGCTCCGTCACATAGGTGGAGGAAACGGCGTCGACCTCGATTCCCTCGGCTTCGAGCAGCTCGACCGCGGCGCGCAGATGGCCGGCGGCGTCGCCGACGTTGGAGCCGAGCCCGAGGTAACCAGTCCGCTGCACAGCGGCCACCCGGCTAGTCCCCGTTCTCGTCGTTTTCTTCGCCCGCGCGTTCCTGGGTGACCTCGACGGCCACCTCCTGGATCGCCAGCGGCAGCGGCGGCTCGGGCTTGGCGGCGCGGACCCGCACCGAATCGCAGCCGTAACGCTCCATCAGTCGCTCGCCGACCACCTGGGCGAGGCGCTCCAGGGTCTTGTAGCTGCGCTCGGTCGCAGCGAGGACGACGATGTCGCAGACCTGGGCGTAGTCGACGGTGTCCTCGAGCCGGTCGGTCAGCACCGCGTCGCAGGCGGGAACGTCGAAGGAGATGTCGAACTCGAGCCGCTGCCCCACCTCCTGCTCGGCTTCGGAGACGCCGTGGTGGGTGTAGACCGAGAGCCCGCGCAGCTCGATCTCGGCGCTCGACTCGATCCCCGTCCCGTGCGACTCCATGACGGAGACGCTACCCGAGTATCGCCGCGGTCACGGCCAGCGCCTGCCTCACCTCGGAGACGTCGTGGACGCGCAGGACCTCAGCCCCCTCCGCGGCGGCGAGAACCGAGGACGCAATCGTCCCCCCCAGCCGCTCACCCGGGCCCGAGCCGTCGACCTTGCCGATGAAGCTCTTGCGCGAGGTCCCGATCACTAGCGGACGGCCGAGTTCGCGCAGCTCGCCGAGCCGGCGCAGCAGCTCCATGTTGTGGGCAGGGGTCTTGCCGAAACCGATGCCGGGATCGAGCCAGACGTTCTCCTCGGCGATCCCGGCGGCGACGGCGGCCTCCAGGCGTTCACCGAGGAAGGCCTTGACCTCGGAGACGACGTCCTCGTAGCGGGGGTCGTCTTGCATCGTTCGGGGCTCGCCGAGCATGTGCATGAGGACGACGGTCGTCCCGCGCTCGGCGCAGAGGACGGCCATCCCCGAGTCCCCGCGCAGGGCGGTGACGTCGTTGACGATCGTCGCGCCCGCTTCGAGGGCGGCGTCGGCGACCGGCGCCTTCGAAGTGTCCACGGAGATCTCACAGTCAGCGTCCCGCAGTCCCCGGATAACGGGGACAACCCGGCGCAGCTCCTCTTCGGCGTCCACGGGGTCCGCCCCCGGGCGGGTCGATTCGCCGCCGACGTCGAGGATCTCCGCCCCCGCCTCGGCCAGCTCCCGGCCATGTGCGATCGCCGTCTCCGGATCGAGATAGAGCCCACCGTCGGAGAACGAGTCCGGCGTCACGTTGACGACGCCCATCAATTTCGCCATCGGGACCTCGCGTTTAGGAAGCGTCGCCGCCGGCGAATCCGGGCCTTGGCCGCGGCGTTGGCCGACTGCCCTCGCGCGCCGCCTTTTCGGGCTCGGGCTCGGGCTCGGCCGGCTTGCTCGGCGGCTCCTCCTCGTCGACGAAGACCTCCTCCGCCGGCTTGCCTTCGAGCAGGGCGATGAACTCCTTGGCGTCGATCGTCTCCCGCTCCAACAGCAGTTTCGAGACCCGCTCGAGGTCGTCGCGCCGTTCGCTGAGCAGGCTCTTCGCGGTCTGATGCGCGCTCTCGACGATGCGCCGGATCTCGTCGTCGATCTCACGGGCGATCTCGTCGGAGTAGTCGGGCTCGGAGCTGAACTCGCGGCCGAGGAACGGTTGGCCGCGATCGTGGCCGAAGACACGCGGGCCGAGGCGCTCGGACATCCCGAAGCGCATCACCATCTGCTTTGCGGTCTCGGTCACCTTTTCGAGGTCGTTCGAGGCGCCGGTGGTGATCTCGCCGAAGACGATCTCCTCGGCGGCGCGGCCGCCCAGGGTCATCGCCATCGTGTCGGTCAGCTCCGCGCGCGTAGTCAGGAACTTGTCCTCGGTCGGCAGGCTGATCGTGTAGCCGAGCGCCTGGCCGCGGCTGATGATCGAGATCTTGTGGACCGGGTCGGTGTTCTCGAGCAGCTGCCCGACGATCGCGTGGCCGACCTCGTGGTAGGCGGTGATCAGGCGCTCCTTCTCGCTCATCACCCGGGTCTTCTTCTCGGGGCCGGCGATCACGCGCATGATCCCCTCCTCGAGCTCCTTCATCGTGATCTCGCGGCTGCCCGTTCGGGCGGTCAACAGGGCCGCCTCGTTGATCAGGTTCGCCAGGTCGGCGCCGGTGAAGCCGGGGGTCTGGCCGGCGAGCGTGTCGAGCTCGATCTCGCGGCCCAGCGGCTTGCCGCGGGTATGGACCTCGAGGATCTTCTTGCGGCCCTTGCGGTCAGGGCGGTCGACGACAACCTGACGGTCGAAGCGGCCGGGTCGCAGCAGCGCCGGGTCGAGGATGTCGGGGCGGTTGGTGGCCGCGATCAAGATGATGTTGTCCTTCATTTCGAACCCGTCCATCTCGACTAGGAGCTGGTTCAGGGTCTGCTCGCGCTCGTCGTGACCGCCGCCCATGCCGGCGCCGCGGTGGCGGCCGACGGCGTCGATCTCGTCCATGAAGATGATGCAGGGGGAGTTCTGTTTCGCCTGCTCGAAGAGGTCGCGGACACGGCTGGCGCCGACACCGACGAACATCTCGACGAAGTCCGAGCCGGAGATCGAGAAGAACGGCACGCCGGCCTCGCCGGCGACGGCGCGGGCGAGCAGCGTCTTCCCGGTTCCGGGCGGTCCATATAAGAGGACGCCCTTCGGGATCCGGGCGCCGAGCGCCTGGAACTTCTTCGGGTTCTCGAGGAATTCCTTGATCTCCTCGAGCTCCTGCACGGCCTCGTCAACGCCGGCGACGTCGCGGAAGGTGATTTTCGGCGCGTCGACCGACATCCGTTTGGCTTTCGATTTGCCGAAGTTCATCACCCGGGAACCGCCGCCCTGCATCTGGTTCATCAGGAAGATCCAGAAGCCGAAGAAGAGGACGAAGGGCAGGACCAAGGTCAGCAGCGAGAGCAGCCCGGAGCTGCCGGAGCCGTGGACCTTGGTGTCGACTTCGTTTGCTTCGAGCCGATCGATCAGGCTCTGCTCGGTGTTGGGTGGGTAGCCGGTGGAGAAGCTTTCGCCGTTGGTCCGCTTGACGTCGAGCGTGTTGTCCTTGGTGTTGACCGAGACTTCTTCGATCTGACCCTTGGCGATCAACCCCGACTTCGCCGCGATCAGTTCGTTGTACGGAGGTGCCTCCGTACCGTCGCCGCCACTGATCACTTTCTGGGCGATGAACGCCAGAATTACGACCAGCAGGATCGGGAACGCCGCGCTTTTGAAAAACCGCCTCAAGAGTGGGAATCAGCGTACCAGGGCGGATTTTCCGCGTTACTCGGAAAGCGCGGCGACGAAATCCAAATTTCGGTACTTCTGGGCATGGTCGAGGCCATACCCGATCGCGAACTCGTTCGGGATCTCGAAGCCGACATAGCGCGGCGGCTTGATGTCCTTGCGGAGACGCGCGGGCTTGGTCAGCAGCGCGCAGGCGTCCAGCGAGGCCGGTTCCCGGGCCTTGAGATTCCGCATCAGGTAGTGGAGGGTCAGCCCGGAATCGACGATGTCCTCGACGATCAACACGTCGCGGCCTTCAATCGGCGCATCGAGGTCCTTGAGGATGCGAACCACCCCGGAAGAGTCGGTCTGCGACCCATAGCTGGAGACAGCCATGAAATCGATCTCGCAGGGGAGCTCGATATGGCGCATCAGGTCGGCGAGAAAGAGGACGGCGCCCTTTAGCACCCCGACCATGATCAGCTCCCGCCCCTCGTAGTCGCGGCTGATCTCCGCCCCCAGCTCCGCGATGCGGCGCTGCAGCTCCTCTCTGGCGACGAGGGTCTCGCCGATCGCGGGGTCCGACACGCGCCGCAGTCTAGATACATAGGCCCTGCCGGCGACGGGCCGATTCCGCTCCATATAAGAGCGTTTTAGGCCCGTCGACCTATTCGGCGCGGATGACACCGTCCTCGAGAACAGCGCGGACGCCGGAGCCGAGGTCGAGGGTCGAGCCGCCGCGGGTGAGGCCGGCGACCTGGTCGGCGAAGCGAGCGGCCCCGGGAACGGGCCGACCGGCAGCCCGATCGGCGAGGCGTTGCAGGACAAGACGGCGCAGAGCTGGGTGCAGTTCGGCAAACCGCTGCTGCGAGATCGCTCCTCCTCTCGCCAACTCGGCGTCGACCAGCGAGTCGAGCAGCTCCGCCTCCTCGCGCAGCAGCGCCGCCGTGCGCAGCACGTTCTGCTTCGCCGCCGGGTGGATCTTCTCCAGCTCCGGGATCGCGCCCCGGCGCAGGAGGTTGCGCTTGTAATCGCCCTCCTCGTTGCTGGCGTCGTCGCGCCAGGCCAGCCCACGCTCCTCGCAGTAGGCGGTGGTCTCCTCGCGAGTGGTCCCGAGCAGCGGGCGGACCAGGCGCCCGTCCTTCGGCTTCATACCCAAGAGCGCTCGACGGCTCGGCGAGGAAGCCAGCCGATAGAGGATCGTCTCCACCTGGTCGTCGGCGGTGTGCCCGGTGACGATCGCCGCGTCCCGCCCCTCGGCCCGTCGCGCCGCCGCTGCGTAGCGCTCCTCCCGTGCCCAAGCCTGCAGGTTGCCGGCGCCCTGAGACCGCCGTGGCCGCTCGATTTCGAGCGCGACACCGAGGCCCTGGCAGAGGTCGGCGCAGTGTTGCTCGTCCGCGTCCGCCTCTTCGCGCAGCCCGTAGTTGACATGCAGCGCGCTCACCGCCTCCGCCCCTCGCGCCCGTACCGCGAGGTCGAGCACGCAGATCGAATCCCGGCCGCCGGAGAGCATCGCCAACAGTGGGCCGGGACCACCGAGCAGGCCCCCCGCCTCGACCCGCTCGAGTAGCCCCTCGCCGATCATGGGGCGCGGACGACGAACAGTTCGGTCGGCTCGGGGAAGCCCTTCAGCCTGACCTGGCCGATCGGCTCGAAATCGAGCCGATTGCTGCCGGCAATCGCCCCGCAGACCGTGTCGGTAACAAGCACCTCACCGGCGAGCGCCCGGTTGACGACCCGATGGACAAGATTGACCTGGCTGCCGAAATAGTCGCCGTCGCGGTAGACGGCGTCGCCGTAGTGGATCCCGACCCGCGGCTGCGGCCGCTGCGGAAAGCGGGAGAGGAAGGTCACCGCCCACTCGGTCAGCGATGCTGGCTCCGGGGAGACGACCATTACCTCGTCGCCGATCGTCTTCACGATCGTCGCCTCGCGCGGCAGCGTCTCTTCGACGCCTGCGACGAAGTTCTCGACCACGTCGAGCGCCTCGATGTCTCCCTCCTCCTCGGTGTAGCGGGTGAAGCCCGTCAGGTCGATGAAGCAGAGGGTGACGTTGACATGGCCGAGCTCGATTTCGGTGGTGTCCATCGCCGGGTCGGCCTCCATGTGACCGACTACATCCTGTTCGACGAAGAAGCGCAGATAGCGGTCGTGGAGGTACTCGGTCAGCGGCGCGGCCAGTGGCAGGATGTCGGCGGCGAGCTCTCCCATCTCCTCCGCCATTTCCAGCTCGGGGACCGCGTCGCGGATCAGCGGTTCGTGGACGTACAGATGGAACAGCCGCACCTCGGCGTCGGCGATCCGCCGCATCGACTGCGCGTAGACGCGGACGAGTTGCAGGAAGGCGACGAGCGGGAAACCGGCGGCGAGGACACGGGCGCAGTGACGCAGCGCCGCCAGATCCTCCTGGCTGAGCTCACGCTGGCCCTTGGGGGTGCCGAGGATGACGAGGATCCGCTCGACGAGCTCGCGCTCGAGGCCAGTCTCGGCCGCCGCCTGCTCGATCGTGATCGCCTCCTCGGAGCCGGAAAAGAGCTCCTCGGTGAAGCCAAAGGCAAGGCGCCCCTCTCTGCCGGCGCTCTTCAGGTCCTCCAGCGAGTAGCCCCGCTCGCGCATCCGCGCCACCACTCGCGCCTGCGCCGCGGCGGCCGCCGTCCAGCGCCCCCGCCTAACCGGCACGATCTTCTCCTCGGCCCACCGTTTCAGCGTGCTCGAGGGCACACCCGAACGCCGCGCCGCCTCGGAGAGCGAAATCCTCTGATCGGGCATAAGCCGAGGCTAACCCGCTTGCCGGAGGGGGCGGGGTACCCCCTCCCTCACCACATATAAGCGGGGCGGCCCGAAGGCCGCCCCGCTGGCTCTTGTTCTGGGGGAATCGTCGGAGTTGCCGTTAGGCGTTGCCGTCAGGCGTTGTTAGGTGGGGATCTCCGACTCCTCGTGCAGCTGGAGGACGGACTGTCCGTCCTCGCCGGTGCGGATGCGAATTGCCTCCTCCACCGGCAGCACGAAGATCTTGCCGTCGCCGACCTCGCCCGTACGGGCATGCCTGAGGATCGTCTCGACGACCACGTCCTTGTCTTTGTCCTCGATCACGACCTCCAGCTTGATTTTCGGCCGGACGTTGACGGTCAGGGTCGAGCCGCGGTACCGCTCGACGATGCCTTTCTGACGGCCCGAGCCCTTGGCCTCGATGATCGACAAGGAAGGGAATCCCTTGTCGAGCAACTCGGCCCGGATCGGCTCGAACGCCTCGTGGCGAATGTACGCCTCTATCTTTTTCATGCGCTCAAGCCTCCTAGGACTCGCTGGTCATCGGGGTAGCCACGGACGGCGCCGGGGCTGGAGCCGGCGGCATGCCGGCGCGCGGCGCGCCCGTCGAGTACTCCGGCTGGGGGATGAACTGCTCCGGGTACCCGTACATCCCGTGCTCGGAGATGTCGAGACCGGCGTCCTCTTCCTCCGCCGTCACCCGCAGCCCGATCGTCTTCTTGATCAGGAAGAAGATCGCGTAAGAGACGACGAACACACAGACGAAGGCGACGCCGACACCCAGCGCCTGGGCGCCGAGCTGGTGGAACGAGCCGCTGTACCAGAGGCCCGGATCGCCGACTTCGTTCAGTTCGGCCAGGCGCGGGGAGGTGAAGATCCCGCAGGAGAGCGTTCCCCAGATTCCGGCGAGGCCGTGAGCCGAGAGGGCACCTACCGGGTCGTCGATGACCTTCTCGATCGCGAGGACGCCGTAGACGACGATCACGCCGGCGATCGCACCGATGATCGGAGCGGCCCAGTACTCGACGTAGCCGGAGGGCGCGGTGATCGCGACCAGACCGGCGATCGCGCCGTTGCCGGCCATGCCGATGTCGATCGTCTTCGTCTTCATCCACATGATCGAGACCGCGGCGACGACGCCGGCGGCGGCGGCCAGGTTGGTGACGACGACGACTTCAGCGAAGCGGCCGCCGATCGCGCCGAGGGTCGAACCGGGGTTGAACCCGAACCAACCGAGCCAGAGGATCAGGACGCCGAGGCCGACCAGCGGCATCGAGTGCCCCGGGATCGCCCGCGGTTTGCCGTCTTTCGTGTACTTGCCGATCCGCGGGCCGAGCAGCAGCAGAGCCGCGAAGGCGCCGGTAGCGCCGATCAGGTGGACCACCGTGGAGCCGGCGAAGTCCTGCATCCCGACGTTCACCTGCAGCCAGCCGCCACCGAAGATCCAGTGACTGAGGATCGGGTACAGCACCGCGCTGAAGATGATCGCGTAGATGACGTAGGCGCCGAACTTGATCCGCTCCAGGGTTGCGCCCCAGACGATCGCCAGCGAGACGGCGCAGAACACGAACTGGAAGAACATGAACGCGGCCGGGCTGATCGAATACGTTTCGACGAAGGGGATGCTCGAGCCAGCCTGTTCGACCGAAGAGCCGACGTCGAGGAAGAACCCGTGCGTCCCCGCGATCTCTCCCAGCCCGCCGAACGCCAGCGCGAAGCCGCACGCCCAGTAACAGAGCGAGGCGATCGAGAAGTTCACCAGCACCTTGGCCACGCCGGCGCCTGCGTTCTTGGCTCGGGAGAACCCGACCTCCAAGAGCAGGAACCCTGCCTGCATGAACATCACCAGACAAGCGGCGACGATCACCCACATCGCATTGATGCTGGCCTCCGGGGTTTCCAGGATCGCCGGCGCTTCGGCGCCGAAGGCGGCGCCCGGCAATACCAGCGAGGCGATCGCGGCTACCGGAGCGGCGATCATCAACCTCCTTTTCATTCCATTCCTCCTAGCCCGGCGGGGTTCACAGCCCCGCCGGTCGCGTTTGGATAGCTCGCTTCCAAGCTATGGAGGGGTAGGCAAGGGGTCTTTGTCCGACTGGAGCAAATTCGATGGGGGGCGTTTCTCCCCGATGTCGGCGCCGTGCCTGGGCGGCTAGATTCGGCTGCGCAGATGCCGGCCCGCCTGAGACCAACCGCCGCGATCGCCGCTGAGGCAATCCTCGTCGGTGACCCCGGCCGCGCCCTGATGCTGGCCCAGGAGCTGCTCGAGGAGCCGAAGATGAGCAACCACGCGCGCGGCCTCTGGGGCTACACCGGCACCACCGAAGCGGGTCGGGAGCTGACTATCCAATCGACCGGGATGGGGGGCCCAAGCGCTTCCGTCGTCCTCGCCGACCTGGCCGAGCTGGGGGTGCGGCGAGCGGTGCGAATCGGGACCTGCGCCTCGCTCGGCAGCCTCGCCCTAGGCCAGCTCGTCGTGGTCAATGAGGCGCGAGAGGCGCGGGGCGCTTTTGCGTCCCCTGAGGCGACAAAGGCGACCCTTCCCGATCCCAGGCTGAGCGAGGCGCTCCGCGAACGACTGCCGGAGGCGCGGGCAGCGTCGGTCCTCAGTCTCGACAACCTCTACCGGCCCGAGCGCGACCTGCCTTCGACCTGGGCCGAGGCGGCCGACATGCAGACGGCCGCGCTGCTCGGCGCCGCCGAGGCACTCGGGGTCGCCGCCGCGGCCGTCCTCGTGGTCACCGAGAAGAGCGACTCGGGGCAACTGCCCGACGAAGAGCTCGAGGGGGCGGCAAAAGCTGCATCACGAGCCGCATCCGTCGTACTCTAACCCTCGACTTTAGGCTTAGAGTTAGACTTCTTCGAAGGTTTTTTCGTGTTTTCGCGCCGCAGCGCGCCGAGTTCGCGGCTGAGGTCATCGATCGCCTCCTCGACGTCCTCCAAGCGCTGGGAGAACGAGCGCAGGCGCCGCTCTAACCGTTCGACGTCGGTCGCGGAAGGCAGGTTGAGGGCGCTCATCGCAGCCTGCTGCGCCTCCAGGGCCTTCTCCCGCGCCCCCAGAGCAGCGGTCACGGCGTCGTGGAGCGTGGGGTTGTCGATCAGGGCTTGCGCCAGCTCACCGAGCGCCTGCTCGGCCCTTGCCCGCAGCCCGTCCTGCTCATAATCCTCGTAGGTCAAGTCACAGCAGCTTAACGAGCGCATCCGGCTCGCCTGAAAATCTCTCCGTTACATCGATGTTGCAACCGTTGATTAAGCCCTTGTTGGGAGCGCTCGCGCGCGTTGCGGACGCTCGTACTAGTGGGTAGCTTGCTGAAACTGCCCAGGGAGGGGTACTCGAGCATGGGCAGGGGTCGCTTTGGATGAGAACTAAGTTCGCACTGATCCTCGCCTTTGCCAGCTTCTTGCTGGTCGCCGCGCTGGGCAATGCCTTCGCCGGCGCCGAGCCCCTGTCCGAAGGGTCGGTTGCCGATCCCGCGACCACGACGACGACCGTTCCCTCGCTGCAGGCCCCGGCCTGTGCCAATGGGCTCGACGACGACGGCGACGGTCTCGTAGACGAACTCGACCCCGACTGCGAAACGCCCGCCGACACGAACGAGGCACCGTCCTCAGGCGCTCCCGGCGACAGCATCGAAGCCGAGCCCGACCCTCAACCCGCCCCTGAATCTTCGCCCACGCCGACTCCCCACAAGAGCGGCGTCGAGCAAGGCACCGGAATCGTCGGCAACAGTCCCGCCGACAAGGACGGGGTGTCGCGCAACGAGGGTCTCGACAATCCGAGCGGCGGTAGCCGCAACGGTGCGGTCACCGCGCCCAGCGCCAACGGCGGCGGCGACCAGCCGGCGTCGAACGGGGCCGACGGGGGATCGCAGTACTCCGGCGGCGGCACGCCCACCACCGCCAACCCGACGACGACGATCGCGCCCTTCGGGCCCGCTCCGATCGGCGTCCCCAACTTCGTCATCGACAGCTTTGAAATCCCGCCCTTCCTGTTGCCGATCTACCAGGCCTGCGGCACCGAATATGGGATCCCCTGGGAGGTGCTTGCCTCGATCAACAAAATCGAGACCGCGTTCGGCACCAACACCAACGTCTCCAGCGCCGGCGCGGTCGGCTGGATGCAGTTCCTGCCCTCGAGCTGGGAAGCCTTTGGACTCGACGCCAATGGCGACGGCCGCAAAGACCCCTACAACCCGGTCGATGCGATCTGCGCCGCGGCGCACTACCTGAAACTCGCCGGCGGCAACGACGACCTCTACCAGGCGATCTTCGCCTACAACCACGCCGACTGGTACGTACAGGAGGTCCTCCTCTACGCCCGCGCCTACGGTCGCCTCCCCTCCGACCTGGTCGGCTCGCTGACCGGCCTCACCGAGGGCGCCCACTTCCCGATCGCCGCCGACGCCCGCTACGCCGACGACATCGCCGCCCGCGAGGCGCTGAAGAAGGGTGAGAGCCCCGACTACGGCAACGCCGCCGAAGTCATTTCCTCCTCCCCCACCCCGCGCGGGATCAACATCTTCAGCAAGGAGGGGGCACCGGTCGTCGCCGTAAACGACGGGGTGATCCGCAAGCTCGGCAACTCCGAGCGGCTCGGCAACTTCGTCGTCCTCGAAGACACCTACGGCAACCGCTACACCTACGCCGAGCTCGGCAACCTGGTGCGCGACCGCCGCCTGGTTGTGATGCCGACCGGCCAGGAGAAGCGGGTCCCGGTCGAAAGCCAGAACCTGCGGCCGCGGCTTCGGGCGCTGCCCGGGCGCACCGACAGCGAGCGGGCGACCGCCAGCGACGCGGTCGAAGCCGCCCTCGCCGCCAGCGGCGAGGGCTCGCTCAAGGTCGGTGCGAAGGTGATCGCCGGCACCGTCCTCGCCCGCGTCGCCGCGGGCGAGGACGGGATCGACTCCCACATCAACTTCTCGATCCGCCCGGCCGGCAAAGGCGCACCGCGGATCGACCCGAAGCCGATCCTCGACGGCTGGAAGCTGCTCGAGGCGACCGCCATCTACCGCGCCAAGGGCAAGAGCCCGTTCGCGAAGCTGAGTGGCGCCGGCGTCCTGCTCCTCTCCAAGGAGGCGCTGGTCAAACGCGTCCTCGCCGACAAGAGCCTCGACATCTACGAATGCGGCCGCGAAGACATTGCCACCGGCCGCATCGACCGCCGGATCCTGGCGATGCTCGAGTACCTGAGCACCGGTGGATACAAACTGACGATCACCTCCTTGCAGTGCGGCCACGGCTACCTGACCACTTCGGGCAACGTCTCCGAGCACACGACCGGCACCGCGGTGGACATCGCCGTGATCAACGGGATTCCGGTCACCGGCCACCAGGGCCCGGGAACCCCCACCGACGAACTGATCCACGAAGTGCTGCGCCTGCAGGGGACGATGCACCCCCACCAGGTGATCTCGCTCGAGGACCTGCCCGGCGAAGCGAGCTTCGCGATGGCCGACCACTACGACCACGTCCACGTCGGCTACCACCCGACCGCGAGCGCGAAAGAAGCGCGCTTTGCGGCCCTGCTGAAGCCGAACCAGTGGCAGCGACTGATCAACCGCCTCGGGGAAATCGAAAACCCCGAGGTGCCGGTCTACCCCTCGAAGTACGCGCTGCCGGACAAGACCAACGGCGGCCTCTCCGCCGGCAGCGGCGACTGAGCTAGCGGCGACTGCGCCGAGCGGCGAGAATCCGAGCCCTGTCCAAGCTATTCGGATTCGTGCAGTTCGACTTCGCCGGCCCACTGCCGCTGGCCGATGGCCGCTACCTGGCCCGCGATCTCGGTCCTGACCCCGAGGAGAGCGTCCTGGTCCTGCAGACGACCGGGGCGACGCTAGCTGGCACTCGGCGGCGCCGGCGGCCAAAGCGGGCTGAGGCAGACGGTGAGACCAAGCCGTTGACGCTGACCCGAGCGACGGCGATCCGCGCCTTCGCTCCTTTCGCCGAGGAGGCCGCGGCGGACCGCTGGCTGGACGAGGCCTGCGAGGCCGAGGACACCGTCGACGTCCTCGTCGACGAAGGGCTGGAGCTGCTCAATCGGGCGCTGCACGCCCAGGCGATTGCCAGCGCCGACCCGGGCTCGCGCAGCGAGCTCTCCGCCGAGGGGGCGGAGCGGATCCTGGTTGGCTACGGCAGCGGCGAGGAGGCCGTCGTCGGGCGCTTCCACGAGGCGCGCCAGGTCGATGTCGCCCCCCGCGCCTCGCGCCGCCGGCGCCGCGAAGAGGAGCTGCGCCCGCAGGAACGGGTGGCGGCGATGCTGGGCGGCCGCGAACAGCCCGACGCCTGCGAGACCCTCCTCCTGCGCGCCCGAGCCGACCTCAACGCCGGCCGAGACCGCGAGGCCGCCCTGCAACTGCGGGTCGGCCTCGAGGCGCTGTTGGTAGAGCTGAAGGGAGCGCTGACCGATCCCGGCCACGAGGAGGACATGGGGACCCTGAGCGAGCGCCGCACCGAGGCTGGCGCTGCCGCCAATGCCGCCCTGCAGGGAGAGCTGAGCGGCGAGCACCGGCAGCAGGTGGAGGAACTGCTGAAGCTCGGCGAGCGAGTCCTTCGCCGCCGCCGCGTGCTCAAAGGCTAACCCTCCAGTTGAGGGTTAGAGACTGAGACGATGGGCGACAACCTCGTCGAGCAGCGACTCGGCGAGGTGGTGTGCCTCCTCAAGCGCGATCCCCTCGATCGAGGGGACGCCGATGACGGTTAAGCCGGCTGCGCGTGCGGCGGCAACCCCCGTCGGCGAGTCCTCGAGAGCAATCACAGAGGGGCCGGGCTCCACACCTAGCCGCCGACACGCCTCGAGGTAGGGATCCGGCGCCGGCTTCGGGGCCGCCACTTCGTGGGCGCTGAGGACGACGTCGAAGAGGCCCTCGAAGCCGACGATCTCGATTGAGCGCTGCACGAACCGCAGGGGCGAGTTGGAGACGAGGCCGATCGGGGTGCCCCGCTCGCCCAGCCGCTCGAGCAACTCGCGCGCTCCTACCATCGCCTCCACCCCGTGCTCGAGCTCGGCGACGACCAGCTCGTTCAGCTCCTCGATCAGCTCCGCTGCTCGCCCCGGCTCACCCAGACGGCGCTCGAGGATGCCGCCGGCAATCTCGGCCGAAGTGCCGACCAGCTCCCGCTTGTCGGCCGGGGTGAACTCGGCCCCGCGCAGCTCGAAGAGGTCTTCCTCGGCCCGGGTCCAGACCGACTCGGTGTCGAGCAGGAGGCCGTCGTTGTCGAAGACGACCGCGTCGGGCAGCCCGGGCATCAGCCCAGCGCCGCCACGAGCGCGTCGAACTCCTCGTCGACCTCGCCCTCGAGCTTCAGCTCGGCTTCGTGGTCGTAGGGGGTCGCGCCCTTGGTGACGATCGCCAGTTGACCGCCGCGGCCGAGGGTCAACTGCGGCAGCCCGGCGACTGGGTGCACGGCGAGCGATGAGCCGACGCAGAGCATCAAGTCGACGCCTTCGGCCAGCTCCGTCGCCCGCTCGATCGCCTCCGCCGGCAGCATCTCTCCGAAGAGGATGACATCGGGTTTGACCGCGCCGTCGCAGGCGGAACAGAGCGCCACCCCGCGCGGGTCGAAGAGCGCGTCCATCTCCTCCAGCCCGAACGAGGTCCCGCACGCCGTACAGGAGGCGGTCTCGATCGAGCCGTGTACCTCGATCACGTTCTCCGAACCCGCCGCCCGGTGCAGGCGGTCGATGTTCTGCGTGATCACGCCCTCGATCAACCCGCGCCGCTCCAGCTCCGCCAGTGCCGCGTGCGCCCGGTTCGGCTCCTTGTCGCCGAGCGAGGAGAAGCGCGGCCTGTAGTAGGACCAGAAGCGCTCCGGCTCGCGCTCGAAGACGTCGATGTGGGCGACCTCCATCGGGTCGACCTTTGCCCAAAGGCCCGTCTCCGGGGTGCGGAAGTCCGGGATTCCTGATGGCACCGAGACGCCGGCGCCGGTGAGCGCGACCGCCGACGAAGCCGCTTCCAGCAACTCCGCCAGCCGCTCAGCCGCCGACGGGCCGAAAACCGGTCTACCTAACCGGTTTCCGTCCCTTCGGCTTCGGGTGTCGGCTACCTGCCGCTCCACTTGGGGCTGCGCTTGCCGAGGAAGGCGCCGATGCCCTCCTTCGCGTCCTCGCTGCCGAATGCGGTGGCGAAGCCCTGCTTCTCGGCCTCGATGCCGGCGTCGATTTCGCCCTTGTGGGAGACGCTCTTGATCTGCTCGACCGCGACCGGCGCCTGCGCCGCCAGCCTGCGGCCCCACATCAGCGCCGTCTCGAACAGCTCGTGGTCGGGGACGACTCGGTTGACGAGACCGAGCTCGAACGCCTCCTCGGAGAGGATCGCGTCGCCGACCAGGTTCAGCTCCAGCGCCTTGTTCGGCCCGACCAGGCGGGCGAGCCGCTGGGTGCCGCCGAAGCCGGGGATGATCCCCAGCTTCACCTCGGGCTGACCGAAGACGGCGGCCTCGGCGGCGATTCGCACATCGCAGGCCATCGCCAACTCGCAGCCACCGCCGAAGGCGATCGAGTTGACCGCGGCGATCGTCACCACCCGGGCCTGGCCGAAATCGCGGAACAGAGCGTGGGCGCGGTTGATCAGCTCCGCTCCACTCGCCTCATCGAGGGTCGTGAACGCCTTGATGTCGGCACCGGCCGAGAAGACGACCGGGACCGAGGAGGCGATCACCATCGCCCCGACCTCGCCGCCGTCCTTGAGCTTGTTCCAGACCGTCTCCAGGTCCTCGACCACCTGCGGCGAGATCGAGTTCATCGGCAGGTTGGCGAGCCAGGCGATCGCGACGCCGTCACGAGTCTCGAGCTTCACCGTCTCGGTCTGCTCGCCCTCGTCGGCCTGCGGGTAGGGGTAGAAGCCCTGCCCGGTGGCGAGGCCGTAGCGGCCCTGGGCGACCAGCCGCTTCAGGGTCACCGGCGGCGCGAAGCGGTCGCCGTGGCGCTCGTGCAGTCCCTCCATCGTCTCCAGGACCTTGTCGAGGCCCTCGACGTCGGCTTTCCAGAACGGCGGCAGCAGCCCTTTGCGCGGGTCGAGCCCGGCTCCGGCCATCATCCCGAGGTCGATGTCGCGGACCGAGCAGACGCCTTCCTCGACCAGCAGGCAGGCCTCGATCAGCGCCCGGCAGCTGAACATCGCCACCAGCTCCTCGGCGTCGGGCTCGCCGTCTCCGGGGATGTTCTGCTCGCCGTCCTTGAAGAACCCCTCGCCGCCGGTCTTGGCGCCGAGCTTCTTCTCCGCCACGAGACCCTGCAGGCCCTTATGGACGTAGAAGCTCTCGCCGTAGGCGTCGTTGAGGTGCTCGGCGACGTGGAGGACGGTGTCGAGGCCGAGCAGGTCGGTGAGGAAGAAGGGACCCATCGGGGCCAATTTCGCCCCCGCGATCGCCTCGTCGATCGCCTTGATCGAGAGACCCTGAGTCTCCTGGGCGCGCCAGATCTCGCCCATCGTCGCCATCAGGACTTTGTTGACGACGAAGCCGGGGACCTCGCCGCAGACGATCGGCTGCTTCTTGATCGCCTGGGCGAAGTTGTACGCCGCGGTCGCGGTTTCCTGCGAGGTGTCTTCGCCGACGATCACCTCGACCAGCGGCATGATCGAGGCCGGGTAGAAGAAGTGGAAGCCGACGACCTTGTCCGGGCGCAGCGTCGTCTCCCCCATCTCGGTAATCGAAAGGGAGGAGGTGTTGGAGGAGAGGATCGCGTGGCCAGGGGTGGCCGCGTCGATCTCGCGGAAGACCGCCTGCTTGATCTCCATCTTCTCCGGCACCGCCTCGATCACGAAGTCGACGTCGCCGAACTCCTCGTAGGTGGTGGTGCCGATCACGTTCCCCATCACCTCGGCAAGCCGGGCGTCGGCCTGCTCCTGGGTCAGCTTCTCCTTCTTGACCAGGCGGGCGAGTTGGCCCTCGGTGACCGCGCGGGCTTTGTCGAGGGCGGCGTCGACGAACTTCTGGTCGATGTCCTTGACGACGACGGGAATGTCGGCGGCGGCGATCGCCTGCGCGATCTCCCCGCCCATGGTGCCGCCGCCGACGACGGCGGCCTTGGAGACGAACATTGGCTGAGGTTTCCTCCGGTTTTCGGCTTGTGGAGCGGCGCGGGCCGCGGGAACCGCAGGCTATAGATAAGCCTGCGGCTCCCGCTCGTCGGTCTCCTCGTCGAGCTCCTCGCCTTCCTCCTCGGGCAGGAACCGCTGGTAGGCGAAGGCGCCGGCCAACAGCAACAGGCCCAGGGCGACGAAGGAGAGCGCCCGAGCAAGATCTTCCAGCTCGGAGAGGTCATAGGTCCAGACCTTGGCGATCGCGATCGCCAGTAGGGCCAGTCCGCCGAGGCGGGCTTTCGGCGAGCGCCTGACCATGCCCCAGACGACCGCGCCGAGCCCGGTCGCCGCCCAGAAGGCCGAGAGCCAGGCCTGGCCGATCTCGCGAGCTTCGCCCCCCGCGTTGTCGCCGATCACGTCGATGATCGCCACCGAACCGAGGTAGACGAACCCGGTGGCGCCGACGAACCCCGCCACCGTCGCCAGCTTCGGCTCGAGCTCGCGGCCCCAGTGCCAGCAGGCGAGCGCGGCACCCGCGCAGCAGGCGAGCGCCACCAGGGCAGCACCAAGGTCGTCGACGCCTTCGGCGATCGCGACCGGCTGCGCCTCGACGACCAGCATGTGCGTGATCGCGAGGACCAGGAAGCCGCAGGCGGCATACAGCAGTCGCTCCGCGTCCGACAGCGCCGGAACCGGCGTGTTGTCCACGCGCGTCGCCAGGAAGGCGAGCGCCGCGGCCATCGCCGACCAGGCGGCGACCAGCGTCGGGCCGTCGAAGGCGTTGGCCAGCCCGAAGGTCGAAAGGCCGATCCCACCGCCAATCAGCAGCGATCCGATTTCGCGATGGATGCCGAAGCGAATCGCGGCGGCTCCGAGCAGGAGATGGACGGCGGCGAAACCGAAGATCCAGGCGTCCAGGGCGACCGAATCGCCGCCGATGACGATGCCGCCGGCGAGGACCACCAACACGCTGCTGCTGAAAAGCAGGAGCCAGGAGGAGACCGGGAGCTTTTCCTCGCCACGAGACCGCAGCTCGTAGCCAAAGGCCGCGGCGGCGTAGAGAGTCCAAAACCCGACCAGAACCGCGAGGACGAGCGGGACGGACTGATTGGGATCGCTCGTCCCCTCGAAGACGATGAAACCTTCCTCGTGGATCCAGGAGATCAGCTGGGGCGCCGAGACGGCGAAGGCGCCAAGCGCCAGCCAGTTCCAGCGCTGCCAGAGCAGAACGCCGACACTGGCGGCGAGGGCGAGCGCGACAAAGGCGATCGAGGTGCCGTCGGTCTCCGTCCCGACGAGCATCGGCGCCGCCAGAGCGCCCAGCATCCCGACGCTGCCGACCAGCATCGAAGACCAGCGGACGGCGATGAAGACCCCAAGGACGCCGACCAGCGCCGCCGCCTCGAGCCCGATCACGGGTGAGATTAGGTCGTAGACCTGGGAGGCGACGACGGTCGTCGCGTACAAGCCCGGGATCGCGACGGCGACCGCGATGCGGGCGACCTCGAGCTGCCCTTTCCGTTCGTGCAGCCAAAGGCCGATCGCGAGCAGCAAGAGGGAGCCGAAGCCGGCCATCAGGGTCCGGATCTCCTCGGTGAACCAGCTGCTGTCGACCGCGCTGCGCATCAGGAAGATGACGCCGAGCAGAGTCGCGAGGCCGCCGATCCAGGCGAGCACGCGACCGCCGAACAACCGCTCGAACTCGATCCTCGAGAGCGGGCTCATCGGCGGTGGCGGTGACGCCATCTCCCGGGGGGCCTGTTCGTCGCGGTGACGGAACGCCGGCGGGACGTACGGCGCGCCGCCCTCTTCGTTGTCGAATCTCTCGTCGTTCATCTGCTTGCCTCCATTCGCTTATTGACCACGGGTCAACAACCGTGCAGGCTTATCAACCGATGGTCAGCAACCCGCTAGAATGAGCCTGATGAGCGAGCCCTCCTACCGCCGCATGGACGTCGACGAGCGCCGCACGCAGCTGCTCGAGCGCGGCGCCGAGCTCTTCACCAGCCACCCCTACGACGAGCTCTCGATGAACAAGATCGCCGCCGAGGTGGGGATCTCGAAGGCGCTGCTCTACCACTATTTCCCCAGCAAGCAGGCCTTTTTCGAGGAGACCCTGGGCGCCTGGGCGGAGCGGCTGCGCGAGCGGACCGAGCCCGATCCCGAGCTCTCACCGGTCGAGCAGTTGACCAAGAGCCTCGACGGATTCCTCTCGCTGGTCGAGGAGAACGCGGTCGCCTACCGCAACCTGATGCAGAGCGCGACCAGCGTCCCCGCCATCCGCGACCTGATCGAAGAGGTGCGGCGGGCGACCGCGGAGCGGATCCTCGAGGGGCTCTATCCCGAGGAGGCGCCACCGAAGGCGCGGACCGCCGTCAGCGGCTGGCTCTGGTTCATGGACGGGGCCTGCCTGAACTGGATCGAGCACCGCGACATCGAGCGCGGGGAGCTACGCGACCTGCTGCTCGGGGTGCTGATGGGAGCGTTGATCGCCGCCGGCTCGCCGCCGAACCTGCCTCAAGCCTCCTAAGCGCGCTGCCGATAAACGGGGGAGTGCGCAGGGGCATCTCAATCCTTCTCGCGGGGACGATCGTCGCAGTGCTGACGATCGGTCTCTGTTCCAGCGCGGTCGCGGCGACGCCGACCGCGCGGTTGCTGCGCGACGGGCGCGCCGTCGCTCCTCCCTCGGCGCCGCCGGCGGTGAAGGCGATGATCGAGGCGGCGAACCGGATCCGCCACCGTCCCTACGTCTGGGGCGGCGGGCACCGCAGCTGGAACGCGCGCGGCTACGACTGCTCGGGCTCGGTCAGCTACGTGATGCACGCCGCCGGCCTGCTCGACTGGCCACTCGACTCGACCGGCTTCATGCGCTGGGGCAGCGGCGGAGGCGGCACCTGGGTGCGGATCTACGCCAACAAGGAACACGTCTTTGCGGTAATCGCCGGCCTGCGCTGGGACACCTCCTACAGCGAAGACGGCGACCGTTCCGGCCCCGGCTGGAGCGAAGAGCCGCGCCCCACCCGCGGCTTCCGCTTGCGCCATCCGCTCGGCCTGCTCCAGGCCACGCCGCTCTCCTAGCGTCATCTAATCTCGCCCGATGCGAGACCAGCTATTCGAGTTCGAGCTCACGCTCGATCGTCGCGCGAACGAAGAGATCGTCGATTACGAGTGGGGCACGGCCTTCCTCTCCCCCGCCCTGCCGCTGGCCTGGGATGCCAACTGGGCGCTGATCGAGCGCTCGGGCATGTCGGCGACGGAGGTCGTCGCCGCGGCGGACGAGAGCCTGGGCGCCTACGAGCATCGCGCCGTCGCGATTCGGAACGAAGCCGAGGGCGAGAGGCTGGCGCCGGAGATCGAGGCTATTCCCGGCTGGGAAGCGGAGCGGAACCTCTACATGATCCTCCGCGGAAGCCACGAGCCCGAGCCGAGCGACGACGTCCTGGAGACGCCCCTTGCCGGCTGCGAAGACCTGCGGCGCGAGCTGATCCGCGGCGAGTTCCCGGCCGACACCGACAACCTCGAAGAGACCGTCGACCAGCTTCTGGAGATGGGCAGGCGCACCGGCGAGGCGGGCGGCGACCGCTGGTTCGTCGCCCGCCTGGGGGCAAAACCCGCCGCCGCCTGCTGCCTGCTCTGCGGCGATGAAATCGGACAGGTCGAGGACGTTGGCACGCTCGCCTCGGAGCGCGGGCGGGGACTGGCGCAGGCGGTGATCCGGGCTGCCATCGCGGCCTCCTGCGAGGCGGGGCACCGCCATACCTTCATCGTCGCCGACGCCGACGACTGGCCGCGGCTGCTCTACGAGAAGCTGGGCTTCGAAGCGTGCGGCGTCCTGCATGTCTTGCGAAAGGCCCCGACAGCGGGGATAACTGCCTGAGGCCAAGCTTTGTACGGGGGTACAAAAGCGCGATCTGGCAGCCGCTATTAGGCTCTGTGCTGCTCTTTTCGAGGGATAAGACTTTCAATCGATCGCGCCGGGAGACCGCGCGCGCCTAGTGGGGGGAAACCCGAACCGATGACTCGCATTCGCCAGCAGAACGTGACCGCAGCCCAGTGGAGCTCCAACGGAGGTGCTCTCGGCGCGCAGGACCTGACCATCCCGGAGAACAACCCGTTCGGGCAGAACGTCTTCTCCGCCGCCGTCCAGAAGGAAAGGCTTCCGGGGGACGTCTTCGAGAAGCTGCAGACGACGCTGGCCGGCGGCGAGGCGCTCGACCCGAGCCTCGCGGACGCGGTCGCCGAGGCGATGAAGGAGTGGGCGCTGGAGAACGGCGCCACCCACTACACCCACATGTTCCAGCCGCTGACCGGCTCGACCGCCGAGAAGCACGACTCCTTCTTCGAGCCCTCGGGCGACGGCGGCACGATCGCCGACTTCTCCGGCAAGGAGCTGATCCAGGGCGAGCCCGACGCCTCCTCGTTCCCGACCGGCGGCGTCCGGGCCACCTTCGAGGCCCGCGGCTACACCGCCTGGGACCCGACCAGCCCGGCCTTCATCCTCGAGAACCCGAACGGGGCGCTGCTTTGCATCCCGACCGCGTTCGCCTCCTGGACCGGCGAGGCGCTCGACGCGAAGATCCCGCTGCTGCGCTCGATGGACGCGCTCAGCCGCTCCGCGATCAAGGCGCTGCGCCTGCTCGGCGACGACGAGGCCCAGCGCGTCTTCACCACCGTCGGCCCGGAGCAGGAGTACTTCCTGATCGACGAGCAGTACTTCTTCGAGCGTCCCGACCTGATCGCGACCGGCCGCACCCTGTTCGGCGCCAAGCCGCCGAAGGGCCATGAGCTCGACGACCACTACTTCGGCTCGATCCCCGAGCGGGTGCTGGCCTTCATGATGGAGTCCGAACTGGAGATGCGGAAGCTCGGCATCCCGGTCAAGACCCGCCACAACGAGGTCGCGCCGGCCCAATACGAGATCGCGCCGATCTTCGAGAACTCGAACGTCGGGTCCGACCACCAGCAGTTGCTGATGCAAACGCTGGAGAACGTCGCCCGCCGCTACGGCCTCGTCTGCCTCCTGCACGAGAAGCCGTTCGCCGGCGTCAACGGCTCCGGCAAGCACAACAACTGGTCGATGGGGACCGACACCGGCGCCAACCTGCTGAACCCGGGCGATACTCCTGCCGACAACATCCACTTCCTGTTCTTCTGCACCGCGGTGATCCAGGCGGTGAACAAGCACCAGGGACTGCTGCGGGCCTCGGTCGCCAACATCGGCCAGGACCACCGCCTCGGGGCCAACGAGGCGCCGCCGGCGATCATCTCGATCTTCCTCGGTGCCGAGCTGGACAAAGTCTTCGAGGCGATCGCGTCCGGCGAGGGCGACCCCAACACGCCGGCCTCGTTCCTCGACCTCGGGACCCAGGTGCTGCCGCCGCTGCCGATGGACGGCGGCGACCGCAACCGGACCTCGCCGTTCGCCTTCACCGGCAACAAATTCGAGTTCCGGGCGCTGGGCTCGAGCATGTCGCTCGCCTTCCCCAACACGGTGCTGAACACGATCGCCGCCGAGGCCATCGACGAGCTCGCCGGCAAGCTGGAGGAGAAGCTGAACGGCGGCGAGGAGATGCCGCAGGCCGTGATCGAGATCGTCAAAGAGAGCTACCTGGCCAACAAGCGGATCTGCTTCAGCGGCGACAACTACTCCGAGGAGTGGCACGCCGAGGCCGAGCAGCGGGGGCTGAAGAACCTGAAGACGACCCCCGACGCGCTGCCCGAGGTTCTCGCCGACGACACCGTGGCGGCGTTCGACAAGTACCACGTCCTCTCCAGGCGCGAGCTCGAGTCCCGCTACGAGGTCTGGGTCGAGCAGTACGCCATCCGGGCGAACATCGAGGCGGAGGAGACGTTCTCGATCGCCCAGACGCTGATCCTGCCGGCCGGGCTGCGGCAGCTGGCGCTGATCTCCGAGGCGGGCGTCTCGGCGCTCGAGGGCGAGGTTCGCGAGCTGGTCGACGAGCTGGTCTCGGCGCTCGGCGACCTGAAGGAGGCCAACGCCTACCCCGACGACCTCGAGGGGCTCGACTGGGCGATCTACGCGCGCGACAGCCAGCTGGCGGCGATGGCGAAGGTCCGCGAGGCCGCCGACAAGCTCGAGCGGGTCGTCGCCGACGATCTCTGGCCGCTGCCGAAGTATGAGGAGATGCTTTTCATCAAGTAGGCGGTTGCCGGCAGGGGGTCACCCCCTGCCGGCTGGCACTTGCTTATTCCCTTGGCAGGATGCGCATCCGCAGTCCGCCCGTCGGCGACAGCGTCGGCATTTGCCGGATCGTGATCGTCCGTCCTGGCAGCGCCTCGACCTGCAGGCGCTGCAGCAGCTTCGTCGCGACCAGCTTCACCTCGGTCTGGCCGAAGCGCTTGCCGATGCAGATCCGCGAGCCGCCGCCGAAGGGGACGTAGGCGCCACGCGGCAGCGCCGCCTTGCGCTCGCGGCTGAAGCGCTCGGGGATGAAGGCCTCGGGCTGGGGGAAGACCTCGGGCAGCCGGTGACTGGCCCAGGAGCAGTAGTTGACGTAGGCGCCCTTCGGAACCGTGTAGCCGCCGAACTCGTACTCGCGGATCGCCCGCCGTGGGCCGATCCAGGCCGGCGGGTAGAGACGCAGGACCTCGTCTAGGACCATGTCCAGGTAGGGCATCCCCTTTTCCAGCTGGAGCGCGGTCGGAGTCGCACCGCCGAGCACCTTGTCCTGCTCGTCGTCCAGCCGCCGGGTCACCTCGGGGTGGCGCGCCAGCTCGTGGAGCATGAAGGTGAGGGTCGAAGTGGAGGTGTCGTGGCCGGCGAACATCAGGGTCATCACCTGGTCGCGGATCTCGGTGTCGGTGAATTCCTCGCCCCCGGCGCCGCGGGCTCCGACCAAGAGGCTAAGGATGTCGCGGCGCCCGGGGTCCGGGTAGGCGCGGCGGCGGGCGATCTCGCCGAAGACGATCTCGTCGAGAACCTTCCGCGAAGCGACCATCTTGCGCCAGGGAGATCCCGGCCCCCTGACCAGGCGCAGGTGGAAGTCGATTCCGTAGTAGCCGAGCGCGCGCTCGAAGTGTTCAGCCGCGGCGGCCCCCTTGCCGGCCTCGTCGGGATCGAGGCCGAGCAGCGCCCGCATCGCGATCCGCATCGCCAGGTTCCGCATCCACTCGTAGATATCGACGACCTCGCCGACCGGCAGAGCGTCGATCGCCTGGTCGGCCTCGATCGCCATCGCCTCGGCCGCGGCGACGATCTGCTCGCGGTGGAAGGCGGGCATCATGATCGCCCGGGCGCGATCGTGGTAGTCCTCGTCGACCGTCAGCAGGCCGTCGCCGAGCAGCGGGATCAGGTCGCCGAAGCTCGACTCGCGCCAGTGGAAGTTCTCGGGATGACCGACGGTGACGAAGTGGTTCGCCTCTGGGCCGAGCATGAAGACAGCCCGTGAGTGGAGCAGCCGCAGGCTGAAGATCGGGCCGAACTCTTCGTAGGCCCCCAGCAACAGCGGCAGCGGGTCGTGGGCGATTTGGTGGGTTCGAGCCCAGCTGAAGTCGGTATGACCGGGCGGGAACCTGCCCCTCCCCCGCCACTCGTCGACGAAGTCGCCGACCACCCGGCGCACCGGGTTCCCGGACATCTCCGGGGGGCGGGCAACCGGGGCGGAGGTGTCGACCGTGGCCATCTGCGGGATCGTACTGGCTGGCTGGCCAGTTTCAGCCAGAGGTGGCGGCGAGTTGGCCGCAAGCGGCCTCGATGTCGCGGCCGCGGGTGAGCCGGACGGTGGCGGTGACCCGGTGCTCGGCGAGGATCGCGCGGAAGCGCTCGATCCGCTCCCGCGAGGAGCCGTCGTAGGCGCCGGTCGGGTTGTAGGGGATGAGGTTGACCTTGTAGCCGCGCGGGTCGAGCAGCTCGGCGAGCTCGCGGGCGTGCTCGGGGAGGTCGTTGACGCCGTCGAGCATCACGTACTCGACGAAGACCTTGCGGCGGCGAGCGGCGCGGTAGCGCTCGCAGGCGGCGAGCACCTCGGCGATCGGGTAGCGCTCGTTGACCGGCATGATCTGCGAGCGCAGGCCGTCGTTTGGCGCGTGCAGGGAGAGGGCCAGGCTGACCGGCATCTCGCACTCGGCGAGGCGGTCGATCCCCGGCACCCAGCCAACGGTGGAGATCGCGGTGCGGCGGTGGGTGACGCCGAGGTCCGGCAGCAGCTCGCAGGCGGCGAGGACGTTGTCGACGTTCATCGTCGGCTCCCCCATCCCCATGAAGACGACGTGGTCGATCGCTTCGGTGCGGCGGAAGTGGAGTGCCTGGTCGAGGATCTCGTCGACCGTGAGGTTGCGGCCGAACTTCATCTGTCCGGTGGCGCAGAAGGTGCAGGTCAGCGGGCAACCCGACTGCGAGGAGAGGCAGACAGAGCGACGGCCGTTGCGGTAGCGCATCAGCACCGCCTCGATCGGCCGCCCGTCGGCGGTGTGGAAGAGCGTCTTCACGGTGCCGTCGTCGGATTTCGCCTCGGCTGCAACGGTCAGGGTCGAGAACGGCACCTCACCTGCCAGGCGCTCGCGCAATCCGGCCGGCAGGTTGGTCATCTCCTCGTAGGAGCCCGCCCCGCGCGCGACCCACTCCCACACCTGCCCAGCGCGGTAAGACGGCTCCCCCGCCTCGGCGAGGGTGGTGGTCAGCAGCTCGCGATCCATACGGCGAGTCTAGGGAGCGAACGCAGTTGTTCCCGCATACCGGGGGGCAACTGCGTCGGCTATTCGTGGATCTTCTCGCCGCGCTCGAGCATCGCGACAAATTTGTTCAGCCGGCGCTCGCGGGTCTCGGGCTTCTTCGCCTCGTTCAGCCGGTAGATGACCGCATAGCGGTTGGCGCTGTCGAGGCCGGCGAAGAACTCGGAGGCGACCGGATCGGCGTCCAGCTCGCGCTGCAGGTCCTCGGGGACCTCGGCGGTCCGCTGTCCCGCGTAGGCAGCCTCCCAGCGTCCGTCGGCTTTGGCCGCCTCCACCTCGGCGAGCCCGGACGGTCGTATCCGCTCCGCCGCGATCAGCGCTTCGGCCTTCTCGCGATTGATCTTCGACCAGCGACCGCGTGGCCGACGCGGGGTGAACCGCTGCAGGAAATACGCCTCGTCGAAGCCGCGCTTCTGGCTGTCGATCCAACCGAAGCAGAGCGCCAGCTCCAACGCCTCGCCGTAGGTGACGCTGCCCTTTCCCGTCCCTTTCTTGGCGATCTTCAGCCAGACGCCGTCGCAAGAGGCGCCGTTCTCCTCCAGCCACGCCTCCAGCTCGGCCGGGCTGGCGAAGAGGTGGATCGGCAGCTCGTCGGGCATCTCGCGGCCGAGCCTATGCCGCTACAACCCGGCGGCGTCGGCGAGGAGGTCGACCTGTTCCGGGTCGCTGGAGCTCGGGAAGAGGAAAAGCTCCTGGCAGCCGGCGTCCTCGAAGGAGGCGAGGTACTGCTTGACGGTCTCGGTGTCCTTCGCGGCGCTGTTCGCGATGAAGTTGGCGGTGTCCTCGCCGAGCCAGGCGTAGTAGTCGGTCAGGTAGGCCTTGGCGTCCTCCTCGGCCCGCTCGCCGAGGGAGAAGTAGGCGAGGGCGGCGTTCTGCGGCGCCTCGGAGCGGCCGGACTCCGACCAGGTCCGCTCGAAGGCCTCGCGCCACTCGGCGAACTGCTGCGGTGGGGCGCCGGCGGCGATCCAGCCGTCGCCGAAGCGGGCGGCGCGCTTGAAAGACGCCGCGACCGAGCCGCCGACGAGGACGCGCGGGTGCGCGGCGGTGTCGGGGCCCATCTCGTCGCCTTTCCAGACCTCCCAGATGCGCTCCAGCATCGCGTCGAGATCCTTGCCGCGCGTTTCCGTCTCGACGCCGGCGATCTCGTAGTCGTCATCGCGGCCGCCGAGCCCGATCCCCAGCGTCATCCGGTGGCCGGAGATCGAGTGCACGCTGGCGACCTGCTTGGCCAGCGCCACCGGGTTCTCCCGCAACGGCCCGAGCAGGACCGTGGTTGCCAGCCCGATCCGCTCGGTCACCGCGGCGGCGGCTGCGAGCGCGGTCAGCGGCTCGATGTTCGGATAGGCGATGCGGTCGATCGTCCCCAGGCTGGAGAAGCCGCGTGCCTCGGCGCGCCGCGCCCACTCGGTGAGCTGGCCTCCGGTGGTGCCGGGTACGGCATTGGGAAGACCGATCGCAACGTCCATCAAGGGCTCCTTTCCGGGGAAACTGACTACCGGAACGGTAGCTACCAGGTTTCGCCGGGCAGCTCAACCAGGAGGCGGTCGATCCCCTCACGGGCGAAGTCGAAGACCTCTGCCTCGCCGCTGAGGCGGTAGCGCGAATTGGCCCCCATCACCAGCGAGAAGAGCTCGAAGGCGAAGCGCTCCGGTTTGTCGATGCCGGCGATCCGCGCTTGGCGCTCCAGCTCCCGAAGCCAGGCGTCGAGGGAGGCGGCGATCGCGTCGCGCACCGGCCCGGGACGGTCGTCGTACTCGACCGAGGTGGCGGCGAAAAAGCAGCCGCCCGAGTAGTCCTGCAGCTGATCGAGGTAGCGCTCGGCCATCGCCCGCAGCCGCGAAGCGCCCTCGGGGAGCTCCAGGGCGGGCTCGATCACCCTGGCGCGGAAGCGCTCGGCGGCGGCGGCAACGGTTGCCAGCTGCAACTCCTGCTTGGAGCCGAAATGGGCGAAGAGCCCGCTCTTGCTCATCCGCAACTCGGCCGCGAGGCGGCCGATCGTCAGGCCCTCCAATCCCTCGACGGAGGCGACGTCGACGGCGCGATCAAGGATCGATGCCCGGGTGCGGGCTCCCTTGGGAGGTCGCGTTTCCCTCTGGGTGACGGGAGTCACAGACGTAGGGTATAAAAAAGCACGAACGTTCGTTAAACCGCTGGGCAGGCCGGCGGCAGGAAAGGGAGGCAGTGAATGGGCGAGTACACGGTGAAGAAGATCGACGACATGGAGGCGGTCTACCTCGGCGCCTTCAAACGGGCGCGGGCCGAGCTCGGCGTCGAATCGTTCGGGCTGCAAGTGATCGACATGCCGCCCAACTTCGAGAACTATCCAGAACATGACCATGCCGGTGACGGCCAGGAGGAGGTCTTCATGGCGATCAGCGGCGGCGGCGAGATCGAGATCGACGGCAAGCGCTTCCCGCTCGACCCGGACCACATGGCGCGGGTCGCCGCGGGCACGAAGCGGAAGGTCTGGCCGGGAGCGGACGGGATCCGGATGGTGATCGTCGGCGGCGTCCCCGGCGCCGTCTACGCGGCCCCCGACGTCAGCAAGCTGGGCGAGCCGGACCCGATGAAAAGCTGATCGATCGGGATAGGCTGGGGGCCTGATGCGGCGCGTCTCGTCTCTGGCCGTCCTCGCCTTAGTTGTCGTCCTGGCGCTGCCCGCGGCGGCGGCGGCGAACAATTCCGAGCCCATCGTCGTCGTCTACGGCGACGTCAATATCGGCGAGCGGGAAGGGGCCGACGGGATCTACGTGGCGAAGGGCGACGTTCGGCTGGACGGCGGATCCCGCGACGATGTCGTCGTCCTCTCCGGTGACGCGACCGTCGGCGGCCGGATCGAAGGCGACCTCGTCGTGCTCGACGGCCTGGCGAACGTGCTGCCGGGCGCCCACATCACCGGCGACGTCCGCTACGGCGACGAGCGGCCGATCGTCGCCGGCAGGGCGATCGTCCGCGGCGACGTGGTCAAGGAGAACTGGTTCGATTCGCTCAACGTCCTCGTCATCGGCGCCTTCGCCTTCTGGCTCGGCATCGGCGTCTCGATGGCGATCCTCGGGGCGCTGCTCCTCCTGGTCTCCCCCCGCGCCGCCGAGGCGCTCGAGGCGCGCTCGCGGGAGCGGATCGGGCCGCTGATCGCGATCGGCATCGCGATCGCGATCGCGCTCCCCGTCGCCGGGGCGATCGCCGCCGTCACCCTGGTCGGGCTGCCCCTCGCCTTCGTTGTCGCCCTCTCCCTGCTGCCGCTGGGCGCGGTCGCCTACTGCGCCTCGGCCTGGGTGCTGGGACGGCGGTTCGTGAAGCCGCCGCGGAACCGGATCCTCGCCTTCCTCGCCGGGCTGGCGATCCTGCGCGCCCTGGCCCTGGTGCCGATCCTCGGCTTCTTCGTCGGCCTCGCGGCGGCGATCTTCGGCCTGGGGCTGATCGGCGCCGCTATCGGGGCGGCCCGGGAGAGCTCTCCGACCTGGCGTCAAACCCCCGACAGCTGAGCACCGGCAGCCGCGGGTAGCGCGGGTAGGCCGGCTCGGAGCGCGAGCGCTCGCAGAGCGAGAAGACCGAACCGCGGGTGTTCGGCACCAGGCGCTGGTGCCGGCAGCTGTCGCAAAGGCCGGCAGGGGGTCGCTGGGAAGCCATGAGGCGAACCTAGTCCATCGCCGGGGCCGGAAACTGCGGCCTCGGGGAGGGGGAGTCGCGCCTTGCCGGGGCCTAGCCTTTGTCGAGTGACCCGAGCAGCGACCCTCTTCGACGCCGACGCCGCCTCCTACAGCGGCACCGTCGAGGTGATCGGCGTCATCTACAAAGCCGAGGACGACGGCTACGCGGTGCTCGAGGTGCAGGAGACCGAGTCCGGCGAAGGGTTCGCGCTGGTCGGGCCGGTCGCCCATCTCGACGCCGGCGACCGCGCCGAAGTGAGCGGCGAGTGGCAGACCCACAGCCGCTACGGCCGCCAGCTGCGGGCACAGGGGGCGCTGCCGCTCGACCCCGCCGACCGCGAGGGCCAGGTCGCCTACCTGACCTCGCTGCGCCACATCGGCCAGAAGCGGGCCGAGTCCCTCTGCGACGAGTACGGCGAGGGCGTGCTGCAGGCGATCTCCGCCGACCCACAGCGGGTCTTCGGCTCGCTGCGCGGGGTCAGCGCCGACCAGGCCGCGGCGGCGACCCAGTCCTGGTTCGCGAGCCGAGCGATCCGCGACCTCCACGTGCAGCTTGCGCCCCACGGCCTCGCCCACCTGGCGGCGCCGATCCACGCCCGTTATGGCGAGAGCTCGATGACCGTCTTGCACGAGGACCCTTACCGGCTGACCGAGGTACCGGGCGTCGGCTTTGCCCGCGCCGACAAGATCGCCCTCGCCGCCGACGTACCGCCGGAGTCGAGCCGTCGTGCCCAGGCGGCGGCGCTCTACGCGCTGATCGAGGCCGAGCAGCACGGCAACAGCTACCTGCCGCTCGAGGAGCTGGGGCGACGCACGGGGCGGCTGATCGGGCTCCCCCCCGACCCCGACGTGCTGGTCGGGGCGCCCGGGCTGGTCGACGAGGAAGGGCGGGTCTACCGCGCCGGCACGCTGGAGAGCGAGCGAGCCGTGGCGGCGACTCTCGCCGCCCGCCTCGGCGCGTCCCCCCATCTCGACCACGACCCCGGCGAGATGCCGCGGGACGACCTCACCGACGAGCAGTGGGCGGCGGTGCGGGCCGCCTTCGGGGCACGGATTTCGGTCCTCACCGGCGGCCCCGGGGTGGGCAAGACGAAGTGCACGAAGGAGATCGTCGCCGAGGCCGAAGCGGCCAACGCGACGATCGCGCTCTGTGCCCCGACCGGGCGCGCCGCGCGGCGGCTGGAGGAAGCGACCGGGCACGAGGCGATGACGATCCATCGCCTGCTCGAGTGGATGCCGGGGCGCGAACCGGCCTTCCGGCCGGGGCGCCCGCTGCCCGCCGACCTGGTGATCGTCGACGAGTCCTCGATGCTGAACCTGCGCCTCGCCGAGGTGCTGCTCGGCGGCCTCGCCGAGAGCACCCACGTCGTCTTCGTCGGCGACGCCGACCAACTGCCGCCGATCGGGGCCGGCAAGCCGTTCGAGGATCTGATCGCCTCCGGCGCGGCGCCGGTGGTGCGGCTGACCCAGATCTTCCGCCAGGCGGCGCGGTCGATGATCACCACCGCCGCCCACGAGATCAACCAGGGCCGTCCGCCCCACCTCGAGCCGGGGCCCGACCAGGACCACGACTTCTTCTTCATCGAGCGCGGAACCCCGGAGCGGGCACTGGAGACCGTGGTCGAGGTGGTGGCCGAGCGGGCGCCGGCCAAATTCGCCGTCGACCCGATCCGCGAGGTCCAGGTGCTGGCGCCGATGTACCGGGGGGCCGTCGGGATCGATGCCCTCAACGAGCGGCTGCAGGCGGAGCTGAACCCCGACGGAAAGCGCGCTTTGACCGACCGCTTCCGGATCGGCGACCGCCTGATCCAGACCCGCAATTCGCACGAGCTGGGACTGATGAACGGCTCGATCGTCTTCCTCCGCGCCGACGACCCGGATGAGGAGACGATCGTCGTCGACACCGATGACGGCGGCTCGCTGGTCATCCCCTACGGGGAGACGGCGACGCTGCGGCTCGCCTACGCGATCTCGGTCCACAAGGCGCAGGGATGCGAGGTGCCGGTTGTCGTCGGCGTCTGCCATCGCTCTCACTCGCGAATGCTGAACCGGCCGCTGCTCTATACGGCAATCACCCGGGCCCGCAACAGCTGCGTGCTGGTCGGCGATCAGGTGTCGCTCGCCTCGGCGGTGCGGCGCGACGACAGCGGCGGCCGCCACTCCGGCCTGGCCGAGCGGCTGCGCGCCACCCCTGACGGGCATCTAGCCTAGGCGCGTGGAGAAGGATCGCCTGCCGCTGGCAGAGATGGCGATCACCCTTGCCGGGATCGCCGTGATGGCCGTGATCGTGGTCCTCGTCGATCCCCTGCGGGACTCGGTGACGGCGGCGCTGCAGGGCGACCACGACGAGGTCCGCAACCAGATCGACGAGCTCGGCTTCTGGGGACCGATCCTGATCCTCGGCCTCGCCGTCCTGCACGCGGTGGTCTTCTACCCGGCGGAGATCGTCGACGCAGCGGCGGGGTTCGCCTACGGCTTCTTCCCGGCGCTGCTGCTGGTGATGTTCGGCTGGCTCATCAACGGCCTCGTCTGCTGGGCGATCGGCCGCTCGATCGCCCGGCCGCTGCTCGACAGATGGTTCGGGGAGGAGCGCTTCGAGCGGGTCGAGCGCTCAATCGAGCGCGGCGGGCCGACGCTGCTGATCGCGATGCGGCTGATCCCGATCCTTCCCTTCAGCATCGTCTCCTACGCTGCCGGCGCGGCGCGGGTACCCCTTGGGCGCTTCCTCTGGACGACGGTGGTCGGCTACCTGCCGATCACCGCCCTCTCGGTCTACTTCGGGACCCGGCTCGAAGACATCTCGATCACCGACCCGCTGGTGATCGGCAGCGGCCTCGCGCTGCTGGCGCTGCTGGGCGCGGGGCACTGGACGATGCGGCGCCAAACCCGCCGCGGCGAGGCCTGACCTCAGGAGCGCGGCGCGACCCGGAAGCGGAAGGACGCCGGGGTTGGGTCAAGCATCCCGGTCGCAGCCTTCGCTTTGACCTTCACCAGGTGGCGGCCAAGGGCGTACCTGCGGGCAAAATGGCTCGCGCAGGCGCGGAACGGGCGGCGGTCGACCTTGCAGAGGAAGGTGACGCCCGCCTGGTCGGAGCCGAAGCGAAAGACGAGGCGAACGCTGCGAGCCGCGGTGCGGACCAAGCTCGAGGGATGCCTGAGGATCTTCGTGATCGGCGGCTCGGGGTGTGGCGTTTCCCCCGGCGGCTGGACAACCTGAGCGCTACCAGAGGACGGTACTTGCGGCGCCGCTTCAAGCGCTGGGACCTGCCCGCTGGGCCCATCGCCGCCTTCGATCGGTCCCGGCAACCCGTCGATTGCCGCGAAGGCGTCGAGGAGACCGGCGCCGGTGGCAGCCGCGGTGAAGGCTCCGACTGGGGCGGCCGTGTCGGCGAGCGCCGAGCGAATCTGCTGCTCGGGGAGCGTCGGTTTGGCTTGGCGGACCAGGGCCGCAACTGCCGCCGCGTGAGGCGCCGCCGCCGAGGTCCCGCAGAAGCGCCAGACCCCGGCCGAGAGCGAGGCGAAGAAGGTCGTCGCACCGCAGTCGGTGGCAGCGAGGTCCGGCTTGGCTACGACTTCGGGTGAGCCAAGAGATGCAGCGGGAGTGGTCCCTTCCACCGGGCCGAAGAAGTGGGTCACCGGCCCGCGCGAGGAGTAGCGCTCGATTTTGGCGCTGCTGTTGAAGGGAGCGGCAGCGACCGCGATCGCGCTGGCAGCGCCGGCGTGGCCGTAGATCGCCGGCCCGACCACGTCTCCCCCGCTCGACTGCGGGTACTCGGTGGCGGTCACCCCGCCACCGTTCTGCAGGAGGATGAACTTCAGCCGCGGCGCCGCACCGGAGAAGCGGTTGACGGCCAGCCGCACCGTTTTCGCAACCGTCGAGGTGTTTTCCCACTGGACGATCTCAACCGGCCGCTGGGTGCCGGAGGCCCCCACGTTTTCTTCGAAGGAACCGGTGAGGAGTTTCCCGGCTTCGGAAAGGAGAAAGGCGTCGAGGTCGCTGCCGACCCCGAACCAGGGTTCGGCCCACTGCAGATCGACGGTCAGCAGTTCCCCCGCCGCCACCGTGATCGCGAAGGCGCGGTCGGTGCCGGCGCCGGGGTCGAAGTCCATGCAATGAGTGCCTTTGAACCCGGCCAGTTTTTCGATCGTTTCCGGGCAACCGCCGGAGTCGCGGAAGCCAGGCGCTTCCCAGGAGGCGATTTCGCGGCCGCCGGAGTCGAACAGGTTGTCGTTGCCGGCGGCGCTCAGATAGCTGACGCCGTCGGCGGTGACTTTGTCGATCGCCACCGCGATTGGTCCGTCCTGGAAGAAGGGCTCTTCGAACCAGGCAACGTCGTCGACGATCGTCCCGGCGCCGGCGCCGCCTTCGGCGCTCGGGCGCGCCAGTCGTTCGATGTTCTCGGCGAAGGACTCTTCGCTCTCGAAGGCGGTGGCGAAGGCGAGGTTCGCGTGCGGGGCGAGGTCGTGGACGATCTGCAGCATCGCCCGCCCCTCGTCGCCGCCTTCGGCGGGGCCCTCGGCGAGGACGTCCACGGGCAGTTGCTGGCCGGAACAGGTCCCCGCCGGACCGGAGAGGTCGCCCGAGAGGACATCGTCCTGCGCGTCGGTCGCCGCCCCGCCGGCTACGTCGTAGGAGTCGGAGAGGACGCCGACGGTCTGGCCTTTGCCGCGTAATCCGAATGCCGCGCGAGCATCGTCGACCTGCAACTGGGCGAGTCCCTCCGAGATCTCTGCGCCGCCCTCGCATTGGCCTGCGGGGGTGCGCACGATCGGCGCGCGGAGCTGCCAGACGGACCTGACCCCGGGAACGGCGGCGAGCTCGGGAAGGCGCGACGGTGGAACCGCCAGAGAGACGATCCGGGTCCCCGAATCGGCGCTGACCACCCATGCCCCAGCCTTGCGCAATCCCGAGAGCGCGGCGCTCACGCCGCGGGAGAGCCGGACGGCCACAACCACCCTGCCGCCGTCGCGGAGGAGGCTGCCGGGACCCTCGGCCGGGATGCCGAGCTGGCGGGACTGGGCGACAAGCGGCTGGGCGGCGAGCGCGGGGGCTGCCAGCTCTTCGAGCGCGGGCGATAGCGGCCCGCCTCCCCTGGAGCCCACGAGCTGAGCGCAAGCGGTAGTTGGGAGCAGGACCAGCAGTACGATCGCGACGGCGATCGCCTGCGGCACCCCAATGGCAAAGAGACGCGAAAACATCGCTCGTATCTGTATCGGCATGAGAGGAGCGGAGTAAACCCCGGTTTGCAGCGGCGTCGGGGGCCGATCCTGCTACGGTCCCCTCCGTTAGGGCCGGTAAGTACCGGCGAAAGTTGTGCGTAGCGCTCGCAGTCGTTGCTCTTGCATCCTCCGCGTTCGCAGCACATGAAGTGGAGGCAATGCATGCCGACTGGAACTGTCAAGTGGTTCAGCGACGACAAGGGCTACGGGTTCATCACGCCCGACGACGGCTCGAAGGACGTCTTCGTTCATCACAGCGCCATCATGGGTGAGGGCTTCAAGTCCCTGACCGAGGGCGCCAAAGTGAGCTACGAGTCCGAAGAAGGCCCCAAGGGCCCGGCCGCCGCGAGCGTTCAGCAGCAATAGCTTTTCCGAACGCTTAAGCAGTCTGCGAAGCCCGCCGCCAGGCGGGCTTCGTCTTGCTAAGAGCCGATTCGCCCAGTCCCCTACCCTCTCCATCCGCCATGAGTACGAGCCGAGACAACCTCCGCAACATTGCGATCATCGCCCACGTCGACCACGGGAAGACGACGCTGGTCGACGCGATGCTGTGGCAGACCGGCACCTTCCGCAAGGGCCAGGACGTCGCCGAGCGGGTGATGGACTCGATGGACCTGGAGAAGGAGAAGGGGATCACGATCCTCGCCAAGAACACCGCCGTCACCCGCGACGGCGTCAAGTTCAACATCGTCGACACGCCGGGGCACGCCGACTTCGGCGGCGAGGTGGAGCGAGCCCTGACGATGGTGGATGGCGCACTGCTCCTGGTCGACGCCAGCGAGGGGCCGCTGCCGCAGACGCGCTTCGTCCTGCGCAAGGCACTGGAGCGGAAGCTGCCGATCATCCTCGTCGTCAACAAGGTGGACCGGCCGGACGCGCGGATCGCCGAGGTCGTCGACGAGGTCTACGAGCTCTTCCTCGACCTCGACGCCGACTCCGACCAGATCGAGTTCCCGATCGTCTACACCAACGCCAAAGAGGGCTGGGCCGCGCTCGAAGAAGGCGTCGAGGGGAGCGACCTGACCCCCCTGCTCGACCTGATGCTGGAGAAGATCCCGGCGCCGCAGTACGACCCCGAGGCGCCCCTGCAGGCGCACGTGACCAACCTCGACGCTTCCCCGTACGTGGGGCGCCTGGCGATCTGCCGGGTGCACCAGGGGAATATCCGCGCCGGGCAGCAGATCGCCTGGTGCCGGGCCGACGGCAGCGTCACGCGGGCCGCGGTCTCCGAGCTCTACGTCACCCAGGGGCTGGACCGGGTCGCCGCCGAGGAGGCGGGGCCGGGGGAAATCATCGCCGTCGCCGGGATCGAAGAGGTGACGATCGGCGAGACGCTCGCCGATCCGGAGGACCCGCGACCGCTGCCGGTGATCACCGTCGACGAGCCCTCGCTCTCGGTCGTGATCGGGATCAACACCTCGCCGCTGGCGGGCACGCAGGGCGGCAACAAGCTGACCGCGCGCCAGCTTCGCTCGCGGCTCGACGCCGAGCTGGTCGGTAACGTCTCGCTGCGGGTCAACGACACCGAACGGCCCGATGCCTGGGAGGTGCAGGGCCGCGGCGAGTTGCAGCTGGTCGTGCTGCTGGAGATCATGCGCCGCGAGGGCTACGAGCTGACCGCCGGGCAGCCGCAGGTGGTGACGCGGGAGATCGACGGGCAGATCCACGAGCCGGTCGAGCGACTGGCGATCGACGTCCCCGAGGATCACGTCGGCGACGTCACCCAGATGCTCGCCGGGCGCAAAGGGCGCCTCGAGCAGATGGTCAACCACTCGACCGGTTGGGTCCGGATGGAGTACCTGGTCCCCGCCCGCGGGCTGATCGGGTTCCGCACCGAGTTCCTCACCGTCACCCGCGGGAGCGGCCTGCTGCACCACGTCTTCGACCGCTGGGAGCCATGGGCCGGTGAGCTGCGGACGCGACAGACCGGGTCCCTGGTTGCCGACCGTCGTGGCCAGAGCGCGGGTTACTCGCTGATGAGTCTCCAGGATCGGGGCAGGCTCTTCGTCGGCTCCGGCGAGGAGGTCTACGAAGGGATGATCGTCGGCGAGAACTCCCGCTCAGACGACCTCGACGTCAACCCGACCAAGGCCAAACAGCAGACCAACATGCGCGCCGCGAGCGCCGACGTGCTGGTCCGCCTCGCGCCGGCGACGCGGCTCTCCCTGGAAGGCTCGCTGGAGTTCGTCCGCGAGGACGAGTGCGTCGAAATCACCCCGGAAGCGATCCGCCTGCGCAAGGTCGAGCTCGAGAAAGTCAAGCGCCTGAAGGCCTCCAAGCGCCGCGACACCGCGCCCGCGCGCTAGCTGCGCCTTCGCTGCTCGAGTAGCCGCGCGACCCGCCGGATCACCTCGTCCGGTTGCGCTCGAGACGCGGGCCGGTGACTCGCGTCATCGCGATGCCCGCCAGAAGCAGATCCTCCTGCCGTTCGCGATCGCGCTCGAAGGCGGCCCGCGTCCCGTGCGTCTCGAAGACGTCCAGTTCGACCGCGAAGCGGTACTCCGGCCAGTAGCAGTCGAGCTCGAACCCGTGCTCGACGTAGTTGGTGTGGGGCTGCGGCAGCCCCGCGGCGATGACCAGTTCCAGGAACCGCTTCTCCAGCCCGGAGCGAGTGAAGCTGGTGGGTTTGTAGAGCGCGATCGCGCGGCGCAGCCGCTTGTGGCCGTGGTGCCCGACGGTCCGCGCA
Source organism: Solirubrobacterales bacterium (assembly GCA_033856415.1). Taxonomy (GTDB): domain Bacteria; phylum Actinomycetota; class Thermoleophilia; order Solirubrobacterales; family 70-9; genus VAYN01. The sequence goes on along the minus strand of JAWVFA010000020.1, from coordinate 1,472 downwards.
AGGAGGTCTTCCACGGCCCGCAGGTCGAACAGCCCCAACCCTTCCGATCGCTCCACCAGCTTCTCCAGCCAGTCGAAACGGACGGTTGCCGCCACGTCGAGGAGGGTGCGAGGAAGGGAGGTAACCGGGATCCCCTCGCGCAGAACACGATCGGCGGAAATCAAGGAACGTGCCTCGTGTAGTCGCAGGGGCGGCTTCGGCTTGCGATAGCACGGGGCGGTTACAGAAGCAGGCAAGGGCGAGGTTTTCGTGAGGCCCCAGAGCCAAGCTGCGGAGACATGGCTGAGGAGGGCGTCTGGTCCACAGGCGAGAACTGCCGCGAGACATTTCCCGTGGACCGAGAGAAGGGTATGGCCCACCCCATATACACCGGGATGCACTCGATGCAGATGTCCGGCTTCGACCGAGCGATAAACCGCGCTGCGCGAATAGCCGAGAGGGCCGGTCAGTTGACGAATCGAGACCACTCCGTACTGTCGCTCTGCAAGTTCCGACAGCGATCCAGCTTTTCTTGAGGTCGGCCCCCGCCCTTTGTTCCGCATAGCGGTTCAAATGACGGGCGCGCCCCGGTCTCTCCCCCCTACCCGCCGCTGTTCGCCCCTCGTTGCGGCTGCGAGCACAAAAAAGCCGCCGACCCGGGGCCGGCGGCTTTTCGCAGTCGTCCGTCCCTTGCCGGACGGTGGCGCTGGAGTTAGACCGTTGCGGCGGCCTGCTCGGACTGGCTCTGCTCGGAAGCCTGAGCCTTGGCGTCGGGGGCCGCGGCAGTCTCGGCCTGGCGCGGGAGCAGCACTTCTTTGGCGATGACCAGGCGCTGGATCTGGCTGGTCCCCTCGTAGAGCTGCATGATCTTGGCGTCGCGCATCAGTTTCTCGACCGGGTACTCCTTGATGAAGCCGTACCCGCCATAGACCTGCACGGCGTCGGTGGTGACCTCCATGGCCGAGTCGGAGGCGAACCGCTTGGCCTCCGAGGAGCGCAGCGTGTTGCGCTGGCCCTGGTCGAGCTGGACAGCCGAGTTCCAGGTCAGCAGCCGGCCGGCGTCGACCTTGGTCGCCATGTCGGCGATCATGAACTGGATCGCCTGGTGCATCGCGATCGGCACGCCGAACTGGACGCGCTCCTTCGAGTACTCGGTCGCGAACTCGAACGCCGCGCGGGCGATCCCGACGGCCATCGCCGCGACGCCCGGACGGGTGCGGTCGAGGGTCATCATCGCGAGTTTGAAGCCCTTGTTTTCTTCGCCGAGCAGGTTCTCGGCGGGCACCTCGACGTCGTTGAAGGAGATCGTCGCGGTGTTCGACGCCCGCTGACCCATCTTGTCCTCCTTCTTGTCGACGGTGACCCCGGGGGAGTTCGCGTCGACGACGAAGGCGGTCATGCCGCGGTGACCGGCGTCCGGATCGGTCTTGGCGTAGACCGTGAACCAGTCGGCGTAGGTGCCGTTGGTGATGAAGCACTTGGAGCCGTTGAGG
>JAWVFA010000019.1:0-23457 GCA_033856415.1 Solirubrobacterales bacterium | reverse complement strand
GCTGGAGCGCACAACGACGGCCTTTGACGCAATCGTTCAGGGGCGATGTAGCTGTACAGCTACAGCACACGACTTGCTCGCAGAAGTGCAACGAAGTTACGACGGGGGCATCACCGACGAGTTCATCGAGCCGATCTGCGTCGAGGGCGCCCCTCGGGTCGAACCGGGCGACACCGTGATCTTCTTCAACTTCCGCCCCGACCGCGGCCGGCAGCTGACGCGCATGCTGCTCGACCACGGCGTCGACGTCACGACGATGACGCGCTATTCGTCCGACCTCGACACACCGATCGCGTTTGCCGAGCAGGACATCGAAGGCACGCTCGCCCAGGTGCTCGCCGAGCACGACGTTCGGCAGCTGCACGTCGCCGAGACCGAGAAGTACGCGCACGTCACCTACTTCTTCAACGGGGGCAGGGAGGAGGAGGTCGAGGGGGAAGAGCGGGCGCTGGTCGAATCGCCGCGCGACGTCCCCACCTACGACCACAAGCCCGAGATGAGCGCCGAGGGCGCCGCGGAGGCGTTCGTCTCCCACTGGAGCGAGGGCAACTACCGCTTCGGGATCATCAACTTCGCCAACCCCGACATGGTCGGCCACACCGGCGTGATCCCCGCCGCCGTCGCGGCGGTCGAGACCGTCGACACCCAGCTCGGCAAGGTCATCGAGGCGGTCACCGCCAAAGGCGGCGCCTGCATCGTCACCGCCGACCACGGCAACTGCGACCACATGCTCGAGCCCGACGGCTCTCCCAACACCGCCCACTCGCTCAACCCGGTGCCGCTGATCGTCACCACAAAGGGCGTTGAGCTCCGCGACGGCGGCATCCTCGCCGACGTCGCCCCAACCGCCCTCCAACTCCTCGGCATCCCCCAGCCGGAGCCGATGACCGGCCGCTCGCTGATCGAGTCGGGGAACGGCTAGCTAGACGCAGTTACTGCAACCAGTAGCCGAGTACTGCTCCGATCCATCCAGCAGCGAGTTTCTGCGTTGCGGGATCGCCCAGTTCCAAGAACAAGGCACCGAGCCCCGCGATGAGGAAGATGCAGGAGATGCAGACCTGCATGCGGAGGCGGATCGACTCTTCGGTCATCGACCCGCTCCTACGCGGCTATGACTAGAAGAGCTTCTCCTGCCGGTTTCGTCGGCGGGCGCGCTCCTCGCGGACAACCTCGGCTGCCCAACGCAATCGATTCCCGAACCAGTGGCGCCGTTCCATGACGATGGGGCGGGGAGGACTGCCGTTCGCGGGGCTATTGCGAGTGCGGGTATCGGGTGGCTCCAGAGTGGACTTCACGTGATGAAGGGTAAAGGCTCCGCGGACAGAAAGTCTCCCCTCCCGATCCTGGGTTCTTTTCCGGAAAGAGCGGCCACCGGGCTCAATCCATACGCTGCCCGGCGTGCGCAAGGACCCGCAGCGGCTCAGGTTCGAGATCGACGCCCGCGACGGGACGGCCCGCGCGGGTGTCATCCACACCGCGCACGGGCCGATCGAGACGCCGGCCTTCATTCCCTTGGCGACGAAGGGGACGGTGCGGGGGCTGGACTCCGACGAGGTGGCCGGGCTCGGCTACCAGCTGATCCTCGGCAACACCTACCACCTGTTCGTCTCGCCGGGGCCGGAGCGGATCGCCGCCGCCGGGGGGCTGCACGGGTTCATGAACTGGGAGCGGGCGCTGATTACGGATTCCGGCGGCTTTCAGGTTTTCTCGCTCGCTCACGGCGGCGTCGCCAACGAGGTCAAGGGCAGTGGCCGCTCCGGCAACCACAGCTCCAAGGTCGAGATCACGGAGGAGGGAGCGCGCTTCCAGTCGCCGCGCGACGGCGCCGAGCTGTTCATCTCGCCGGAGGTCTCGATGAGCGTCCAGGCGCAGCTCGGCTCCGACATCGCCCTCGTCTTCGACGAGTGCACGCCCTTCCACGCCGACCGCGAGTACACCGCCCGCTCGACCGAGCGCACCCATCGCTGGCTCGACCGCTGCCTCGCCTGGCACGGCGAGCACGGCCCCGAGCGCCAGGCGGTCTTCGGGATCGTCCAGGGTGGCACCCACGAGGACCTGCGGCGGGAATCGGCGCAGGCCGTCTCCGCGGCCGCGGTCGACGGCCTCGCGATCGGCGGCACGCTCGGCCGCGACAAGGAGGAGATGGCCGCCGTTCTGGCGATGACGGCGCCGCTGCTGCCCGTGGAGGCTCCCAAGCACCTGCTCGGGATCGGCGAGGTCGACGACCTGCTCGGCGGCATCGCCCTCGGGCTCGACGTCTTCGACTGCGCCGTCCCGACCCGGCTCTCCCGCCACGGCGTCGCCCTCGCACCCTCGCCGGAGACCCGCTGGCGCCTCGACATGCGCAAGGGCATATGGGTGGGGGACCGCGAGCCGCTCGTCGAGGGCTGCCCCTGCACGACCTGCCAGCGCCACGACCGCGACTACGTCAGCTATCTCTCCCGCGCCGAGGAGCTGACCGCTGTCCGCCTGATCGTGATCCACAACCTCACCTACATGCGCGAGCTGACCACCCACGCCCGCCGCGCCATCGAGACGGGCGAGTTCGACGCTTACCGCGCCGCGATCCTCGCTGGGGCGCCTCCCTGGGCGACTTAGTCGACTACCAGTTGACTAAAGTGCCTCGGCGCTATTCCTTGTTGTTGTTGACCAGGTCTTTGAGTTCTTCGACGACCTTGTCGACCGTTTCGCCGGCGACGCGGCTCACCTTGACGCCGGCGGCCTTGTCGGTGGTGACGATCACCGCGGTGGCGACCGCGCCGGCGACCAATACCAATGCCACGGCGGCGAGGACGAAGCGGGCGAAGCGGGAAAAGAGTCCACGTTTGCGTGGTCCGGCTGCCCGCGGTGATGCTGCGACGGGCGCCGGAGCGGGCGCTACCCGCGGCGCCGGCCGCCGCGTTTGCGACTGGGCCGGGCGGTACTCGGTCTGCCCCGTGTCGCGGCCCATGTGGCGGGTCGCGGCGGTGTCGCCGCCGAGGACCCGCGTCGCCGAGGTGCCCTCGGCCAGCGGCAGCGTCACGTCGCCGCCTTCCATCCCCAGCCGTAGCCCCGCGGCGAGCTCGTCGGCGCTTGCGTAGCGCCGGTTCGGGTCGCCCTCCAGCGCCCGCAGCACCGCTGCGCCGAGCGTCTCCGGGACTTCGCTGTTGTAGGTGTCGGGCGGCAGCGGCTTCTCGTTCTGCTGGCGCACCGCCAGCTCGGCCAGCGAGGAGCCCTCGTAGGGCAGCCGGCCGGTGAGGAACTGGTAGAGGACGACGCCGAGGGCGTAGACGTCGGTCGCCGGCGTCGCCTCCTCGCCCCGCACCTGCTCGGGCGCAAGGTAGGCGGCGGTGCCGACCACCGAACCGACCTGGGTGATCCGCGTCTGCTCGATCGCCCTGGCGATCCCGAAGTCGGTCAGCTTGACGACCATCTCGCCGCCGCCCACCGGGCCGCCGACGACCATCAGGTTCCCCGGCTTGACGTCGCGGTGGATGATTCCGCGCCGGTGCGCGTAGTCGAGCCCGGCGCAGGACTGGATCCCGATCTCCGCCGCGATCGGCGGTTCGACCGGCCCGTGGCGCTGCAGGATCTGCGCCCCGGAGCGCCCCTCGACGTACTCCATGACGATGTAGTGGCGACCGTCATCGACGCCGGTGTCGTAGACCTGGACGATGTTGGGGTGGATCAGTTTCGCCACCGCCAGCGCCTCGCGCCGGAAGCGGGCGACGAAGCGCTCGTCGTCGGAGAGGTGCTCGGCAAGGATCTTCACCGCCACCGTCCGCTCGAGGATGCGGTCGGTTGCCTTGTAGACGTTCGACATCCCGCCGCTGCCGAGCCGCTCCGACGTCTCGTAGCGACCGGAAAGAATGCCCGCGCCCGCCTCCATCATTCGACTCCCACGCTGGGACCTACCCCGCCGGAGGACGGGGTTTCTTCGCTTTCGGGTTCGGTCGGTTCTTCCCCGCCCCCTTCGCCGTTTTCTTCGCCTTTGCCGTTCGACTGCGGCGGCAGGTCGGGCCCTTCGCCTTCCGAGGGTTCCTCTTTTGGTTCGGGAGCTTCCTTCTCAGGTTTTTCTTTCTTCGGCTTCTTCTCGTTTTCCACTTCTTCGTCACCAACATCGGATTCGAACGAGGGTTCCGTTTCTTCGCTGGTGGATTCTTCTTCGCAGCCGCTGACCACTTCGCTCAAGCGCGCCGTTCCTTCTTGTAGAGCAGTCTTCAGCTTCAGGTCGACCCCTTCGAGTTCTTCGACCTCGGCCGCCACCTGGGCGACGGCGTCTTCGGCGCCGATGCAGTCGTCGGCGGCCGCAAGTTCCTCGACCTGGTCGAGGTTCGATTCGATCTCCTCCGCGGTCGTCCCGGGCAGTAGGTTGGCGTCGCTGCCGCCGCCACAGGAGACCAGCGCCGCGGCGCTGGCGGCGCCGAGAAGGAGGGCGAGCAGAAGTGGGCTCAGACGGGTCATGATTCGAGTCTAGACAAAGGGCCGAAAGCGATATTTCCCCTGCATTTAGGGATCAGCGACCCAGCTCCAGGCGCTCGGCGAGCACGTCGGGAAGCCCCGCCTGTCGGATCGCCGCCGCCGCCCCTTCGATGTCGTAGGCCAGGCGGTGGTAGCGCGCCACCCAGCGCTCGGTGTCGAGCTCGAGCCAGGCCGCGCGAGGGTCCCCGTCTCGGGGCTGGCCGACGCTGCCGGGATTGAGCAGCCATTCGCCCTCGACCAGCTCGATCTCTGTCCCATCGGTCGCCTGCGCGCCCTGCGCGTGGCAGCGTGCCTCTCCGGCGGCGCGGACGAAAAAAAGTGAGACGTGGGAGTGGCCGATCAGCCCGACCCGCTCCTCCTGGGCGTCGAGGCCGGCGTCGGCCTGGTCGGTCGAGAGCACGTACTCCCAGATCGGGTCGCGGGGGGAGGCGTGGAAGAGCCCGACCCCGGCCCGGGAGGCCGCCGGTTCGAGCGAGCGGAGGAACTCGAGCGTCTCCTCACTGACGTTGTCCCGCGTCCATTCGACGGCCGTTGCCGCCGCCTCGGAGAAGGTCGAGATGTCGAGCGCCCCCAGCAGCGCCAGGTCGTGGTTGCCGACCAGGCAGAGCGAGGCGCGCTCGCGCACCAGCGCCGTGCAGGCGTCGGGATCGGCCCCGTAGCCGACCATGTCGCCGAGGCACCAGACCTCGTCGACGGCGGCCTCCTCGACGGCCGCGAGGACCGCATCCAGGGCCTGCCGGTTGGCGTGGATGTCGCTGAGGACTGCTGCGCGCAAGCGGGCAGCGTACCCCGCCTTCGCCTCGGTCCATACGATTGCCCGGTGACCGCGACCGATTCAGTAGCCGCTCTGCGGGGCGCCGTGGAGGGTGCCGCGCGGGCCCTGCGCGACGGTGAGCCGATCGCCACCCCACCCACCCTGGAGCGTCCGCCGAAGCCCGAGCTGGGCGATTACAGCTCCAACGCGGCGATGCTCCTGGCTGGCGTTCTGGGCGACAACCCGCGCGCGGTCGCCGACCGCCTGCGCTCCGAGCTGGAGGCCGATCCGAGCCTCGCCGGCAGCCTGGAGCGGATCGAGGTCGCCGGTCCCGGTTTTGTCAACTTCTTCCTCGCCGACTCGTGGTACCTGCGGGCGCTGGGCGACCTGCTCGCCGCCGGCGAGGACCTCGGTCCGAGCCCGACCACGGCGCCGGAGAAGGTCCTGGTCGAGTTCGTCTCCGCCAACCCGACCGGGCCGATCCACGTAGGCACCGGCCGCAACGCCGCCTACGGCGACTCGCTGGCACGGCTGCTGCAGGCGGCGGGGCACGAGGTCCAGCGCGAGTACTACGTCAACGACGCCGGCAGCCAGGTCACCCGCTTCGCCGATTCGCTGGCGGCGCGGATGCGCGGCACCGAGCCGCCGGAGGACGGCTACGTGGGCGAGTACGTGACCGAGATCGCCACGCGGCTGCGTGACGAGGGGGTCGAGCCGGGCGACCGGGAGACGCTGGAAGTGCGCGGCGTCGAGGAGGTGCTGAAGGAAACCCGGGCGACGCTGGAGCGCTTCGGGGTCAGCTTCGACAACTGGTTCTCCGAGCGCAGCCTCTACGCCAAAGGCGAGGTCGAGATGGCGCTTGGCGAGTTGCAGAAACGCGGCCACACCTACCGTCACGAGGACGCGCTCTGGCTGCGGACCACCGACTTCGGCGACGACAAGGACCGGGTCCTGATTCGCTCCAACGGCGAGGCGACCTACCTGACGCCGGACATCGCCTACCACTGGGACAAGCTGCAGCGCGGCTTCGACCGCCTGATCGACGTCCTCGGCGCCGACCACCACGGCTACGTGGCGCGGGTCCGCGCGGCGATCGAGGCGCTCGGCGCCGAGCCCGACCGTTTCGAGGCGCTGACCATGAGCCTCGTCCACGTGGTCGAAGGCGGCGAGCGGGTGCAGATGTCGAAGCGCACCGGCGACTTCGTCACCCTCGACGAACTGCGCGAGGACATCGGCCTCGACGCGACGCGCTGGTTCATGCTCTGGCGCAGCCACGAGACGACGGTCGACCTCGACCTCGAGCTGGCCCGCAGCCAGTCGAGCGAGAACCCCGTCTACTACGTCCAGTACGCGCACGCGCGGATCGCCAGCATCCTGCGCAAAGCTGGCGAGGAGACGTCGACCGAGCCCGCGGCGCTTGAGCGGCCGGCGCTGGAGGAAAGCGAGAAGGTCCTGATCAAGCGCCTGCTCGAGTTCCCCGAGGAGGTGCGGGCGGCGGCGGCGCGGCGCGCCCCGCACCGAATCTGCGCCTACTCGACCGCCGTCGCCGCCGACTTCCACGCCTTCTACCGCGACTGCCAGGTTGTCGGGGCCGAGGGCGAGGGGGTCGAAGCCTCGCGACTGGCGCTCTGCCTGGCGACCAAGCGAACGATCGCCGCCGCCCTGGGTTTGCTGGGGATCTCGGCTCCCGAGCGGATGTGATGCTGCGCCGCAGCAGGCTCCCCGTCCTGGCGGAGATCGCCGGCCCGCCTGAGGCAACGCGGGCGTGGGCGCTGACGGGACGGGACTTCGAGGCCCTCGGCGAGGTCCTGCCGCGGCTGGCCGAGCAGCGAGTAGTGGCGGTGGCGGGGGAGGGGGACGAGCCGGCGGTGGCGGCGATCGCCCTCGCTTCGGCGGCAGCCGCCTCCGGCAGCCGCACGATCCTGGTTGAGTGCGACCTCGCGCGGCCGCGGCTGGCGGCCCAGGTGGGCCTCGCGCCGAGCCCCGGTTTGCACGAGTACCTGCGCTGGGAGGCGGAGCCGGCCGACGTCCTGCAGCCGGTGGCCCTGGCCGGCCCCGCGACCGCGGCTGGCGGGCAGCTCGTCTGCATCTGCGGCGGCCGCCCGGCGACGAAAGCGGAGACCCTCCTCGGCCTGCAGAGCTTCGCTCACGTGGTCGAGAAACTTCGCGCCGCCTACGAGCTGGTGCTGCTCGTCGCTCCGCCGGTTCTAGGCGAACCCACCGCCTGCCTCGCCGTCGCCGCCCAAGCCGACGCGGCGGTCGCCGGCCTGCCGGCGTCCTCGGATCGCGCCGCGCTCTCGGCGATCCGTCGTCTGCCTAGTCCGGTTCTCGGCGCGATCGCAGTCGGCTAGAGGTCGTAGCGGGCGAGGTCGGCGTCGAGGCGATCGGAGTCCTCGCCGCTGGGACCCGACGCCTGAGGCGGCGGTCCGTCCTTGCCGCCCGCCCGGCGCCAGCGCAGCACGCCGACCGCCAGCGCCACCACCGCGATCAGGAAGGCGACGATCGGGACCACGTAGGCCGAGAGGCTGAAGCCCGAGTCGGGTGGCAGCGCCAGCACCTCGTCCCCGTACTCGGCGACCAGCGCGTCCTTGACCTGCTCTTCGCTCCTGCCTTCGGCGATCAGACGGTCGATGAAGACCCGCTCGCGCTGCGCCTGCGGCGATTCGGCCAGCTGCAGCAGCGTGCCGCATACAGGGCACATCACCTGCTTTTCGATTTCGGTCAGCGAGGCGCGCTGCTCGGCGACGGCGGCGGGCGCGAGCAGCGCAAGCGCCAGTGCGGCAAGCGCCAGCGCCCGGGCGGTCACTGCGCCCCGCCCGGCAGCAGCGGCGCTACTTCCTCGTTCAGGTATTCCTCGTCGACCGGGCCGCGGACCAGGAGCCGCACCTTGCCGGCGGGGTTGACGAGGTAGTTCTCGGGGACTCCGGTGGTGCCGTAGTCGTGTGCCGCGTCGCCGTCGCCGTCGCGCAGCTGGGGATAGGAGAGCCCGTACTTGGCGACGAAGTCGCGTCCGTCCCCGGTCAGGTCGCGGCTGTCGATCCCGACCACAGTGAACTTGGCGCCCCCGCGCTCCTGCTGAAAGCTCTCGAGCTCAGGCGCCTCGGCCCGGCAGGGGAGACACCAGGAGGCCCAGAAGTTGACCAGTACCCAGCGCCCGCGGTAGTCCGCCAGCGACTGCGAGCCCTCGCCTTCGAGCCGCGGCAGCGGCTCCTGCGGGGCCGGGTCCCCGATCGCCACGCCGGAGGACCCTTTGCTGGCCAGCCCGAAGACGAGCAGGCCGACGACGGCCAGCACGCCGAGGACTGCGATGACAGAGCGAACGCTCACGGATCGCGAAGACTAGATCCCACGGCCTCCCGGTAGCCCGCCCACGACGTAGAATCCGACCTGCGCGGACGTAGCTCAGTTGGTAGAGCGCAAGCTTCCCAAGCTTGAGGTCGCGGGTTCGACCCCCGTCGTCCGCTTTCTGTACAGGTGCATTTCCCTTTTGGTACTTGACAATTCTTTGAGCGCACCTATGGTCGGGCGGTGCAGGCCTTGGCCGACGAAAAGCTCGCTTGCTACTGCGGCCCGAAGGAGCTTGGAGCTCCCGACGACCTCGAGGCGACCATCGTCGAGTTCATCGGCGGCACGACGAAGACGCTCGACATCGCCGTCCAGGAGATCGACTCCCTTCCCATCGCCGAAGCGATCGCGGCGAAGAAGCGCGAGGGGAAGAGCGTCCGCGTCCTGCTCAACCGGTCCTACCTGCAGGACGAGACCGACTCACGCCATCGGCCCGACCTGGCCCTGACGACGATCGCCCAGCTCTCGGCTGACGAGAGCGAGCGCAAGGTCAACCGTGACGTCTTCGCGGCGCTCTGCCGCTGCGGGGTCGAAGTCCGGATCGACCTCAACCCCGACAACAAGATCTTTCACCACAAGTTCGCCCTCCGCGATGTGCGCCTCGACAAGAACGGCACCGCTCGCCGCGGCGAGCAGCCCGCACTGCTGACCGGCTCGGCGAACTTCACCGAGACCGACGGGCACCGAAACCTCAATCACCTATTTGTCTTCGAAAGCAGAGGGGTCGAGGAGGACTTCGGCCAGGAGTTCAGGGAGGCATGGGCGGGCGAGTTCGGACGCGGCCGCCTCGGGGACCCGCCGCACACGCACGACATCGGAGGTATCCCCGTCAAGGTCCTCTTCGCTCCCGACCACGGTCCCGAGGCCGAGGTCGTGAAGCAGATGCTGAAGTGCCCGAAGGGCGGGACGATCGACTTCGCCATGTTCACCTTCATGGGCTCATCGGCGATCGACGACGTGATGATCGTGCTCGCCGGTGCCGGGCGCGAGGTGCGGGGGGTTCTGGACCGCGGCCAGGCAGCGATGCCGACCGCCGCTTCCCACCTGCTGGAGGAAGGCGGGGTCGAGGTGCTGATCCCGCGCAAAGACAGCGGCATCCGCAAACTGCACCACAAGCTGGCGGTGATCGACGACTGCACCGTGATCGGGGGCTCGTTCAACTATTCCGAGCCGGCCACCCTCTACAACGACGAGGCGCTGCTCGTCCTCGGCAGTCCGTATCCGGAGTCCGAAGGCATCGAGGTGGACGCCGCCGAGTGCAAAAAACTCGCCGAGTTCTTTGCCGCCGAGATCGATCGGATGCGGGACCTGAGCGAAACCTTGAAACCGTGAGCGCCCCTGCGGCCGTTCAGGTCGAGTGGTCCCAGGTGCCGCTGCGGCTGTAGAGCTGGTCCTTGGCTGCCAGCAGCTCCCGGTCGGCGGCGGCGAGCAGAGCCTCGCCGTCGCCGGTCGTGGCTGGTGGCGATACCGAAGGAAGCGCTGATCTCGTCTTCGCCGAAGGCCGCGGCGCGGATCTCCTCGGCGATGCGAGTGGCGGCGATGGTTGCCTCCTCTTCGTTGGTGCCCGGCATCACGATCGCGAACTCGTCGCCGCCGATGCGGAAGCAGTCGTCGGCCTTGAGGACGCCGATCGTCTGACCGTGGTGGGCGAGCGGGACGCAGATCATCGAGGCGGCGTTGACCCGCTTGCAGGCTGCGCCATCGACCCGGGGATCGTCGCTGCGAAGGACCCTTTCCTCGCGAACGCAGAGGCCGGACATGCTCGCATCCACCGCGGGGTCAGATCGCTGGCGGCGATCTCCGTCTGGGTGCGGATGATCGCTCGTAGCTGCGATGCCGAGCGTTCGTTGGACATGCTGCTCAATCGGCAGATTCGCCCCCTTGATTTAACGCCGCACAAGTGGTCCCCTAGCTCTGTCGGTCATTGCGCGAGACGAGGAGGTTGTTATGTACGCACGGGTTGCACGCTGGGAAGGTGCGAGCGCGGAGGCGCAGGAAGCTGCCGCCGCGGGGATCCGGGAGAACGCCGAGTCGGGGCCGCCCGAGGGCCTACCGGCGAAGGGGCTGCTCCTGCTTCAGGACAAGGAGGGCGGTCGCTCGATGGCGATCACCTTGTTCGAGACCGAGGAGGACTACCGCCAAGGCGACGAGACGCTCAACTCGATGAGCCCACCCGGCGAGGGCATGGGCCAGCGCGTCGGGGTCGAGAAATACGAGGTCGCGGTCGAAATGGAGGCCTAAGGGCCGGGCCTGGGCTATGGCGCTAGGCCATCGCCCAGGTCCGCTCCGCTTCCGCGACCTTCTCCTCGTCCGCACTACCGCTCGCCACGGCACCTGGCAACCGGTAGAAGTGCTCGGTTGCACCGCGCACCTGCCGCTCGCGCACCAGCTCGATCAGGCCGGATTTGGCCAGCTCGGTGACGTGGTAGTTGGTGTTGCTGAGGGGGATCTGCAGCTCGCGGCTGAGGTCGCTGGGGGAGAGGACCCTGCCGCCGTCGATCCCGAGGATTTCGAGGATCGAGACGCGCAGCGGATGGGCCGTCGCCCGAGCCAGCCGCTCCCAGTTCACCGGCACCGATGGATGACCGTCAACCGAAGGACGACCGATGCCGTTATGCCCGTTTTGCGGCTGCTTGGCTGGGGAACGACCGTTTGCTGAGTGCCCGTTTGGGGAAACACCGTCTTGGTTTGGCATGAGGCGACATTACCAAAAAATATTGACTCATGTCGTCATTTTCGGGTAGGTTATCTGTCTAGTAGTCGTCAACGACGCTCTTTGGGAGGAGAAATCTGATGGGCACCGGCGCTCCGCGCGCAGCACTAATCGCTTGCCTCTTCTGTGCCTTTCTCTGGCTAACGGCAGCTGCGCCGGCGCTGGCGGATACCGACGACATCATCGCCCCCAGCGACGTCACCCATCCCTCGGTCGACTCGGGCTGGCAGGCGGGGACCTGCAAAGCGGAACCGGCCGGCGAACCGTGCTCGATCGCCACCCCTGAGCTCTTCTTCGAAACGGCGGGGGCGCATCCCAACTTCGGCTTCACGCAATTCATCATCAAACACGGGCCGCCGCCGGGAGAAGCGCCGGTCGACGAACTGAAGACGGTCAGGGTCGATCTTCCCGTAGGCCTCAGCGTCAACCCGGGGGCGACCGTACGCTGCAAACTGACGGTCTTCGAAGCGGGCGCAAGCGGCTGCCCCGTGGGGTCGAAAGTCGGCGAAAGCTTCGTCACCGCCGCCGGCCCGCTGGGCCCGATCGACCCCGCCCCCGGCGTCACCCAGGTCCCCGTCTACAACGTCGAACCGAAACCCGGCGAGGCAGCCCGCTTCGGCCTCGAACTGGCCGAAAACGAAGTCTTCCTCGAAGGCGACGTCGCCTGGTCGACCGATTTCCACGAGGGGTTCACCATCCACGTGCCCGCCGCGCTGCCCAGCGACCTGGGCGGTGCGCTGGGGCTGCTGACCGGGCAGAAAGGGCTGATCCTCAAAAATCGCCTGGTCTTCAACGGCCGCGCTGGCGATGGGACCTTCCTGACCACGCCGACCACCTGCTTCGGCCCCGCCTATGCCGACGACTGGGAACCGGGAGAGCAGCCGGGCGGGCCTTCCGGGCAGATCTACTCCACCTTCCTGCGGGCCGACTCGGTCGGCGAACCCGACCCGAACTTCCCCAACGGCTCCTCCTTCTTCGAGTCGCCGATCCCACCGGTCAGCGAAACGAGCGGGCCGGGGACCGAACCTAAAGACTGCGACACGATCCCGTACGACCCATCGATCGACGTCGATCCCGGCACGGCACAGACCGACTCGCCCGCGGGGGCGACGGTCAGCGTCGACGTCCCGCACCTGCTGCCGGACTTCATCGCCGGGGAGGACGAACAGGACAGCTCCCACACCAGGCAGGCGACCGTCTCGCTGCCGCGGGGGATGGGCCTCAACCCCTCCGCCGCCAACGGGCTGCAGGTCTGCAGCGATGCCGAGTTCGGCAAAGGGACGCGGAACCCAGTGGCCTGCCCGCCGCAATCGGTAATCGGCCGGGCGAAGATCGAATCGCCGCCGCTGGAAGACCAGACCAACCCGCAGCCCGAAGAAGTTCTCGAAGGCAACGTCTACGTCGGCAAGCAGCTCAGCCGCGACCCGACCTCCGGCGACGAGTACCGGATCTTCATCGAAGCCAAGTCCGATCGTTATGGGATAGCGGTGCGGTTGATCGGCAACGTGCGGGCCGATCCGCAGACCGGCCAGTTGACGACGACGATCGCCAACACCCCGCAGGTGCCGTTCACCTCGTTTGAACTGACCTTTGACGGAGGCCCACGGGCGGTGCTCTCGAGCCCCCCGACCTGCGGCCCGAACGAGACGACGAGCGCGATGACCCCCTGGTCGGGGAACGCGCCAGCTCATCCCAAAGGCAGCTTCTCGATGACCGCTGCCCCGGGCGGCGGCAAATGCGCGAAAACCCTGGCCGAGCGGCCGTTCGGGCCGCTCTTCGGGGCTGGGCCGGTGAGCTCCAAGGCCGGCGCCTTCAGCCCGTTCACCGTTCACATCGATCGCAGCGATGGGCAGCAGGAGCTGAATGGCGCCGACGTCATCCTGCCGCCCGGCATGACCGGCAAGTTGCGCGGGATTCCCTACTGCCCGGAGAGCGCCCTCGCGGCAGCCGCCACCCGGGCCGGCGCCGAGGAGAAGGCGAGCTCGAGCTGCCCGGCCGCCAGCCAGGTCGGCATCGCGTCGGTCGCCGCCGGGACGGGGTCGGCTCCATACAAGATCGACGGCAAGGTCTTCCTCTCAGGCCCCTACCACGGGGCTCCTCTCTCCCTCGCAGTGGTCACCCCCGCCACGGCCGGTCCGTTCGATCTCGGCACGGTCGTGGTGCGGGTGGCCCTGTTCGTCGACCCCGAAACCGCCCAGATCCGCGCCGTCTCCGACCCGATTCCCCACGTCTTCGGTGGCGCTCTGCTCAGCATCCGCTCTGTCGACTTGAAGATGGACCGCCCGAACTTCACCCTCAACCCGACCAGCTGCGAACCGTTTGCCACCAGCGGTGCGTTGCAGGGCGGTGGAGGCGACCCGGCCAACCCGGCGGCCTTCAGCGCTTTCGCGGTCAGCGCGCCGTTCCAGGCCAGCGGCTGCGAGGCGCTTGCCTTTAAACCCAAGCTGTTCACCAAGCTGATCGGTGGGCGCAAAACGATGCGGCGCAACGGGCACCCCGCCTTCCGCGCGGTCCTGGTCGCCCGCGCCGGTGACGCCAACATCAAGCGGGCGGCGCTGACGCTGCCCCACTCGCAGTTCCTCGACCAGGGACACATCGGCACGATCTGCACCCGCGTCCAGCTCGCCGCCTCCGCCTGCCCGGCTCGCTCTATATATGGGTACGCCCGGGCGCAGACGCCGCTGCTCGACGACGAAGTCCAGGGGCCGGTCTACCTCATCTCCTCCGAGCACGAACTCCCGGACCTCCTCGCCGATCTCCACGGCCAGGTGAACGTCCGCCTGCGCGGCGTGATCAGCTCCGCCAAGGAGCGGCTGAAGACCGTCTTCTTCCCGGTGCCTGACGTTCCGGTGAGCAAGTTCAGGATCAACATGAAAGGCGGCAAGAAGGGGCTGCTGGTCAACTCGCGCGACCTCTGCAACCGCCCCAACCGCTCCGTCCTCAACTTCAAAGCCCAGAACGGCAAGCAGGTGAAGGTGAAGAAGCTGCCGCTGCGGACCCCGGCCTGCCGCAAGGCGAAGAAGAAGCGCAGTCGCTGAGCGCGATTAGTCGCGCGCCTACCTGGGTACGACCTCCTCACGTGAGGAAACGGGTTACGAGACTGCTGGCGTTCGCGGCCCTGTTCGGGGTCCTATCCGTGGCCGCCGCTCAGGCCGGCGAAGTCGTCTTCTCGCCGCAGAACAACCCGCCGAACGCAAACGACGGCTGGCAGGCGGGAACCTGCAACACGCCGACCTGCGCGCCCGACAGCCCCAAAGCCGAGTTCTACGAAACGGCCGCCGGTCATCCGCCCTTCGGCATCACCCAGTTCATCGTCCGGCACAAAACCGAACTGACGCACGAAGAACCGGAAGTCGACATGAAGACGCTGCGCGTCGATCTTCCGGTCGGCCTCAGCGTCAACCCGGGCGCCACGCCGCAGTGCGAGGCGACGCACCCGAAAGAATGTCCGGCGAACACCAAAGTGGGCGAAAGCATCGTCACCGTCTCGCCGGAACTGCCGCTTGTGCCGCCGGTTCCGATCACCGCGCCGGTCTACAACCTGAAACCGAAACCGGGGCAGCCGGCCCGCTTCGGGTTCACGGTCGAACCGGTTCCCGACCTGCCGCTGCTGCCGCCGAGCGACATCTACCTCGAGGCCGACGTCGCCTACGAGTCCGACTTCCACGAGGGGTTCACCATTCAGGTCCCCAAGGTCGCGAACGTGAAACTGCTGAAAAACCGGTTGATCTTCAACGGCCGCGCCCATGCCGATCCCGGGGTGGGCTACTTCCTCACCACTCCGAGCACTTGCCTCGACCCGAATCAGGCCGCCTTCCAGCACACCTACTCCACCTACGCCCGGGCCGACTCGCTGCAGAACCCGGATCCCAACTTTCCCAACGGTTCGCCCTTCGTCGAGGCGAAGCTGCCGCCGGGGACCAGTCCGAAACAGTGCGGCTCGATCCCCTTCAAACCGTCGATCGGGGTCGACCCGGGGACCAAACAGGTCGACTCTCCCGCCGGCGCCACCACCGAGCTGAAACTGCCGGTCGAAGCGAGCGCGACGGGGCAGGAAACCTCGACGATGCGGTCGGCGCGCGTCTCGCTGCCGCTGGGGATGGGTCTGAACCCGTCTGCCGCCAACGGCCTCGCCGCCTGCAGCGACGCCCAGTTCGGCAAGGGGACCCGCAACCCGGTCGCCTGCCCGCCGGCCTCGAAGATCGGCACTGTAAGCGTCGCGACCCCGCCACTGCCGGAGGGGCCGCTGACCGGCAACGTCTACGTCGGCGAGCAGAAGAGCCGCGACCCCGAATCGGGCGAGGAGTACCGGATCTTCGTCGCCGCCGAGTCGGCCCGGTACGGGATCTCCGTACGGTTGATCGGCAACGTCGTCGCCAACGCCAAAACGGGGCGGCTTACCGCGGTCTTCGACGAACCGGCGAAAACCAACGTCCTGCGCGGCGGCAACAGCGACAACCTGCCGAGCGGCCTACCACAGGTCCCGTTCACCAGCTTCAAGATCAGCGTCGACGGCGGTCCGAAAGCGGCGTTGAGCAGCCCGCCGACCTGCGGCCCTAACGAGACCACCAGCCAGCTGGCGCCGTGGTCCGGCAACCCGGCCGCGACCCCGAGCTCCAAATTCGACCTCGCATCGCTCCCCGGCGGCGGAGCCTGTCCGAAGACGATGGGGGAGAGGCCGTTTGCCCCGGGCTTCAACGCCAAGCCGAAAAGCGACGTCGCCAAAACCTTCACCCCCTTCTCCACCTTCCTCAACCGCCCGCCCGGCCAGCAAGAGCTGAAAGGCCTTGACGTAACGCTTCCCGAAGGCGCGACCGCGAAGCTGAAAGGTGTCCCTTACTGTTCACCGGCCGAGCTCGAGAGAA
Organism: Solirubrobacterales bacterium; assembly: GCA_033856415.1. Lineage (GTDB taxonomy): Bacteria > Actinomycetota > Thermoleophilia > Solirubrobacterales > 70-9 > VAYN01. Next base: position 7,319 of record JAWVFA010000019.1, on the reverse strand, counting down.
TCGAGCAACGCTCGGGCGCGGCGGAGAAGAAAAACTCCGTCTGTCCTAACGAGAGTAAGGTCGGCGTCGCCACCGTTCAGGCCGGTACCGGCCCCTCGCCACTGAAAATCGAGGGTGACGCTTACCTCGCCGGTCGCTACAAAGGCGCGCCGCTCTCGATCGCGATCGTCACCCCGGCGCTGGCGGGGCCCTTCGACCTCGGCAACGTCGTCGTCCGTGTACCCCTCTTCCTCAACCCGGAGACCGCCCAGATCCATCCCAGGACGAGTGACATTCCCGACGTCTTCGGCGGCACCAAACTCGATGTCCGTTCGGTCTTCCTCAACATCAACCGCGATGAGTTCACCCTCAACGGCACCAACTGCCGCAAAGGGGCGACCGCGGGTGTGATCAACGGCGGCGGCGGCAATCCGCTGGACCCCGGTTCCTACTCGGCGTTCAAAGTCGCCGACGAGTTCCAAGCGACGGGTTGCAAGAAACTCAAGTTCCACCCGAAGTTGAGAATCCGGCTGTTCGGCAAGACCCAGCGGGCGAAGCACCCGAAACTGCGAGCGGTGTTGAAGGCGCGCGGCAAAGACGCCAATATCCGCAAGGCCTCGGTCGCCCTGCCGCACGCCCTCTTCCTCGACCAGGCCAGTCTCGCCACGGTCTGCACCCGGGTCCAGTTCGCCGCCGAGAACTGCCCGAAACGCTCGATCTACGGCAAGGCCCGCGCCTTCACGCCGCTGCTCGGCAAACCACTGGAAGGGCCGGTGTACCTGCGCTCCTCCAACAACACGCTGCCGGACATGGTCGCCCACCTCGAGGGACAGGTGGACATCGACCTGGTCGGCCGCATCGACAGCTTCAAAGGCGGCATCCGCACCACCTTCGGCCGGGTCCCGGACGTCCCGGTCACCAAGTTCGTCCTCACCCTGCCGGGCGGCAAAAAGGGGCTGTTGGTGAACTCGCGCAGCCTCTGCGCGAAGCCGGTTAAAGCCTTCATCCGGATCAAAGCCCAGAACGGCAAAAAGGCGAACAGCAAGCCCAAGCTGCGCACCCCGTGCAAGGGGCAGAAGCGCGGCAGTCGTGCCAAGGGTCGCTGAGAAGCTCTACACGCTTCAGTGTCATGTCACTGATTGGTGACACGGTTACCCGGGTAGTAACACCGGTAGACACTTGAATCACCTGTGCCGATGTGTAATGTCTTCAGCGGGAGAGCTGTTCGTGGGGCGCTACAGGGGGCGTCCTCGTTGAGGGAAAAACGAGGAGGAAATTGAATGGCAAAGCGCTCGTTCGCATTGCTTTTGGTGTGTATGGGGACCTTGCTCGCGCTGCCTGCATTGGCGGCCGCGGACACCGGGGACGTCATCGAACCGCAGAACGAACCGCCGACGGCGGCAGACGGCTGGCAGGCAGGGACCTGTTACGAAAACCAGGTGGGAGAAGTGCCGGAAACGCCGATTCCCACCAAACCGGTGGACCTGAGCAAACCCTTCTGCTCTCCCACGACCCCGGAGATTTTCTATACGCAAGCCGGAGGCCATCCGCCGTTCGGTTTCGACCAGTACATCGTCAGGCACAAAACCCTCGTTCCAGGAGTGGTTGAACCCTTGATCGAAGACGATGATGCAGATGGACTTCCCTTCGAAGATCGGGTGCTGAAAACGGAGCGAGTCGACCTGCCGCCGGGCTTCACGGAGAACCCGCAGAGCAGCCCGCAGTGCTCGCAGGAAGACTTCGAAAAAGTCGTCGTCATCGGAGGACAGCCCCGTCGTATCCCGGCGTGCGACCCGAGCACGATCATCGGCCGCGAGGAAGTGTGGCTAGTGGTGAACACCGCTGAAGCAGTGCCGAATCCCTCGGAACCGGGCAAATTCCTCCCGAAAGGCTTCGTGATTGCGCCAGACCCGGCGAAAGGTACCCGCGTTGCTGTCTACAACCTGGAGCCGAACGAGGGAGAACCGGCCCGACTCGGTTTCGTCATCGCCTTCAGCAAAGTCATCGAACTCAAAGGCGACGTTGCCTGGGAGAGCGATTTCCACGAGTACTTCACGATTGAACTACCGGCGCCTTCCGTCCCCTTCTCGACGCTAAAAAGCCGTCTGATCGCGTTCGGTCAGTCCGGGAACGGCACCCACATCACGACGCCGACCACCTGCTTCGATCCGAACGAGTGGCCGCATCTCTACTCGACCTGGTTCCGGGGACAGTCATTCGGCGAACCGAACCCGACCTTCCCGGAAGGCTCGACGGCCTTTGAGGGGAAGCTGCCACCGGGGATAGCACCAACGGGCTGCGAGCGGGTTCCGTTCGATCCGGGGCTCGACGTCGACCCGGGGACGAACGCGGTCGACTCTCCTGCCGCGGCGACCGTGACGACGACCCTGCCCTTCGACCCTGCGAAAGAAGGCGGGGAAGTCCGGAACGGAGGAACCGAAGGGATCTCGCAGTCGCATGTGCGCAAAGCGGAAATCACCCTTCCCAAGGGGATGGGCCTGAACCCCTCTGGGGCACAGGGCCTCGCGGCCTGCACCGACGCCCAGTTCAAGAAGGGCGTTCGGGTGATGGACAACGAATGCCCGGCCGCTTCGAATATCGGCAGCGTCGAAGTCGAATCGCCGCCGCTGCGCGAGCCGCTGATCGGCAACGTCTACGTCGGCGAGCAGCAGAGTCGCGATCCCGAATCGGGCGACCAGTTCCGGATCCTGCTCGAAGCCAAGAGCGAGCACGAGGACATCAACGCCCGCTTGGTCGGCCACGTCAAGGCCAACAAAACGACCGGTGAGCTGACGGCGGTCCTGAATGACAAGTTGACCGGCCAGTTCGCCGGCGAGCTGCCAGAAGGGCTGCCGCAGGTTCCATTCGAGTCGATCCGGGTCCACTTCGACGGGGCGAAAAACGTGCTGACCAGCCCGCCGATCTGCTCGGCGACGGGCACCAGCCGCTTCGAACCGTGGGCTCGCCCCGGGGAACTGAAGCCGGTCAACTCGACGGTCACCCTGAGCAGCGACCCGACCGGCGGTGCCTGCCCGAAAACGATGGCGGAGCGGAAGTTCACTCCGACCTACAAAGCCGCCCCGGAGAGCACCCAGGGCGGTTCCTACTCCCCGTTCCACGTCCTGATCGGCCGGCGTGACGGCGAGCAGGAGCTGAAAGTGGTCGACGTGACCCTGCCGAAGGGGCTGACCGGCAAGCTCGCCGGAATCCCCTACTGCTCGGAGCAGGCGATCGCCGCTGCGGCCACCAAGAGCGGCCGCGAAGAGTCGGACAAACCGAGTTGCGACGAAAACTCGTTCCTCGGTACGGCGAAGACCACCTCGGGCACCGGCGACCACCCGTTGCAGATCCTCGGCAACGTCTGGCTGGCGGGTCCCTACAACGGGGCTCCGGTCTCGCTGGTCGTGACGACCCCCGCTCTGGCGGGGCCGTTCGACCTCGGCACCGTGGTCGTCCGGGTCGCGCTGTTCGTCGATCCGGAAACCGCCCAGGTCCATGCGGTCTCGGACCCGATTCCGGATGTGTTCGGAGGGGCGAAGCTGGACATCCGGTCGATCGATCTGAACCTCTACCGCAAGAAGTTCATGCTCAACCCGACCAATTGCGCCGCCCAGGCGACCACCGGGGCACTCAAGGGCGGTGGCGCGAACCCGGCCGATCCGGCTGCGTTCAGCTCCTACGCCGTCAACGACCCGTTCCAGGCGACGGGCTGCAACAAGCTGGCCTTCAAGCCGAAGCTGAAGATCCAGCTCTACGGCGGGACGAAGCGGACCAAGAACCCGCGTCTGAAGGCCGTGCTCACCGCCCGGGAAGGCGACGCCAACATCGGTCGCACCGCGGTGACGATGCCGCGTTCGCTGTTCCTCGAGCAGAGCCACATCGGCACCGTGTGCACGAGGCCGCAACTCGCCTCCCACACCTGCCCGAAGGCCTCTGTCTACGGGTCGGCGGAAGCGAAGTCGCCGCTGTTGAAAGACAAGTTGAAGGGCAAGGTCTATCTCGTGTCCTCCAACAACGAGCTGCCGGACCTGCTCGTCGATCTGCGCGGCCAGGTGGAGGTCTACCTGCGCGGCGTGATCAGCAGCGGCAGCACCGGAGGCCTGAAGACGGTCTTCCGAAAAGTGCCTGACGTGCCGGTCAAGCGCTTCGTCCTCAACATGAAGGGCGGCAAGAAGAGCCTGCTCGTCAACTCGACCGACCTCTGCGACAAGAAGCAGCGGGCGATCGTGAAGATGAAGGGCCAGAACGGCAAGAAGAAGAACAACAACAAGTTCAAGCTGAACGTCGTCTCCTGCGGCAAGAAGGGCAAGAAGTAGGAGTCGCATTCTGCGCACGTCGCAAGCACCGGCGCGGATGGCCGAATAGCCTCCGCGCCGGTGCGCCCGACGCTCTCAGTCCTGATCGTCGCCTACGAGAACCGCGACGATCTCAGTAAGACCCTGCCGGCCCTGCTGCCCGAGCTCGGCGAGGGCGATGAGCTGATCGTCGTCGAGAACAGGCCCGGTGACGGCAGCACCGAGGTGGTGGGGGAGCTCGCCCCGCGGGCGCGGATCGTCCGCATGGGCCACAACGCCGGCTTCACCGGCGGCTGCAATGTCGGCGCCGAGGTCGCGTCCGGCGACCTGCTCGTGATCCTCAATCCCGACGCCGCTCCCCAGCCCGGCTTCGGCGAGGGCATCCGCCGCCCCTGGACCGAGGACCGCGGCTGGGGCGCCTGGCAGGCGCTGGTCGCCGATGGCGGGCTCCGCTGCGTCAACTCCGCCGGCAACCCGTTGCACTTCACCGGTATCACCTGGGCCGGCCGTCACGGCTTGCCGCTCGATCAGGCGCCCCCTGCGGGCGAGGTGACCGTCGCTTCCGGCGCCTGCCTGGCGATCCCGCTCCGGATCTGGCGAGAGATGGGCGGCTTCCCCGCCGAGTTCTTCCTCTACCACGAGGACGTCGACCTCTCGGTGCGGATACGCGCCGCCGGGCACGCGGTCGGGATCGAGCCGTCGGCCGTGGTCGCCCACGATTACGAGTTCGGCGCCAACGCCGAGAAGTGGTTCTGGCTCGAGCGCAACCGGCTCGCCTTCCTCGTCCGCACCTACCCTGCCTCGCTGCTGCTCCTCCTGGCCCCAGCCCTGATTGCCACCGAGGTCGCGTTGCTGGCGGTCTCGGTCGCCGGCGGCTGGGGGCGGCAGAAGCTGCGCGCGAACCTCGCCGTGCTGGGCTGGCTGCCGCGGCTGCTGCGCGAGCGTCGCCAGGTCCAGTGTCAGCGGACGGTTGGCGCCGGCGAGTTCGCCTCTTGGCTGACGCCGGACCTCGACTCCGAGTTGATCTCGCCGTTGGCCCGCTCCTGGCTGGCGCGCCTGCTCCTGCGCGGCTACTGGCGGGCAGTGAAGCTGCTGCTGCCCGGCTAGGCCGACTGGCTGATCGGCCGGATCAGGATCTCGTTGACGTCGACGTTCGGTGGCTGTTCGAGCGCGTAGATCACGGCGCGCGCTATGTCGTCGTCGCTGAGGGCGCTGTCGCCGGGGCGGTTGTCGAAGAACGGGGTGTCGACCATGCCCGGCTCGATCAACGTCACCCGGATGCCGTGGTTGTCGTGCATCTGCCGCAGCTCCTGCCGCAGGGCCTCGCCGATCGCGGTCGCCGCCCACTTCGTCGCCGAGTAGAGCGAGCCGGGCAGGACGCGGCGGCCCGCGATCGAGCTGGTGACCAGGAAATGGCCGTCGCCGCGCTCGAGCAGGTGGGGGAGGGTGGCCCGGATCGTCAGCGCCACCCCGTAGACGTTGGTCAGCACCATCGAGCGCCAGTGCTCGGGGGACTCCTCGAGGAAACCGCGCGAGGCGCCGAAGCCGGCGTTGGCGAAGACGGCGTCGATGCGACCGAAGCGCTCGAGGGCAGTCGCGGCGAGCGCCTGGACCTCGTCCCACTCGGTGACGTCGCAGCGGACGGCGATCGCCCGCTCGTCGCCGCCGAGCTCGGCGGCGAGCTGCTGCAGCTCCTCCTCGCGGCGTGCCGCGAGCACCAAACGGTACTTCGGCGCGGCGGCCCGAGCGGTGGCTGCGCCGATGCCGCTACTGGCGCCGGTGATCAGCAGAACGGGGTCGGCCATGAGCCGCATTCTCCCACTTGCGATAATCCGCGTTGCCTGTGGACCCTCAGCGGAAGCGGAAGATCCGGCTCGTCGTCGCGCTCAGTACCGCCGTGCTGCTCGCGGTGGCGCTGATCTACACCTCCTTCTCGGCCTCCACTGAGGCAAAGGAACCCTCGCAACTGCTCGCGGCGGCGCCCGGGACCACCGCCCAGGTGACCGGCAAGGTCGTCAAAGGCTCGATCGAGCGCGACGGCAACGGCATCGCCTTCCGCGTTGTCGACCGCGATGGGCAGGGCGAGAGCCTGCCCGTCACCTACCAAGGCACCGTCCCGGATCCGTTCCGCGGCGGTCGCGAGATCGTCCTCACCGGGAGGATCGAGAACGGCGTCTTCGTCGGCGAGCCGGAAACCCTGATCACGAAGTGCCCGTCGAAGTTCACGACCAAATCTGATGGCTAGCCTCGGCAGCGCCCTCCTGGGCCTTGCCTTCCTCTCCGCCCTCGCCGCCGGCGCGATCGCGATCGCCGGGCGCAACGGCAACGAGCGTCTGCTCCTCCTCTCGCGCCGCACCGTCTACGCCTTCTGCGCACTGATCACCGCCTGCGTGGCGATCATCGAGATCGCCTTCATCGGCGACGACTTCTCCTTCAACATCGTCCAGCAGCACAGCTCGATCGAGACGCCCTCGGGCTACAAGCTGGCGGCGATGTGGTCGAGCCAGGAGGGCTCGCTGCTGCTCTGGGCCTTCGTCCTTTCGATCGCCGCCAGCGCCGCGCTCTACGCGACCCGCAACAAGTTGCGCGACCTGGTGCCGTGGGCGACCGCGGTGATGATGGGCGTCGCCGCCTTCTTCACCGGACTCATGCTGTTCGCGCCCGACGTCGACCCCTTCGCGACGCTCGACCCGGCGCCCGTCGACGGGGTCGGCCTCAACCCCCTGCTGCAGCACCCGAGCATGATGATCCACCCGCCGATGCTCTACTCGGGCTACGTTGCCTTCACGGTGCCGTTCGCCTTCGCGATCGGGGCCCTGGTCACCCGCCGCCTCGACGCCGAGTGGATCCGCGCCACCCGCCGCTTCGCGCTGATCGCCTGGGCCTTCCTCGGGCTCGGCCTCCTGCTCGGCGCCCGTTGGTCCTACACCGAGCTCGGCTGGGGCGGCTACTGGGCCTGGGACCCGGTCGAGAACGCGGCGCTGATGCCGTGGCTGCTCGGCACCGCCTTCCTGCACTCGATCATGGTCCAGGAGAAGCGCGGGA
>JAWVFA010000018.1:0-51599 GCA_033856415.1 Solirubrobacterales bacterium | reverse complement strand
TGCCCCCGTCCCACGATCCCGTGTTGGCGCCCAGCGAGTCCAGCCAGCCAGCGATCGTCATCGCGAGACCGCAGAAACGGTTCTTCAGCGACCGTTTTTGCGGTCTCGGCGGGAGGGGGTGGCATTGGTGCCCTAAGGCGGCTTGCGCCTCGAATTCGCCCCCCTTGCCGTTGCGGTTTCGACGTCGGAGGCGCTTGGGTAGTTGGGCGACATGTCGAGCGCGGCGGAATTTCTTCCTGAAAGCCACTCACTCAAAGCGCTTGAACAAGCCGCCGAGGGGTGCCGGGGGTGCGAGCTGTACAAAGACGCGACGCAGACCGTCTTTGGCCAAGGGCGGAAGAACGCGGAGCTGATGCTGGTCGGGGAGCAGCCCGGCGACAAGGAGGACTTGGAGGGCGAGCCGTTCGTCGGGCCGGCGGGACGGCTGCTCAACCGGGCGCTCGAGGAGGCGGGAATCGACCGCTCGGACGCGTACGTGACCAACGCCGTCAAGCACTTCAAGTGGAAACCGCGGGGCAAACGGCGGCTGCATCAGACGCCACGGGCCAGTGAGATCGAGGCCTGCAAGCCGTGGCTGGCGGCCGAGGTCGAGGCGGTGCGGCCGCGGGCACTGCTGGCGATGGGCGCGACGGCGGCCCGCTCGCTGTTCGGGACGAAGGTGAAGGTGACCAAGGACCGCGGCCAGCCGCTGGACTCGCCGCTTGCGCCCGTCGCCGCGGTAACGATCCATCCCTCGGCGATCCTGCGGCTGCGCGACGACGACGAGCGCGAGGCCGAGCTCGCCAGTTTCGTCGCCGACCTCGAAGCCGTCGCCCGCGCCGCGCAGGGCGCCGCCAGGTGAGCCCGACCGCCGCCCCCGCCCGCCGGGGTCGCCTTCGCCGCGCCGATTGCGCGGGGCCGGGGATCAGGCGGATCCGCCGTGGGCGCGGCTTCTCCTATGAGGACGGCTCCGGCGAGAAGATCGCCGACGAGGAGACGCTGGAGCGGATTCGCCAGCTGGCGGTCCCGCCGGCCTGGAAGGAGGTCTGGATCTGCCCCGACCCCTTCGGCCACATCCAGGCAACCGGCTACGACGAAGCGGGGCGCAAGCAGTACCTCTACCACGAGCGCTGGCAACAACGACAGGCGGAACGGAAGTTCGAGCTGGTGCGCCAGTTCGCCCTCGCGCTGCCGAAGCTGCGCCGCGCCGTGACCGCCGACCTGCGCCGCCAGGGGATGCCGCGGGAGCGGGCGCTGGCCTGCGCGGTCCGCCTCCTAGATCTCGGCTTCTTCCGTGTCGGCAGCGAGGTCTACGCCGAGGAAAACGAGAGCTACGGCCTAGCCACCGTGCGTCGCGAGCACGTCACGATCGCCAAGACCGAGGTCGTCTTCGACTTTCCCGCCAAGAGCGGCCAGCGGCGGGTGCAGTCGATCCGCGACGCGGCCGCGCGGCGGGCGATCGAGGCGATGTACCGGCGCCGCAGCGGTCCCGATGACCTGCTCGCCTACCGCGCCGGCGGCGAATGGGTCGACCTCCGCTCCGACGAGATCAACGACTACATCCACGAGAAGATCGGCGAGGAGTTCACGGCGAAGAACTTCCGCACCTGGCACGGGACCGTCCTCGCCGCGGTCGCGCTCGCCGGCGAGGAGCGGCCGCAATCCGAAGCCGCCGCCAAACGAGCAATCGTCCGCGCCGTCGACCAGGTCTCCGAGGCGCTCGGCAACACGCCCGCCGTCTGCCGCGCCTCCTACATCGACCCGCGGGTGCTCGACCGCTTCCGCGACGGGACGACGATCCGCCCGACGACCAGCGGCAACGGGCGGATGACCGCCAAGCAGCGGCTGAAGATCGAGCGCGAAACGATCGAGCTCGTCTCCTGAACGAGTGACACCGAGTGACAACTTCACCGATCCGTTTTGCGCCGCGCAGGGACGGGGAGCTGGGAAGAACGGGTAGCTAAGGAAAGGAAGGAGCAACGATGAAGGCTGCCGTCTGGCACGGCCCCCGCGACGTCCGCGTCGACGAGGTCGAGGACCCGAAGATCCAGGAGGCCAACGACGCGGTGATCAAGATCACCTCGAGCGCGATCTGCGGCTCCGACCTTCACCTCTACGAGATCCTCTCGCCGTTCATGACCGAGGGGGACATTCTCGGCCACGAGCCGATGGGGATCGTCGAGGAGGTCGGCCCGGAGGTGACCCACATCGCCCCCGGTGACCGCGTCGTCATCCCTTTCAACATCTCCTGCGGGCACTGCTGGATGTGCGACCGCCAGCTCTTCGCCCAGTGCGAGACGACCCAGAACCGCGAGGAAGAAAAAGGCGCCTCGCTGCTCGGCTACACCAGGCTCTACGGCCAGGTGCCGGGCGGACAGGCCGAGTACCTGCGGGTGCCGCAGGCTCACTTCGGGCCGATCAAGGTGCCCGAGGGCCCGCCTGACGACCGCTTCCTCTACCTCTCCGACGTGCTGCCGACCTCCTGGCAGGCGGTCGAGTACGCCGCGATTCCGGAGGGCGGCTCGGTGACGGTCTTCGGGCTGGGCCCGATCGGACAGATGACCGCCCGCATCGCCGCCCACAAAGGCGCGCGGGTGATCGGCGTCGACATCGTCCCCGAGCGGCTCGCGCTGGCGCAGAAGCACGGGATCGAGACCCTCGACCTCGAAGACCACGACGACATCTCCGACACGATCCGCGAGATGACCGAGGGCCGCGGCACCGACGCCGCGATCGACGCGGTCGGGATGGAGGCCCACGGTGCGCCGGTCGGCGAGTTCGCCCAGAAAGCCGCTGGCCTGCTCCCTGACGCGGTGGCCGAGAAGCTGATCGAAAAGGCCGCGATCGACCGCATGTCGGCCCTCTACCAGTGCTTCGACACGGTCCGCCGCGGCGGCACCGTCTCGATCAGTGGCGTCTACGGGGGCATGGTCGACCCGATCCCGATGTTCCAGCTCTTCGACAAGGGCGTCCAGCTGCGGATGGGCCAGGCCCACGTGAAGAAATGGATCGACGAGATCCTGCCCCTGGTCAGCGACGACGCCGACCCACTGGGAACCGAGGACCTGGCCTCCCACAAAATCGGGATCGACGAGGTGCCCGAGGCCTACGAGAAGTTCCAGAAGAAGGAAGACGGCGCGATCAAGTTCGTGATCCAGCCGTAAGGGGTGAGCCAAATGCGCGTAGTTGTCACCGGAGCGAGCGGCAACGTCGGCACCAGCGTGCTCGAAGCGCTGGGCAGGGAGCCCGCGATCGAGCAGATCCTCGGCATCTCCCGCCGGCTGCCGCAGGTGGAGATGGCGAAGGTCGAGTGGGCGACGGCCGACGTCACCACCGATGACCTGGTTCCGCTCTTCTCCGGCGCCGACGCGGTCGTCCACCTCGCCTGGGCGATCCAGCCGAGCCGCGACGAAGCGGTAACCGAGCGGATCAACGTCGAGGGCAGCCGCCGGGTCTTCGACGCGGTCGCCCGCGCCGGCGTCGGCGCCCTCGTCCACGCCTCCTCGGTCGGGGCCTACAGCCCGGGGCCGAAGCAACGCCGCGTCGACGAGACCTGGCCCGTCGACGGCATCCCCACCTCCTTCTACTCGCGCCACAAGGCGGCGGTGGAAACGATGCTCGACGCTTTTGAACGGCGCGAGCCCGAAGTCCGCGTGGTCCGCCTCCGCCCCGGCCTGATCTTCAAGGCAGAGGCCGCGAGCGAGATCCGCCGCCTCTTCGCCGGGCCGTTCCTGCCCGGCTTCCTCGTCCGCAAGCAGTTGATCCCGGCGATCCCGCGCGTGCCGCGACTTCGCTTCCAGGCGGTCCACTCGCGCGACGTCGGCGAGGCTTACCGACAAGCCGTGGTGCGCGAAGTCGACGGCGCCTTCAACATCGCCGCCGATCCCGAGATTGGGGTCGAGGAGCTCTGCCGGCTGTTTGGTGCTCGCAGCTTCCCGCTGCCGGCCGGGGCCCTCCGCGCCGCCGCCGACCTCACCTGGAAGCTGCGCCTGCAGCCCTCCTCCCCCGGCTGGATTGATCTCGCGCTCGGCGTACCGACGATGGACACCTCGCGGGCACAGGAGCTGCTCGGCTGGGAGCCGAAGGTCACCTCGCTGCAGGCCCTCGACGATCTGCTCGACGGGATGCGACACGCCGAAGGCGGACCAACGCCACCGCTGGAGCCGAATGCCGGTGGCCCGCTGCGGATCAGAGAGCTCGCCACCGGAGTCGGCCAGCGGCAGTGAAACTGCTCGCTCCTTTCCCCTAATTTCGGGGATGGTTTTCGGTTTTTGCGTCGAAGGCAGGGGTATCGAGGACCCATGGCGAGCCCAAACGTCAAATCCCTGCCAAAACCAGGCGAGATCTGGCTCAGTTGCCCGCCGTACCTGCTGATGGCCAAGATCGTCGACGTCGACCTCATCACCGAGCCGCCGGTGGTCAGCTACGAGCTGCACGACGACGACGGCTCGCTCCTGCAGGCCGTCGAGCACGCCACACTCGACCGCGGCTGGTGGCGGACCTTTCAGCGCCTCGAGCCGCGCTTCGGCTGAGGCCGTTCCCCGGCCGGTGCCTAGCTACTGGCAGGCTCTCCGACGGCCGAGAGTGCCTCCTCGGCGCTGTCGAAGACGAGCCCGTTGCCAATCAGGCCGGTCATCGTGAGGACTCGCAGGACCTGTTCGGTCGGCGCGTATACGGCGAGCCGGTTGCCAGCGTCCGCCATCCGGTTGTGGGCGCGGAGGATTACCGCGATCCCGGAGGAGTCGATGAAGGCACAGTTCTCGAGCCCAACCAGGACGCAGCTGCACTCCGCCGCAGCGGCAGTCAAGACCGCGTCGAGTTCGCCGGCCACGGCAAGGTCGAGCTCACCCTCGACCCGAATGTCCTTACAGCCCGGCCGCAGCTCCCTCTCGGTGACTTTAAAGCGCTGCATTCCCTGCACATCGTAATCATCCGATGGTTGGAACCGCCAGTGCCCTGGGTAACTGGGGACGATGACCCCAGACGACCAGGCGACCCTGAAAACCCCCGAGGTAGTGGCGGGCTACGCCGAGCCACAAAAACGCCCGCCGTTCCTTTCCTATCTCGCCTTCATGAGCGTCTTCGGCGCGCTGGTCGGCAGCGCCCTGGCGATCGCCCGGCGCCAGGGCCGAGAGCTGCCGGCGAAGACGAGTGCCGGCGAGCTGCTGCTGGTCGGCACCGCCTCCCACAAGCTGAGCCGGCTGATCTCCAAGGACAAGGTGACGAGCCCGCTGCGCGCCCCGTTCACCGAGCTGGAAGGCAAGGGCGGGCCGGCGGAGCTGGAGGAGAGCTCGCGCGGCAGCGGCTTGCAGAAAGCGATCGGCGAGCTGCTGATCTGTCCCTACTGCCTCGGCCTTTGGGTCGTCGCCGGCTTCTCGGTCGGGCTGATCTTCGCTCCCCGCGTAACCCGCTTCGTCGCCTCCCTCTTCTCGGCGCTGACGATCTCGGACTTCTTCCAGATCGCCTACAAGGCGGCCGAGGAGAAGGGCCTCGGCTAGGACCGTGCCGCGTCCCCTGGAGGAAGCGGTCGTCGTCATCACCGGCGCCTCGAGCGGGATAGGCCGGGCAGCGGCACTGCGGTTGGCTCGGCGGGCGCGGGGGCTGGCGCTCTGCGCACGAGCGGAGCCGCCGCTCGCCGAGCTCGCCGCCGCGTGCGAGGACGCCGGCGCGGAGACCCTGCACCGGGCGCTCGACGTCGCCGACGAGGCGGCGGTCGAGGCCCTCGCGGCGGCGACCGTCGAGCGCTTCGGCCGGATCGACGTCTGGGTCAACAACGCCGGAACGATCGCCTACGGGCCTTTCGAGGAGATTCCCTCGGAGGTCTTCCGGCGGGTCATCGAGACGAACTTGATGGGCCAAGTGCATGGTGCCCGCGCCGCCCTGCCCCGCTTCCGACAGCAAGGCAACGGCGTGCTGATCAACCTCTCCTCGGTCTGGGGGCGCGTCAGCTCGCCCCAGGTGGCGCCGTACATCGTCAGCAAGAACGGGGTCCGTGCTTTCTCCGAATGCCTCGCCGGCGAACTCGTCGACGAGGCCGACATCCACGTCGCGACGATGGCCCCGCAGGCGGTCGACACGCCGATCTTCGAGCACGGCGCCAACTACACCGGCCGCCAGGTGCGGCCGATCCCACCCGTCCTCGACGTCGAGGAGGTGGCGCGTGGGATCGAGCTCTGCGCCGAGAACCCCAAGCGCGAGGTCAACTACGGGCGCTCCGGCCGGCTCCTGGAGATGCTTCACGCCGCGGCACCGCCGCTCTACCGTCGCCTCGCCCACGGCGCCTTCGTGCGGGGAACCTGGGGCGGCGTCGCTGCTGCGCCGGCCGCCGGCAACGTGCTCAAGAGTCGCGGGCCCCACGTCGCCGAAGGCGGCTGGCGGACGCGGCGGCGCGGGACGCTGCGGCGCGCCTTCCTCGCCGCCGCCGGCGGCTCGGTGCACGGCCTTTTCAAGCGCCGCTCATAAACGAGTGGTCAGTTGAGCACCATATGGGTGTCGAATTGACCTTTCGATGATCGCCGTCATCGCCGACACCCACATGCCGAAGGGCAAGCGAGCGCTGCCGGAGGAGTGCGTCGCGCGGATCCGCGAGGCGGACGCGCTGATCCACGCCGGAGATTTCTCCGCCGCCTCGGTGCTGGCGGAGCTGCAAGAGCTCTGCCCGGTGGTGCTAGCCGTCCACGGCAACGTCGACGACGCCGAGCTGCGGCGTGAGCTACCGGAGACGCTGGAAGTCGAGCTGGGCGGCCGGACCGTCGCCGTCATTCACGACGCCGGCGCTAGCAAGGGCCGTCTCGAGCGCATGGGCGCCCGCTTTCCGGACGCCGACGCCGTCATCTTCGGTCACAGCCACCTGCCCCTGCACGAGCGGGAGGGCGGCTTTCAGATCTTCAATCCCGGCAGCCCGACCGAGCGCCGACGCGCGCCGCGGACCTCGATGGGACTCCTCGATTCCACGGGCGCTGGCCTGCGCTTCGAACACGTCTGGCTCGGGTAAGGAAACGGCACCTGCCAACCCCAACACAAGGAGGAAGACGATGGCCGAGTTGACGACCCTGGAGGAGAAGCTCGCGGAGGTTCTCGGCCTCGCCCAAGCGGCGCAGAAAGCGACGGAGAAGGTGGAGGGCCTTGTCGAGGACGAGAGCATCGCCTCCAGCCTGCGTCAGATGCGCGAGGAGGCGGAGGAGACCGAGCGCCGCTGCACCGCCGTGGCCGAGGAGCGGGACGGGAAGAAGACCGCGATCCTCGAAAAGGCGCAGGAAACGAAAGTCGAGGCCTCCGAGATGATGGAAACGTACCTCGGCGACGACGCCGACGGGCTCGACGGCTTTGAGTTCATGACGATGGCCGAGGCCGGCGAGGTCGGCCACTGGGCGGTGCTCCGCAAGCTCAACGAGCAGGCCGGCGAGGAAAAGATCGCCGAGCTGACCGAGTGGGCGCTGCCGATCCAGGAACGGCACTTCAGCGAGACCAAAAATTGCGCCCTGCAGCTGGCGGGGGCGAAAGATCCCTACGAGGAGGCCTGAACCGGCCGATGACTCCAGCCGCGGCTCCCGATCGGCTTCTGGCGATCTACCTGAACGACCACCTGGCGGGGGCCGCGCTCGGCGTCGAGCTGGCCCGCCGCCTGCGGTCGAGCAACCGCGGCGACGCCGAGATGGGCGAGCCGCTGGCCAAAGTCTGCGCCGAAATCGAAGCCGACCGGGAGACGCTGATCCGGCTGATGGAACAGCTCGGCGTCGATCGCAACCAGGTCAAACCGGCGCTCGCCCGGCTTGCCGAGCGGCTCGGCCGACTGAAGCCGAACGGGCAGTTGCGCGGCTACTCGCCGCTCAGCCGGGTGCTCGAGCTGGAGGTCCTCTCCTCCGGGATCGGCGGCAAGGTCCAGCTCTGGAACGCGCTTGAGGAGCGCTTCGGCGAGTCCCTCGAGGGCTTCGACTTCCACGCCCTCGCCGAGCGGGCCGACCGCCAGGGCCAGCGGGTCGAGGACCTCCACCTGAGCGCGGCCAGGCGCGCCCTAGGCGACCGACATTGAGACTGGCCACTGGTCGGCGACCGCCTGCGCAGCGCTCTTCTCCTCGCTGAGGATCGACTCGGCGAGGGAGATGGTCTCCGTGTCACCGGCGCGGCGGGCGACGCGGAGGAGGAGCTCGTAGGCGGCGACCTCGAGGTTCTCGACCGCGTAGGCGAAGCCGGCGAGCTTGGCTGGGGTATCGGGCTGGGCGGCGAAGAACACGCCCCAGTTGAGGGCGCCGAGGCGAAGCGCGGCGTCCTTGATCGCCGAGGGGGCGGCGCCGCGGTCGTCGAGGCGCCGCTCGATCCGCTGCAGATGCCCTTCGGTCTCCTTCAGATGCTCGGCGAGAGCGGCGCGCAGGCCCTCGGGCAGGTCCAGCTCCTTGCCTTTCTCCAGCAGCTTCTTAGACTGGCCCTCGAGCGCGTGCACGTCGGCGAGGTAGGTGTTGAGCTGGGCGCCGAGGTCATCCGGATCGACCGTGGCTAGCGCCTGCTCGACGGCTTCGTCCCACCGCTCCGCGATCCGACCCGCCATCTCCCGCTCCTCCTCGGCGATCGCCGCGGCCATCGCCGCCGTCGCCTCGTCGCCGGCTTCGCGGGCGGCGATCCCGAGCAGCTCGTAAGCGGCAACCTCCATATGCTCGTAAGAGAAGGCGTGCATGACCAGCTTCCCCGGCGTGTCGGGCTGGGAGCGGGCGAAGAGGACCATTCCCAGCCCGCCGGCCTGGCCGGCGGCGTCCTTCAGCCGCGAAGGCGAGGCGTCGTGGGCCTCGAGGCGCTCCCGCACCCGCTGCTCCTGGGATTCGGTCTCGCCGAGGTGGCGCTGGAACGCGGCCGCAAGGGGTCCCTCAACCAGGTCCGGGGCGCGGCGCATCTGCACCAGCGCTTGCTCCTCGATCGAGTGGACGTCGGTCAGGTACTTGACAAGCTGGGTTTGAGGATCGTTGTGTGGCATGTCCGCCAGCTACCCCCGGCGGACGATCGGCACGCCTCAGACGTAGGCGACCTCGCGTGCCAAGACGTGCAAACGCACGGTCGTCCCCCGCTCGCTGGAGCGGATCTGGACGAGGTCGCAGAGCCGGTTTGCAAGCCAAAGGCCCCGTCCTCCCTCCTGCGAAATCTCGGGCCGCCTACGCCCCACCAGCGGCTCCTCGATCCGGCCCCGGTCCTCGACCTCGGCAAGCAGGCGCTCCTCCTCGCGCCAGAGCCGCAGGGTGCCGCTGCCGCCGCCGTGCATGACGCTGTTGGCGGCGAGCTCGCTGGTCGCGGTGACGACGTCGGCGACCCCACGGGGACCCATCCCCGCCCGCTCCGCCGCCGTGGCGACCAGGCGGCGCACCTCGGCGAGCCCGGTCAGATCGAAGCTAAAGATTTCCGGCATACCGGCCGGTGGCGGCAGGTGACCGGCGAAGCAGTCCTCGTCGGGAACGAAGGAGAAGCTTTCCTCCCTCTCCCCGTCACGGCAGACGACTGGGTGCGAGTGGGCCACCTTGGCCAGCACCTCGTCGTCGAGCGAAGCGCCGTCGTAGGGGCAGAGCAAGTCCCAGGCGGGGCCGGAATCGAAGGCGACGTTGAGCAGCGACTCATGGCGCTGGCACTCCTCCAGGGCGGCGGCGCTGCGTGCGGCCCAGACGGGTTCGCCGATTCCCCGCGCCGGCATGCCGCCGCTCTCCGCGACGAAGTCCCGCCAGACGGGGATGATCGCGGCCGGGTTACGTCCCATCTCGCGCATGTCGACGAAGCGAACGAGCTCGGCATCGGCGCCCAGCTCGGCTTCCAGCAGCTCGGTCTGGTCGGGCCCGACGGCCACCAGGACCGACTGACTGGCCTCGATGCCAGTCCGCAAAAAGGGAACAGTCCCCGCCAGGTACTCGTCGGAGTCCGCGTAGATCAGAGCCTCGTGTTGAAAACCAGCGTGTCTCATCGCTTGTCTCTTGCGACCTCGATTCCCGACTGACAACAGATCGAAACGAAGTTTGTCCACCGATCGGATGGGTAATCAGACAACCAGCACAACGGTCACAGCGCCGCTTGTGTCGGGAGGTAAACCACTCACTTCTCACGGCGTCGCTCGGAGATTGGGAGAGGTCACAGAGTCGGCCCAATTTCTGATCCTGGAGGAGTTATGAACACCGCAGACCTGGAGAGCAAGGGAACGAGCCCCACTCGCGAGATCCGCGGGCCGGAGCTGGGATCCGCCCTGAAACGCGATCGGTTTCTGCAGAGGGTGAGCGCGGCGCGGAAACGGCTCTCGCCAATTCCCAGCTCGATGGCCCGGCTGCGCTAGCGGCCGCTCACGCTGCCGCCGACTCGCGCTTGCCCCGCCGTCGCCTCAGCTCGCGCTCCGAGTGGGCGGCCACCGGTATGACCGAGTCGCCGTAGCGGACGCCGCCGAACCGCAGCCGCTGGAAGACGGCGAGCCAGGCGCAGACCCCCCGCTCGAGAATCCAGAGCGGGGCCAGCAGCGCCGATGAGGCGGGGAAGACGGCGTCGCCACCGGCCCGGCGGCGCCCGCGCTCGGCGACGAGCACTGAGACCGCTGCGGCGGAGAGGGACGGTATCGGCCGTCGCCGCGCGAGCGCGAAGCCGAGCAGTGGCACGACGGAAAGCCAGAGCGCCATCCGCGCCGGCAGAGCGAAATCGTCGTAGGCCTGGCGGGTGCGCTGGCCCCAGAAGTGCGCCGCCGAGGGCGGTTCCCGGGCGACATAGAGATCGAGCGGAGAGACCACGCTGCCGCCGTGGGCGCGGACCGTACGGATCAGCTCCAGGTTCTCGAAGAGAACGTCCCCGTCGTAGAGGCCCATCGCCAGCACCCGCGAGCGGCGTAGGGCCAGCGTGCCCGGGTAGTCGCGGCCGAGGCCGCGGTTGAGCAGGGTCCGCGCGGTGTCCCAGCGGGCATGCCACGGCAACGCGCTGAAGAAGTTCTGCGGGCGCACCAGGTCGTGTTCGTCGAGCAGGCTCGCGATGCGTCGCAGCGCTTCGGGCTCATAGCGGACGTCGTCGTCGGCGACCACCAGCCGCTCCCGCGAGGCGACCTTGATCCCAGTGCGGACGCCGGAGACTTTCCCCATCAGCCAGCTCTCCGCCGGGTCCGGGGGAATGTGGGTGACGTAGCCGCCCCAGGCCGCAGCGTTGGCGGCAAAGACGTCCGGCGGCGAGCCGTCGACGACGATCGTCTCGGTGCACTGGGGCGCGATCCCGGCCAGG
The DNA here is from genome assembly GCA_033856415.1 of Solirubrobacterales bacterium. Classification (GTDB taxonomy): domain Bacteria; phylum Actinomycetota; class Thermoleophilia; order Solirubrobacterales; family 70-9; genus VAYN01. The sequence goes on along the minus strand of JAWVFA010000018.1, from coordinate 40,403 downwards.
TAGGCGGCTAATCCCGCTCGCTGCTCGCCGTCGCGCCAGCGGACCGGCACCAGATAGGAGAGGTTCAGGCGAGCGCTCACGCGGAGACTGGCACCAGCGGCGAGAGCAGCGAGGTCTTCCCCGACTCCCACGCATCCATCAGGTGCCGGGCCCAGCGGGCCTCGATCTGCAGCAGGGCCCGGGCGCCGAAGAGGATGTCGGCGGCTACCTCCGGTTCGGCCGCTGCCAGGCCGCCGGCCAGGTCCCAGGCGGCGATGTTCTCGTGGACGGCGTCGGCCTCGACGTGCTCGTCGTAGAAGTGGGTCACCTCGGGGCCGAAGCCGAGACGGCGCAAGGTGTTGCCATAGCGACGGTTGGGGATCGAGGAGGTCATCTCGAAAGCGGCGAGATGGCCGACGAGGGCGCCGCGGCGGCGGCGGTGCAGCCCGAACCCCGTCACCAGATTGACGGCGGCCAGCGTCGGCGCCGGCCAGAAGTCGATGTAGCGGCCGTAGGTGGGGTCGAGGTCGAGGCCCTCCATCGTCCCGGCGAACAGCGTCGAGTGCATGCGCTCGGCGCTGCCACCGCCGTACTCGTCGAACTGGACCTCGAGCAGCGCCGCCTTCGGCCCCGCCGTCAGGCGCGGGATCGCCCAGGAGTGGGGATCGGCCTCCTTCAGCTGGTAGGCGGAGCGGTGGACGACGTGCTCCAGCATCTGCTCGCGCGTGCCCTGGACCTCCATGTAGCGGGACAGCGGCGGGCCCGGGTCCTCGGCGACGATCCGCTGCAGAGCGTCGCCGACCGAGTCGAGCTCGGCGGCCTCGGCGGGCGGCACCAGCTCGGCGACCGCCGCCTCGAAGGGCCGCTCCAGCGCCGCTCGAAAGGCGAGCAGGGCAGGCGACCACTCCCAGCGTTCATCGACGCCGCGGATCGAGGCGTAATGGAGCTCGTAGGCAACGTAGAGGGCGAGCTGCAGGTCCTCGTCGGCGAGCGGGTCCGCCGCGGTCACCTCCGACACGTCCAGCCGCGGACGCGGCGGCCCCTTGAGGGCCTCGAAAAGCCGTTCGCTGAGCGGCCCGCGCGGTCGCGGCAGATCGATCAGTCGGCCGGCCATGACTCCCGGGCGCTCGGCGCCTTGAACCCGATCAGCTTGTGGGTACCGTCGCAGAGAGGGCGCATCCGCGACTTGCCGCAGCGGCAGAGGGCAATCGTGCGCCGCTCGGTCCGCATCTCGTTCCCATCCTGGTCCTGGACGACGAAGTCGCCCCGCACGAGGTAGGGGCCGTCGGGATAGGGGGTGATCGTCGCCGTCGCCGGCTGGCTCGACTGGTGGGTGGCCATCCCGCCCCCTCTACCCGCGGCGTCCGCGGATTAAAGCGATCGCTGCATTGGGTAGGAAAAGCAACGTGGAGGCTCACACCCGAAAAACGCCGGAGGAGAACCATCACGAGTCCGTTCGAGCTGACATCTCGCGCGAGATGGTCCGCCTCTACAAGGAGCTCTTCGGTCGCGGCCCGACGAAGGTAAGAACCGAGTTCGCCGGGCCCGACATCGTCATCTGCTCGCTGGAGAACACCTTCACCCCGGCCGAGCGCAGCCTCGCCGACCTCGGCGAGCACCAGCGCCTGCGCGACACCCGCATGTACTTCCAAGCGGCGACCCACGAGCGCTTCACCGAGATCCCCGAACGGCTGCTCGGGCGCCGGGTGCGCGCCTTTGTCAGCGGCCTCGATGCAAGCGCCGACGTCTGCTCGGAGGTCTTCTACCTCGAGCCGAGGGAGTGAGGGCCGGCACTCAGCCGGCCCCGTTGCCGTCCTTCCGTTTCTCCTTGGCGACCTCGGCGGCCTTCTCAAGGCGCTCGGCCTGACGCTCGCTCGCCGCAGCCTGTGCTTTGGCCTCGAGGCTCTCTTCCTTGGCCTCCAGCTTCTGCAGCTGCGCGCTCTTCTCGGCTTTAGCGTTGGTCCGTTTGACTTTGGCCGCGGTTTTGCTGGCTTTCTGCTTTTTCTGCTGCTCGGCTTTCTTCGCCCGGGCCTCGCGTTCGCGCCGGCGTTTCTCCGCCTGCGCCTCGCGTACCTCTGCCTCTTTGCGCAGCCGTGCGGCGCGCTCTCGTTCCTCAGCCGCCAGCTCCGCCCGGGGGTCGGAATCCCCGAGCGCGCTCCGGGCAAGGTCGAGGGGCATCCGCGCCAGCTTCAGCGAGGCGCCGAGCATCGTCTTCGGAACCGAGGTCAGCACCGTCATCGCCCCTCCTTCGGGTCAATCGCGGCAGCGGCCTGTTCGGCCCGGTCGGCTTGGCGTTTGAGCTCCGAGGCTCCCCGCTTGGCCTGCGCCTCATCGCCCTTTGCCGCCTGCTCCTCCTGGGCCCGTCGGCGCTCGGCCTCCTCCTCGGCCTTGATCTCCGCCGCTTTCAGCTCGGTCTCGTGGCGCTCGGCTTGGACCTCGGCCCGCTCGGTCTCGATCTCGGCTTCCCGCTCGCGGCGCTCGGCCTCGGCCTCCTTCGCCGCTACCTCCGCCTGGGCGTCCGCCTGGACCTCCTGCAGCCTTCCCTCGCGGCCGAGCTCTTCGCGACCCAGCGCCGATCCAGCTAATTGCTTGGCCTTGCCAACCGCCTTGCCCAGCGGCCCGCCGGCGACCTTCTCTTGCTCGCTCAACTCGTCTCCTTTTCGGTTCCTCTTGGCTTCCTGCCCTCCAGGTACCCCAGCTCGGGACCAGCGAACCGGAGGGAGGTCACATTGGCGTTTCAGTAGCGCAGCACCGCGGCGACGCCTTCGGCGTCCGCGAGCGGCGCTGCCAGCTCATCGCGCACTACCGTGACTCGGGCGCTGCTGGCGAGAGCTGCCCTGACAAGCGACTCCGCCTCCTCGCCGATCCCGGCATCGAAGACCAGGTGGTCGACGCGGCCCTCCCCCAGCGCCTCTTTCGTCTCCTGCAAACCGGCCGCCCCCCGGTTGCCACCCTTAGCCTCTTCCAGCGCCCGCTCGACCACGGCGCGGTCGCGTTCGGCGTCGAGGCGCTCGACCGCCTCGACGACGGCTTCGGCGATCCTGCCCTTCGGCGCCGAGATCAGATCGAGGTCGGCGCCGACGGTCAGCGTCGCCTTGGATGAGCCGAAACCGGACTTGAAGCTCTCCATGTCGCGGGCGGGGCCGAAGACGATCGCCTCCGCCAGCCCGTCTTCCTCGAGCCTGCGAGCGGCGAGGCCGCCGCACTCGACGAGAAAGCGTTGGCGGTTGTGCTCGAGCCGCTCTTCGAACTGGTCGTGGCCGGAGGAGCCGACACCCTGCGCGCGGGCGGGATTACTGGTGCTGTGCGCTTTACGCTCGCGCCAGTCGAGGCTGGTGATGCTGAGCTCCCAGTCTTCAATTTCCTCCAGGGCGCCTTCTGCGCAGCAGAAAAGCCGCACTCGCTCGGAGGAGAGCAGGGCTACGCCGCGAGCGCCGTTGTGGCCGCAGAGATCGAGCAGCGGCGCCACCGTGGGCTCGGGGGCGAGCTCTACGCAGGCGCTGGCGGCAGGGGCGATCGGGGTGCCGAACCAGTGCTCGGCCCCGACCTTCTCCGCCACCTCGACGAAACCAGCTTCGCCGCGCGGCGGCGGCCGCAGGTCGCCGTCTTCGAAGCGCTCGATCAGCCGTTTCGCGGTCGCCCTCAGCGCCACGCGACGGTCGTGCTCGGCCTCCCGATACCTCTCGAGGACGGCGTCGAGGCCGTTGCGCAGCTCGGTGCGCCAGGCGCCGCCGCGGTCGGCGGGGTCGAAGCCCAGGTAGACGGAGAGCACTCCCAGCGGCGGCCGCCATTCGCTCAGCGCACGAGCGTCGTCCAGGGTCGGTTGCGTCATCGACTGGCCTCCTCCTCGATTGGGTGCGGTCCGGCTACCCCGGGCCAGGGTCGAAAAACCCGCACCGGGGTAGGACGGGGCATGGAGACCATTCACAAGACCCCCATCCTGGAGACCCCCGTGCCCGGCCCGCCGCAACCGGACCCGGAACCGCCCTCGCCGACGCCGGATCCCGGCCCGCCCGGGCCGCCGCAACCGGATCCAGCGCCGCCGCGCCCTCAACCGCACCCCCCGGCGCCTGAAATCGCCGCCTAGCCGGCGGCGCCGGAGTAGCGCAGGGAACCCGGCGTGTCGAGATCCTCGCCGGTCTCCAGCAACGTCTTCAGGCCGGAGAGGATCATCGGCCAGCCGCCGTAGAGTTCGTTGTTGGCGTCTTCGCCGAGCTGGTCGTGCGTCACTCGCAACCGGCACGAGGTGCCGACCGGCTCGATCTCCCAGGTCACCCGCGAGGTCCCTTCCTTCTGCACGTCCTCGCTCCAGAGCGCGTCGAAGCTCTGCACCAGGCGGCGCGGCGGGTCGACCTCGAGGTTCTCACCACTGGCGATGTCGATCACGCCCGGGACCGACGCTTTGTACTCCGAGCCGGGGGTCCAGTCGGAGACAGTGCCGACCCCGAAGCTGTAGCGGGCGCGCATCTCCTCGCTGACGATCGCCTCCCAGAGCCGCTCCGGCGTGGTCTTGATGTAGATCTCGAACACGGTCATCGAGCCGCGCCCGCCGACGACGGAATATGCCTGTTCACTCATCTTTCGTCCTCCATCTCTTTCTTTAGCTCGCTGAGCGCCGAAGCCCAGGGCTCTGCGTACTTGCTCACCCACCTGTCGTGGACGAGCCGGATCGGGACGGGGTTGAGGAAGTGCAGCTTCTCGCGGCCGCGCTTCTGCGTGGTCACCAGTCCCGCCTCCTCGAGCACCTTGAGGTGCTTCATCACGCCGAAGCGCGACATCGGCAATCCCTCTTCCAAAGCGCTCAGCGACTGGCCGTCCCGTTCGCGCAGCCGATCGAGCAGCTCACGGCGGGTCGGATCCGCCAGCGCCTTGAAGACCTCGTCCATGGTTCGAAAGTATACGTGACTAGATAGTCACCTGTCTAGAGCAGCTACCTCAAAGGCACGGACCCATTGGTACCCAGTTGACACCATCCATGTTTTTGTTCTAGGTTCCTTGAACGTTTAAGAGCGCTCTCGCAGGGAGGGCCCTCGCCTTATCTCGAATTGGGGAGGAATTACATGCAAGCGATCAAACGCTTGACCTTGCTCGTCTGCGCGCTCGCGCTGTTCGCCGTCCCGGCGACCGCGAACGCGACGATCACCAGCAAAACGATCGACTACGGCCCGTACACGATCCCGGCCGGCAACGGCGACCCGCACGACCACGAAAACGCGGGGATGATCCAGAACCAGATCGTCAACAACATCGCCAAGCCGTGCACCGGCTGCACGCTGATCGGCGTCACGCCCGACCTGGTCTACACGGACGGGACCAAAGCGACGATCAGCCAGGGGCCGATGCTCCACCACGCGATGTTCGCCGCCCAGTCGAGCGGCAAGTCCGACGTCACCTGCGCCGGCAAAGGACCGGGCCTGCTCGGTGAACGCTTCTTCGCCTCCGGCGACGAGCGGACCAAAGTCGATCTCCAGTCGCTGCCCTACGGCTACAAGATCAACAGCTCCGAGACCTGGAACATGGTCTTCGACCTGATGAACTGGGCGACGACCAGCAAAACGGTGAAAATCCGGATGACCTGGAAGTACGCGACCGGCACCGACTCGAGCAGCCGCGCCGCTCTGCGCCCGGTCTGGCTCGACGCCAACCAGTGCTCGCTGAACTCCTACATCGAAGTCCCGATCGGGCTCAGCGACACGCATTACGACTGGAACGCGACCTTCGGCGGCAAAGTAATCGCCGCCGCCGGCCACATCCACGACCACGGCGTCAACATCGAAATCACCAACAAATCCGCCGGCGAATCGCTTCTCTGCAACTCGGTGGCGGGCTACGGCGGTGCGGGCTACGAAACGCCCGACGGCCGTAAACACGTGTCCTCGATGAACGTCTGCACGGGTAACCCGATCGCGACGATCACCAAAGGCCAGACGATCCGCCTGCACGGGATCTACAACGTGCCGGAAGGCCACCACCTGATCGACGACGCGATGGCGATCGCGATCATGTACATCGGCTAGCGAGCTCCGCTCGCGGTCTGGTTTGAGAGGGGGCGCCCGTCAAGCGACGGGCGCCCCTTTTTCGCTTCCCGGAGCTAGCGCTCGCAGCTCCGCGTCGAGTCGGGGCCGGCGCCACCGACGCAGCGGTCGATACCGCGGCCGCCGCGCAGGCGATCGGCGCCGCCGCCGGCCTTCAGCACGTCGTTGCCGCCCGAGCCCTTGAGCAGGTCAGGGCCACCGCGGCCGAGCAGGCGATCCGGCCCGGCGCCGGCGAAGACGCGGTCGGCGGCCGTGCCGGCGCCGATGAAGTCGGCGCCGCCGCCGGCGCAGATCAGGTCACGGCCCGCTCGCGAGACAACCCGGTCGTTGCCGCCGAGAGCGACGATCACGTCCGGGCCGGCGGTCCCAACCAGAACGTCGGCCCCGCCGGTGCCACTGACCGTCGCCGCTACGCCGCGGCAGGTGGGCGCGCCGAGGACGCGCGTGGAGGCCGTCGCTTTGTTATTCCCTTTGACCGGGTCTTTCTGGTCGCCCTTGACCGTGGCGGTGTTGCGGATCGTCCCGGTGGCACGAGGGACGACGACGATCGTCACGGCCACCTGGACGCCGCCGTAGTTGACCCCGACCGGATCAAGGACACCGAGGCCGCAGGTGACCTTCCCGCCCTGCACCGCGCAGGCACCGGCGGGGCCGGTGGCGGAGAGGAGGTCGACTCCTTTGGGCAGGTTGTCGGTAACGGTCACCCCGGTGGCCGGCGCTGGCCCGAGGTTTTCGACTCCGATCGAGTAGGTCAGGCTCGAGCCGACGCGGGCGGGGTCGGGACTGTCGGACTTGGTGATCTTCAAGTTCGCCGAACCCGAAGGAGCCGCTGACCCTGCGTTCGCGAAGACGGAGGCGATCAGCAGAGCGGCGACCGGCAGTGCGATCCAAAGCCTTCTCATTTCGGTCATCCTTTCAGTAGCTCTCTTCAACCTGAAACGCGTTGGCTGCCCCGATGTCAGCCCTTGATCTTAATACCCCCTAGGGGTATTTGCTAGGATCGTCCAATGGCATCAGAGGGACGCGAGCTAAACGCCCTGGCATTCGCCGCCACCGTCCACTGCCTCACCGGCTGCGCGATCGGCGAGGTGGCCGGGATGGCAATCGGGACCGCACTCGGCTTCTCCAACCTCGGCACCGTGATCCTGGCGGTAGTCCTCGCCTTCTTCTTCGGCTACGGGCTGACCAGCCTGCCGCTCTTGCGGTCGGGGATGGCGCTGGGCGCTGTGTTGCCCATCGCCTTCGCCTCCGACACCCTCAGCATCGCGACCATGGAGGTCGTCGACAACCTGATCGTGGTGACGATCCCGGGCGCGATGGATGCCGGCCTCGGCAGCCTCCTCTTCTGGGGAAGCCTCGCCTTCGCCCTGGTCGTGGCGGGCCTGGTCGCCCTACCGGTGAACCGCTGGCTGATCGCCCGCGGCAAAGGCCACGCCGTCGTCCACCACGCCCACGGCTGACCCGGCGAGACCGCAAACGAAGCCGATTATCGGGCTCTATTGCGGTTTCGCGAGATGACCGGCGATTACGGTCTCGGTCGCACCGCCGATCCAGATCGCGCCCTCGGGGTCCTGGGAGACGTGGATGCGGCCGGCGCGGTCGATCGCCGTTCCCTGGCGCGCGAGGTAGGGCGCCTCGAGGCGACCGCTGATGAGCAGCCATTGGGCAACCGAGGCGTTGAGGCTGCCGGTAACCGGGTCCTCGGCGGCGAGGCCGTTGACCGGGGCCCAGGCGCGGAGCTCGATCGCGGCCGGCGAACCCGGCGGATGGAAGCCGACGGCGCCGAGGTCGAAGTCGAGGGCACCGGGTCGCAGCTCCAGGACCCGCTCGGCGCTCTCCAGCAGGACGGCGATCCAGCCGGGGCCGTTGTCGACCCACTCGACCGCGACGATCTCCTCGGGGTCGAGGTCGAGCGCGGCGGCGACTTTCGCCGCCTCCTCCTCCGAAGCCGGCCCCGAGCGGACCAGCGGCGGCGCCACGAAAGCAAGGCGCCCCTCTTCCCGCCGGATCCGGATCAACCCGGCCTCGCACTCCTGGACGATCTCGGCGCGGGCGTCTCCCCCGCCCTCGAGCCAGGCGTGGCAGGTGCCGAGCGTCGGGTGACCGGCGAAAGGCAGCTCGAGGACCGGGGTGAAGATCCGCACCCGGTAGTCGGCCTCCGCCCGCGTCGGCGGCAGCACGAAGGTGGTCTCGGCAAGATTGGTCCAGCGCGCGAAGCGCTGCATCTCCCCCTCCCCCATCCCCTCGGCGTCGAGCACAACCGCGACCGGATTGCCCGAGCACGGCCCGCTGCCGAAGACGTCGATCTGGCTGAAGGGGCGGGCCATCCGGGCAGGCTACTTTGCGACGTGCAGCTCTATCGCGTGGATCTGGCTCTGGCCGTAGGAGCCGGTCTGGACCGGGCCGGCGGCGCTGATCAGATCCCCTGGGCCGGGGAGCGGATGTGGCCGCAGGCCCGCACGGACGTCGATCGCGGTCAGCCCGGGCAGCGTGATCCCCTGGGGGTCGCGGACGACGAAGTGCGCGTCGCCATCCCCATCGGCGTCGACCCGCTCGACATAGACGATCCGCCCCACGGTCTCCCGGCAGGCGGGATGCCCTGCGGGGCAATGCGAGGGCGCGGGGATCCCGGCGCCCAGCAGAAGAGCGAGCAGACCTGAGAGAAACCCGGCGATCACATTCGGTAGACGGGCGCCGCCAGGTCCTCAAGTGGGGCGGCGGCGCAGGCGGTCAGGGCCTGGGCGAGGACCTTGCGGGTGTCGCGGGGGTCGATGACGCCGTCGTCCCAGAGGCGGGCGGTCGAGTAGAGGGGGCGGCCCTGCTCCTCGTACAGGTCGTGCAGCAGCTCGGCGGTCTCGGGCTGGCCCACCTCGCGCATCACCGCCGCCGCCATGTCGCCGCCCATCACCGAGATGCGGGCGTTCGGCCACATGAAGAGGAAGCGGGGCGAGTAGGCGCGGCCGCACATGCCGTAGTTGCCGGCCCCGAAGGAGCCGCCGACGATCACCGTCAACTTCGGCACCCGCGCGGTGGAGACGGCGGCGACCATCTTCGCCCCGTCCTTGGCGATCCCGCCGGCCTCGTACTTGGAGCCGACCATGAAGCCGTTGACGTTCTGGACGAAGACGAGCGGGATGCGACGGTGGTCGCAGAGCTCGACGAAATGGGCGCCCTTCAGCGCGCTCTCGGAGAAGAGGATCCCGTTGTTGGCGACGATCCCGACCGGGTGACCGTCGATGTGGGCGAAGGCGCAGACCAGGGTTTTCCCGTACTTCTCCTTGAACTCGCGCAGGTGGCCGCCGTCGACGACGCGGCGCAGGACCTCGCGGACGTCCCAGGGCGCTCGCGAGCCGATCGGGACGACGTCGAGGATCTCCTCGGGATCTCCGGCCGGCGGTCGCGGCTCGATCCGCTCCCAGGGCGGCGCCGGGGTCGGTGGCAGGGTGGCGACGATTTCGCGCAGGATCGCCAGCGCCTCGGCGTCGTCTTCGGCGAGGTGATCGGCGACGCCGGACTTGCGGGCGTGGACGTCGCCGCCGCCGAGCTCCTCCGCGGTCACCTCCTCCCCGGTCGCCGCCTTCACCAGCGGGGGGCCGCCGAGGAAGATCGTCCCCTGGTGGCGGACGATCACGGTCTCGTCGCTCATCGCCGGCACGTAGGCGCCGCCGGCCGTGCAGGAGCCCATCACCGCGGCCAGCTGCGGGATCTCCCGCGCCGACATCGTTGCCTGGTTGAAGAAGATGCGGCCGAAGTGGTCGCGGTCGGGAAAGACCTCGTCCTGCAGCGGCAGGAAGGCGCCGCCCGAGTCGACCAGGTAGATGCAGGGAAGCCGGTTCTGCAGGGCAACCTCCTGGGCGCGGAGGTGCTTCTTCACCGTCACCGGGTAGTAGGTGCCGCCTTTGACGGTGGCGTCGTTGGCGACGATCACGCACTGGCGGCCGCTGACGGTGCCGACCCCGGTGACGATCCCCGCCCCCGGTGCCGCGTCGTCGTACATCCCGTGCGCGGCCAGCGGCGAGAGCTCGAGGAAAGGCGTCCCCGGGTCGCAGAGCCCCTCGATCCGTTCGCGCGCGGTCAGCTTGCCGCGGCCGCGGTGGCGCTCGACCGCGGTGGTGCCACCGCCGGCGTGGACCCGCTCCAGCTCCGCGTTCAGTTCGGCAATCAGCTCGAGGTGCTTCTCGCGGTTCCCCTCCGCCGAGCTCGCCTTTTGTTGCGCCATACCGGACAAAGGACGCACTCGGCTGGGGTTCTTGGTCATCGCGGCGGGTTCTCCTTGAAGGGGTCGCGCTCGGAGTGCCACTCGACCGGGCCGGCGACGAGGGTGTGCGAGCCGAGCGGGCGGCCGAGGACCTCCTGGGCGGCGCCGGCCGCTTCCAGCAGCTTGGCAAGGTCGATGCCGGTCTCGATCCCCATCTCGTGCAGCATCGAGATCAGGTCCTCGCTGGCGACGTTGCCGGTCGCCCCCGGCGGGTACGGGCAGCCGCCGAGCTCGCCGAAGCTGGACTCGAAGGCGTCGACCCCGACCTCGAGCGCCGCCAGCACGTTGGCCAGCGCCTGACCGCGGGTGTCGTGGAAGTGAGCGGTGCGCTCGACCTCCCCCACCTCTTCGGCGGCGCGGCGGAAGAACTCGCCGACCTGGACCGGGTTTGCCATCCCGGTGGTGTCGCCGAACCCGATCTCGACCGCGCCGGCAGCCGCGAGCCGGCGGGCGATCTCGAAGACGCGCTCGACCGGCACGTAGCCCTCGTAGGGACAGCCGAAGCTGGTGCTGACAACGCCCTCGCAGCGCAGCCCCTCCTCGGTCGCCCGCGCCAGCACCTGCTCCAGCCCCTCGAGCGACTCCTCGACCGAGCGGTTGACGTTGTGGCGGTTGTGGGTCTCCGAGGCGGAGAGGAAGACGTTGACCTCGTCGATCTTGTCGCGTACCTCAAGCGCCGCCTCCAACCCGCGCATGTTCGGAACCAGGACCGAGACCGAGACCTCGTCGGGGACGTCGGCGCGTTCCAGCACCTCGCGTCCGTCGGCCAGCTGCGGGACGACGTCGGCGCGGACGAAGCTCGTCACCTCCAGCCGCCGCAGGCCGGTCCGCGCCAGCATCTCGACCAGCCGCACCTTGTCGGCGGTGGCGATCGTCTCCGGCTCGTTCTGGAAGCCGTCGCGGGGACCGACCTCGCGGATGCGGACGGCTTTCGGGATCACGGGACCTAGGCCCCCAGGGCGCGGGCGATGACCATCTGCTGCACCTCGTCGGTGCCCTCGCCAATCGTGAGGATCTTGGCGTCGCGGTAGAAGCGGCAGACCGGGTACTCCTCGATGAAGCCATAGCCGCCGTGGATCTGCACCGCCTCCTCGCAGCAGCGGACCGCGAGGCGGCCGCTCTTCAGCTTCGCCTGGGCGGCGGTGAGGCTGAAGTTTTCGCCCTTGTCCTTCATCCGCGCGGCTTTGTAGACGAGCAGGCGGGTGGCCTCGATCTCGGTCGCCATGTCGGCGAGCTTGGCCTGGATCGCCTGGAAACGGGAGATCGGCTGGCCGAAGGCCTGGCGCTCCTTGGCGTAGGCGAGCGCCTCGTCGAGCGCGCCCTGCGCGAGGCCGACGCCCATCGCGGCGACGCCGATGCGGCCGATGTCCAGCACCTGGAGGAACTGGCGGAAGCCCATTCCCCGCGGGCCGAGCAGGTTCTCCTCGGGGACGCGGCACTCGGTGAAGGTCAGCGGCCGCGTGTCGGAGGCGTTCCAGCCCATCTTCCGATAGGGCTCGCCCTGCTCGTAACCGGGGGTGCCGTTGGCGACGATCAGGTTGGAGATCTCGTCGGGGCCAGAGCGGGCGGTGATGCAGACCAGGCCGGAGATCTCGGTGCCGGCGTTGGTGATGAACTGCTTGGCACCGTCGATCACCCATTCGTTGCCGTCGAGGCGGGCCTTGGTGCGGACGTTGCCGGCGTCGGAGCCGGCCTCGGGCTCGGTCAGGCCGAAGGCGCCGAGGATCTCCCCCGAGCAGAGCCGCGGCATCCACTCTTCTTTCTGCTCCTGTGAGCCAAAGAGATAAACGGGTTGCGTGCCGAGCGAGGTGTGGGCGCAGAGGGTAATCGCGACCGAGGAGTCGACCCGGGTCAGCTCCTCCACGGCCAGCGCGTAGGCGAGCGAGTCACCACCCCCGCCGCCGTACTCCTGCGGGAACGGGATCCCCATCAGGCCGAGCTCGCCGAGCTTGGCGACGATTTCGTAGGGGAACCGCTTCTCGCGGTCGAGTTCCTCCGCGACCGGCGCCACCTCCTGGGTGGCGAACTCGCGGACCGTGCGCTGGATCAGGCGATGCTCGTCGCCGAGGTCGAAGTCCATCTGGACAAGATACCGAATCAGCGTTCGGTTTTTCGCTAACCTCGCCCGATGCCGGTCCCCTCGCCTCCGACCCGCCCGGCGCTGCGCGCCCGCTACGACGCCCGCCGCCGCGAAGTCGTCGACACCGCCGCGAAGCTCTTTGCCGAGCGCGGCTACGCCTCGACCTCGATGAGCGAGCTGACGGAGGCGACCGGACTCGCCGCCGGCGGCCTCTACCACTACATCGAGGGCAAGGACGACCTGCTGATCGCGATCTGCGACGAGCTGCTGGAACCGCTGCTCGAGCGGGCGCGGGAGATCGTCGCCGGCGAGGCGCCCCCGGTCCAGCACCTGCGCGAGCTGGTCGCGGCCTGGGTCGGCCACGTCGTCGAGCACCGCCACCACATGCTCGTCTTCACCCAGGAGCGCCAGGCGATCGAGAGCGAGCCGCGCTGGCGCCGCGTCCGCTCGCAGCGACGCGCCTTCGAGCGGATCCTCGACAACGTCCTCGCCCGCGGCGAGGCCGACGGCTCGATGAGCTTCGCCGACCGCCGGCTCTCCCTCCTCGCCCTGCTGGGGATGGTCAACTACACGCCGCAGTGGGTGCGGCCGAACGGCCGCCTGACCGCAGCCGCGATCGCCGACGGCTACTGCGCGATGGCGCTTGACGGCGGCCGGGCGGGACGATGAGAACCCTGCGCACGATCGGCGTCTACGGCTTCGACCGCGACTCGTTTATCGACTCCCTCGAGACCGCCGGGGTCGACCTCCTGCTCGACGTGCGGCAGCGGCGCGGCGTGCGCGGCAGCGAGTACGCCTGGGCGAATGCGCAACGCCTGCAGGCCGCCCTGGCCGAGGCCGGGATCGGCTACACCCACCTCAAGGAGCTGGCCCCGACCACCGAGATGCGCCAGCTCCAGTACGCCGCGGACGCCAAGCTCGGCGAGGGGAAACGCAACCGCACCGCTCTCGCCCCGGCTTATGTGGAGCGCTACACCGAGGAAATCCTCGACCGGGTAGACCTCCGCCCCGTCGTGCAGTGGATCGGCAACTCCTCGGCGGCACTCCTCTGCGTCGAGCGGGACGCTGAGGCCTGCCACCGCTCGCTGATCGCCGAGCGCCTCAGGCGCGACGAGGGGTTCGAGGTCGAGCACCTCCGCCCCGCCTAGATGACTACTACCTAGGCGAGGGAGTTGGAGGCGACGAGCAGAGCGACGACGGCCGCGATCAGGAAGGTCAGCAGCGCGGTTTTGAGAGGCGCGGGTGGCGCGGAACGGATCATGAAACGAAAGTACGCCACTAGCCGGGATTTACCTGTGCGAAGTTGCACAGCTTGACGTTTGTCACATTGAGCGCCTCCCGCACCCGTAAGTCGCAGAGCGTGGCCAGCTCGATCTGCCGCTCGGCGTCGTAGGAAGAGGTCGGGACGGGACCGGTGGCCGGGTGGCAGCCGATCTCGGTCCAGCCCGAGGGCAGCGCCCGGATCAGCTCGATCATCGCCTCGGGCGTGATCCCCGCGGGGAACGATTCCCCCTTGCCGCTCTGGCCGTAGAAGCCGCCCTCGTATGGGACGGCGCGGTTCCGCAGCGGCACCCCGAACTCGGCCGCGAGCGCCTCGGTCACACTCCTGACCGGCTCGGCTTCGTGCACGTGCTGGTGCGAGTCGAGGTGGGTCGGGTCGCGGCCGAGCAGAGCGCGGAAGCGCTCCACCTGCGCCCGGCACTCGGCCTCGACCGCGTCGCGATCGTCGCTGTCGCAGTGGAGGTAGGCCTGGATCCATTCGCCGCGCTCGTAGATCCACTCGCCAAGGTCGATGTGGAGGCCGATCGCCAGCTCGGGGTTAGCGGCCGCCTCCTTCGCCGCCGCCGGGGCGGCCCCCTGGCGAACCATCAGGCTGGCGCTGGTGACGACGCCGCGCTCGTGCGCGGCGAAGATCCCCTCGTTGACCGCCGCTGAGAGGCCGAGGTCGTCGGCGTTGACGATGAGAAATCGATCGGCGCTCATCAGAGACCCAGCTCTTCGGCCAAAGCGACCGCCTCGCCGAGCCAATCGTGCCGCTGTCCCTCCGGCGGCTCCCACTGCGGCGGTGCCCAGCCGAGCCACTGGATCGCCACCTGCAGGCGGGCGAAAGCGAGGTCGCGCTCGCTGAACTCAGGAGTGCTGGCCTCCGCGGCGTAAGCGGCGGCGATCGCTTCGCGATCCGCCGCAGGCCAACCGCTGACCAGCGCCGCCACGTCGGTTAGGCCGGGTCCCACTGCTGCCAGCTCCCAGTCGACCGGCGCCACCCTGGTATCCGCTACCAGCACGTTGGAAGCGTAGAACTCGCCATGAACCACGGTTCGGGGCAACGCCAACAGACCCGCGACCACCTGGTCATGGCGCTCGGCCAGCCACCCGACCTCTTTCGCGCCGCTCCGCCCGCCAGGGCTGGCGAACTGTCGCGCCCGCTCGATCCAGCGGCGATAGAAGGAGGCGTCGTGGTCGATCAACCGCGCCTCGACGCGACATCGCTCCGCCTCCGGCGCGAGGGCGCCGTGGAAGCGCGCCAGCCAACGCGCCGCCTCCTCCCACAGCTCCCTTTCGCCCACTTGGAAGAGCTCCCGCCCCTCGACCCACTCGACGAAGAGCAGGCGCCCGCCCTCCACCTCCGCCGAGCCGAAGGACCGGGGCGGCCCAACCGGCCCCCGCGGCAGCACCGCCCGGTAGACCTCCGGCTCGCGCTCGGGGTCGTGGAGGAACCTCGGCTTGACGAGCTGCACGTCGGGGCTCAGCTCGGCCCGATCGAGCCGCTTGCTCACGAGTCGCAGCCTCTCTCCGTCGCCCAGCTCCAAGTCGATTTCCTCGATCGGGAAGCTGGTGCGGAACGGCGAGGGTCGGCGCTCGAAGCCGACGATCGGAGCCAGTCCCGCCTCCCGGAGGAGATCCTGGAGGGCGCGCAGCGCGGGCTCGTCGCTCATCCAGCGCCTCTTTCGATCAGGTCGCTCAGGACCCGCCGGGAGTCGAAATGCTCCACGGCGATATCCCGTGCGGCCTCGGCGTGGCGCTCCGGCTCGGCCTTGATCTCGGCCAGTGCCGCAGCAGCGTCCTCCGAGCCGGCGAACCCCAGCAGCCCCTCGCCCTCGGGCAGAACCCGCTCCCAGCCCGTCCGCTGGGCGACAACGGGGCGCCCGGAGGCCAGGTAGCAGACGCTGCGATCGCTGAACCAGCCACAGCGGCTGACCACGTAGCCCTCCTTCGCGATGCCCAGCTCGGCAGCGGAGGCGCGGACGAAACCCGCATAGGCTGCCGGAGTGCCGGTGCTCGCCACCGGGTCGAGCAGCTCCCAGCCGTGCCGGCGCAGGTTGCGCAGGTCGTCTTCCTCGGCCGGGTCGATCAGCAGCGCGAACCGGACCGGCTCCCCGGCCAGGCGAGGGAGCTCGAAGAGCTCGCGAGCGCTGTGGGCCTTCTGCCCGTAGCGAATCCCTTCGTGCTCCAGGGATCCATAGGAGCGCCAGTTGGCGATCGCGGTCACACCTTCGCGGGGCGCCTCATGAGCGCGAGGCCAGTGACCAAGGACGACGGGGGGCAGGGTCGGCCGCCACTCGATCCCCCCGTCGGGGATCGGGCATTCGTCATCGCCCAGCAGCAGGCCGACCGAGGCGAAGCTGGTGTGGCGGGAGAGACCGAGGTCGATGCCTTCGGCCTGCCAGAGCTGGGTGAACCCAGGGTCGAGGTCGACGAAGAGCCGGTGGGAGACGAGGTCGAGCACGTCCCCGTCCCGAACCGTTCCGGCGAGGTTGACGAACAGGTCCGCGGAGCCTGCGAAGGCGAGCACGTCGCCATAGGGCATACCAATCGATCTACCCGGGCCCTCGATCAGGGCGATCCGTCCCTCCAGCTCGTAAGCGGCGGCGACTTCTTCCAGGGCGCGCGCGCGACGCTCGCGGTCCCCCGGCCCGTGGACCTCGTCCAGGACCAAAACATCGTGACCCAGCTCGGCGAACCCGAGCGCGTACTGGAGAGCCGCCCAGGTGGCTCCACCGTGCCCGGGCACGCCCGCGACCATGCAACCGAGGACGATCCGGAGGCTCAGGGAGCGACTCCGATCTTGGCCATCAACGCCTCCAGCACTACATCGGAATCGAGATGCCGCTCGGCGAATGCTCGAGCGGCGACCTGGTGGCGCTCGGGCTCGGCGATGACCGCCCCGCAGGCGACCTCGGCCTCCTCGAGGGTCCCGAAGGTGAGCAGTCCCTCCCCCACCGGGAGGCTCGCGCCGAGACCGGTGTCCTCGACCACCGCCGGGCGGCCGGCCGCCAGGTAGTGGGCCGTCCGGTCGCTGAACCAGCCGGTGGCCGCCTCCGCGTAGAGCGGCTGGGCGACGGAGAGCTCGGCCAGCGAGCCCGCCAGGTAATCCCGGAAGGCAAAGGGATCGCCGGCGACCGCCCCTGGCTCCACCAGCCGCCAGCCCGCGCTCAGCAGCTTCTCGCGATCGGAGTCGTCTGCCGGGTCGATCTCGAGCGCCAGCTCGAAGCTCGCGTCGAGACGGCCGGGGAGCCCGAGCAACCTGCGGAAGCTATGGGCCTTGGAGCCGTAGGTGCGGCCGTCGTGCTCGATCGTGCCGAGCGGGTTGCGCCAGCCGGTGACGGTGGTGAAAGCGGTGCCGACACCTCCGCTCGCGGGCCATCGGTCGAGCACGACGGGGGGCAGCGTCGGGATCCAGCTCCTCCCGGCGGTGGGAAGCGGGCAGCGCCGATCACCGAGGTTGAGGCCGACCGTCGCGAAGCGGTCGTGGCCGTCGAGGCGCGCCCCGGAGAGCCCCGCCTCCGCCCAGAGCTGGGTGTAGCCGGGGTCGAGGTCGACGTAGAGGCGCAGGTCGACGGCATCGAAGACCGGCCGCATGGTGAGGTGGCCCGAAAGGTTGACGAGCAAGGAGGCGCGCTCACCCCGGGCGACGAGGTCCTCGAACGGGAGCCCAGTCGTATCGGGGCCGTCGCCGTGGACGAGGCAAGCCGAGCCCGAGAGCCCGAACCGCTCCACGACCGCTTCGAACCAGGCGGCGGAGGCAGGGTCGGCGCACTCGATCTGCTCGGCCAAGAGGACCTCGAACCCCAGCTTCCGCAGGCCGAGGGCCCAGGAGACCGGAACCCAGGCCATCCCTCCGTGACCCGGCCTGTTGGCGATGGCGCCGGCGACGACGACCGAGGTCACGGGACCTCGAACTTCGCCGCCAGCCACTCCTCGAAGGCCTCGCCGTCGAGGTCGGGAACCTGCAGGCGGGGAAGCCGCCTGCGGTCCGAAGCCCCGTGGACGGTGCCCTCCCAGGTGGCGCAGGCGCTCTCGAAGCCGGCGTCGGCGACGAGCTGCGCGGTCGCGGCGGTGAAGTCGTCGAGACCGCCATAGGGATAGGCGAAGCTGCGGGGCGCCTGCCCCGTCAGCTCCTCCACCAGGTCCCGGCCGACGAGGACCTCCCGCCGCTGCTCGTCCCAGGGCCGGGCGGCAAGGCGCGGGTGGGTGACGGTGTGGCCACCGACCTCGACGAGCCCGCTCGCGGCGACCGCCGCGACGTCTTCCGCGGACAGGGTGCGGTGAGTCTCGCGGATCCCGCCCGGGTCCTGTGCCCAGGCGCGGAGCTGGGACATCGCCGCGGCCCGGGTCGACTCCGAAAGCGGCCAGAGCGATTCCCAGAGGGCCGCGAAAGCGACCTGGCGGCGGGTCGGGGGGGGCTCCCCCACTCGCCAACCCGAATGGGATCGGCCCGCCTCCTCGCTCAGATCGGTCGCATCGGCGAAGTCGAACCCGAATCGCCATCCGTCGGCGGCGAGGGCCAACTTTTGCGGCAGGGTCCCGCTCGAGAGCAGGATCCTCTCCAGCTCATCCCACCAGAGCTCCTGCCGGGCGCCCACGACTCCCCCCGCGAGGAAGAGGGTGGCCGGCGCGCTCGCCTGCTGCAGTTCTGGCAGCGCGACCTCGAGGTTGTCACGGTAGCCGTCGTCGAAGGTGATCGCCACCGTGCGGCGGGGCAGGCCGCCCTTGCCGATCCGCGCGACGATCTCAGTAAGAGGGAGGATCCGGAATCCGTCCCTGAGCACCTGCAGCTGCTGCGCGAAACGCTCGCGACCGACGCCGAGCTGCCACGGGTCTGCCTCCAGCTCGGCGACGCGGTGATAGAGAAGGACGATGGCCGCCCCCTCCCGCCGCCCACCGCGGCGGCGCAGCCGGCGGCGCTTGCCATCCCCGGCTTCGATCCGCGCTTCTCCCCGGACAAGGCCGATCTTCCCTCTGTCGTCCGCGAAATGCTGTCGCTCGCCCTGCAACAGCGCGAGTCGCGCTTCGCGGCCGGGCGGGCGCGGCGGAGGCGTAGGCAGCGCCATCGGGTCGGCAATCGCGAGACCTCGGCGACGCCGGGCCACAGCCAACTGCAGGGCCTCGTCGTCGAGCCCGGGGGAAGCATCGGGGATCCCCGCCGCTTCGACGGCCAGGCGACGGAACAGCGCCGGTCCGGTGGCCGCCCCGTCGTGGAGGATCAACGCCTGGTCGAGCGGTCGATCGCGGCCGTCGGCGGCGACGAACCCGAGGTCTTTGTGGCGGGTCAAGCGGCGCAGGGCGGTGCCGATCGCCGACGGGAGGAGCCGCTGGTTCGGAGCGAGGAAGACGACGAACTCGCCGGAAGAACGGCCCAAGCCTGCGCGTCGAGCCGCGGCGACGCCTCCGCCCTCCCCTCGCACGTAGCGCACGCCGGGATAGGCCAGCGCGATCTCGTCGAGGGCGCTGGAGGAGCCGTCGTCGACGACCACGACCTCCAGGGGGCGGTGCACCTGGCCGAGCGCGTTTTCGATCGCCCCGGCGAGCGGGCCAACTTCCTTCTGGACGACCACGATGAGGGAGACACGATGGGAGCCGAGGCGTCGGTCCCGGGGTCGAAGCACCCGACGTGCGGAGACGCTCGCGAGGGGGATCCGCTGCTGATCCTCGAGAACGGCAGCAACGCTGAGCTCGGCCGGCGCCGTGCCGGCCAGCAGCACCGAGGTCGAGAAGCCGTGGCGCGCGTCGCGCGGGCCACCGAGGGTCGCGGCGACGTCGGGGCGCGGCGCCTCGATCGGGACATGCCCGACCGTGCGACCCTGGGCTTTGACCTCGACCGCGAGGGCCTGCTGCTCGAGGCCTGCCACCCAGCCCTCCACCGGGATGCGGTGGGAGCGCGTCTTCCTGCCCGCGGTGGGGTGCTCGAGGTTGCCGCGAATCTGACCGGGCGAGGAGATCTCCTTCCGCACTTCGTCGATAACGGCCGGCGCCGCAGGGTGACGGTACGGCTCGAGGCCCGCTTCTATCTCCTGCCACGTCTCTTCGTCGCCGAGTCGCCGCAGGGTCAGCCAACGCTCCATCCAGGCGAGGTACCGGTAGCGGGCGACGTTGAGGTCGACAGGGCTCCACTCGCCGCGGGCAACGGCCTTTTCGCAGGAGCTGTCCGGGTGCTTTCGATACAGCGAGAGGGTCTCGTCGACCACCAGCGTGGGGTTCGTGGCGAACAGCTTCGTCCAGAGGACAAAGTCGTCGTAGACGTCCTCGAACGACTCCTCCCATCCGCCGACGCGGTCGAGCGCCTCGCGCCGGACCAAGGCGCTGCAGATCGACGGCAGCAGGTCGTCTTCGCGCGCCAGCGTCGGCAGCAGCTGCTCGGCTGCGAAGACGGTTCCGTCAGTCCCCGGCAGCTGCGAGTCGAAGTCCCAGGCGCTGTCGTGGTCGCCGGGATTGCCGGGCCAGGAGAACCAGTGCCTGGTGCGGCCGTAGACGACCGCTGCCTCCGGATGACGCGAGATCGCGCCGGCCAGCGTGCGCAGCGCACCGGGCAGCAACACGTCGTCGGCGTCGAAGAACATCACCAGCGGCCCCTTCGAACCGGCGACGCCGGCGTTCCTGCTGATGCTCTTGCCGAGGTTGCGACCCTGGCCGTGCTCGACATAGCGGACGCGGTCGGGGTGCCGTCGCTCGTAGCGCCTGGCGATCTCGCCGGAACGGTCGCTCGAGCCGTCGTTCACCAGCACCAGCTCCCATTCGCGGTGTTGCTGGTCGAAGACGCTCTCGATCGCCTCCTCGATGTAGCGCTCCATGTCGAGGAAGCACATGACCACCGAGACGAAGCGGGAGTCGGTCACGGCGACGGGGCCTCCGGCTGCCACCAGCCGTCGGAGCGACCCGGCTTGACGGCCCGCACGTGAATCGACATCGGGTAGTTCGGATCGGGATGGTCGAGCTCCTCCTCGGTCAGCTCTTCGGCTGCCATGCCGTGCAGGAAGGCGGTGGCGGCGAGCACGTTCCCGAACGACTCCACCTCGACGTTCTCCCCGCCGAAGGCGTCGCCGAATAACCGGCGGGCGGAAATCGTGGTGAAGCCCCAGCACCAGGCGTCGCTGGCGTCGATGTTGGTCATCCCCGGGAACGTGACCAGGACCACCCCCCCGGGTCGCGTGATCCGGAACAGGGTCTCGACCGCCGCCCGGATGTCATAGACCATCTGCAGGGTCTCGGTGATGACGATGCAGTCGAAGGAGTCGTCGGGAATGTGCGGCGCGTCGGCGAGGTCGCCGACGATGGTCGCCTCCGGGTTGTCGCGCTGGAGGTGGATCACGTCCGAGGACGCGATCGCCGAGCCTCCGAAACGGTGGGTGTAGGTGGCGTCGGCCACCTCGAGCACCTGCCCCTTGACGTCGTCGGCGTGGCGCGCCAGGAAGCCCTCGATGTAATGGCGGTCTACGGGGGTCCCGCGCTCGAAGCCGAAGTCCGAGCCGATCGGCTGGAGGCGCCGCAGATCGCCCCAGCGGGCGCGACCGACCTTCGGGGTCCCGCGGCGGACGCGGCCGCGAACCGGCGCCGCTGCGGTCGGCCTCCCGCGCCGAAGGTCCCGAAGTCCCGCCGGGTAACGGCGGACCAGCACCCGCAGGCGCCGCCGGGTGTCGCGACTGAAGTCGCGCGCGGCGATGCGGTCGCGGAGGTCTTCGACAAGCTGGCCGCCGAACTCCCGCTTCCAGTGAGAGACCCCGAGCTCATAGGCACCCCGGTCCTCCTTCGAGCGTCTGGCGGCGCGGCGTTGCTTGCGCAGCGCCGCCAATGCCGAAACCAGCATCCGCGCCGGATCACGGTGCATGTTGCCGCCGTGGCGGCGGTACTCGGCGACGACGTGGTCGTGGGTGTAAGCCGGGAACTGACGGGCGATCCGCAACGCCAGGTCGTAGTCCTCGCAGGCGGGCAGGTCGGAGTCGAAGCCCTCGACCACGTCGAAGACCTGACGGCGGTACATCACCGTGGCGCCACTGAGGATGTCGTTGCCCTGCAGCAGCATCCGGTAGTGCGCGCGGTCGATCACCCGGTGCTGACCGGCTCGCATCAGCGAGCCGTCGTGGTTGGTGAGCTCGACCTGGCCGGAGACGAATGCGCATTGAGGATGGTCGCGGATGGTCGCCAGGCCGACCTCGAGCGCCTCGGGCTTGAGCCGGTCGTCGGCGTCGAGGAAGACGACAAAATCCCCCGAGCTGGCGCGGAGGCCGGCATTGCGAGCGGCGGAGAGGCCCTGGTTTCCCTGGCTGACGAGGCGGATCCCGGGATGGCGAGAGGCGACCTCCGCCGTGTTGTCGGTGGAGCCGTCGTCGACGACGATCAGCTCGAAGTGTGGATAGGTCTGGGCGAGGACGCTCGCGATCGCTTCGCCGAGGAAGCCCGCCTGGTTGAAGCAGGGAATCACCACCGAGACCAGCGCCATCTGGTCGGGGTCGGTCGACTCCCGCCACTGCGGCCGAGCGACCAGCCGCGCGACCGACACCTGGTCGCCCCCACGCAGCACGGCGACGATCTCGAGCTCGCGCTCGGCGTCGGCGAGCAGGTTCATCTTCGCCCTGAAGCCACCGCCGGCGGCCTCGTTCGCATCGGGGAAGGCGGCGACCACGTCAGGGCGGCGGACGTTCGGTCGGGTGCGACCGACCACCGCGTCGTCGCTGCGGAACTCGATGCGGGAGACAGAGGCCTCCCGCCCGAGCACCCAGCCGGTGATCTCGACGACCCCGTTGTCGGTCGCGTCCCCCACCCGCGGCCCCTCGACGTTGGCCCCCCAGAGGCGGTCGTCTCGCTCGGCCGGGACGACTTCCACGACTTCGGTGGCGATCTTCACTTCCAGGCCTCCACGAACAGGCTCTCTCGGGGTCGATTGTCGAGCGCAACGATGTCGGCGATGCCGGACGCGCTCTCGCGGTAGGCACACGGGCGGACGTCGGCAAAGCCGGACCGCCGCAGCAGCTCCTCGATCAGGTCCGCCGTGAACAGGGTCCTGGTGTAGCCGTGCCAGAGCATGTGGGTGACGAACTTCGCCCCGAGCGAGACCGCCTCCTCGTCGGAGACGAGAAAGTAGGCCGAGTCCCCCGCTTTGTAGGCGTGGATGCCGCGGTCGAGGTCGGGCAGGCCGAGTCGGAGCACCCCTCCCTCCCGGAGCACCCGGCGCAGCTCCCGCAGCGCCGGCACCTGCTCCGGCAGCGAGAGCTCCGGCAGGGCGTGGATCGAGACCGCGTACTCGATGCTCCCGTCCTCGAGCGGCAGTCCCTCGCGGATGTCGCAGCAGATATCGATCCCATCCCCCTCCTTGTGGTCGGAGTTGATCCACCCGGGCTCGGGGTAGAGGCCGCAGCCCCAGTTCAGACGCCGAACGCTCGCCTCCATCAGCCCACCTCCAGCCTTTCCAGCAAGCTTCCGACCACGCGCCTGGCGTCGAGGTGCTCCTCGGCGAAGGCGCGCGCGGCTGCCGCGTGGCCGGGCCGGTCCCGACCGATCTCCGCCACGCCCTGCTCCGCCTCGGCAAGGGAGGAGTAGACGAGCAGCCCCCCGTCCGGCCCCGGCGGAACGCCGGTATCGAGCGCGAGCACCGGCTTCCCGGCCGCCAGGTAAGCGCTGCTGCGATCGCTGAACCAACCCGACCCGGTGAGCGCATACAGCTCTTTGGCAACCGAGAGCTCGGCGCCGGAGCCGCGAATGAAATCGCGGTAGGAGTCGGGGTCGCCGGCGACCTTGAGCGGATCCTCGAGATCCCAACCGTGATCGAGCAGCAGCCGAAGGTCCTCCTCGTCCTCGGGGCCGAGGTCGAGGGCAAGGAGGAAGGTCTCGCCGGTGCTTTCCGGTAATACGGCGAGTTGCCGGAAGGAGTGAGCGCGAAGCCCGTAGCGACCTCCTTCGTATTCGAGCGACGAGTTGGGCCCGCGCCAGGTGGCGACGCTGGTGAAGGAGAAATCCTCGACCTCGGCCGTCGGCTCCCACTGGTCGAGCAGCACCGGCGGCCAGATGGGATTCCAATCGATCCCGCACTCGGGCACCTTGCAGCCCGCGGCCCCGAGGTTACGGCCGACAGTGACGTAGTCATCGTGCTGCGCCAACCCTTCGTAGAGCCCCAGCTTCGTCCACATCTGCGGCCAGCCCGGGTCGATATCTAGATAGATCCGGTGTCGCGGCCGATCCCGCAGCTCGGGGTCGTCGAGGTAACCCATCACATTGATCAGCGTGGCGCTGTCGTCGAGTCGCTCCCGCAGCTCCTCGCGGGTCAGGCCAAGCGAACGGTCGCCCTGTTCGTAGAGCAACGCCCAGTCCCGCTCGAGGTCGAATCTCCGCATCACCTCCGCCAGCCAGCCCGCCTCTACGGAGCCCGGCACCGGATGGTCGATCCAGGCCTCCTCGAGCCGGTCGACGAAGACGACCGACCAGCCCAGCTCCCGCAGGGCAAGCAACCAGGTGACGAAGACCCAGGCGTGGCCGCCGCGACCCGGTCGCTGGGCGAGCCCTCCGGAAACCGCAATCGTGCCGGCCAAGTTCGTGCCCGTCGTTTAGGGACGGCGGAGCAGGACGAGGTCGCCCCGGCGCCAGCTAGACGCCGTCGCGGCGCCGACCACGTCGAGTCGGTTGCCGCAAGCGCTGAGCATCCCGGCCCGCTCCTCCAGAGGCCAGCCGCCGACCAGCGCCGCATAGCCGCCCGGCCGCAGCAGGCGCAGCAACTCGACCAGCCAGGCGTCGAGCTGGGAGGCCGAGAGCGCAGAAAGCGGCCGGTCGCGCAGGATCAGGTCAGCGGAGCCGTCCTCCAAGGGCGCGGGCGGGTCGGCGGCGGCGCCGAGCAGCTGCGGAGCCCCCTCCAGCGTGTCGGCCCAGGCGACCAGCTCCGGATCGGACTCGATGCCGGTCAGCGACGCCTCCGGCAGGCGCCGGGCCGCGAGTCGCAGGAGCAGGCCGCCGCCGGCCTCCCAGTGGACGACGCTGCGGAAGCTCTCCAGGCGACGGTAGCGCGAGACTCCGTCCAGCAGGGTGTTCGCAGCGAGCGTGGTCCGCAGCATCTCGCGGGTGGGATCGGCGTGGCCATGAAGGCGTTGCAGCAGCTCGCCCGGCGGCAGCGGCTCCTCCAGCATTCCCGGCTCGAAGTGGATAGGCAGACGGCCGACGGGCAGCCAGTCGCGCATCCCCAGCAGCTCGAGCCGGGCCCCCTCCTGCGGCCAGTCCAAGGGCTCTCCGGACAGTTCGAACCCGCTCTGGCCGGCATGCGGCGGGTCGGTGAACACCCTGGCCACGTCCCCCCTCTCCTCCGGGGGCATCCAGGCCACGGTCTCTCCCCCGAGCCGAAGCTCGATGCCGTCGAGGGGCCCCTCGGGGTCGAAGCACCAGCCCTCCATCTCGACCTTGCCGTCGGTGACGGCGAATGACTCGACCTCCCCGCGCAGCAGCGGCAGGTTCCGGGCCTCGGTGACGATCTCGGCGCCCAGTCGCGGCGATCCGACCGCCCGGGCCCCGAAGAGGCGATGCCAACCGTCCAGCCGGCGCCCTTCGATCGTCTCCCCGCGCTCGTCGACGAGGCAGAGGGGATTTGGCGGCGGTGCGTGCCCGACCACCACCCGGATCGGGTCGATCTCCTCCGAGATGTCAGCCCCGCCGGCCTCGGCGAAGCGGTCGAGGTCGCCGAAACGGCGCCGGATCACCTCCTCGGCTCTGGCCGGATCGCGCAGCGTGCGCCCGAGGGCGACGTCGGCGCCGTCGGGAATGTAGTGAGCGGTCATGTAGTCGAAGTAGACGTTGCCGGCGCCGGCGTTGCCGCTGGACCTGTACGCGAGCCAGCCCTTGAGGTAGAGGAACCAGTAGATCCAGCCGCTGTAGCCGTGCCGCGCCAGGTTCCTGTTCCCGGCGAGTGCGTCGAGGGAGATCTCGGCCGTCGCCACCGCCGCCATCAGCTCTTCGCTGGTCTCGTAGTCCCAGGCTTCGAAGAAGGCGTGGTGGACCTGGCTCGAGCCCGGGTCGATGCTGCGGCGCATCCGCGTCGGCGCCGGGAAAGACTGCGGCTGTTCCCAAGCATGCGGGGCAACGAGGACCTCGTTGAGGGTGCTGCGGTCCTTGGCGAACGCGGCGACGAGCCTGACCTCGCTGCCGTCGCCCACCTGGCCCCAGTCGGTCTGCCCGAGGACGCGCATCGCCGGGAAGTGCTTCTGGATCGGGGCCAGATAACCGCGATCGAAATTGCCGTGGAGGAGGTGGGTCTCGATGATCAGGACGTCGGTGATCGCGGCGAGCTGCGGCAGCACCCTGGATACGTAGTGGAAGACCGAGAGCGCAAGGACGACGTCATAGCGCTCGTCGTACAGCTCCGGGTCGGTGATGTCCCCCTGGCGGAAGGAAACCCGGCTCTGGCGGTTGTAAGCGGTGATCAACTGCGCGAGCTCGACGAAAAACGGGTCGTACTCGACTCCGTCGACGAGGCGAGCGCCTCGGACCCGCGCCGCGCGGCTCATCTCGCCCAGGTTCGAACCGAGGTCGAGGACCTTGCGGGCGCGAAAGTCGACGCAGTCGAGCACCGCGGCGCGGTCGCCGCGGAAGCCGACGGTCGCCTCCTCTCCCAGGTCGACCGACTGGTAGTGGTTGCCCGTCGCGGTCCCGTCGAAGCCGGAGTGGCTCGTGTACGGAAGGGCGAGGCCGTCGCGGATCAGTCCCTGCAGACGACCCTGGAGGGGGCTCTCGATCGTGCTCATCTCGCACCTTCCGTGCTTGCGGGGGCATCCTCGGCGAGGTGCTGGCGCAGCACCCCGAGCTCCGTCGCACAACCGACGACGACGGTTTCCTCACCCTCGGCCAGGACCCGCCTCGCTGGCAGCAGCTCGGCCAGCGCGACTCCAAGCGGGCCTTCGTCGGCCGCCGGCAGGTCGCAGAGGAGCACGCCCCGCAGGTTCTGGACCACCCGCGGCAGGATCGGCCGCATCGCCTCCGCTGCCGGGCCGAACGCGAGGATGAAGTCGTATTCGTCGGCGTAGGTGGAGGCCAGCCCGGCGTCCCCCTCGAACCACGAGATCCGGTCCACCTTCTGCAGGACGTCGATCAACCTTCCCAGCTCCACCCGATCGGGATCGAGGTCGATCGCGTCGACCAGCTCCGCTCCCCCTCGGCGGGCATGGCGCGACAGGTCTCCCAGCCGGGCACCGAGGTCGAGGACGCGACGGCCGCGGAACGACACCGCCGTCAGCGCATCCAACCGCCGCTCCGTCGCCGCGTCGGCGAGGACGGCCTCGCCGTCGGGGTCGAAGGACTGCTCGCCGAGGGTGTCGACGAGGCCGCTGAGGACCAGCTCGCGCAGCTGGGGGCGAAGCGTCGGCGCCTGCTCGTAACTCAACTCGACTCCCCCTTCTGCGCTTCCATCACCTCGGTGATCGTCTCGTCCCAGATGTAGCTGTGCAACCAGGTGTTGTAGGCGGTGGTGGCCCGGCGCAGCTCGCCCGGGTAGGACTGGGCCTCGAGGTGGTAGAGCTCCGCCTGGGGCAGGTACCAGCTGTCGAGGCCGATCTCGTGCAGGCGCAGGCAGAGGTCGGAATCCTCGTAGTCGCCCTGGACGAACTGGCCGCGCAGACCGCCGAGGCTCTCGTATCGCTCGCGGTCGACCATCAGGCAGGCCCCGGTCACCGCGGGCACCGGGCGCGCCAGGCAGGCTGCCGGGGTGTGGCGATTGAGGCCCTTGAAGTAGTGCATGTTCTCCCACACCGGCGACCCCGGCGCCCGCAGGAAGTAGAGCCCGGCGTGCTGGAGGGTCTCGTCCTCGTAGAGGAGCTTCGGCGCCAAGGCGCCGATCTGCGGGGTGGCGTCGAAGAAGGCCGACATCATGCCGAGCCATCCCGGGCGGTCGGGGATCACGTCGGAGTTGAGCAACAGCAGCTTCTTCCCCTCGGCGATCCCGGCGGCGGCGTTGTTGGCCCCCGAGAAGCCGGCGTTTCGGGCCAGGGTGACGACGCGGAACGGGACGCCGGTCAGCGCGTGCACCTCGGGAGCGAGCCGCGCCAGCGCCTCCCCGTCCTCGGGCGAGTCGAGGACGTAGATCAGGTCGGTTTCGGCCAGTTCCGGATCGCGCGTGAACTGGGTCAGCTGGTGCTCGAGGAAGTCGATCCGGCGGTAGAGCGGCACGATCACCGAGACCTCCGGGTTCGCGGGCGGGCGGCCGTGCCGGCGCACGTCCTCGATCTTCACGTCCTCCGCCAGCCGGGCCTGCAGCCGCGTCAGCGCCGGCTCGAAGAGGTCGGCCCGGGCCGGGTGGCCGGGGCGTTTCGTCAACTCGAAGTCGGCGAGGATGGTGCTGCGGACGGCAAGGGGCTCGCGCACGACCTGGGGCACCTCGGCACCGACCGCGACCCCCATCGAGTCCTTCATCTCGACCGTCCAGCCGTTCCCGAGCAGGCTGGGCACGTCCAACTCGACAAGGCCGAGGAAGCCGCTCCTGTCCTCGTCGAAATCGGGGGTCGAACCGTAGAACTGTTCGACGTCGGGACGGGCGAAGCGCATCGCCCGCTCGAGGAACCCGCCTCCAGCCCCCTCGGGAGAGACCGCCGTCAGCTCCTCGACCGCGGCGTCGGCGTTCATCGCCCAGCCTTTGACCCAGAAGGTCTGCGGGTCGATCGAGAGCAGCCCGTCGATCTGCAGCCCACGTGGCTCCTCGGGGGCGATCACGCAGGGCTGGGGATGCTCGCGAAGGGATTCGTGCACTGTCTGCAGGGCCCGGCTCAACGAGTATCGCCCGCCGTCCCCGTCGAGCAGCTCGCCGGCGGCACCCGGCAACCACTCGACGATCCGCGTCCGCGCCTCGGCGTCGAGGCCGGCGAGGTGCTGGCGGAGGAAGGTCCGCAGGTCGGCCATCCCGGCCATCACCACCTCCCCGTCGAGCTCGACCTTCTTCCGACCCAGCGAAAGCTGCAGCCCTGGCAGGGTCAGGTCGACGCCGGCAAGCCGGTCGAGGCGCACGATGCTGAGGGCCTGGACCGAGTCGGTTGCCGTCGCTTGCGGCAGGGCAAGGGTGATCGGCGGATGCGTCCCGCTCTGCTCGGTTTCGAGCGAGACCCCTCCCTGGGCGCCGCTCCGCTGCGACCAGGTGAGCAGGAGCAGGAGGTTGTCGGCGAGCAGGGCGCCCCCGGCAACCCCGCCCTGGGCACGACGGCCGTTGCCCGCGCCCGCGGCGCCGGAACGGCGGCTCGTGGTCGGATGGGCGGCGGCGCTTTCCGGGGCGCGCATCAGACCAGCACCTCCGCCTTGCGCTCGGCGATCAGCTCGAGGTAGAGCCGGCTCAGGTTGTCGACGTGTTCCTCCATGTCGAACACGGGCGGGATCCCGCTGCGCAGCCGCCGCGCCAGACGGGGATCGGTGACCGCCTCCTTCAGGGCCCGCGCCAAGGCCCGAGGGTCGCCGGCCCGGTAGTTCAAGCCGCTCACCCCGTGCTCCACCTTCTCCGCCATGCCGCCGATGTCGCTGCAGATCACCGGACGCCCATACATGAAGGCCTCCTGAATCACGAGCGGCGAGTTCTCCCACCAGACGGAGGGGACGATCACCCAGTCGAGGTCCTGCATCAGCCGTGGCAGCTCGGTGTGCTCGTAGCGGCCGGCGAAGGTGACGTAGTCCTCGACCGCCTCGAAGAGCCGGTTGAATTCCTCCTGGAACTCCTCGGGCTGCAACTCGAGGTTGGCGCCGTGGAGCCAGAGGTGCGCGTCGACGTCTTCTTCCTTGAGGATCCGCATCGCCCGCAAGAGCACGTTGACGCCCTTGAAGTGGCTGATCTGCCCGAAGAAGCCGAGACGTTTCGGCATCTGCTGTGCCGAGGGCTCCGGCAGCGCGGGTCGGCTCCTGCGGCCGTAGTCCTCGAAGACGATCCGCTCCGGCTCGATCCCCCAGTCGATGTAGCGGTCGCGGAGGAAGCGGCTGGGGGCGGTGAACATGTCGACCTCGTCGAAGTGCGTCTGGATGAAGCGCTTGCGGAGGAAGAACTCCTGCGCGGGGATCTCCGGGAAGCACTCGTGGCAACGGCGCGGCGAGGATTCGGTGCAGAGGTCGCCGCTCATCCGCCGCACCAGCTGCCCGTTGTTGTGGCAGATCGGCAGGAACTCGTGCAGCGTGTAGACGATCGCCGCCTCCGGCAGCACCCGCCTGACCAGGGAAATCAGCTCGACCCCGATGAACTGGGTGTGCTGGAAGTGCACCACGTCCGGCTGGTGGGCTTCGAGAAAAGAGGTGAAGTGGCGCGTGTAGAGGGCCTTGTCCGTCGAGGTCATGCGGAAGAAATCGAAGTGCTCGGTCTCGGTGAAGACGAGGTACTGGTTTGGGTCGTCGTTGACGGCGCCAAAGGGGGTGCCGGGCCGGGCGGTCCGGTTCTGCGCGACGTTGGGGCCGATCCGCGCGACGAACAGCGGGTTCCACTCCTCCGTCTCGCGCACCCGCTCGTACAGCTCCAGCGCGTAGGCCTCGGCGCCGCCCGGGTGCAGCGTCGGGTGATTGTGGGAGACGTAGAGAACGGTTCGTTCGGGCATGGCAGCCTCAGTCGTCGATGGTGGGTGGATTGGAGAGGTCGAAGATGAATGCAAGGGACGCGCGCGAGGCGATCGGGGCTTCTCTGCGTTTGAGCACCGCGAGCAGCTCCGACACCCAACCGTCCGCCATGCCGGCGGGCACGACAGCATAGGCAAGCTCCGGCCACCGCCGCGCGGCTTCGACCGCGGCGAGAGCGGCGCTGCAATCGCCGTCGAGGCAGCGGACCGTCCGCTCGGGAATCTCCAGCCCGGCCCAGGCGCCGCCGGCGATCAGAACCGTGCAGGCGGGTGGCAGCAGGGCGTCGAGGAACCGGACCAGGCGAACCTGGGCCAGAGCGGGCGCTACGACGTCCGCGGTACCGGGATCGGCCGGCTCGAGCGAGTACACGGTGCAGGCCTCGTCGGCGGCGATCTCGACGTAGCGGCTGCGGAGGTGGTGGGCGAACTCCTCGTAGTGGTCGAGCCACCAGCGGGAGCTGGCCGGGATCGCGAGGTATCGCACCCCCGCCGCCCGTAATTCCTCCAGGTGGGCGATGGCG
Source organism: Solirubrobacterales bacterium (assembly GCA_033856415.1). Classification (GTDB taxonomy): domain Bacteria; phylum Actinomycetota; class Thermoleophilia; order Solirubrobacterales; family 70-9; genus VAYN01. The sequence continues at coordinate 9,717 of JAWVFA010000018.1, read as the reverse complement.
GTGGCGGAATCGGGAGGGTGGTGACCCGCGTAGGAGCCGCTCTCGGCGCGGGGGAAATGCGAGCCGAGGCGGCCCTCCACCCCGAGCAGGGCCTCGTCGCCGCGGCTGACCGCCGCGTAGCTCGCGCCGGGCGGCAGATGCGCCGCGATCGACGCCCGCGTTCCCTCGACGATCGCGGCGTACTCGCCGGCGTCGAGCGGACGGGCGTTGCCCTCGGCGATCTGCGTCATCCCTTCCCTCCGGAGAGCGCGAACAGCTTGCAGGCGTCCTCGCACTCGACCGTCGCGTAACGGGAAGAGAGGTGCTCGGCGAAGGAGTCGTAGTGCTCGAGCCACCAGAAGGCCGTCCGCGGCACCAGCAGGTATTCCCCGCCCCGGTCGCGCAACTCCTCCAGGTGCGAGATCGCCTCGGCGCTGTCCTTCGGGTGATAGCCGCCGTACCTGCCTTGCGCCCCCTGGGGAAAGTGCCAAGCGGGGCGACCGTCGAGCTCGACCAGCTCCTCGTCTCCCCGCGAGACCACCATCACGGTCGCGCCGGGAGGCACCCGTTCGTGGACGACCCCGCGGATCCGCTCGACCAGGCGGCGGTAGCGGAGCTGGGGCCCCGGACCGGCATGGGCAAGACGGGAGTCGGGCCGGGCGGCAGCGAGCTCCGCCTGCAGATCGGCGATCGCGGCTTCGACCTCCTGAGCGCGGCGGAGAAGGTCGGCGTGGTCGAGCTCCACCGCTTCCCTCGGCGGCGACGGCTCCGGCTCCGGCGGGTCGTCGATGCCGGCCATCCCGACGCTGAGGCGCACCGTCTCCCGCAGCAGCTCGTTGACCTGGGCCGCCCGCCTGACAAGCAGACCCTCGGTCGCGTCGGCCCGGTCTTCGACGCTCGCCAGGAGCGGGTCGATCGTCAGCCGGATCGGGTGCGTGCCGGCGTAGTCGAGGCACAGCAGGCCATCGGCGACGAAGTACTCGAGGTCGTCCGGCCGCACCTCGGGCCAGCGCTCCTTGAACCTCGCCACCCCCGCTTCTATCTCGGGGCTGCGACGTCCCCGCGTCGGCGACTCGAGGTGGACGAGGACACTCTTGTGGCAGAGGCGGACGATCGCGCCCTGCTCCCCCAGCCGCAGGCAGAAGTCGGTGTCCTCCAAGCCGTTGACGTAACCGGGATCGAACCCGCCGAGGCGCTCCCAGGCCTGCCGGCGGACCACCATGCAGGCTCCGGTCACGGCCTGGAAGGGGCGGGAGCGGTTGACCGCCGGATGATCGGCCGGGAAGCCCCCGTAGACGTGGCGGGGCAGCCGGTCCTGCCCGATCGCCACCCCCGCGTGCTGGACCGTTCCGTCGGGGTAGAGCAGCTTGGCCCCGATCGCCGCCGCCTCGGGGTGAGCGTCGGCATCGGCGAGCAGCGTCTCGAGCCACCCCCTCTCGCCGACGGTGTCGTTGTTGAGGAAGAGCAGCAACGGGGCCTTGGTCGCGGCGACCCCATCCCCACAAGCGACGGCAAAGCCGCCGCTGCGCTCCCGCCTGCGGACCCGGATCGCGTCCCCGTAGCCCTCCAGCAGGTCGGGGGTGGAATCGGTCGAGCCGTCGTCGACCACGACGATTTCCAGGTCCCTGCTCGCGGGCTCCTCCAGCAGCGCGTCGAGGCAGCTCCGGGTGAGGGCGGCGTGGTTGTGCACCGGAATGATCGCCGCGCACCTCATACAGCCACCTTCGCGAGCTCGTAGATGACGCAGGCGTCGGGCTCGTCAACCAGCGGCCGGCCGCCGCGCTCGAGGTGGGCGGCGAACTCCCGGTAGTAGTCCAGCCACCAGAGAGCGGTCGCCGGAAAGAGGATGTACTCGCCACCGCGGTCCCGCAGCCGCTCGAGGTGGCCGATCGCCTCCTCGCTGTCGCTGGGATGGTGGCCGGCGTAGACGTTGCCGTCCTCCTGCGGAAAGTGCCAGGCCTGCCGCACCCCCAGGTCCAGCAGGCGCTCGTCGCCGCGAGAGACGACGAGCAGGGTCGCCTCCGGCGGCACGCTGCGCTCCACCAGGGCCTTGATCCCCTCCATCATTCCCTCGTAGCGGGCCTCCGGCGGACGGTCGTAGGGCTGCCACGAGCGACCGTGCTTGCCCTCGAAGCGCTTGCGGTTGCGGGCCAGCAGCTGCTCCCGCTCCCCCGACGGCACCAGCCTTCCGAACGAGGCCTCGCCGAAGTGGTGCACGAAGGAGCTTTCGACACAGACGACGCGGAGGCCGGCGCCACGCACCCGCTCGGCATAGTCGTCGTCCTCCAGGAGCCCGATCCCGAACTCCTCGTCGAGCGGGCCGACCCGCTCGAAGGTCTGCCGCCGCATGGCGAGGCAGAACATGGCGGCAAGGTCGATCTCCTCGATCGCGTCGCGATGCGCCCGCGACCACTCCTGCGACCAGGAGTAGAGCTCGGCGAGCGTCCGGTAGTTCGCTGCCACCTCGGCCCGGGTGCCGATGCGATTGGTCACCGGTCCCGCCACCCCGACCGCGGGATCGGCAACCGCATCGAGCAGGGGCTCGAGCCAACCCGGCGGCACCACGGTGTCGTTGTTGAGCAGGACCACGACCGCCGCCCGGGCGGCGCCGATTCCCCGGTTCGCCGCTTTCGGGAAGCCGAGGTTCTTGTCGCTGCGCAGCACCCTCAGCCGCGGCTCGCGGGCCTCGTGCAGGTCGAGGTATCGGGAGGTGCCGTCGCCGGAGCCGTTGTCGACGACGACGAGCTCGACGGCGGCGGGACTGTTCTCCAGCACCGTCGCCAGGCACAGCCTCGTAAACGCGAGACCGTCGTGGCAGACGACGACCACAGAGGCGACCGGCGCGTCCACCTCGGCCGGCGAGGACGGCAGCGGTGCCGCCAGGGCCGCGGCTTCGGTTGCGGGCGGGAGCGCCGTCGGCCGGCGCGAGGGAACCTCCAGCGAGACCGCGGCCGGGAACACCCCTGCACCGCCCTCGCCGAGCCCCCCCTTCCGCGGCAGGGAAATCCCGGCCTCGGCGAGGAGGGGGCGCAGCACCACGTCGTGAGCGAAGTGCTCACGCGCGATCGCGGCCGCCGCCTCCGCATGACGCCGAGGCTCGGCGGCGATGGCCTCCACCGCCGCGACCGCCTCCTCCATCGTCGAGACCGCGAACAGGCCCTCGCCGGTCGGCATCGCACAGCTGAAGCCGGTGTCCTGGGTGACCACCGGCCGTCCCGCCGCCAGGTAGGTGGCGCTGCGATCGCTGAACCAGCCGGTGCGGAGGCGGACGTTCTGGTCCTTGGCCACGGTGAACTCGGCGAGCGAACCCTGAATGAACTCCCGGTATCCGTCGAGGTCGAGGTCCATTGCCGGCCGCACCTGCCAGCCACGACCTTCCAGCTCCCGCCGGTCGTCGTCCTCGAACCCGCTCAGCGCCAGCTCGAAACGCAGGCCGGTGCGGCTCGGCAGGTCGATGAAGCGCGGCCACTCCAGGTGCTTGCTCCAGGAGTACTTCTCCCCCCCGTACTCCACGTCCCGCCACCGCTGTCGCCAGTTCCCGATCGTGGTGAAGGCATCCCCGGGCTCGTTCTCCGCGGCCCACCAGTCGAGGACGACCGGCTGCCTCGTGGCGGCGAACGGGAAGCGGGGGTCCACCGGCAGCCCGCAGTCCTCGCCCCCGAGGTTCTCGGCAAAGGAGAAGAAGGCGCGATGGGGATCGAGGAAGTCGATCGACTCCTGCAGGCCTTGCTCCAGCTCGACCTGCAACTGCACCGGGTCGGTCTCCAGGTAGATCAGGCGTTCGGTGTCGGCGAGTTCGTCGACCGGCAGGGTGCCGCCATGCAGGTTGAGGATCAACGTGGCGGACCCGTAGAGGTCCTTCAAGGTGCGCTCGCTGGCGCCGAAGCAGCGGCCGTCGTGGTGCAGCGCCCGATAGGCCCAGCGGTCGCCGAACCCGAAGCGGGATAGGGTCGCGTCGAGGAAGGCGGCGGCCCGCATCGAGCCGTCGTCGCTCTCGTGCCGCATGAACATCGAGGGGGTGCGCCCGTGGGTCTCGACGTACCAGACGTCGCAGCCGAGCCGCCGCAGCCCCTCCAGGTAATGGAGGGTCTGCCAGACCACGCCCGGGACGGGCATCTTGGTGATCATCCCGAGGACGACGACGCGGGTCACTGCATCGTCTCCTGGTCGAGCGCCGCCGCCAGCGGGTCCCCCGCCTGCGCCTCGTGAAGTTGGCGGTAGAGACCGCCCTGCCGCAGGAGATCGTCGTGCTCGCCCTGTTCGACCACCCGGCCGTGGTCGAGGACGACGATCAGGTCGGCTCGGCGGATCGTCGAGAGGCGGTGGGCGATCATGAACGTGGTCCGCCCCTCCATCAGCCGCTGCAGGCTCTCGATGATCACCCGCTCGGTGCGCGAGTCGATCGAGGAGGTGGGCTCGTCGAGGACGAGGATCGGCGCGTTCTTGAGGAATGCGCGCGCGACGCAGATGCGCTGGCGCTCGCCCCCGGAGAGCTGCGCGCCGCGCTCGCCGAGGATCGTGTCGTAGCCGTGGCTGAGCCGCATGATGAACTCGTGCGAGTTCGCATCCCGAGCGGCGGCGACGACAGCGGAGGTGGGAGCCTCGAGATCTCCATAACGGATGTTTTCGGCGATCGTCCCCGAGAACAGCAAAGGGTCCTGGAGGACCAGGCTGACCTGCTCCCGCAGCGAGTCGAGGGTCACGTCACGGATGTCGACTCCGTCAATCAGGATCCGACCCCGGTGGGGGTCGTATAAACGCAGCAGGAGGCTCATCAACGTGGTCTTGCCGGCGCCCGTAGGGCCGACGATTGCCACCCGTTGGCCGACCTCGACCCTGATGTCGACGTCCTCCAGCGTCCGCCGACGGCCCGGATAGTGGAAGTACACGCCCTCGAAGGCGACCTCCCCCCGCAGCGGCCCGAGCGTCTTCGCGTCCTCGCGTTCGACCACGTCGGGCGCCTGGTCCAACAGCAGCATCGACCCCCGCAGCTTGATCAGTTCCTCGTTCAGGGTGCTCCAGGTCGAGGAGATCTGCTCCAACGGCTGGTAGACGGCGGCGATGTAGGACATGACCACGAGCAGTTGGCCGGTCTGCAGATCGCCGTGCATCACCCGCCAGGCACCGACGCCGAAGACGACCGAGGTGCCGAGGGCGGTGGTGGTGTTGACGCCGAGCGAGAACAGCGTCTGCCTCATCGTCAGCGAGACCCGGGCGTCGACGGCCGTTTCGCCCTGTTTGCGGAACCTGTCGTGCTCGTGTTCCTCGCGGCGGAAGGCGACGATCACCCGCAGCATCGACATCGCCTCGTTGACGATCGAGAGCGACTGCCACTCGAGCCCCTGCACCTCACGCAGGCGCGGCACGATGTGCTTCGAGTAGAGCCCGAGCGACCAGTAGATGATCGGCAGGATCCCGAGAGCAACCAGCGCCAGCACCGGGTCGATGAGAAAGGCGATGACGAACATCCCGACCAGCATCAGGACGCTCTGCACCAGCGGCGGGAAGATCATCACGATGTTGCCCAGCGCCGAGGCCTCGTAGTTGATGCGGGCCATCAGCTCGCCGGTGCGCCGCTGGTCGTGAAAACTCATCGAGAGCTGCTGCACATGCTCGAACAGCTCGCTGCGGAAGTCGAGGATCATGTTTTGCTCGGCCTTGGCGCCGACGTAGTTGTAGAGGACGGCCAGCCCGTTGCCGAGCGCAGTGAAGCCGAAGTTGAGGGCGACGGCGAAGATCAGCAGCGCCGTCTTGTCGGTCCCGACCAGCCATTCGACGATTCCGAGAGGCGGGTGGTTGCCGAGCACGCTGTCGACGACCATCGCCAGCGGCCAGGGCTCGGCAAGGGACACCACAGCCGTCAGCGCGGTGAGGAAACCGACCAACCCGAGCAGTTTCCGGTAGGGGCGGAGGTAGGGGCGGATCCGCGGTAAATAGGTCCACAGCTCGCGGGTCGTCAGTTTTTCGGCTGCCAGCGAAGGGGGCGGCGGGTCGCTCACAGCTCCTCCCCCCTTACAGCGTTCTGCAGCTCTGGCACTTTTTCGCCCGGGAGCGCGTCCGGCGGTTGCACCTCGTCCTCGACGCCGGAGTCCACCGCTTCCTCGCCGCGCATCCTCTCCAGTTCGGAGAGGGCGAGGCTCATCGCCGTGGCGGAGCCCTCGATCGCGAGCCCGAGCGTGACGATGAAGGCACCGGTGAGGCCGGTCCCGGCGACGTACTGTCCTCCGAGCATCAGGTAGAGGGCGATGACGCCGAGCAGGAGGATCGCGATCGTGCCTCCGGCGGAAAGGCGGGGCCAGATGCGGGCGAGCATCGTCTGCTTCCCTTCGCCGTGCTCCTCGATCGCGATCAGGATCTTGACTCCACCCAACTGCCCTACCCTCAGATCGAGGTCCCAACGGTCGAAGGGGCCGCCGCTGCGGACGAAGCCCCCGCGGGCGGCGAGGCCGTCCTGCAGGTACTCCACCCAGGCGCGCGGCTCGCGCCAGCTTTCGCCCCAGACCTTGATCGTGCGAGGGCGCGGCCAACTGAGTCCAGGGCGGATTCGTCGGCGCCATGGCGAGAGGCCGTTGCGGAGTCGACCCAGAAGCCGGGCCACCGGTTGCGTGAGGAAGAGCAGGGAGGTCAGTGCGCGCCGGCGCAGTGTCTGGCTCCGGGGTAAGCCCGGGCGCGCCGGGTGGGCTCGCCAGCCGTTGGCCACCGCGCCGGCGACGATCCAGGCGAGGGCGACAAAGAAGGCGGGTGCAGCCAGGAGGAGCGGCGTCCAAAGCAACCCGAGCATCGAGACGATCCCGAGCCCGGCCAACAGCAGTAGCCCCTCCGGTGCCTGAAGCATCCCCGCAAGCAGCCGAGGCGGGTCGTAGATCGACTGGAAGAGCCCGGTCCCCCAGGTTCCGTAGCGGACCATCGAACGTCGGCGCGGAGCACCGGCGGTCGGCGGCTCGTAGATGCGACCGGACCAGCGCGAGGAGCCGGCGCGGTTGTAGTGCGTCGGCCACTTCCGCTCCAGCAACGCCTCTGCCTTGCCGTAGCCGTACTGCTGGCGCAGGTAGCGGCGGATCGAGTCGCGGCGGCGGTGCATGACGACGGCCCCGGCGCTGAAGCCGAGCGTGCGGTTCGCCTTCTGCAACCGCCAGCAGAGGTCGACGTCGTCGCCGGCGACGCGGAAGCGCTCGTCGAAACCGCCTACCTCTTCGAGTAGGTCCTTGCGGAAGGCCATGTTGCAGCCGGGCACATGCTCGGCCTCGCGGTCGGAGACCAGGACGTGGATCGGCCCGCCCGGAGCGGCGGCGACGCACTCGGCGACGAAGTTGTCGTCCTCTGGCGGGATGTTCGGGCCGCCGACGCCGCCGTGGCCGTTAGCTCGCAGCTGCGCAGCGATGTAGTGCAGCCAGTCTGCGTCGGGATAGGCATCGTCGTCGAGAAAGGCGACAATCTCCCCTCGCGCCGTCTCGATGCCGACGTTGCGCGCGTGGCCGAGGCCGCGATGTTCGGTCTCGACCAGAGTGGCACCGTGCGCCCGCGCGATCGCGGCACAGTCGTCGCTGGAGCCGTCGTTGACGACGATCACCTCGTAGTCGGGATAGGCGAGGGTGCTGAGGCGCTGGAGGCACTCCTCCAAGGTCCGCTGCCCGTTGTGGGTGCAGACGACGACGGAGACGGAGGGCCAGGGCCCGCCGGGGGCGAACGGCACCGCGGCGAAGGCCTGCTTCACAGCCTGCAGGGCAGGCTTCGGGACCCGCTCCCGGTCGACGAGCCCAAACTCCCAATCGTGTACGTCATGGCCGCCCCGATGCCACTCGTCGGTCCAGGCGAAGACGAAGGCGCCGGCGGCCCCGGTCGCGAATGCGTGTCGGACCTGCCACTCCAGGACCCTCGCCTGGGCCTCGGTCCCGTTGCGGCGACTGTCGATGCCGACCTCGGTGATCAGCAGCGGGCGGTCTCCGGAGAGGTTCTGCAGGCGAGCCAGGTAGGACTCGAACGCCTCCTCCTCCTCGAGGAAGACGTTAAAGGCGGTGAGGTCGAGGAAGGGGAGCTCCAGGTACTCCGTCGAGGGGTAGTTGACGTAGGTGACGAGGCCCTCTGGGTCGGCCGACTTCGCCTCCCAGTGCAGGCGCTCCAGGAATCGCTCGACCGGTCGTTTCCCGTGCCAGCGGACGATCGGCGCTGGGATCTCGTTGCCGATCGAGTAGCAGAGGATCGCCGGGTGCTCCTCGAGGGCCCGGACCTGATCGCCCAGCTGGGATGCGATCCGGGTCGCTCGCTCGCTGTCGTCGAGGAAGGCGACGTGCTGCTCCCAAGCGAAACCGACCAGGACGTGGATACCGTGGGCCAGGGCGGCGTCGAGCAACCAGGCCGGCGGTGGCACGTAGGTGCGGATCGCGTTGACCCCGATCGCGGCCATCGCCGCGAAGTCCCGCCGCACCCGCTCAGGAGCAGGAAAGGACGACCCGTCTTGCGACTGGAAGGTGCCGTAGGTGACGCCGCGGACGTGGAACTTCTTCCTGTCGACTAGCACCGAACGCCCGTGTACGCGCGGGCGCCGTTCTGCGAGTTGGGGTGGGAAAACGGTTAAACGCTCCTGTCTGGGGGTCCAGAAGGAATGTCGGCCCTGCCGACCAATTTTCGAAATCTTGTGAGACCTCTCCCAAGATCCCGCCTTGCTGCAAATGCAACTTTACTCGTATTTTCCCATTCTGCTGGACCATTAGTCCCACTAAGGAACTTGGGTGTCTAGTGGTTTTCAGCTCATCGCCCGGGCGATGACCACGCGCTGGATCTCGTTCGTACCCTCGTAGATCTGGGTGATCTTGGCGTCGCGCATCATTCGCTCGACCGGGAAGTCCACGGTGTAGCCGTAGCCGCCGAACAGTTGCACGGCATCGGTGGTGACCTCCATGGCGACGTCGGAGGCGAAGCACTTGGCCGCCGCGCCGAAGAACGTCAGGTCCTTGTCGCCGCGCTCGGAACGACCGGCGGCGGCGTAGGTCAGCTGACGGGCGGCCTCGATCTTCATCCCCATGTCGGCCAACATGAACTGCAGGCCCTGGAACTGGGCGATCGGCTTGCCGAACTGCTGCCGTTCCTTGGCATAGCCGAGCGCGTAGTCCAGCGCACCCTGCGCGACACCGACGGCCTGCGCGGCGATGGTCACGCGGGTGTGGTCCAGCGTGCGCATCGCGGTCAGGAAGCCGGTGCCCTCGTCGCCGATCATCCGGTCGGCAGGGATGCGGACCTTGTCGAGGTAGACCTCGCGGGTCGGCGAGCCCTTGATGCCGAGCTTCTTCTCCGGGGCGCCGAAGGAGACGCCCTCGTCAGACTTCTCGACGACGAAGGCCGAGATGCCCTTGGAGCGCTTGGTGGGGTCGGTGACCGCCATCACCGTGTAGTACGCGGAGACGCCGGCGTTGGTGATCCAGCGCTTCACGCCGTTGAGGACGTAGAAGTCGCCGTCGCGGACCGCCCTGGTCTTCATGCCCGCCGCGTCCGAGCCCGCGTCCGGCTCGGAGAGGCAGTACGAGAACATGCCGTCGCCCTGGGCGAGCGGGCCGAGGTACTTCTTCTTCAGGTCCTCGGAGCCGGAGAGGATCACCGGGAGCGAGCCCAGCTTGTTCACCGCGGGGATCAGGGACGAGGAGGCGCAGACGCGGGCCACCTCCTCGATCACGATGACCGTGGCCAGCGCGTCCGCGCCCGCGCCGCCGTACGACTCGGGTACGTGCACGGCGTGCAGGTCGG
>JAWVFA010000017.1:0-25362 GCA_033856415.1 Solirubrobacterales bacterium | reverse complement strand
ACGACGGTGGACATCCGCTGCCCGATCGCGACGTAGATGCAGATCAGGTCCTTGTCCTTGTTGTTGATGATCGTGTCGATCGCGATCGCGGTCTTGCCGGTCTGGCGGTCGCCGATGATCAGCTCTCGCTGGCCACGGCCGATCGGGATCATCCCGTCGATCGACATCAGCCCGGTCTGGACGGGTTCCTCGACCGGCTGGCGCTGGACGACGCCCGGAGCTTTGAACTCGGCCGGGCGGGTCTCGGTGGTGGCGATGTCGCCGCGGTCGTCGAGCGGACGGCCGAGCGGGTCGACCATGCGGCCCAGCAGCGCCTCGCCGACGGGGATCTCGAGCAGCTTGCCGGTCCGTTTGACCGTGTCGCCCTCGACGATCTGGTCCCAGGCGCCGAACAGCACGGCGCCGACGTTGTCGGCCTCGAGGTTCAGCGCCAGGCCGGTGACGCCGTGCGGCAGCTCGAGCATCTCCAGCGCCATGCAGTTGTCGAGCCCGTGGATGCGGGCGATGCCGTCGGCGACGGACAGGACCGTGCCGACCTCGGTGAGGTCGGCGGAACCGGTCTCGAGTCCCTCGATCCGCTCTCGCAGGATGCTTGCGATCTCGTCGGGCTTGATCTCCATCGGGTGCTCTCTGCCTCCTTACGCCGCGGTGGCGACGCTCTTTCGAAGTTTCTCCAGGCGACTGCGGATGCTCGCGTCCAGGACCATGTTGCCGACCTGGAGGACGATGCCGCCGAGGATGCCGGAGTCGACCGCGCTCGAGAGGTCGACCTCCTCCCCGGTCTGGCGTTCGACCTCCTGGCCGATTTTCTCGACGACCGCCGAGTCCAGCTCGACGGCGCTGGTGACGGTGACGTCGATACGGCGGTTCTCACGCTTCCAAAGCTCCTCGAACTCGCGGCGGATGCGGAAGATCTCCGGCATCCGGTGCTTGTCGACGAGCAACTCGAGGAAGTTGATCAGCTCGGGCTCGGCGCCCGAGATCGCTCGCTTCAGCCCCTCTTTCTTCTCCTCCGAGGAGAGGTAGGGGCTGAAGAAGAAGACCTGCAGCTCGCGGTTGCGGTCGACGGCGTCGGTGAACTCGCCCAACTGTTGCTGCAGCGAGTCCAGCTTGCCTCTGTCGCGGCCCACCTCGAAGAGGGCCTCGGCGTATACGCGAGCTGCGTCGGCCATCTAGTTCTTCTCCGACCCCGAGAGCGTCGAGAAGTCGACCTCGCTGAGGGCCTCCTCGACGAGGCGCTTCTGGTCCTCGTCGGTGAGCGATTTGCGGGTGACCCGCTCGGTGGCGAGCACGGTCAGGTCGGCGACCTCCTGGCGGATCTGATCGAGCGAGCGCCGCGTCTCGGCCTCGATGTCGCGCTTGGCGGCCTCGACCAGCTCCTCGCGTTTCTCCTTGCCGGCCACCGTCGCCTCGGCTTCGGCGGTCTCGGCGGCTTTGCGGGCACGGGCCATGATGTCGTCGGCCTGCTCCCGCGCCTCGGCGAGACGAGCGCGGTACTCGGAGAGCAGCTCGTCCGATTCCTTGCGCTGCCGTTCGGCAGCGTCGATCGACTCGGCGATCGTTTTCGCGCGTTTGTCGAGCGCTTCCTGAATCTTCGGGAAGGCGACCTTGCTCAACACCCACATCGTGATCAGGAACAGGACCAGCGTCCAGATCATCAGCCCCAGGCCCGGGCTGACCAGGAAGCTGCCGCCGCTTTCCTCGCCGTGTTCCGCCGCCTCGGCGGCGAGCGGGGCTATGTAGCCGAGCAGCTCCATCGACTAGGCGAGGAAGAAGGCGATCAGGCCGAAGATGAAGGTGTAGAAGGCGACCGCCTCGGTCAGCGCGAAGCCGAGCCAGCGGATGCTTTCCAGTTCGCTTTTCATCTCCGGCTGGCGGGCGACCGACTCGATCTCCTTACCGAAGATGAAGCCGACGCCAATACCGGCGCCGATCGAGCCCAGCCCGGCGCCGACGCCGAGGGCGATCGCTTTGCCGGCGCTTTTCACGCCTTCGTCGGTGACCTCGGCGAGAGGTATTGCGGTCAGATCCATCGAGTGTTGCTCCTTTTCTAGTGAGAGGCGGAGGTCGCTCCGCCGATGTAGATAGCGCTAAGCGTCGAGAAGATGAATGCCTGCAGGGTCGCCACCAGCCCGACCTCGAAGATGAAGAAGGCGAAGGCAAGCGGGAAGGTGAGCGCCCCGAGGGCGGCGATTCCCAGCAGCACCGCCAGCCCGCCGCCCATGAAGAGCAGCAGCAGGTGGCCGGCGAGGATGTTGGCGAAAAGACGGACGGAGAGCGAGATCAGCCGCACGAAGTGCGAGATCACCTCGATCACGAAGATCGCGGCCTTGCCGACCGGGTGCATGTCCTCCAGGCCCGGGGGCAGCCAGCTCTTGAAGTAGGGACCGACGCCCTTCGCGCGGATGCCCTCGACGTGGTAGCTGAGCCAGACGACGAGGGTGAGGACGAGCGGGATCGCGATATTGGCGGTCGCGGCGTAGATCGCGAAGGAGGGGATCTCGAGGCCGCCGATCGAGAAGGTGTGCTCGGTGTTGGTCGGCAGCGGCAGGAAGCCGAGCATGTTCGAGAACCAGATCCAGAAGAAGAGGGCGCCGATGAAGGGGAACCACTTGCGCGCCAGCTCGCCGTGGAGGCTGCCGCCGGTGATCGTGTTTTTGGTCAGGTCGTAGGCGACCTCGACCGCGGTCTGGATCCGGTTCGGCTTCTGCACCATTCGCCGCGCGATCCAGGTCATCGTCAGGATCGTCAGGGCGCTGGCGAGAACCAGGTAGAGGACCGCCTTGTTGATGCTGAGGTCGAGACTGCCGAGGTGGATCGAGACCCACGGTTCGAGTTTGAACTCGTTCTGCGGCTTGAAGGCTTCGTTCTTGCCGTCGTTGCCGAAGATCGCCAGCAGCAGGATCGAGACGGCGAGGTAGACCCCGAGACCGATGAAGACCTTGGCTTTGGTGCTGAGGCCGCTCTTCTCGGGGTCGCCGCTGGCGGCGGCGCCGCCCGGCGCCTGAATCGAAGCCGACTCCATGGCCTAGACCCCCTGACCCTCAGGCTGGTCGTCGAACAGGTGCACGAGGCCCTGGGCGGCGAAGGAAATCGTGAAGAGGGCGAGCAGGAGGATCGCGGCGGCGAGGCCCGACTCCCGTTCGGCGATGCCGACGAGGAGGACGGCGGTGGCCATCAGCCAGACGCGGCCGAGGGTACTGCCGGCGACGATGCCCATCGCCTTCTGCCGGTTGCCGGCGGCCAGCTCCTGCTTCATGCGGCGCTGCGCGAGCATCTGGATTCCTCGCTGGGTGAGCCACACCGCCGCCGCCACGGCGAACCCGAGCAGCGGAAGACCGCCGAGCAGGAAAACGGCGAGTGCAATGAGCAGCGCGAGTAGATCGACGTACTTGGGAGGAGACATAACAAGGAAATACGCCCAGCTCGGGGCAGAGAGGGCGCAGGGCGACTATACCCAAACAGGCCCGCGAATGGCTTTCTGAAGCCACTTCGTGAGGGTTGCCACTACCGTCTACTTGTCGATCGCTTCGAACTCTCCCGTCTCTGGGTCCACCGTCGGGAAGGTGCCGGTCTCCAGCTCCTGCTCGACCGCGACGTTGACCTCCTGCAGGTCGGGTTCGGGGGCGCCAGCGGTGCGGCGCAGGGTGATCAGCTGACGGAGGCGAGTTTGGCGGAGCTTGAGGATCTCCAAAACCTCGACCAGGTAGACGCTGGCGGCAAGCGCGAGGATGCCGGAGAGGGCAATCACCGCGGTCCAGAGCGGATCGAAGTTGCCGTGGTCGTCGCTGTAGGGGACGAAGCGCAAGGCGAGCGCCAAGAGTGCCATCACAGTGGTCCAGCCATAGAGGTAGAGCAGGGTTCGCCGCTGGGAGAAGCCGATGTCGGCCATTCGGTGGTGGAAGTGCCAGCGGTCGGCTTTGTAGATCGGCCGGCCGTATTTGAGCCGCTTGGCGACGACGAAGCCGGTGTCGAGGATCGGCACCGCGAGGATGATCAGCGGCAGGAAGAGGGCGACCACCGCGTTCGTCTTCAGCGCTCCCTGCACCGCCACCGCCCCGAGGAGATAGCCGAGCAGGTTGGAGCCGGTGTCCCCCATGAAGGTGCTGGCCGGCGGGAACCCCCAGCGGAGGAAGCCGAGGGCGGCGCCGGCGGTGAGAGCGGCGAGAACGCCGGCGGCGGTGCGATCGAGCGAGAGGGCGATCGTCGCCAGGGTGATGCCGGAGATCACCGCAACGCCGGCGGCGAGCCCGTCGACCCCGTCGATCAGGTTGATCACGTTGATCACGGCGACGATCCCGATCACAGTCAGGACGTCGCCGAGGTGGACGACGCCGCCGCCGGGCAGGGTGAGGAGGTCGACGGTGCCCGGGGTCAGCCGGCCGAAGAAGGGGAAGGTGAAGTTGTCGACGGTGACGCCGGCGGAGACCGGGATGACGACGGCGGCGGTCTGGCCGAGCAGCTTCACCGCGGCGGGCAGGTCGAAGATGTCGTCGAGGACGCCGACCAGGGCGATCGCCACCGCCCCGATCAGGATCGCGTGGCTTTCGCTGTCGTTCGGAAGGAAGAGCAGTCCGGCGACGGCGACGCCACCGAGGATCCCGAGGCCGCCGAGTTTCGGGGTCGGCGCGACGTGGAGAGAGCGCTCATTGGGACGGTCGATGGCCCCGACCCGGACCGCCAGCCACTTGGTCAGCGGCACCAGCAGCAGCGCCATCAGCCCGGCGAGAAGAAATGCGAAGAGGGCGTCGGTGTCAGTGGGCATAGCGGTCGAACCAGAGGGTAAGGGCCATCAGGCCCCAGATCTGGCGGCTGAGGTCCTCCTGGCCGGCGCAGTGGCGGTCGACGACCGGGGCAACCGAGGCGGGGTCGAGCAGCCCCTGGCGCTCGAGCGCGCCCGGCGCCAGGACCTCGCGAGCGAACGGCTCCAGAGGCCCGCGCAGCCAGGCGGCGAGCGGAATCGAGAAGCCCTGCTTGCGGCCCTGGACGATCTCCTCCGGCAGCAGCGGCGCCAGCGCCTGGCGCAGCAGCCTCTTCTTCGAGAAGCCGCGCACTTTCATCCGCCGCGGCAGCGAGAAGGCGAACTCGGCGACCTCGGCGTCGAGAAACGGGACCCGCAGCTCCAGCGAGTGGGCCATGCTGAGCCGGTCGGTCTTGACCAGCAGGTCGTCGACCAGGTAGATGCCGAGGTCGACGTCCTGCATCCGCGCCAGCGGGTCGGCGCCCTCGGTTTCGGCGTAGCGCTCGCGGTAGAGGTCCAGCGGGTCCCAGCCGGAGGCCGTGACGCCCGCCAGCTCTGTGCGCGTCTGCGCCGAGAAGATCTCCTTCCAGCCGTGGTGGCGCTCCAGCGGCGGCAGCGCCGCGGCGCGGGCGAAGCGCTTGGCTTTGTAGTCGATGCCGACGCGGTCGTGGCGGCTCGGCAACGCCTCGGCCAGCGGCCGGGCCAGGGGCGCGAGGCGGCCGACGCGGCGGGCGAGGAGGTCGGCGACGTAGGTGTAGTAGCCGCCGAACAGCTCGTCCCCGCCCTCGCCCGACATCGCCGTCTTGACGTGCTCGGAGGCGAGCTGGGAGACGAGGTAGGTGGGCAGCGCCGAGGAGTCGCCGAAGGGCTCGTCGAAGGCCTCGACCAGCTGCGGGAGAAGCTCGACCGCGTCGGGGCGGACGACCAGCTCGTGGTGGTCGGTGCCGTAACGCCGGGCGACGAGGCGGGCGCGGGAGAGCTCGTCGAACCCCTCCTCCTCGAACCCGATCGAGAAGGTCCGCAGGGGCTCACCGAGATGGGCGCTTGCGAGCGCAGCGAGCGCCCCTGAGTCGACGCCGCCCGAGAGCAGAACCCCGACCGGGACGTCGGCGACGAGGTGGGCGCGGACGCTGTCGTCGAGGACCTCGCGCAGCTCCTCCGCCAGCTCGGCCTCGGAGCCGCGGCGCGGCTCGGCGCCGGGCACCGCTCCCGGCCGGGCGTAGCGGCGCAGGGAAACAGCGCCCCCCTCCCAGGTGAGCAGGTGCCCGGGGGGCAGCTTGCGCGCCTCGGCGAAGATCGTCAGCGGGGCGGGGATCGAGTTGAAGGCGAGGTAGGCGGAGACTGCCCGGGGATCGATCTCGCGTGAGAAGCCAGGCTGCTCGAGCATCGCCTTCAGCTCCGAGGCGAAGGAGAGGCCGCCGCCGGCGTGGCGGTAGTAGAGCGGCTTGATCCCGAAGCGGTCGCGGGCCAGCAGCAGCCGGCGGCGGCGCTTGTCCCAAAGCGCGATCGCGAACATTCCCCGCAGCCGCTCGACGAAGCCCTCGCCCCACTCCTCGTAGCCGTGGACGAGGACCTCGGTGTCGCAGTCGGTGGCGAAGCGGTGGCCCTTGCCCTCCAGCTCCCGCTTCAGCTCGCGGAAGTTGTAGATCTCGCCGTTCTGGACGACCACCGCCGAGCCGTCCTCGTTGGCGATCGGCTGGTGGCCATGCTCGAGGTCGATGATCGAGAGCCGCCGGGCTGCCAGCGCCACCGGCCCCTCGTGGAACAGCCCGTCGTCGTCGGGCCCGCGGTGAACGAGCCGGCCACTCATCCGCGCCACCGCCTCGAGATCGGGACCCCCCTCGGGGCTGACGACTCCGCAGATCCCGCACATAGGCGGGCAGTCTCGCAGTCGCCGCGGGCGAGGCGCTTTTGTTAACCAGGAGGACGAAAGGCGCCTTGACCGGGGAGGGTCGAGGTGAAAGAGATTCAGCCTTCGTCGTTCTTCGGAGCTGCTGGCCCTTTTCCCAGCACCTTGGCGACCGTGGCCAGCAGGACCTGGACGTAGAGCTGGACCGAGCGGTCGGCGATGTACTCCATGTCGTGGGCAAGCTTGTCGGCCCAGGTCTCCTCGCGGGTGATGCGGGTCTGGGCGAAGCCGGTGACGCCGGGACGGACGACGAGCCGCTGCCAGTACTGGGGGATCTCGCGGCAGAGCTCGGCGTAGAAGGTGGGCCTGATCGGGCGTGGGCCGACGATCGACATCTCGCCGCGCAGCACGTTCCAGAGCTGCGGCACCTCGTCGAGGTGGGTCTTGCGCAGGACGCCGCCGATCCGCGTCCGCTCTTCCTCGGTCCGCCGGGTCAGCTCCTCGCCGTAATAGGGCCCGAGCCGGGTTTCCGCGTCCGGCTTCAGGGTGCGGAACTTGTACATCCAGAAGAGGTGCCCGGCTCTGCCGACCCGGGCGCCGCGGTAGAGGACCGGCCGGCCGGAGTCGATCAGGATGACCAGCGCGACCAGCGCCAGCAGCGGCGAGAGGACCAGCAGGATCGAGGCGGAGATGAGGATGTCGAGCGCCCGCAGGACCGGGTCGATCGGCCGCGGGTCGCCTTCCGCCGCGGGCGCGACGAGTTCTTCGAGGCCGGGTTCGGCCTCGGGCAGCTCGCTCAGGAAGGCGTTACGGGATGAGGCTCTTCGCGCAATGGTTGGGCTCCGACGGTACCGAGGATGGTCGCGACCAGCGTGGACGGATCGCGGCGTGTGGGCGTCGACGCCGCGGTCCGCTTCTGGAGCTCGAGAGCGCGGGCGTCGGTCAGCGGGCGCAGGCGGCCGGAGCGGATCAGCGCTTCGTCGACGCCGCCGAGGCGGCCGCCGTAGGTCGTGTAGACGGGGGTGCCGAGGGCGGCGGCCTCGCGGTTCATCGTGCCGCCGGCGGAAAGGACGAGGTCGGCGAGAGCGACGAGGCTCTGCGCCTCCACGGCGGCGGGCGGGACGATCACCGAGGGCAAGCCGAGGCCGGTGATGAACTCGCGCTGGGCCCCGGTGCGCGGCAGCACCACGGCGTGGACTCCCTCGTCGCGGCCGAGGCGGTCGAGCACCTTGGGGAAGAGCGGGTTCGACTTGCGGTGGTAGAGGGAGACGTCGGGCGGCGGCCGGACGATGACGACGACGCGCTCGGTCTCGACCCCGAGCCGGGTCAGCGCCTCGGAGTCGGGCTCGAAGTCGAAGAGGTAGTACTCCTCCTTCAAGCCCGGATAGGGGAAGTACTTCTCCGCGGTGACGCCGAAGCGGCGCAGCCGGTCGAGCGGGACCGTGTCCGGGAACAGCACCCGCCGCGCCAGTCTGCAGCCGATCCGGTGCTGGGTGACCGCGTACTCGTAGTCGTGCATGTTGGCCTCGGGGACGCCGAGCGTTTTAGCAGCGATCGCCAGGTCGTTGGAGCCGTGGGCGAGGGCCAGGTCGAAGCCGCGGCCGCGGCCGAAGCGCAGCATGCCGGCGCTGCGCGAAGCGAGGCTGTAGGCCTTGCGCAGGCGCGAGGCGCCGCCGTGGCGGCCGATCGGGGTGTGTTCGAGGCCGTGGAGCTCGAGCAGCTGTTGCGTCTGCGCGTAATCGCGCGAGGTGATCTCGACCTCATGACCTTCGCCCCGCAGCCGCGCGATGATCGGGCGCAGCACCAGCACGTGCGCCGGGGCGCTCATATCCACCCAGATACGCATGGGGTTAAACGGTCGCCGCGAGCTCGGCGTAGAGCGGGAAGCGGTCCATCAGGGTGCCGGTGCGGGCCCGGAGGTCCTCCTTCGAGGACTCGAAGTCAGGGCCCAGGGCGGTGACGATCACCGCGGCGATCTCGGTCATCTCCTCCTCGCCCATTCCGCGGGTGGTCAGCGCGGGAGTGCCGATCCGCAGGCCCGAGGGGTTCATCGGCGGGCGCTCGTCAAACGGGATCGCGTTGCGATTGACCGTGATCCCGACCTCGTCGAGGCGATCCTCCGCGGTCTGGCCGTCGAGGCCGGTCGGGGTGAGGTCGACGAGGACGAGGTGGACGTCGGTGCCGCCGGTGATCACCGGAATCCCACCCGCTTCGAGGCCGGCGGCGAACGCCTGCGCGTTGGCGATCGTCTGCCGCTGGCGCCGGCGGAACTGCTCGCTGGCGGCAATCTGAAGGGCGACCGCCTTGGCGGCGATCGTGTGCATCAACGGTCCCCCCTGCTGGCCGGGGAAGACCGCCTTGTCGATCGCTTTCGCGTGCTCCTCCCGGCAGAGGATCATGCCGCTGCGCGGGCCGGCGAGCGTCTTGTGGATAGTCGTCGTGACGACGTCGGCGTGCTCGACCGGGTTTGGGTGCTCGCCGGCGGCGACGAGGCCGGCGAAGTGGGCCATGTCGACCATCAGCTTGGCGCCGACCGAGTCGGCGATCTCGCGGAAGGCGGCGAAGTCGAGCTGGCGCGGGTAGGCGGACCAACCGGTGACGATCAGCGCCGGCTTGTGCTCCTTGGCGAGGCGCTCGACCTCGTCCATGTCAACGAGGAAGTCCTCGCGGCTGACGTGGTAGGGCACCGGGTTGTAGAGCGTGCCGCTGACGTTGATCTTCATCCCGTGGCTGAGGTGGCCGCCGTGGTCGAGGGCGAGGCCGAGGAAGGTGTCCCCCGGTTCCAGCAGCGCCATGTAGACGGCGTTGTTGGCCTGGGCGCCGGAGTGGGCCTGGACGTTGGCGTGCTCGGCGCCGAACAGGCTCTTGGCGCGGTCGATCGCCAGTTCCTCGGCGACGTCGACCTCCTCGCAGCCGCCGTAGTAGCGGCGGCCGGGGTAGCCCTCGGCGTACTTGTTGGTCAGAACCGAGCCGACCGCTTCGAGCACCGCCTGCGGGACGAAATTCTCCGAGGCGATCATCTCCAGCGTGCGCTGCTGGCGACGCAACTCGGCGTCGAGAACGCCGGCGATCTCGGGATCGACCTCGCTCAGCGGCGCGGTTTGAAAGTTGTCCGGCAAATCGGCCATCGACGGCCGACCATAGCAACGGGTCGGGATAGTCTCCCGCCGGTGCGAACCCGCTTTCTGCTCTCCACCCTGGCGCTGATCGCCCTGGGGCTTCCGACCGCCGCCGCGGGGGCGGTCGAGAACCCCTGCGAAGGGTCCGAAGCGCGATTCCTCCTCTGCCCAAACCTGCGGATCGCGCCGCCGAGCGAGCTATACGCGCAGAAGGCCGACGGGCATCTGCTGCTGCGCGCGACCAGCGACGTCCAGAGCCGCGGCAAGGGGCCGATGGAGCTGCACGGTCGCCGCGACGGACCCCGTTCGATGAAGGTCAACCAGTGGATTTACAAGAAGGGCAGTGGCCACCTCGCCCTGCGCACCAACGCGAAGCTGCGCTTCACCTACGTCGGCACCTACTTCGGTGGCTCCTACTGGAAGGTCCATGAGCTGGCCAACTTCGAGCTGCGCCGGGTCGGCCCCGACGGAGCGGTCGGCGACGTCGTCCGCACCAGCCCCAAGCTCAATTACTGCCTGCGCGACCTCTACAGGACCCGCGCCGGGCGCCACTCGCCGCCGAGCCGCTTCTATCCCGGCTGCAACCAGAACCCTTTCAAGGACCACGTCAGGCTCGGCACCTCGGTGGGCTGGTCAGACATCTACCCCGCGACCTACCACCAGCAGTGGATCGACGTCACCGGGCTGCGCGGCTGCTTCGCCTACCGAATGATCGTCGACCCGAAGGAGAACCTCTTCGAGTCGAACGAGAAGGACAACATGTCCCAGCGCCTGGTACGCCTGCCCTACAAGGGCGCACCCGGCTGTTAAACGCTTCGGCTAGGCCTGGGCGCAGCCCAGGCGCTTTCAGCCGAGACCGACGGAGGCGAGCTTGCTGGCCAGGTCGCCGGGCGAGAGCGCCCCATCGCGGAGGATCCGCCAGCTGCCGTCGTCCTCGATCGCGGCGATGTCGACCACCGTCGAGGGCAGCCCCGGCAGCTCACCGCCGTCGATCGCCAAGTCGGCGCCTTCGCGGATCGAGTCCGGGACGTCCTCGAAGCGGGCGGGCGCTGGCTCGCCGCTGAGGTTGGCCGAGGTCTGGAAGACGGGAGACATCGTTCCGGCAAGCGGACCGCCGATCAGGCGGATCCCCAGATGCTCCGGGTCCTGGCGACAGGCGAGCGGATAGCGCCGCTGGGAGTTGGCGACAACAAGAGTGACCGGCCCGGGCAGCAGGGCGCTGACCGCCGCTTTCGTCCGCGGGCCCAGCCCCGCGACCAGCTCCCGGATCGCCAGCGGTGAGAAGTACATAACCGCCGAGGGTTTGCCGTCGTCGCGGCCCTTGAGGCGGTGGATCCTGGCGATCGCCCCCGCGTCGAGCGGGTCGCAGGCGAGCCCGTAGAGGCCGTCGGAGGGGAAGACGGCCACGCCGCCACCCGAGACGCAGCGTTCCAGCGCCTTGCGCGCCACCTGCGCCTCGCCGCTCTTCAACCGGACGATTTCGCTCACGCCGCTCCCCCTACCCGGCCGACGACGACCCGCTCGATCCCGGCCAGGTCGCGCCGCACCTCGACCTGCTCGAAGCCGCTCTCCCGCATCAGCGCCGAAACCGCCCCGGCCTGCCCCTCCCCCACCTCGACAGCGACCAGCAACGCCCCGGCCGAGTTGCCGATTTGTCTCGCCATAGATGACAAAGCTGCAACTCGGCGGTTGAACAGGGTGCGGTAGGCGTCGAGGCCGTCGGCGCCGGCGAGGAGCGCCTCGCGGGGCTCCCACTGCGTCACCTCGGGCTGCAGGGACGTCCAGTCGCGCTCGGCAACGTAAGGGAGGTTGGCGAGGACGAGGTCGAATTCGCCGTCCCCGGGCAGCGTGCCCCCGAGGAAGCGAACGCGGTCGGCGAGGCCGAGGCGCTCGGCGTTCGCCCGGGCAACTTCGAGCGCAGCCGGCGAGGTGTCGGTCGCGGTAACGGCGCAGCCTGGCAGCTCGGCGGCGACCGCGAGCGCGATCGCGCCGGAGCCGGTGCCGACGTCGAGAACACTGGCGGGCTCCAGCTCGACGGCGAGCTCGACCAGCAGCTCGGTCTCCGGCCGGGGCACCAGCACCCGCCGGTCCACGGCGAGCTCGAGATCGCGAAACCCTTTGCGACCGAGGATGTAGGCAACCGGCTCGCGCCGCAGACGCCGCCTCACCAGCTCGCCGAAGCGCCGCCCCGCCGCGGCCGGCACCTCCGCGCCGGGATCGGCAACCAGATTCGCTCGGCTCCCCCCGGTTGCCTCTGCCAGCAGCAGTTCAGCGTCCAGCCGCGGGTCTTCGACCCCGGCTGCGCGCAGGGCATCGATCGCCGACTCCAGCGCCTCGCGCACGCTCGCGCCGGTCCTCGTCGCCACGATCTCAGGCGGCCGAGGCGGCCGCCTCCAGCCTCTGACGCTTCTCCTCGGCTTCCAAGGCGTCGGTGAACTCGCCGAGCTCGCCCGCCAGCACGCCCTCGAGGTTGTGTGAGGTGTGCTTGATCCGGTGGTCGGTGACCCGGCCCTGGGGGAAATTGTAGGTGCGGATCTTCTCCGAGCGCTCGCCACTGCCGACCTGGGCCTTGCGCTCCGAGGCGATCTTCGCCTGCTGCTCGGCCAGCTCGCGCTCGTAAAGCCGGGCGCGGAGGACCCGCATCGCCCGGTCCTTGTTCTGGAGCTGGGACTTCTCGTCCTGCATCGAGACGACGATCCCGGTCGGTTTGTGGGTGATCCGCACCGCCGAGTCGGTCGTGTTCACCGACTGACCGCCAGGGCCCGAGGAGCGGTAAACGTCGATCTGCAGGTCGTTTTGGTCGATCGCGACCTCGACCTCCTCGGCCTCGGGCAGCACGGCGACGGTCGCGGTCGAGGTGTGGATCCGCCCCTGCGACTCCGTCTCAGGGACCCGCTGCACGCGGTGGGTGCCGCCCTCGAACTTGAAGACCGAGTAGGCGCCCTCGCCCTTGACCTCGAAGGTGACGTCCTTGAAGCCGCCCGAGTGGGAGGCCGACTGCGAGAGGACCTCGGTGGAGAAGCCGCGCTCGTCGCCGTAGCGGGTGAGCATCTTGTAAAGGTCGCCGGCGAACAGCGCTGCCTCGTCGCCGCCGGTGCCGGCGCGGATCTCGACGATCACGTTTTTGGCGTCGTTGGGGTCCCGCTCGACCATTGCCAGGCGGATCTCCTCTTCCAGCGCCTCGAGCTGCCCCGGCACCTCCTCGACCACCTGCCGCATTTCCTCGTCCTCGCCCTCGGCGAGCAGCTCCCGGGCGCCTTCGAGGTCGTCTCGCAGGGTGCGCCAGCGCGCCGCAAACTCGCTGGCCGGCTGCAATTCCCGGTATTCGCGCCCGACCTCGGCGTACCGCGCCCGGTCGGAGATCACCTCCGGGTCGGACATCTGCGCCTCCAAGTCAGCGAACCGACTCTCTATCTGCTGAACCAGCGACTCGATCACGAGTCAAACATAGAGCTATCGAGCGGCCCTAGCGGCGGGGGCGGGGGTCCCCTCTCAGGACACTCAACATCGAGCCATAGCGAGATGTGTCCGGAGAGGGGACCCCCGCCCCCGCCCCGCTAAGCCACGATCTCTATATGCGGGTTTTTCGCCGCCTCCTCGGGAGTCTTCCGAGCGAGTACGGCGTTGAGGGAGGCGATCGCCACCGCGAGCTGCTCTTCGTCGGGCTCGCGGGTGGTCAGGTTCTGCAGCATCAGGCCGGGCCACATGACCGCCCGCACCCAGCGTTTGCGCCGGTTTTTGCCGGCCCACTTGATCACCTCGTAGGAGAGGCCGGCGATCAGCGGGATGCCGAGGATCCGCGAGGCCAGCAGCCAGTACCAAGCCGGCAGCCCGATCGGGGCAAAGACGAAGATCGCCAGCACCATCACGATCAGCAGGAAGCTGGTCCCGCAGCGCGGGTGCAGGCGTGAGTAGAGCTTCGCCCGCGCGGGCACCAGTTCGTCTTCGGCCTCGTAACAGGAGATCGTCTTGTGCTCGGCCCCGTGGTACTCGAAGACCCGCCGCAGGTCGGGCATTTTGCTGATCGCGAGGATGTAGCCGATGAAGATCGCGGTCCGCAGGACCCCCTCGACCAGCCAGAAGAGCAGCGAGGAACCGAGCTGGTCCTTGATCAAGCTGGTGAGGCCGACCGGGACGACGAAGAAGAGGCCGATCGCCAACAGCATCGAGAAGAGGATCGTCAGGCCCCAGATCCAGCCGCCGATTTCCTCTTTCTCGCCCTCCTCGTCCTCCTCCATCTGCGCGTTGGCGGAGATCGCCAGGGCTTTGAAGCCGATCTTCAGCGACTCGCCGAGGGCGACCACGCCGCGGATCACCGGCAGGCGCCAGAGGCGGTGCCGTTGCGCCCAGGGGACGAGCTGCTCGGACTCGACTTCGATCTGACCCTCGGGGGTGCGAACGGCGACAGCCCAAACCGAGATGCCACGCATCATCACGCCCTCGAGCACGGCTTGGCCACCGACCGGGGCGTCGCGTTTGGCGACCAGCGCCCCATCGGGCATGCGCATGGGATCCCCTCCGTTGCCAGAGGGGGTTTCGTGGGTTGCCAGTGCCGAGCCCGACGGCGGGCTCACGCGCTACTTCCCGGCCCGGTGCTTGGCGGCGCGGCGCTGGAAGCGCTCGACGCGGCCGCCGGTGTCGACCAGCTTTTGCTTGCCCGTGTAAAAGGGGTGGCACTCGGAGCAGAGCTCTACATGCAAGTCCTCTTTCGTGGAGCGCGTGTAGAACTGGTTGCCGCACGAGCAATGCACGTTGGCAAGCGTGTAATTGGGGTGGATTGCTGCCTTCATCTCCAACAAGTCTAGAGAACTGCGCAAGCGGTGCCGATACGTCCCTGTGCGCAAAGCCATCGCATCGGTCCTGTTCGGCGGCGCGGCGCTGGTCATCATCCACGACTGGATTGGGATCGGCGGCTCCGGGCTCGACGTCGCGATCAACGGTGTCGTCTACGACGCGGTCGTCGTCTGCGCCGGCCTCGCCTGCCTGACGCGGGCGTTGCGGGGCGGTGCCGAGCGCGGCGCCTGGCTCGCGATCGGGGCCTCGATCCTCGCCTGGGCAGCCGGTGAGATCTGGTGGACGCTCTCCATCGAAGGCAACCCCAACGCGCCCTACCCGTCCCCCGCCGACATCGGCTACCTCGCTTTCTATCCGCTGGCGATCCTCGGCCTCTACCTGCTGGTGCGGGCTCGCGCCGACGAGCTCGACCCGCGCCTCTGGATGGACGGCCTGATCGCCGCCCTCGGCACCGGGGCCCTCGGCGCCGCTCTGATCTTCGAGTTCGTCGCCGACCGCGCCGCCGGCTCCACGGCCGAAGTCGCGACCACCCTCGCCTACCCGTTCGGCGACGTCCTCTTGATCTCGCTGATCGTCGGGATCATCGCCCTGACCCGCTGGCGCCCGGGGCGGACCTGGACCCTGCTACTCGGCGGCCTCGCGGTGATGGCCGTCGCCGACGTCGCCTTCACCCTGCAGAGCTACGAAACCAGCGTCCCCGGCGGGGACTGGGTCGAACCGATCTACCTGCTCTCCGCGGTCCTCCTCGGAGCGGAGGCCTGGCAGCCCAAGGCCGATCGCATCCTCCCCGACGCGCGGTTCGACGGCTGGCGGGAAATGATGGTCCCGGGGATCGTCTCGGTGGCGATGATCGCCCTGGTCATCATGCAGTACTCCAACAGCCACGAGAGCGCCCTGACGACGATTCTCTGGGCGACGACGATGCTGGCGGTGATCGGGCGGCTGGCACTGAGCCTGCGGGAGAACACGCGGCTGCTGGAGCAGGTTCGGACCGACCCCCTGACCGGGCTCGGCAGCCAGGCGCGGCTGCGGATGGACCTCGAGCAGCGAGAACGCTCTCAGACCAAACCGATGACCGTGATCCTCCTCGACCTCAACGGCTTCAAGCGCTACAACGACACCTTCGGGCACCCCGCTGGCGACAAAATGCTCGGCCTGCTTGGCAGGCGGCTCGGCGTGGCCGTCGCGCCGCAGGCGACCGCCTACCGCCTCGGCGGCGACGAGTTCCTGGTCCTCGCCGAGGGCGGCCTGGTCGACCTCGGACAAGGCGAGCGCGACCGGCTCGCGGTCGGCGCGGCCGAAGCACTTACCTCCAGCGGTCGGGGCTTCGACCTCAGCGCCGCCTGGGGCGTCGCCTCGATCCCGGAGGAGGCGGACTCGCCCGCCGAGGCAATGCAGCTCGCCGACGTGCGGATGTACGCGCAGAAGGAGTCGCGGCGGCTGGCCGGCTCAATCGACGCGCTCGACAGCGAAGCTCTCGAGCAGCAGCACTAAGACCTCGGTCACCTCGGCTCGGCTCTGCGGGCGCTCGTCGCGCGCCAGCAGCATCGCCGCCTCGTCGAGCGCCCCCATCAGCAGGTGGGCGAGCGCCTTCACCGGCAGGGCGCGGATCTCCCCCGCCTCGATCGCCGCCGCCAGGCTCGCTTCGATCAACCCGAGCCCGTTGGCGGCGCCGATCTCCCGCCAGCGCTCCCAGCCGAGGACCGCCGGCGCGTCGTGGAGGGCGATCTGGCGCAGCTCGGGCTTGGCGCACTCGTCGAGGAAAGCCTCGATCCCGGCCTTCATCGCCTCGACCGGGCTGTGCAGCTCCGAGCCGAGCACCACCCGGGCGACGCGCTCGGTCGATTCGGCCTCGATCCGTTCGTAGACGGCCTCCAACAGACTCGCCTTGTCCCCGAACTGGTGGTACAGCGCGCCGCGGGTGACGCCGGCGGTGCGGACGATCTCCTCGGTGCCGACCTGGTCGTAGCCGCGCTCGGTAAAGAGCGTCCGGGCGGCGGCGATCAGCGCCTCGCGCGTCGCTTTCGTCCGCTCGGCCTGCGTCCGCCTAGTCACGAGAAGGTCTTCCGAGACGTCTACGCCCTGATTGAGTTACGTTCATGCTGTATGTATGTTATCTGCGACCAACGAGAAGGAGGCCATCGTGACGGACCAGCGCAAGGAACTTCAACTTCCCCAGGGGACGATCCGCTACCGCGAGGCGGGCGAGGGGAAACCGATCGTCTTCGTCCACGGCTACCTGGTGGACGGCCGCCTCTGGGACGGCGTCGTCGACCGCCTCTCCGACCGCTTCCGCTGCATCGCGCCCGACTGGCCGATCGCCGCGCACCAGGTGGCGATGAACCCCGAGGCCGACCTCTCACCTCCCGGCATCGCCGGCCTGATCGCCGACTTCCTCGCCAAGCTCGAGCTCGAGGACGTGACGATCGTCGGCAACGACTCCGGCGGCGCGATGTCGCAGGTCCTGGTCACGACGCACCCGGAGCGGATCGGGCGCCTGGTGCTGACCAACTGCGACACCCACGAGAACTTCCCACCGGGGATGTTCAAGGCGATGCCGCCTCTGGCGAAGCTGCCGGGCGGGATGTTCCTCCTCTCGGCCCCCTTCCGGATCGAAGCGCTGGCTCGCCGCGCCTTCGCCCCCTTCGCCAAGACGAAGATCCCGGACGACCTGATCGCCTCCTGGATGGCGCCGGCGAAGACCGACTCGGCGATCCTCCATGACGCCGCCAAGGTCACCGCGGGGATGAACAAGCGCTACACGCTGGCCGCTGCGGAGAGGCTGCGCGGCTCGCAGCTGCCGATCCTCCTGACCTGGGCACCAGGCGACAAGTACTTCCCGATCTCCTACGCGGAACGTCTGGCCGGCGAAGCCGGCAACGCGAAGCTGGTGCGGATTCCAGATGCGAAGACGTTCGTCGCGCTCGACCAGCCGCAGCGGCTGGTCGAGGAGATCGCCCAGTTTGCGTCTTCGTCTTGAGCGGCTGAGCGAACAAACGTTCCCAAACAATCGCAAAGAGCATATTTTTCGTCCGACGGGCCGGGGGAAACTTCATCAACCCCCTACAGGAGGACGGACTCGATGTCCAAGCAGATCTTCGACCAGGATCGCCCCCGCAGCACCATGGCCCAGCGCCTCGACGAAGCCTTCGCCGGCTGCGACGAGTGGACCGTAATCGCTGCACCGCGGCGCCGCAGCACCCTCGACTCCACTCCCTCGGCGGCAAGCACCGCGCAGCTCTTCGACGGCACGGCGCTGCTGCAGACCGGGGAAGCCGAAGCGGCCTAGCTCAGGTCTCCTGGTACAGCGGGCCGTCGCCACCCTCGGGGAGGGTGAGGCGACCGCCCTTGGCCGTGATCGCGCCGCACTGGACGCAGTTGGAGGCGGTGACGTGCACGTCGACCTCGGCGGCGCCGCTCTCCAGCTGGTCCTCGGGGATCTCGTAGACCTGCGCCGGGCACATCGAGACCCAGGTCTGGGCGACCTCACGCGGGACGTGGGTCTGGATCCGGACGTGGTTCGGAGCGTCGTCGCGGGTCGCGTTGCCGGAGAGGAAGACCGAGTCGAGCTTGTTGAAGGTCACCTCGTTGTCGGGCTTGAGGTACATGTCCCCCGCCTTGCCGAGCTCCACCTCGATCTCGGAGTCGTGCTCCTGCTTCCAGTGGCCACCGGGGAAGTTGCCTTTGGTGACCGTCATCGCCGAGGCGATCGCGCCGCCCATGAAGAAGCCCTTCGAGAAGGGCTGGCGCATGTTGCGCGACTCCTTCAGATCCTTCTCGATCATCGACTTGCGGACCTTCTCGTCGTAGGCCTCGAAGTTGACCGAGTCCGGGTCCCGCTTGAGCGACTCGACGATCGTCTCCGCCGCGTACATCCCGGCGTGCATCGCGTAGTGGACGCCCTTCAGGGTCGGGATGTTGACCATGCTCGCTGCGTCGCCGGCGACCATCATGCCCGGCACCGCGAGCCGCTTCGGCATCGCGAAGTAACCGCCGGAGGGGATCGTCTTCGCGCCCCAGGCGACCCGCTTGCCCCCCTCGATCAGCTTGGCGATGAAGGGGTGGGTCTTGATCAGCTGCAACGCGTCGTGGCAGCTGAAGGTCGCGTCGGTGTAGTCGAGGCCGACGACGAGACCGATGCAGATCTTGTCCTCCCCCATCGGGTAGATGAAGGTGCCGCCGAACTCGTTGAAACGGGGCGACTTGCGCAGCGGCCAGCCCATCGTGTGGATCACCCGGTCGAGCGGCTCTTTGACCTCCCAGACCTCTTTTACCCCGAGCTCCCAGCGCATCGGGTCGGCGCCGTGCATGTCGAAGTAGTCATAGGCCGCGTAGGTGAGGTGGCCGACGGTGCCCTCGGCGAGGACGGTCGCCTTGGCGACGACGTCGGAGCCGGGCTCGAAGTTGGCGAGCTCTTCCCCCTCCTTGCCGCGCCCGCGGTCGCCCGAGCGGACGCCCTTGACGATCCGGTCCTCGACCAGCAGTTTGGTCGCTGCGGTCTCGCTGAGGATGTAGGCGCCGGCTTCTTCGGCTTTCTCGCCGAGAAAGCGACCCAGTTTCGCGACCGAGGTGACGTAGTTGCCGTGGTTTTTGAACCCAGGCGGGGGCGGCTTCAGCGGGAAGGCTTTGTTCTTGGTGAGGACGTAGACCGCATCCTTCTCGACCTCCTGGTAGACCGGCCAGTCCTCCTTGGGGAGGTCGGGGAACAGCTCTTCCATCGCCGAGGGCTTCATGTTCGCCCCGGAGAGCAGGTGGGCGCCGGCGACTTTGCCCTTCTCGATCACCGCGACCGGGACTTCGCCCAGCTTCTCGGTCAGCTCCGGCTCGTCCTCGAGCAGCTGGAGCAGTTTGTTGGCGCAGGCGAGACCGGCGGGCCCGCCGCCGACGATCGCGACCCCTACCTCGATTCGGTCCTCCGGCGCGTCGGTCGGCGGACCGATCACGTCGTTGGAGTCGAACTGCGGCGGGAACTCAGCGGGTGCGACGGCGGGCATCTGTCTATTCCTTTCGGTGCCTTCAGAGAGGACTGAGCCGGTTCGCTCAGCCGCCCTTCTTGGCTTTGATCGCCTCGGTCAGCTTGGGGACGATCTTGTGCAGGTCGCCCACCACGCCGAGGTCCGAGAACTCGAAGATCGGCGCGTTCGGGTCCTTGTTGATCGCGAGGATGTTCTCCGAATTCTGCATACCGACCTTGTGCTGGATCGCCCCGGAGACACCGGCGGCCAGGTACAGCTTCGGCGCCACCGTCTTCCCGGTTTGGCCGATCTGGGCCGCGTAGGGGTACCAACCGGCGTCGACGACCGCGCGGGTCGCGGCGACGGCTCCGCCCATCGAATCGGCGAGCTGCTCGCAGAGCTCGAAGCCCTCTTTGGCGCCGAGACCGCGACCGCCGCCGACGAGGATGTCTGCGTCCTCGATGTTGACGTCGGCGCCGCGCTGCTCGCCGCGCTGGACCAGCTTCGCCTTGGACGACCACTCGGAGAGCTCGACGTCGACGTCGACGACCTCGGCGGTGCCGCCGGACTCGTTGGCGTCGAAGGCGTTGAGGCGGCCGATGATGATGCCGGGCTCAGAGACGTAGCCGACGTCGGCGACCTCGGAGTCCTGCAGGATCGGCCGCTCGACGACCAGCTTGCCGCCGTCGACTTTAACCGCGGTGACCTCCATGGTCACCCCGGCGCCGAGGCGCGCGGTGAGGCCGGCGCCGATCTCGAAGCCGAGCAGACCGCCGCCGAACAGGGCGTAGGAGAAGCCCTGATCCTGGATGACCTTGGCCATCGCATCGATGATCGGCTGCGCCAGACCCTCGGGCACGCTCTTGGCCCGGTAGACCTTGGCGGCGCCGTAGTTGCCGAGCGAGGCGCAAGCGTCGTCGGCGACGTCGCCGACCACCAGCGCGGCGGCCTCGCCGCCGATCTCGCCGGCCAGCTTGGCGGCCTCGGAGATCGCCCCGAGTGAGTTCTTGTTGAAGTTGCCCTCGTCGTCGTGGAGGGCGTAAACCAGGATGCCTGCCATTTAGATCAGCTTCCTCTCGTCGAGCCACGCGACGATCTTTTCGACCGTCTCGTTGGTGTCCTCGTCCTCGATGATCTCGCCCGCTTCCTTCGCCGGCGGCGGGTTGAGGGCGAGCACTTTGGTCTTCGAACCGCCCTCACCGACCTGGCCGGCGTCGATGCCGACGTCGCCGGTCGCCTTCGAGTCAAGCGGTTTCTTTTTCGCGCCCATGATCGCTTTCAAGCTCGGGTAGCGCGGCTCGTTGATCGCGTCGCCGACGCTGATCACGGCCGGCAACTCGATCTCGACCGTGTCGTAGCCGTACTCGGCCTGGCGCTCGCAGCGAAGCTTGCCGTCGTTGACGTCGATCTGGATCACCTGGGTCAGCGAGGGCATCTTCAGGTGGTCGGCGACGACGGCGCCGATCGTGTAGCACTCGCCGTCATCCGACTGCTGGCCCAGCAGGACCAGGTCGGGGCTCTCCGACTCGAGCACTTTGGCCAGCGCGTAACCGGTGGCGCAGACGTCGGAGCCGGCGAGTGCGTCGTCGGCGAGGTGGACCGAGCGATCGGCACCGAGGGCGACGGCCTTGTGCAGCGCGCGGACCGCGGAGCTCGGGCCCATCGTCACCGCCACGACCTCCTCGACCGGGATCGCCCCACCCTCCTTGATCTGCATGGCCGCCTCGAGGGCGTGCGTGTCGAAGGGGTTGAGGTTTTTCTCGCCGCCGCGGTCCAGCCGCATCGTGTTCGGGTCGATGCGCTTCTGAACGGCGGCGTCCGGGACCTCCTTGACCAGGACGCAGATCTTCAAAACAAAGCCTCCTTAAGGTGATTCTCAGGTCTTCGCGGGGCGCGATCTTAACGCGTGCCGGCGGTTGACTGACGAGTCAATCAGGATGATACCCGGATCGGACAGACCTATGCACCGATCCGTGTCAAATGTCACGGTGGCGGCACAGCCGCCGTTTTTCCCGCGCTTTTCGGCAGGTCAGTCTGCGGCGTGGCGAGCGGTCGCCCGCTCCTGGATGAACTCGACGATGTCGTCGGTCCCGGCGCCGGGAGTAAAGACCTCGGCGACGCCGAGCTCCTTCAGCTCCGGGATGTCGTCGGCCGGGATCGTGCCGCCGACGGTGACTAGGACGTCGTCGACGCCCTGCGCCTTCAGCAGCTCGACCACTTTCGGGACCAGCGTCATATGGGCGCCGGAGAGGATCGAGAGGCCGACGGCGTCCGCGTCCTCCTGGACCACGGTCTCGGCGATCTGCTCGGGCGTCTGGTGCAGCCCGGTGTAGATCACCTCCATGCCGGCGTCGCGCAGGGCGCGGGCGATGATCTTGGCGCCGCGGTCGTGTCCGTCCAAGCCAGGCTTGGCAACGACGACGCGGATCTTGCGTGCGGTTGCGGTGCTCATCAGCGCGAAGCCTAGTGATTAAGGGATTGGCCTGTTCGTTATTGGTGCATAGGACCAAAAAGGAACAGGCGAACGTCAGCGGCGGGCGTGGAAGCGGCGCGGCGGGGGAACGCGGCGGCGGGCGGCGACCCGCGTGGCGCCGAAGCCGGCGACGGTGGCGAGGAAGGTGACGGCGAGGGCGACGAGGCGGCGGCCGAGGCGCTCGAAGTGCAGCGTTTGCCAGCCCTCCTCGCGGGCGATCGCCGCCAGCGGTGGGTCGGGGTTGACCGCAACGGGCTTGCCCACTGCGCGCAGCATCGGCAGGTCGGAGAGCGAGTCGGAGTAGGCGTAGGACTCGGCCAGCTCAATCTGGTGGCGGGTGGCGAATTCCTGCATCGCCGTCACCTTCCCTTCGCCATAGACGAAAGGACCGTCGAGGCGGCCGGTGAAGGCGCCCTCGGCATCGGTCTCGTAGCGAGTGCCGATCCCCCCGTCCATGCCGAGCACGTGGGCAAGCTGCTCGACGACGCCGTTGCCGGCGGCGCTGACGATGAAGGTCGGCCGGCCCGCGTCCTGGTGGGCGTAGACCTCTTCCAGCATCTGCGGGAAGACGCGCGGCAGGATCGCCGCCATCACTTCCGGCCCCATCCGGTCGACCGTCTTCTCCGGTACGCCACGGATCAGCTCGCGGGCGACCTTCAGCACCTCGCCGGTGCGCTCGTCGGTGGTCCCGCGCAGGCGGTAGCGCAGGTGCTCGTATCCCCAGCTGACGAGCTGGCGGCGCCCGACAATTCCCTGCTTGGCGGCGATGCGGGCGAACTGCATCCCGCTCGACCCTGCCATCAGGGTCTTGTCCAGATCAAAGAAGGCAGCAGCCCGCGGCAGACCTTCGCTCGCGGGCTGCTGGCTCAAAGGGATCAGCCCCCGTTGACCTCGATGACGATCGCGTCGCCCTGGCCGCCGCCGGAGCAGAACGCGGCGACGCCGAGGCCGCCGCCGCGGCGACGCAGCTCGTGCACGAGAGCGCCGACGATGCGGGCGCCGGAGGCGCCGATCGGGTGGCCGAGGGCGATCGCGCCGCCGTTGACGTTGACCTTCTCCTCGTCGACGCCGAGCATCCGCACCGAGTTGAGGGCGACCGAGGCAAAGGCCTCGTTGATCTCCCAGAGGTCGACCTCCTCCGGGTTTTTCCCGATTTTCTCCAGCGCCTGCTTGGCGGCGTTGGCCGGCGTTTTCGCCAGGTAGGGGAAGTCGTCGGCGACGGTGCCGTAGGAGAGGATCCGCGCCAGCGGGGTCTTGCCTTCCTTCTCCGCCCACTCCTCCGAGGCGACGACGATCGCGCCGGCGCCGTCGTTGACGCCCGGGGCATTGCCGGCGGTGTGGGTTGCATCGGGGCCGCCGATCCCCTTCAGCCCGGCCAGCGTCTCCAGGGTGGTGTCGGGACGGATCGCCTCGTCGGCCTCGACCGTCGTCTCCCCCTTACGCGACTTGACGGTGACGCCGACGATCTCGTCGGCGAGGCGGCCGGCTTCGGTCGCCTCGTGGGCGAGCCGGTGCGAGCGCTCGGCGAAGCGGTCCATGTCGACGCGGGTGATCTCCAGCTCGTTGGAGACCTCACTCGCCTCGTTGATCATCTGCTTCTCGGTGAAGGGGTTGGTGAGCCCGTCGTGGGTCATCGCGTCGATCGCCTTGACGTCGCCCATCCGGAATCCGAAGCGGGCGTTCGGCAGCAGGTAGGGCGCCTGGCTCATCGACTCCATGCCGCCGGTGACGGCGACGCTCGAGTCGCCGGCGCGGATCGCCTGGTCGGCGAGGCCGAGCGAGCGCATGCCCGAGGCGCAGACCTTGTTGATCGTCTCCGAGGGGACCTCCTTGGGGATCCCGCCCTTGATCTGTGCCTGGCGCGAGGGAATCTGGCCCTGGCCGGCCTGCAGGACTTGGCCGAAGACCACCTGCTCTACCTGCTCGGGGGCGACCCCGGAGCGCTCGAGAGCGGCCTCGATAACGGTGCCGCCGAGGTCGGTGGCGTCGAGGGAGGAGAGACCGCCACCCATCTTTCCGAAGGGGGTACGCGCGGTTCCGAGAATCACTGAGCTGGGCATCTACTGCCTTTCCTTTCCGAAGTTCGCTGGCCTGGCCCCTGTCCGCCAGGTCCAGCGGGTGACGATACCGACAGGGCGTAGACTCGCGGCCGATGAAGGTCGAGGTGAAGCAGGCCGAGCTGGCCGGGAGCGGCGCCGATTTGGTCGTCGCCGGGCTCTTCGAGGGCGGCGAGCTGCCGGGGATAGTGGCCGCCGCCAGCGGGGCCGATGCCGCCCGGGCGGGGTTCGAGAAGCTGGCGATCCTGCGACCCGACGGAACGCCGCCGGTGCTGGTCGTCGGGCTCGGCGAGCGCGCCGAGCTGGACGCCGAGAAGCTGCGCGTCGCCGCCGCAATCGCCGCCAAGGAGGCTGCGCGGCTGGAGGCAAACTCGCTCGCCTGGCTGCTGCCCGAGAGCGACGACGCCGAAGCCGCCGCCGAAGCGCTGGTCGTCGGCACGATCCTCGCCGCCTACCGCTTCGACCGCTTCAAGTCCGACAACGACGACGAGGCTCCCCGTCTGGTTTCGCTGACGCTGCTGGCACCGGCCGAGGTGGCGGATGCCGCCGCGACCGCCACGGTCGCCGCCGAAGCCCAGAACCGCGCCCGCGACCTGCAGTTCACGCCCGCCAACGTCGCCACTCCCAGCTTCCTGGCCGAACGAGCCGAGGAGATCGCCGCCGGCTCCGAGGCGATCGCGGCCGAGGTCCTCGGCCGCGACGAGCTCGAGCGGAAGGGGATGGGCGGCCTGCTCGCCGTCAGCCAGGGCGGCCCGCAGGAGCCGAAGCTGATCGTGCTGCGTTACCGCAGCGGCGACTCCGGCCCGACCGTCGCCTTCGTCGGCAAGGGCGTCACCTTCGACACCGGCGGCATCTCGCTCAAGCCCGGGGCGGGAATGCAGGAGATGAAGATGGACATGTCCGGCGCCGCGGCGGTACTGGAGGCGGTCGCGGCAATCGCCGAGCTGGGGCTGCCGGTCGAGATCGTCGCCGTGGTGCCGACGACCGAGAACATGCCCTCCGGGACCGCGGTCAAGCCCGGCGACATCATCACCCAGTACAACGGCAAGACGGTCGAGGTCAACAACACCGACGCCGAGGGGCGCCTGATCCTCGCCGACGCGCTCGCCTACGCGGTCGAGCTCGGGGCCGAGCGGGTCGTCGACATCGCCACCCTGACCGGCGCCGTCCTGATCGCCCTCGGCTCGACCTACGCGGCCGTCGTCGCCAACGACGACGCCCTGGCCGGCGAGCTGCTCGAGGCCGGCGAGGCGCCGCTCGAGCGCCTCGTCGAGCGCCGCGAGGCCGGCGTCGCCACCGCCCGCGCGCAGCAGCGCGACCTTCGCGCGCTCGCACTCGAGCTGCGCCTGCTGGGCGAGGTAGCCGAAGCGGTGG
>JAWVFA010000016.1:0-33265 GCA_033856415.1 Solirubrobacterales bacterium | reverse complement strand
TCCTTTGTCGCCGTCTGGGCGACAAAGGACGAACGCCGCTCCCGTTTATGAGCTGCTGGCTCTCGACGAAGCGGGGCGGGTGGGGCGCGACCTCGGTCCCGATGCCGGGCTCGTCGCCGCCACCAGCCGCTATGGCGGCCTGCCGGTCTGGGTTGTGACCGGCGGGACGGCTGCCGCGGTGCGGGCGGCCGCCGAGGTGCTGGACAAGGAGCACCTGCGCGACCATTACGCGGTGGCGATAAAGGACGGCAGGACGACGCCGCTGCCGCTGGAGGAGCGATGAAATCGCCCTTCGCCTACCAGCCGCGCGCGCGGCCACTGCAGCTCGCCTCGCCCGGCGCCGCCGTGGCCTATCTCGGCGCGATCGTCGTCGTCGCCTTTCTCTACTCGAATCCGCTGGTCCTGGTCGCCGCCGGCGCCGCGGCGGTGCTGGCGGGGCTGCTGGCCGGCGCCAGACGCGCCGTCGACTTCGCCCTTAAGATGGGTTTCAGCCTGGCCGTGCTGATCGTCGTCGTCAACGCCCTCGTCGTCAGCCGGGGCGAGACCGTGATCGCGCGGCTGGGGGACTGGCCGCTGCTCGGCAAGGTCGACGTCACCTTCGAGGCGATCGTCGCCGGCCTCTCCGGTGGGCTGCGCGCGGCCGTGGCGATGATCGCCGCCGCCGTCTATTCCGCCTGTGTCGATCCCGACCGGGTGCTGCGGGCGCTGCGGCCCCTGGCCGGCCGCTCGGCCCTGACCGCAACCCTCGTCTCCCGCCTCGTCCCGGTCGCCGCCGCCGACGCGGCGCGCCTCCGCGATGCAGCTCGCCTCCGCGGACCTGACGCCGCCGCCGTCGGCAAGGCCCCGCTCGCCCGGCGCCTCCTCGCCGGCTCCCTCGACCGCGCCGTCGACGTCGCCGCCACGCTCGAGCTGCGCGGCTACAGCCTCGAGGCGCCGCCGGCCCGCGCCCGCCGCGCCCGCTCCCGCTACGACCGCCGCTTCTACGCCGTCGCCGCGGCGGTCCTGGCAGCCGCGATTGCCGGCAAGGCCTTGGGAGCGGACGA
Source organism: Solirubrobacterales bacterium (assembly GCA_033856415.1). Lineage (GTDB taxonomy): Bacteria > Actinomycetota > Thermoleophilia > Solirubrobacterales > 70-9 > VAYN01. The sequence continues at coordinate 32,222 of JAWVFA010000016.1, read as the reverse complement.
CTTCAACACCTACCCCGCGGTAGAGATCGGCCTCGGCCCCGCGACCCTCGCGCTCAGCGTGCTGGTTGCCCTCAGCGGCCTCGCCCCCTTAAGGCGCCCGGTCGGCGGGGAAAAACGCTCCGCACCCCGTGCCGACGGGACGAAAACCGGTCTCCCTCACCGGAAATCGGCCCGTCGGCGGGAGGTGGCTCGTGTCTGAGCTGGCGATCAGGCGCGGGGCGGCGCCGGCGCTTGCGGTGCGCGGGCTCGGCTACTCGTATCCGCACGCGCCGCGGCCGGCGCTCGAGGACGTCTCGCTGGAGGTCGCGCCGGGGGAGTTCGTCCTCCTCGCCGGTCGCTCGGCCTCGGGCAAGTCGACGCTATTGAAGGCGGCCTGCGGCCTCGTACCGCACTTCCACGGCGGCGAGATCGAGGGCGAGGTGCGGGTCGCCGACCTCGATGCGATCGCCGCCGGGCCGGGAGAGCTCGCCGCGGCCGTCGGCTATCTGGCCCAGGACCCCGAGACCCAGGTCGTCTCGACCACGGTGGCGGCCGAGATCGAGCTGCCGCTGGAGATGCACGGCGACGAGCCCGCCGACCGCGCCCGTGCCGTCGAGGAGGTCGCCCTCGCGCTGGCGATCCCGCACCTGCTCGACCGCACCGTCGACACCCTCTCCGGGGGCGAGCTCCAGCGCGTCGCCCTCGCCGCCGCGCTCGTCACCCGACCGCGCCTGATCCTCCTCGACGAGCCCACCTCCCAGCTCGATCCAGTGGCCGGCGACGAGCTGATCTGGCTCCTGCGGCGCTTGAACGAGGAGTGGGGGGTGGCCGTGCTGCTCGCCGAACACCGCCTCGAGCGCTGTCTCGCCGCCGCCGATCGCGTTGTGGCGATGGAGTCGGGGACCATCGCTTTCGACGGGTCTCCACCCGATTTCCTCGTTTGGGCGCGAAGCGCCGATCCCGCCCTGGAGACTCCTGCGGCTCGCCTCTTCTCCCTCGCCGGCGTCGAACCGCTCCCAACCGGCGTCCGCGATGCCCGGCAAACGCTGCGGGGGATGAGGGTCGGGCACCCTCCATACCAAGCAAGTAGGAGGGTGCCCGACCCCCATCCATCTGACCCCGCCCTGGCGGCGACGGGCTTGTGGGTCGAGTTGGACTGGGGCGATCATCCGCGCGACGTCCTCAAAGGAATCGAGCTCACCGTCAACCGCGGCGAACGCGTCGCGCTGATGGGGCGGAACGGAGCGGGGAAGAGCACTCTGCTGCGGACGGCCGCCGGTCTCCACCAGCCAGTCGCCGGCAAGATCGAGGTTGGTTCCATCGCCCTCCTCACCCAAAACCCCGGCGACTACCTCGTTCGCGAGCGGGTCGGGGACGAGCTGCCGGGCGACGCCGGGATGGCGGCGCTGCGGGTGGTGGGACTCGAGCACGCTGTCGACGCCGACCCGCGCGACCTCTCGGGCGGGGAGCGGCAGCGGCTCGCATTGGCGATCGCCCTCGCCGGTCGCATGGAGGGCGAGCTGCTGCCCGGCGTCGTCGCCCTCGACGAGCCGACCCGTGGGATGGACCACGCGCGGAAGGACGAGCTCGTGGCGCTGATCGCCCGGCTTGCCGGGAATGTCGACTTTGTGGCCGATGGGTCCACAAAGTCGACACGCGCAGCCGCTGTCCTCGTCGCCACCCACGACGTCGAGTTCGCCTCGCGCTTCGCCGACCGCGTCGTCCTGCTCGGCGACGGCGCGGCAATCGCCGACGGCCCGATGGCAGAGATCCTCTCCGGCGGCTGGTACTTCGCCACGGAGGTGGCGCGGGTGCTCGACCTGCCGGGTGTGGTCACCCCCGCGCAGGGTGCCGCCGCGCTGGCCGAGGAGGAGCGCCGATGACCTGGGAGGTCGCAAGCTTCCTGATCGTCGGCGCGGTGATCCTCGCCGGCTTCGCCTGGTACGAGCGCTCGCGGCCCCCGGCGCAGGTAGTCGCCCTCGTCGCCGCCCTGGCCGCGCTGGCGATCGCCGGCCGGATCGCCTTTGCCGCCTTCCCCAACGTCAAGCCGACGACCGACATCGTCATCTTTGCCGGCTACGCCCTCGGCGGCGCCCCCGGCTTCGCCGTCGGCGCGCTTGCCGCGCTCGTCTCCAACTTCTGGTTCGGGCAGGGGCCGTGGACCCCGTGGCAGATGGCGGGATGGGGGCTGTGCGGGGTGCTCGGCGCCGCGCTGGCGCTCGGAGTTCGCAACGCCGGTCGCCTCGCGCTGGCGGCAACCTGCGGTTTTGCTGGCATTTTGTACGGCGCTCTGCTGAACTTCTCGCTGATGGCGACGTACGGTGGGGACCTAACGTGGCGGCACTTCCTCGTGCTCGAGGCACGGGCGATTCCGTTTGAAATCGCCCACGTGGTCGGCAACGTGGTGCTGGCGCTGGTCGCCGGCCCGGCGATGGTGCGGATGCTGATGCGGTTCCGCGAGCGCTTCGAATGGGAGCGGGGCGAGGGCGTGACGCCGCTGCCACAACCGCCGCGCCGTTTCGGCGGCGCCGTGCGCGGCGGCGGTGTCGCCATCCTCCTCGCGATCGCCCTCGTCGTCCTAGCACCCGCCGGGGCCCAGGCGGCTTCGCCGACCCAGACCGCCGAGTGGCTCGAGTCGGTGCAGAACGGCGACGGTGGGTTCGGCCCCTCGGCCAGCGACGAATCCGGCACCGCGACCACCTGCTGGGTGATGCTCGGGCTCGAGGCCGCTGGCCGCAACCCCCTCGACATCGTCTCGCCGAAAGGGCAGACGCCGGTCGACTTCCTGCGCAAGGAAATCGGTGGCGTCGGCAGCCCCGGCGACATCGCCCGCACGATCCTCGCGCTCGAGGGGGCGGGGATCGACCCGCACGACTTCGGCGGCCGCAACCTCGTCGCCGAGCTGCTCGGCGCTCGCCGCGACAACGGCTCCTACCATGGCTGGCCGAACTCGACCGCCTTCGCGGTGATCGCGCTGCGCGCGGCCGGGGTCGACGGCGGCGTTCAAAAGTCGCTCGATTGGCTGCGCAAGGTCCAGAACGAGGACGGGGGGTGGGGCGATACCCCCGGCTCGCCCAGCACCACCGACGGCACCGGCGCAGTGATGCAGGCGCTCTCGCCCGACTCCAAGGCGGCTGGTCAAGGGCTCTTCTACCTCCGCCACCAGGGCCAGCAGAAGGGCGGAGGGTTCCCGATCGGCGGCAACGGCGCCGTCAACACGATGTCGACGGCCTGGGCGATCCAGGGGATCCTCGCCGTCGGCGGCAGCCCAGACTCCTTCCGGCGCGGCAGCGTCAGCGCCCCCGAGTACCTCGCCCACAACCAGCGGGAGGACGGCTCCTACCGCTACTCGAACCCCGACCAGACGGCATCGGAGGTCGCCAACCAGACTCCGGTGTGGGTGACGGGCGAGGTCCTGGTCGCCGCCGCGGGCAAGTTCTTCCCGATCGCCGCCGCGCCGCGAGAGCCAAAACCGAAAGCGCCCAAATCCAACCCGGCCTCCTCTCATACCGGCGGCGCCTCCCCGTCCCTCAGCGGGTCCTTTCCGTCCTTCCCACCCGGCACCGTGCCCCCCGCCTTGGAAAAATCTCTGAAAGGCGCTGTCGGAGGTCTCCCTCCGGGACACTCAGCGCCATCCGGCAAAGGCGGCTCGGGGGCTCTGCCCAATATCCTTCCCCCCGGTGGTCGCGTCCCGGAGGGAGACCTCGGCAGCGCCCTACCGGGCACCTCTGCCTCGGAAGCGACCGGCGAGCCGGTCTCCGAATCGACGGATGACTCCAGCAGCACCGCCGGCGCCGTCCTCCTCGGCCTGCTCGCCGGTTGCGTGCTCTTCGGCGCCGGCCTCGCCGGCCGCGCCGGCTGGATGCGCTGGCGCTACGGCCTCTAGGCCAAGGCCACCTGCCGATACCCTCGACCCATGGACGTCGAGACCGCGATCCGCACCCGCCGCACGCACAAGGCCTTCGCGCCGGAGCCGCTGCCGCGCGAGCAGATCGATGAGCTGCTGGAGCTGGCCAGCTGGGCGCCGAACCACAATCTCACCGTCCCCTGGCGCTTTCGGGTGATCGGCCCCGCGACGCTGCGTCGCCTGAAGGAGGTCGCCGGACCGGAGGGGGCCGCAAAGCTCGATCGCGCTCCGACCTTGATCGTCGTCTCCTGCGTCCTCAGCGGCGACCCGGTCGAAGAGGAGGAGGACCTGCACGCGACCGCCTCCGCCTCCTACATCGTCCTTCTCGCCACCCACGCCCGCGGCTTCGCCGGCTACTGGCGTACTCCCGGCATCCTCCGCTCCGAGGAGGGCCGCGCTGCCGTCGGCCTGCCGGCCGAGGAGCGCTTCGTCGGCTTGCTCCACCTCGGCCACCCGCGCCAGGAGAAGGAGCCGCCCGAGCGACCCGGCGCCGACCAAACCACGACCTACCTCGACTGATGCTGACCCGCGCCCGCGCCATCGAGGAGATCGCCGGCCAGCGGTTCGAGGTCGTCGTCATCGGCGGCGGCATCACCGGCGCCGGAGTCGCCCTCGACGCCGCCTCGCGCGGCTACTCGGTAGCGCTGCTGGAGCGTGGCGATTATGCGCTCGGCACCTCCAGCCGCTCTTCGAAGATGGTCCACGGCGGTCTCCGCTACCTGCAGAACTTCGACCTCGGCCTCGTCCGCGAGGCGCTGCTCGAGCGCCAGCTGATGGTTCGGCTGGCGCCGCACCTGGTCTACCCGACCCCGTTCCTGGTCGCCGCCTTCGGCGAGGAGCGCCGCGATCGCAAACTCGGCCTCGGGCTGAACATGTACGACGTGATGGCGACCACCCGCGCCGGCCGCAGCCGCCGCGAGCGCCGCGCCGCCCGCGAGCCGGAGGAGGACTACTACTGGTCCCCCGACCGCCACCGCACGATCGACCGCGACGAGGTGCTCGACCTGGTGCCGGCGCTCGCGCCGCGCGACCCAAAGGACGCTTATCTCTTCTATGACTGCCAGACCGACGACGTGCGTCTCGTCCTTACCGTGCTCGGCGAGGCGGAGCGCTTTGGCGCGGTGATGCTGAACGGGGCCGAGGTCACCGAGGTGATCACCACCGGCGGCAGGGCCACAGGGGTCGCCTTCGTCGAGGAGTCCTCGGGCGAGCGGATCGAGGTCGGGGCCGACCACGTCGTCAACGCCACCGGCGTCTTCGCCGACCAGATCCGGCCCGAGGAGCTGCTGGGTGAGGAGGACGTGCCGCGCATCTCGCCCAGCCGCGGCACCCACCTGCTGATCGACCAGGAGCAACTGCCGATGGGCAAGGCCGCCTGCATCGTCCCGGCCGGCGAAGGGCGGATGATCTTTTCCCTGCCCTGGTACGGCCGCACCCTGGTCGGCACCACCGACAACGACTTCGACGGCGACACCACCCATCCGCGTCCCGCCGAGGCCGACGTCGAGTACCTGCTCGACGCGGTCAACGAGTTCTTCGGCACTGCGATCGGGGAGTCGGACCTGGTCGGCGCCTACGCCGGGGTGCGGCCGCTGATCTCCACCGGCGACCCGCGCAAGTCGGTCGACATCTCCCGTAAAGCCGAGCTGTATGAGACCTCCTCGGGGATGCTGACGATCACCGGCGGCAAGCTCACCACCTGGCGGCGGATGGCGAAACAGACGGTCGACCGCCTGGTCGAGCGCGAGGGGCGCGAGGCGCCCTGCCACACGCACGAGATTCCGCTGGGGATGGAGGCGCGGCCGGAGGATCTGGAGGCGCCCGCCGGGTTAGGGGAAGAGGCCACCCGGCAGCTCGCCTTCCGCTACGGCCATGCCGCCCGCAAAGTCCTCGCGATTGCCCGCGAAAACCCCAAGCTGGCGCAGCCGATCGTCCCCGGTCGCCCCGACCTCCTGGCCGAGGTCGTCATCGCTGCCCGTCACGAGCAGGCGCGCAGCGTCGCCGACGTCCTCATGCGGCGCACCAGGCTGGGAATCCTCGCCGCCCCGCAACTGCGCACGGCGAAGGCGGTGCGCCCGGTCGCCGACGCCCTCGGGACTGAGCTCGGGTGGGGGCGCCGCCAGCGCTCACGTGAGGCGGAGGCGTGGGTGGCGGTCGCCGCCGAGGAGGGAACCGACCCCGCCGCCACCGCGGCGCCGGTCACCCGGGCGGTCGGTTGAATAGTGTGCCGCCTCGATGAACAAGGCTGAACTCGAGAAAAAGCACCTGTCCGACCTGCATCTCCTGGCCGCCGAGGCCGGCATCCCCAAGTACCGGATGCTGAGCAAGAGCGAGTTGGTGGAGAAACTTGCCGAGGGGAACGGAGGCGCCGCCGCGAAGGAGACTCCGAAACGCGACAGGGCCGAGGGGCGCTCTGAGCGCCCGCGCCGTCGGCGCGAGCCGCGCGAGCGGGCCGAGCGGCGCGACCGCCCCGAGAAAGCTCCCGAGCCCGAGCCCGCGCCCGAGCCGGTCGCCAAAGCTGAGCCCAAGCCGGCACCCGAGCCCGCTGCCGCCACCGAGCCCGCCGCCGTCGAGGCGCCGCGCCCCCGCCGCCGCAGGCGCCGCCGTTTCGGCCGCCGGGGCAAGCAGGGGGTGACCCTGCAGGGGTTGCTACTGCCGCCCGAGGCCGGCCGTCAGGCGCTGCTCTGCGCCGAGACCCGCGCTGCCTGCACCGCCTTGCTGCGCGGCATTGCCGCCGATCTCGCCGCCGACTCCAAGGGCCCCGACCCCGTCGCCCTGCTGATCGATCCGAGCCCTGAGGAGCTGGCCGACTGGAAGCGCGACGCGCCGCAGGCGGAGATCGTCTCCGCCGGCCAGCCGCGGCATGCCAGCGACGCCCTCGCCCAGGCCGCCTCGCGCGCCGCCGCGGGCGACGACGTGATCCTGCTGGTCGACTCGCTGACCCGGCTCGGCGAGGCCTACGACGACGCCGAGGCGGCGAAGGAGTTCTTCGACGCCGGTCGCGTCCAGGGCTCCAGCGGTGGCGGCTCGCTCACCGTTGTCGCGGCGCTAGAGCGTCAGAGCGCCGACTAGCGCCGGTAAGCGATCCTGCGCCAGGACGGCTCTTTGCTGAGCTCGATCAGCTCGTCGCTGCGATCGGGCTGTACGTAGCCAAAGGTCTGGGTGCGCTCGTCGAAGACGACGTCGAGCTCGCCCTCCTTGACCCGTTGGTCGAGCCAGGCGCCGCGGAAGACGAGGCGGCGGATCCAGTGGACGAGGCTGCGGTTGGAGGGACCGACCAGGTCCTCCCAGTTCTCGTTGATGTGCTCGCCCAGGCGTGAGCTGGGCTCGGCGATCTCGCCGCTGACCGCGAGGTCGAGGAGGTCGTCGAGCTCCCCGGCGCTGAGTCCCTGGTCGACGAAGCGGAGCTTCACCGCCGCTTGCTCGACGCGCTGCCCGAAGTCCTCCTCGTTGAAAGCGAAGCGGAGCTCGCCGTACTCCAGCACGTAGTCGGAGCCAGACTCGTAATTCCCTCTGCGGGTCGTCTTCTTATCCATGAGTTGAAGCCAGTCCACCCGCGCAAGCCCAGCGCGAGCAGGTCCATGATCTTGCCGATCATCGTAGAGACGTGCCTGTTCGGGCCGGTCGCTGAACGCGTGGTTGCACCTTGGAGGGGTTGTTGCACTTCTTCACCTCAGAACTGGGTAGAAGTCGGGACTGAGACGCCGTGATCGACCTCCACTGCCACATCCTCGACGCGATCGACGACGGAGCCCGCGATGCCGACGACAGCGTCGCGATGGCCCGCCAAGCCGAGGCCGACGGGATCGAAGCCGTCTGCGCGACCCCCCATATCCGCCATGACCACGACGTCCGGATCGAGGAGTTGGCGGGGCGTGTGCGTGGTCTGAACGGGCGGCTGGAGCGGGAAATGGTGGCGGTGCGGATCCTCCAGGGCGGCGAGGTGGCGGAGACCGCGGTGGAGGGACTGGGCGCGGAGGAGCTGAAGCTGCTCGCGCTGGGCGAGGGCAACTGGATCCTCCTCGAGCCGGCCCCGGGACCGCTCGGCGACAGCCTGCTGCGGCGGGTCGGCCACCTCGCCGAGCGCGGCTACCGGACGATCGTCGCCCACCCCGAGCGCCATCTCTCGGCCGACATGTTCGAGCGGATGGCGGCGCTGGTGGCGGAGGGGGCGCTGATCCAGGCGACCGCCGACTTCTTCCTGCGCGAGAACATGGCGGAGGGGATGCTGGCGATGGCCGAGAAGGGCCTCGTGCACGTCCTCAGCAGCGACGCCCACACCGTCCACGGCGGCCGGCCGGTGCGAATTTCCCCGGCGCTGGAGCGCCTGCGCGGGGTCGAGGTCCTCGCCCCGCACCTCGAGTGGATCGCCGAGACGGCGCCGCGCGCGATCGTCGTCGGCGACCCGCTCGAGGTCCCCTTCGAGCCGGCGCCCTGAAGCGAGTGGCTAATCCAGCTCCCGGAGCTTGACGCGGGGGGCCAGCTCCTCGATCACCGCGCGGGAGCCGGTGCCGAGGCCGGCGCGGAGGAAGTTGGTCGCGCCGGCGGCGGCGCTGAGCCGCAGGACGTCCTCCCACTCGCGCTCGGCGGCGATCGTCGCCGCCAGCGCGCCCATCATCGAGTCGCCGCAGCCCTCGCGGGAGCCGCGCTCGAACTTCGGTGGGGCAAGCTCGGTGAAGGCGCCGTCGCGCAGCGCCAGCGCCGGCTCGCCGGCGCGGGTGACGATCACGGACTCGGCTCCCTGCTCGCGGACCTGCTCCATCGCCGCGCGCATCTGCTCTTCGCTGTCGACCGGGCCGGAGATGAAGCCGGCGATCTGCCAGTCGTTGATCTTGACCAGGTCCGGCCCGCCCTCCAAGGCTTTGTCGAGCCGCGGTGAGGAGAGATCGACGATGACCGGCGTCCCGTTCGCTTTGACGTCGGCGACGAGCCCGCCGTAGATATCCAGCGGCACCGTGTTATCGGGATAGGGGCCGCAGATCGCGAGCAGGCCGCAGTCGAGCGCCGCCGCCACGGTGACCGAGAAGAGATCGTCGACCTCGTGCCGCGAGGCGGGGAAGGCGGCGCTCTGGGCGATCGGCTCACGCTCGCCGCTGCGGCGGTCGTGGATGTAGGTGCCGCTCGGCTCGGCGGTCTCGACCAGCCGCAGCTCGACCGGCATCTCCTCCAGCAGCGGTCGCAGCACGGTCCCGACCTCGCCGCCGATGAACCCGCAGAGGACCGGCTCGGCGCCCAGCTCGGCGGCCATCCGCGCCACCCAAACTCCCTGCCCGGCCGGGTGGATGTGGATGTCGTCCCCGCCTTCGGCGCTGAACGACTCGATTGCAATGGAGACCATCGGGTTGGGGCTGAAGATGGCGACTTTGGGCTTTGCGGGCATTGACTAAGCCTTGGTGTGGGGGAGAGGTCGAACGCCGAATCGACTTGGGGCAGGGTGGAGCACGGTCCCCGACCAATCCCCGTTGCAAAGGGTTTTAGAACCCGTCTGCGGGGCCTCGCCTTCCGCGACCGCGACGAGACCGGGCCGGGCCTGCTGATCCCGGGCTGCGCCAGCGTCCACACCTTCGGGATGCGCTTCGGCCTCGATCTCCACTTCTTCGACGAGGAGGGGCGGGTGATCTCGGTGCGCCGGCGGGTCCCGCCCCGGCGCCTCGTCTGGCAGCGCGGCGCTCGCGCAGTTTTGGAGATTCCCTCGCCGCAGGGGGGAGAGTCCGGAGCGCCCGGGACTTAGGCCGCCATGCTCCCCCAACGAGAAGAGATCGCCAGCCTGGTCGTCTGCGAGGACGACGACGTCACCCTCGACCTGCTCTGCGAGCATCTCGCGGCCGACCGGTTCGGCGTGATGCCGGCACCAAGCGCCTCCGATGCGCTCCGCCTCTGCAGGTACAACCACCCGGACCTCCTGCTTCTGGACCTTTCGCTGCCGGACGCCTCCGGGCTCGATGTCCTGCGCGAGATCCGCGAGGCCGACGGGGTCGATTCCCGCTTCGACTCGCGCCTGCCGGTGATCGTCCTCACCGGCCGCAGCGGCGACACCGACAAGATTCGCGGCCTCGACTCTGGCGCCGACGATTACCTGACGAAGCCTTTTGTCTACAGTGAGCTGCGCGCCCGGATCGGCGCCGTCCTCCGCCGCCGCACCCATCCCCAGCAGGGGCCCAGCCGCGTCGGCGATCTTGTCATCGACCCGCTTCGCCGCCGCGTCACCGTGGGAGATCGCGAGGTCGCCCTAGCGAAGAAGGAGTTCGCCTTGCTCCGGGTCCTCGCTTCCGATCCGACCCGCGTCTTCACTAAGGAAGAGCTGCTCGACTCGATCTGGGCCTACCGCGGTCCGGCGAAGACGCGGACCCTGGATTCGCATGCCTCCCGGCTGCGTCGCAAACTCGACCCCGAGCACGGCCGCTTCGTCTCGAACTGCTGGGGCATCGGCTACCGGCTCGTCGACGGGTAGCTCGAAGAAGGGCGACGTCCCCGGCAGCCCGGGGACGTCGCCGCAGGACTACTTCTTGGCCTTGACCTTGGCCTTCGGCTTCTCCGTCGCCGGAACCTCGAAATGCATGATCGCCAGCTTGGTGGCGATGCCGTCGGACTTGTCGTCGAGACGGCCGGCGGCTTCCTTCTGGATCTCTCCGGCTTTCTTCACGGCCTCGGCGAGGACCTTGTTGAGGTCTTTCCAGCCCTTCTCGTCGAGCAGCAGAGGGGTGTCGGATAGGTGCGAGTCCTTGCGACCCTCGATCGTGCCCTCGGCCATCGCATCGGTCGCGCTCTGACCGATTGACTCGAGGATCGAGCCGGAGATGCCTTTGCGCGCCGAGGCTGGGATCTTGGCCCAGTCGGAGTCGCTGAGGAAGGCGCGGTCGGTGGCACGGTAGAAGTGCTCGACGGCGCCGCGCCGCGGCTCGGTTTTGACGAGTTCGACGCAGTCGTACTCGAGCAGCGTTTTGACGTGGTAGCTGACGTTGCCGAGCGGCTCGCCGAGTTCCTGGGCGAGCTGGTTCGGGCTTGAGATCCCTTTGTGCAGGGAGCTGAGGATGCGAACACGCAGCGGATGGGCAAGGGCCTTGGCGAGCTGCTGGGTAATGCCCTCTGGGGAAGTGCGGGACTGTGGCAAGGGAGGACCTCCGTTTCTTCGCTCGAGCGGTGAAGGGATTGGTGGCAAGTGGCACTCGAGTTACTAGACAAGTATTCCAAAACGCTCCGCTGTTGCCTATCTCGATAGGGATATATGCAGTAAAAGAGATAGACCGCTGTAATCGGTTCGAGTCTCAAGAAAAAACTTGGGAACCGTTACGTACGGCTTAAGGGTCTACCTGGTCGCGCCCGTCCTCTCGATGCGCCTGGCCGAGACCGCTTCGAAGGACGGGCGCTCGATCTTGCGCCGACCGAAGTCCGCGTTTTGCGCGCCGGCCTTGACGGTCCGGGGGGAGAGGATGGGGCGGAGCGGGCTTGGTCGTTCGTGACCGAAGCGCGGGGGCGGAGACGAGATGCAGGTTGAGCTGGCGGAGATCGTCGCCGGGCTTCCTTTTGCCGCGTCCTTTGCGATGGCGAGTGGCATCACCGCCTTGCGAGAGGGCCGGCGTCGGAGCTCGCTGAACGAGGCGATGCACGAGTTGCGGCGACCGCTTCAGGCCCTGGCCCTCTCGCTGCCTGCGGATTCGCCCGGCGCCGGGGCGGCCGGATCGGCACTGCGGATGGCCGTCGCCGCGACCGACCAGCTCGATCGCGAGATCAATGGCGAGTTTTCCGAGACGGCCGCCGAGCACGTCTGGATCGGGCCGATTGTCGAGGCCGCGCTGGCGCGCTGGCGGCCCCGCGCCGCCGCCGAGGGACGTTCGCTGAAGCTGACCTGTGACGCCTCCCAGGCGGCGCTGCGTGGAGACGGCCCGGCGCTCGTCCAGGCGGTGGACAACATGATCAGCAACGGGTTCGAGCACGGCCGGGGAGCGGTCGAGATCGTCGTCGATGAGGAGGGCGACCGATTGCGGGTCGCGGTGCGCGACGGCGGCGGGTCGGCAGGGTCGATGCAGCCTGGCCATCTACTCGGTCGCGGTCGCGGCTCTCGCCGTCACGGCCACGGGCTGAAGATCGTGCGGCGGGTGGCGATACGGCACGGCGGCAGTTTCCGCTTGCGTCGCACTTCTTCTGGGGTCGAGGCCCGGCTCGACCTGCCGCTGGCGAGGGGACCGCGGTGAGCAGGCGGGGCCGTGCCGCGGCCTTCCTGGCGGCGGCGCTGCTAGCCGCGGTCGCGGCAGGCGCGATAGCCAACGGCTACGGCGAGAGCGTCGTCAGGGGCTATGGCGAGCTGCGCCCGGTGCTGGTCGCGGTTGGCGACCTGCGGGCGGGAGTTCAGATCGATCCTCGCCTCGCGACCGAGAGGCTCGAGGTGCGGCGGGTGCCGGTCCGCTTCGCGCCACCCGCCGCCCTAGCCGCGCCGCCCGAAGCCCTGGGTTTGGTTCCTGCAGTCTCGATCCCGGCTGGCTCTTACCTGCTGGCGTCCCAGTTGCGACCGCCGCGCTCACGGCAAGGCACCGCCCGTCTAGGTCAGGGGCGAGGGCCGGTGGAGGTCGCCGTCGACGGCGCCGGCGCGCTCTCGGCCTTCGGCACCCAGCCGGTGGGGTCTCGGGTCGACGTCGTGATTACGACCGAACCGAGTGGCGCCGGCGCCGGCCGCACTTACGTGGCGGCGGCGGCAGTGCCGCTGCTGGCGCTCGGTCCCGGGGCAGAGGGCGGCCCGGGCGAAGCCACCGCCACGCTGGGTCTCACTCGACCGCAGGCGCTGCGGCTGATTGCGGCTGAGAGCTTCGCCCGCCGCGTCACCGTGCTGCCGAGGGGCTGATGGAGGCGCGCGAGCGGGACATCGGCGAGCTGGCGGCGGGTCTGCGCGCACGGATTGTCGAGCGCCGCCGGACCGAGGCGGCGGCGGGTAAGGCCGGCGAGGAGCTCGCCGTCACCGCCCGCACGGTCGTCGACGAATGCGCTGCGGTGCTGCCTCCGGCAGCCCGCGAGGAAGTAATCGAGCGGATCGTCCGCGACAGCGTCGGCCTCGGCCCCCTGGAGGTGCTCCTCGCCGATCCAACGGTGGAGGAGGTGATGGTCAACGGTCCCGACTGCATATATGTAGAGCGGCGGGGGCTGCTCGAGGCGACCGACGTCGCCTTCGCCGGCGAGGACGAGCTGCGCGACGCGATCGAGCGGGTGCTCGCGCCGCTCGGGCGGAGGGTCGACGAGCTCAGCCCGATGGTCGATGCCCGGCTTGCCGACGGCTCCCGAGTCAACGTCGTGATCCCGCCGCTGGCGATCGACGGGCCGGCGCTCTCGATCCGCCGCTTCGGCACCGAGCGGCCGGGACCGGACGAGCTGGTCGCGCGCGGGACGCTGACGGTGGAGCAGCGGCAGCTGCTGGAGCGGGCAGTAGCCGAGCGCCGCAGCGTCCTGGTCAGCGGCGGCACCGGCTCGGGGAAGACGACGCTGCTGAACGCCCTCTCCAGGTTCATCGCGCCCGGCGAGCGGGTGGTGACGATCGAGGACGCGGCCGAGCTGCGGTTGCAGCAGCCGCACGTGGTCAGGCTCGAGAGCCGCCCGGCGGGGGTCGAGGGGCGCGGCGAGGTGACGATCCGCGACCTGCTGCGGAACGCGCTGCGGATGCGTCCAGACCGGATCGTGATCGGCGAGGTCAGGGGCGTCGAGGCGCTCGACCTGCTTACCGCGCTCAACACTGGCCATGAGGGCGCCCTCTCGACCGTCCACGCCAACTCTCCAGCCGACGCGCTGCGCCGGCTGGAGACGCTGGTCCTGATGGCCGGCGTCGGGCTGCCGCACCCGACCGTCGCCGAGCAGGTGCGACGGGGGATCGACCTCGTGGTCCACCTACGGCGCGAGGCGGACGGCTCGCGGCGGGTGAGCGAGATCGCCGAGGTCGCGTGACGCCGACCGTGCTCTTCGCTGCCGCCGCCGGCGGGCTGGCCGTGTTGGCCTTACGGGAGGCGCTGCTGGCGAGTCCGGCAGCGGCGCAGTGGGTCAGCCACGCGCTCGAGCCGCTGCGGCGCGCGGGCGAGGAGGGATACGCGCCGTCGAACCTGGAGCGACGACGTCTGACCCTGCTCGGCACCGCCGCCGCGATCGCCGGGGGCTGGTTCCTCGGTGGGCTGGCGCTGGCGGTGCCGCTGGCGCTGGCGGGCCCGGCGGCGGTCGCTTGGGCGATCGGCAGCCGCCGCCGGCGCTACCGCCGCGCGGTCGAGCGCTCGCTGCCCGAGGTGGCGACGGCAATCGCCGACTCGCTCAGCGCCGGCCGCTCGTTGCGCGCCTCGCTCGCCGAGTCGGTCGCTTCGCTGGACGGGCCCGGCGCCAGCGAGCTGGCGCGGCTCGCCGGCGAGCTCGAGCTCGGCGCCGGCACGGGGAAGGCGGTGGCACGCTGGCGCCGGCGGATGCGCTCCGAGCGGGTCGACGCTTTCGCCGCCGCGCTGCTCAGCCAACGTTTGGCCGGCGGTGACCTCGCCGGCCTGCTGCGTCGCTTCGCCGTCGGCGCCGCGGAGCGCGAGCGCGTCGCCGAGGACGCCCGCTCGGCGACCGCCCAGGCCCGCTTCACCGGTCTCCTGGTGGTGGCGATGCCGACCGGCGGCGCCCTCCTCGCCGAGTTGCTGGAGCCCGGCTTCCTCGAGACGCTGCTCGCCTCGCCTCCGGCAGCCGTCCTCCTCAGCCTCGCCGCGGCCTTGCAGGTGGTCGGCTTCGTCGCGATCCGCCGCTTCTCGCAGGTGGTCGAGTGAGCGCGGGTCTGCTCGCCGCCGTGGCGGTCCTCTTTGGCGCGGCGGCGGCGAGGGAGCTGCCGCTCGAGCGCCTCGCCGACGAGCTGAGGAGGCGCGTTGCGCTGCCGTCGTTGCTGCCGCGGAAGCTCGCCTGCGCGTTTGCGGGGGGCGCGGCGGGTGTCCTCGTCTCGCCGGCGGCTCCGGGCCGCACGGCGGTGCTGGCGGTGGTCGGGCTGCCGGTCGCCGGCTTCCTCGTTCCCGACGTGTTGCGGGAGCGGCGGGCGCGCCGCCGGCATCGCCACCTGCTCCGGGCGCTGCCCGACGCACTCGACCTGCTCGCGGTCGGCGCCGGCTCGGGACGCGGGCCGGCGGCGGGGATCGAACAGATTGCCCGCGCCGGGGAGGGGCCGCTGGCCGAGGAGCTGCGGATGGCCACCGCCGAGATCTCCAGCGGGGTCGCCCTGGGCGTCGCGCTGGAGGCACTGCGGCGTCGGGTGCCGGGCAGCGAGGTGGCGACGCTGGTCGCCGCGATCGAGCGGTCGCGCAAGTTCGGCTCCCCCCTTGCCGATCAGCTCCGCCGTCAGGCCACCTCCCTGCGCCGCGACAGCCGCCGGGCGACCGAGGAACGCGCCGCCCGCGCCGCGCCGAAGATCCAGCTCGTGGTCGCCCTCGTCCTCGTCCCCTCGGTCCTGCTGATGATCGCCGCCGGCCTGATCGCCAACGCCGGCACCCTGCTCGCCGGCTTCTGAGCCCTACTCGAGCGCCTCGTCGCGCAGCCGCTGCGCGACGGCGCCGGTGGCGGTGGCGATCGCGTCGAGGTCGGCGGCGGTTTCCTTGTGGCCGCTGACGTAGCAGCAGAGGGTGCCGTCGACGAGCTCGAAGGCGAACTTGTCCGGGGCCGAGTCGGCGAGCCAGACGATGAAGGTCGGGGAGAAGAGCTGGCGCAGCCAGTTGGCGTCCTGCTCCTTGGTGGCGAAGATCTCGTACTTGTCGAGGAGCGCTTCGCTCTCCAGATTGACCCGCTCTTTGTTGCCGCGAAAGGCGTCCTCGAACTTCTCCAGCGCCCGCAGGCCGAACTTGCGCTGGCAGTAGAGCTCGGGGACGAAGCCGACGCAGTCGGGGACCTCGACGAGGCCGAGGGTGTAGCGGTAGTAGTTGGTCTGTGTGTCGCCGTCTGAGTCGCGCGTCTCTTCCTCGTAGGTGAAGAGAGCCAGGGTGCCGTCGAAGCCGTCGGCGATCGGGCCGGTGAGGGTGCGGTCGCTGTAGCGGTCGTCGCCTTTGCGCAGCAGCGGAGTCGCCTGCGGCAGCCGGCCGCGGCCGTGGATCAGGGTCAGCCCCCGGTTCGCCGCGTAGACCTCGAAGAAGTCGTTGGCGGCCCGCTGGTCGGCGATCGCGAAGACGACGACGATCCCGAGCAGTAGTGCGACCAGCGCGCCGCCCGCGCCGATCGCGGCACCGATGAAGATCAAGCCGGCGACGAAGGCGGCCGCGGTCAGCGCCGCGATCAGGATCAGCGTCAGCGGCGTCCGGATCAGACGACCGAAGTGGTAGCCGCGCATGTCGTTGGCGTCGTCGGGGAGGCTGGCGCTGACTGCTTCCTCGATTACCGGTTCGGTTGGCTCAGGGGTTGCCACCGGCGCAACCTACCGCGCGCTCAGGCGGATGCAAACGGGGTTGCAAAGGGAGGTCGTGTTGCAAAGTGGGGGAGAGTGGGTTACTGTGGCGCTCGAGTTGAAGCCCAGACCGGGGTGGTGAGGCTCCTCCCACCTCATCACTCCGGTCTAACTCTTTTCCGGCCCTCCCGCTCAGAAAGGACTCGCCGCAGTGGCGTTCAGGGGTCTCTACGAGCACAGCCTCGATTCCAAGGACCGACTTACGGTTCCTTCTCGCTTCCGGGCTTCATTGGCCGATGGCATCGTTCTCTCCAAGGGCTTCGACCCCTGCGTCTGGGTGCACACGACCAGCGAGTTCGAGCAGCTCTCCGACCGCTTCCTCTCCCCGCACAGCCCCTTCGGCGCCGACGCCCGCGCCCTGCGCCGCCGCTTCCACGGCGGCTCCTTCGACGAGAAGCTGGACAGCGCCGGTCGCATCCGCGTCCCCAAGCCGCTGATCGAGCACGCCGGACTCGACGGCAACTGCGTCGTGATCGGGGCCGGGGAGTACCTCGAGATCTGGAACGCCGACGCCTGGGCCAAGCAGGAGGAAGAGCTCGACGCCGCCGCCCCCGAAATCGCAGAGGGCCTCGCCAGCGCCGGGACCGCGTGATCATGAGACTCAATGCCGCCGCACACCAACACCCGCCGATGGGCCTCGAACGCTCTTCCATGGAGCGGAATCGGCCCGTCGGCCTTCGAGGTCTCTCTCCCGTGGAGGTGGTCATGAGCGAGCACGAGCCCGTACTGGCGCCGGAGCTGGTCTCGCTGCTGGCGCCGGAGCCGGGGCAGATCGCGGTCGACTGCACCTTCGGCGGCGGCGGTCACGCGCGAGCGGTCGCCGAGCTGCTCGGGCCGGAGGGGACGCTGATCGGGATCGATCGCGACCCGGCCGCGCAGGAGCGCTTCAACCGCTTCGCCGCCGAGGCACCGTGCCGGACCCTCTTCGTCAGCAGCGACTTCGCGGCAGGACTTCGCGCGCTGCAGGGCGAAGGGATACGCCCAGACATGGTTTATGTAGATCTGGGAATGTCTTCGATGCAGGTTGACGCTCGCGAGCGGGGCTTCTCCTATTCCTATGACGCGCCGCTCGACATGCGGATGGACACCCGCCAGGACTTCACCGCCGCCGACCTCGTCAACGAGTGGCCCGAGTCGCGGATCGCCCAGGTCCTGCGCCGCTTCGGCGAGGAGCGTTACGCCGGCGGCATTGCCCGCCAGATCGTCGCCCGCCGCCCGTTGAAGACCACCGGCGAGTTGGTCGCCGCGATCAAAGCCGGGATGCCGGCCTCGGCGCGCTTCGGCGGCGGCCATCCGGCCAAGCGCAGCTTCCAGGCGATCCGGATCGCCGTCAACGGCGAGCTCGAGGCGCTGAACGAGGCGCTGCCGCTCGCTTGGTCGCAACTTAAGGTCGGCGGCCGCTTCGCTGCGATCTCCTTTCACTCGCTCGAGGACCGGCCGGTGAAGCAGTTCCTCGCCGGCAAGGCGCGCGGCTGTATCTGTCCGCCCGAGCTGCCCGTCTGCGTTTGCGGTCACGAGCCCGAGGCCGAGCTGCTGACCCGCCGGGCGATCTCGCCGGGCCCCGAGGAGGCGGAGAGCAACCCGCGCTCGCGCTCGGCCCACCTGCGTGCGGCGATCAAGATCGCCGCGGAGCAGCCAGCGGGGGAGACCGGCTGATGGCCGTCGCCGCTCCCGCCCGCCGCAGCACTGCGGCCCCAGCGCCCGCGCCCTCGCGGACCACGGCACCGAAACGCAAAGCTCCGGCGCGGAAACCGCCGCGCTCCCACGCTGTCGCCGCCCCCGCGAAGGCGCCGACGCGCCGGGCCCCGGCTCGTCGTCCCGCTCCCAGGCGCGCCCCCGCGGCGACTCGTCCCAAACTTGCCCTTGCCGCCGGCCGCACCGCCGTCGCCGTCCGCCAGCTGCCGGACTCGGGCCTGGTCGTACGGATGACCCGTGGCCGCGCCTGGATCGCGGTCCTCGCCGTCCTCCTGGTCGGGATCGTCGCCCTCAATGTCGCCACCCTCAGCTTCGCCGCCTCGTCCGGGAAGATCGACGAGCAGATCACCTCTCTGGAACAGGAGATCTCGATGCTCGAAAGCCGCGAGGCCAAGTACTTCAGCACCGCCCGAATCCGCAACGCAGGCGCCGCGGCCGGGCTCGCGATGCCGACCACGGAAGAGCCGGCGCTGATCGAATTCGAGCCCGAAGACGTCGCCACCGCCGCCAGCCGCCTCGCGGCAGCGGGGGGCTAGGACCTACCGCCGATGCGCTTGATCGAGCGGCGGATCGGGCTCCTCTTCGGCGGCTTCCTCCTCTGCTTCCTCCTTATCGTCGGCCGTGCCTTCTGGCTGCAGGGGGTGCAGGGCGCGAGCCTTGCCTCGCAGGCGACCTATCAGCAGACCGAAGTCGTCACCGTCCCCGGCCTGCGTGGTGACTTGCTCGACCGGCAGGGCAACAAGCTCGCCGCCTCCGAAGACGCGGCGACGATCTACGCGACGCCCTACCAGGTAAAGAACCCGCCGGCCGCGGCGGCCCGCCTGGCGCCGATCCTCGACCAGCCCAAAGGCGAGGTCCTGGAAGCGCTGAGCGCCGAGGGCGGCTTCTCCTACGTCGCCCAGAAAATCGACCTCGGCACCGCCGCCAAGGTCAAAGCGCTCGACATCGAAGGGATCGGCCAGCTTCCGGATTCCCGCCGCACCTACCCGCAGGGCGAGATGGCGGGTCAGGTGATCGGCGCGGTCGGCACCGAAAATCAGGGCCTCACGGGGCTCGAGGCCGGTGAGGAAGAAGTCCTCGGCGGCACCGACGGCGAACGGCGGATCGTCAACGACGCGCTCGGGGAGCCGATCCGGCTGGAAACGGTGCAGGAATCCGAGGACGGCGAAGACATCCAGCTGACGCTCGACCCGGTGATCCAGCGCGAAACCGAAGCGGCGCTGAACGGGGTCGGCGAAACGTACTCGCCGAAGGGGGCGACCGCGATCGTCGTCGACCCGCGGACCTCGCAGGTGCTGGCGATGGCGAACTGGCCACCGGTCGACCCCGCCGACCTCTCCGAAGTCAGCAACGACGATCTGCTCAACAAGGCGACCGGGTTCACCTACGAGCCGGGGTCGACCTTTAAGGCATTCACCGTTGCCGCGGCCCTGGAGGAAAAGAAAGTGACGCCGGCGAGCGAATTCGTCCTGCCGCCGACGCTCCAGGTCGCCGACCGGACGATCGAAGACTCGCACCCGCGCGGGACCGAAACGATGAGCGTGGCGACGATCCTCGCCCACTCCTCGAACGTCGGGGCAGCGACCATCGGCCTCGAGATCGGCGCCGAAAATTTCGACAAGTGGATCCGCCGCTTCGGCTTCGGCCGCCCGACCGGAGTCCAGTACCCGGCCGAGGAGCAGGGGCTGCTGCTCGACCTCGACGAATACTCGGGCTCGACGTTGGGCAACGAGGCGATGGGCCAGGGCCTTTCGGTGACGCCGATGCAGATGGTCGCCGGCTACACGGCGATCGCCAACGGCGGGATGCTGCGGCCGCCGCAGCTGGTCGAGCGGATCGGCAACGAACCCGTCGACGAGCCGAAGGGCAAGCGGGTGATCTCGCCGCAGGTGGCGGCGGAGATCCGCGAAATGCTCGAGGGGGTCTTGGCGCCTGGCGGTACGGCTTCGGAGGTCAGCGTTCCTGGGTACTCGCTGGCGGGGAAGACCGGTACCGCTGAGAAAGCTGAAGATGGGACCTATTCGAAAACTCATTACGTGGCGTCGTTTATTGGGTTCGCGCCAGCTCAGAATCCTCAGCTGTTGGCCGCGGTGATCGTGGATGAGCCGCAGGGGGAAATCTACGGTGGGTCGGTGGCGGCGCCGGCGTTTGGGCGGATCGCGGAATTCGCGTTGCCTTATCTCGGCGTGCCTCAGGAATGATCCTTAGGCGAGTGGGCACCCGGTGCCCTTCCTAGAATCGGGCAGTCGATGATGACTTTGGCCGAGCTGGTGGCGGACCTTCCCGGGGCGCGGATCGTTGGCGACGGCTCCGTGGGGATCGAAGAGCTTGCTTATGACAGCCGCAAGGTTGAGCCCGGGACGCTGTTTTTCTGTGTGGTCGGCGAGAAGGTCGATGGGCATGAGTTCGGGGCGCGGGCGCTTGAGGACGGGGCCGCGGCGCTGGTGGTCGAGCGGGAGTTGACGGAGCTGGAGCTGCCGCAGGTGGTGGTGCCGGACTCGCGGGCGGCAATGGCTCACCTGGCGGCTCGGTTCTACGGCGATCCGACGGCTCAGTTGCGGCTGGTGGGGGTCACCGGGACGAACGGCAAGACGACGACCGCCTTTCTCGTCCACGAGATCCTCAAGGCGGCCGAATTCCCCTGCGGGCTGCTGGGGACGGTGAAGCAGATCGTCGGTGGGGTGGAGAAGGAGGTGGTGCGGACGACGCCGGAGGCGATCGAGCTGCAATCGACCTTCCGGCAGATGCTCGACGGCGGCGACGAAGCCTGCGCGATGGAGGTCTCCTCGCACGCGATGACCCTGCACCGCGCCGACGCGATCCACTTCGAGGTGGCGATCTTCACCAACCTCACCCAGGACCACCTCGACTTCCACGCCGGCATGGAGGACTACTTCCTCGCCAAGCGCAAGCTCTTCGAGGCCGGGCCGAAGACGGCGATCGTCAACCTCGACGACCCCTACGGCCGGCGGCTGGCGGAGGAATTCGAGTGCGTCACCTTCTCCGCCGAGGGCGCTTCCGCCGACTACAGCGCCCGCGACGTCTCCTTCGACGCCTCCGGCGCCCGTTTCACCGTCGGCGAGATGAAGCTGCGGACGGGGCTCCCCGGGCACTTTAATGTCGCCAATGCGCTTGGCGCCTTCGCCGCCGCCGAGGCGATGGGCGTAGGGCCGGAGATCGCCGCCGCTGGACTGGCGCGGGCGGCGCGGGTGCCGGGGCGGTTCGAGCCGATCGACGAGGGGCAGGGGTTCTCGGTCCTCGTCGACTACGCCCACACGCCCGATTCGCTGGAGAACGTCCTCCGCGCCGCCCGCCGCCTGACCGACGGCAGGCTGATCTCGGTCTTCGGCGCCGGCGGCGACCGCGACCGCGACAAGCGCCCGAAGATGGGGCGCGCCGGTGCCGAGTACGCCGACCTGACCGTGATCACCTCCGACAACCCGCGCTCCGAGGACCCAGAGGCGATCGTCGCCGAAGTGGCCGCCGGTGCCGAAGGCGTTTCCGGCGCCTCCGAGCTCGAGGTCGTCGTCGACCGCCGTGAGGCGATCGCCCTGGCGCTCGGCCGGGCCGCCTCCGGCGACACCGTCGTGATCGCCGGCAAGGGGCACGAGCAGGGCCAGGAATTCGAGGACGGCCGCAAGATCCCCTTCGACGACCGCGAGGTCGCCCGCGAGGAGCTCTGGAAGCTGGGCAGCCCGGCGTGAGGTTGGCGCCGGAGGAGATCGCGGCGGCGATGGGGGCGGAGATCCTCGCCGAGGGCGAGCCCGGATCGCCACGGCGGGCGACGATCGCCTCTGGCGAGACGGAACCGGGGGATCTCTTTTTCGGCCTCCAGGGTGCCAACCACGACGGCGGCAACTTCGCCCCGGCTGCGATCGAGGCCGGCGCCTGGGGGGCGGTCGTTTCACCGGATTGGCGTTCGTCCTTTATCGGGGATACCCCGACAAAAGACGAACGCCGCGCTTGGGTCTTCGTCGCCCAGGACCCGCTGGCGGCGATGCAGGCGCTGGCTCGTGCCTGGCGGCGCTCGCTCGGGGCCCGCGTGGTGGGGGTGACCGGCTCGGTCGGCAAGACCTCGGTCAAGGACATCACCCGGGCGCTGCTGCCCGGCCGGGTCCACGCCAACCGCGAGAACCTCAACACCGAGATCGGGCTGCCGCTGACGATCCTCGAAGCGCCCGACGACACCGAGACGCTGGTGCTGGAGATGGCGATGCGGGGCAAGGGGCAGATCGCCGAGCTGGTCGGGATCGCCGAGCCGGAGGTGGCGGTGATCACCAACGTCGGGCCGGTTCACGTCGAGCTACTGGGATCGGTCGCGGCGATCGCCGCGGCGAAGGCCGAGATCCTCGACGACCTGCCGCCGGGCGGCACTGCGGTCGCGCCGGTCGAAGCCGGCGAGCTGGAGCCGCATCTGGAGCCGATCGCGGAGCAGCTGCGCTTCGGCCCCGGCGGCGACGTCGAGGCAAGCGAGGTGATGGTCGCCGACGGCGTCACCGAGGCGCTGGTCAAGACCCCGATCGGGGCCCAGCGTTTCCACTTCCCCTTCGCCGAGGCCCACAACCTGACCAACGCGCTGGCCGCGATCGCCGCCGGCATCGCCCTCGGCGCCAAGCTGGCGGGGATGGCCGACCGCGCTGCGAGCATAGGATTCTCCCGCTTCCGCGGTGAGCGCCTCGAGCTCCCCGGCGGGATCGTCCTCGTGAACGACTGCTACAACGCCAACCCGGTGTCGATGCGCGCGGCGCTCGATCATCTCGCCAGCCTGGAAGCCCAGCGCACCGTCGCCGTCCTCGGCGAGATGGGTGAGCTGGGACCCGACTCGGCCGCCTACCACCGCGAGGTCGGCGAGCACGCCCACGCCGCTGGGATCGACTTCGTCATCGGGGTCGGCCTGCCGGCCCGCGACTACGACCCGGACGAGCTCGTCGCCGACCCCGGCGAGGCGGCCGAGCTGCTCGCCGCGCGCCTGGAGCCCGGCGACGCGGTCCTCGTCAAGGGCTCGCGCTCGGCCGGCCTGGAGGCCGTCGCCGAACAGCTGGTCGACCTCGTCCCGGCGGAGGAGGGCTGATGGGGGAAGTCCTGATCGCGGGGATGGCGGCGATGCTGATCTGCATCTTCCTCGGCCCTAAATTCATCGAATACCTGCGGGTCAAGGAGTTCGGGCAGCACATCCGCGAGGACGGGCCGCAGGAGCACCACACCAAGGCCGGGACGCCGACGATGGGCGGGCTAATCGTCTTCGCCTCGATCTGCGTCCCCTTCCTCGTCCTCTCCGACCGCGACCCGCAAAGCATGGCCGTCTTCGGCGTGGCGATGGGCTGCGCCGTGCTCGGCTTCGCCGACGACTACATCAAGATCGTCAAACGCCGCTCGCTCGGGCTTGCCGGCCGCTGGAAGCTGCTCGGCCAGCTGGGAATGGCCCTCGCGCTCTGGTGGGTCGCCCGCCACGAGGTCGGCCTCGAGCCGACGCTCTACTTCCGCATCGGCGACGGCAGCATCGACCTCGGCCCGGCGCTCTACTTCGTCCTCGTCTTCCTCGTCATCGCCGGTACTTCGAATGGCGTCAACCTCACCGACGGCCTCGACGGCCTCGCCGCCGGCTCCTGCGCGATCGTCCTCCTCGCCTACACGGCGATCGCCTTCGTTGCCAACGAGCAGCAGAACCTGGCGCTGCTCTCCGCCTGCCTGGTCGGCGCCTGCATCGGATTCCTCTGGTACAACGCCTTCCCGGCCTCGATCTTCATGGGCGACACCGGCTCGCTCGGCCTCGGCGGCGCGATCGGCGCCCTGGCGGTGATGACCCAGACCGAGGTCCTGCTGATCATCATCGGCGGCATCTTCGTGATCGAGGCGCTCTCGGTCCTGCTCCAGGTCTTCGCCTTCAAGACCTTCCGCCGCCGAGTTCTGCTGATGGCGCCGCTGCACCACCACTTCGAGATGATGGCCTGGTCGGAGACGAAGATCATGCTCCGCTTCTGGATCATCGCCGCGGTCTGCTCGGGGATCGGCTTCACGCTCTACCAGCAATCAATTGGGAGTTAGCCGATGCCAGAGGTAGAGGTCAGCGCGGGTCCGATCGACTACGGGGACTCCGGGGGCGAGGGCAGGCCGCTTGTCTTGATCGGCGGGCTGCCGCACGACGAGCGCCTCTGGGACGGGGTGATCGCCGAGCTGGCGCCGCAGTTCCGCTGCCTGACGCCGGTCTTGCCGCTGGGCGCTCAGCGCAAACCGCTGCGCCAGGACGCCGATCTGTCGCTGCCCGGGCTGGGCCGGATCGTCACCGAGTTCCTCGAGCGACTCGACCTCTCCGACGCGGTCGTCTGCTTCAACGACTGGGGCGGCGCCCAGACGATGATCTCCCACGGCGGAGTCGATCGCGTCGGCGCCTTCGTCCTCGTCTCCTGCGAGACCGACCGCAATTATCCGCCGGGCGTCGCCGGTCAGATCGCCGCCCTCTCCGGTTTCTTGCCCGGGGGCTTCGGGGTGATGCGCTTCGCCCTCTCCTCGCCGAGGTTGCGGAAACTGCCCTTCACCTACGGCCGCATGAGCAAGCGCGGCGTCCCGGACGAGGTGATGCACGCCTGGCTGCAGCCGCTGAAGCGGCCGGAGATCCGCCGCGACACGCGCCGCTACGTGCGGGACGTCCGCCACGGGAAGCGGGAGATCCGCGCCGCGACGCCGAAGCTGCGCTCGTTCGAGCGGCCGGTGCTCGTCGTCTGGGACGAGGAGGGGACGATGATGCCCAACAGCGAGGGCCGCCGCCTGGCCGAAGCGTTCCCGAACTCGACCTACGTCGAGCTGCCCGACTGCTACACCCTGATCCCGATCGACCAGCCGCAGGCGCTGGCGCGCGAGATCAGGCAGTTCGCCGGTTGAGCCGCGCGAGCCAACTGCTGTTGCTGTGGGTGCTCATCTAGAACCTGCGGCTGACAGGGCTATCCGGGTCGCCAGCGAAGCTTTCAATGTGCCTTTGCGCGTCCCGGCCAAGGAAATTCGCCCCCCTCTTCCCAAAGGCCCGTTCCTCGTGGTCGGCCTAGCCCGTTCGGGCCAGGCTGCGGCGCGGCTGCTGGCGGCGCGCAGCGAGGTGGTGCGGGCGGTCGATTCCGGCCATCCGCAGGGGGCGGCAGGGCTGGAGGGGGAGGGTGTCGAAGTCTTCCTGGATACGGATGGAGTGGCGCAGCTCGACGGGACCCGAACGGTCGTCAAGAGCCCGGGTGTACCCCGGGAGGCGCCGGTGATCGCACGGGCTCTGGAGCGGGGCCTCGAGGTGGTGGGGGAGATGGAGCTCGCCTGGCGGGCGCTGCCCAACCGCTTCGTCGGCGTCACCGGGACCAACGGCAAGACCACCACGGTCGAGCTCCTCGGCCACCTTTACCGCACCGCCGGTGAGCCGGTGGCGGTAGCCGGCAACGTCGGCACCGCCCTCTCCGAGCTGGTCGGCGAGGTCGACCCAGAGGCGACGGTCGTCTGCGAGTGCTCCAGCTTCCAGCTCGAGGACACGACCGCCTTCGCCCCCGAGTGCGCGGTCTTCCTCAATCTCGCCCCCGACCATCTCGACCGCCACCGCGACCTCGAGTCCTACCTGGCGGCGAAGCTGCAGATCTTCGCCAACCAGGGAAACGACGACGTCGCCGTCTACAACGCCGACGACCCTTTCGCCGCCGGCGCCGACCTCGGCGGTTGCGCCCGACGGGTCGCCTTCTGCACCGGCGCCGCCCCAGAGTGCGAGGTCGCTGTCGCCGAGGGGACGATCTTCTACGACGGCGAGCCGCTGCTGCCGGTCTCCGAGCTCGGCCTCGTCGGCGAGCACAACGTCGCCAACGCGATGGCCGCCGCTTCCGCGGCGCTCTCGATGGAGATCGACCGCGACGCGGTCCGCGCCGGGTTGCGCAGCTTCGCCGGCGTCCCGCACCGGCTGGAGACGGTCGCCGAGATCGGCGGCGTCCGCTTCGTCAACGACTCCAAGGCAACCAACGTCGCCTCCGCCGCGGTCGGGATCCGCGCCTTCGCGGGCGGCGTCCACGCGATCCTCGGCGGCAGCGAGAAGGACGAGCCCTTCACGCCCCTGATCGACCCGGTGGTCGAGAGCGCGGTCGCCTGCTACCTGATCGGCGCCACGGGCGAGCGGATGGCGCGCGAGCTGGCGCCGGTCGTCGAGTCCGGGGTCGCACTGCACCGCTGCGCCGACCTGGAGGACGCGGTCCGCCGCGCGGCCGGCGCGGCGCGGCCGGGCGAGACGGTCCTGCTCTCGCCCGCCTGCGCCAGCTTCGACGCGTTCGAAAACTACGAAGCGCGCGGCGAGCGCTTCCGCGAGATCGTCGGTGGGCTCGGATGAGCGCGAAAGCCGCCACCCGCCGCAAGCCGGCGGCAAAGACGAAGAAGCCGAAGCGCCGCGCCCGCCCCGTCCCGCCCGAGTACAACATCCTCCTCACCGCGACCCTCTGCCTGCTCGCCCTCGGCGCGGTGATGGTCTTCTCGGCCAGCTCGACCACCCGCATCCTCCAGGACGGCGGCCTCTCCGACAGCGCCTTCTACCTGAAGCGGACGCTGCTCTTCGGCGGCATCGGCCTGGCGATCATGTACCTGGCCGCCCGCCACGGCCTGAAGGCGATCCGCGAGCTGACGCCGCTGCTCCTCGCCGGCTCGATCTTCCTCCTCCTCGCGGTCCTCGTCGCCGGCACCGAAGTCAACGGCGCGACCAGGTGGCTCGGCAGCGGCTTCCTCCAGGTGCAGCCCTCGGAGCTGGCCAAGGTCGCCCTGATTCTCTACGGCGCCGACCTCCTGGCGCGCAAGCCGAAGCGGGTGCGCTCGCTTGAAGGTCTGATGCCCCTGCTGCTGGTCGTCGGCGGCTCCTCGCTGCTGATCATGCTCCAGCCGGACATGGGGACGACGATGGTGATCGCCTTCTCCGTCGGGGCGATGCTGGTCGCGGCGGGAGTGCGGCCCGTCGACCTCGGCAAGATCGCGCTCGTGATCGGCGGCCTGGCGCTGGCGATGGCGGTGGTCGAGCCCTACCGGATGGCGCGCTTGACCAGCTTCCTCCATCCCACCGCCGACGCCACCGGCGCCGGCTTCCAGGCGGCCCAGGCGAAAATCGCCCTCGGCTCCGGCGGCTTCCTCGGCGACGGCCTCGGCAACGGCGTCGGCAAGGCCTTTTACCTGCCCGAGGCCCACACCGACATGATCTCGGCGGTGATCGGCGAGGAGCTCGGCCTGGCCGGGATCACCGCCGTCGTCGGCCTCTTCGCGATGTTCGGCTACGCGGGGCTGAAAACCGCCCAGAAGGCGAAGGACACCTACGGGAAGATCCTCGTCGCCGGCCTCACCTCGCTGGTCCTCGTGCAGGCGATCATCAACCTCTTCGCAGTGATGGGGATGGCGCCGCTGACCGGCGTGCCGCTGCCCTTCGTCTCCTACGGCAACAGCAGCCTGATGGCGACGCTGCTCGCCGTCGGCCTGATCCTCAACGTCGCCCGCGGCGGCACCGCGAAGGCAGCGCGCACTTCGACGCCCACCCGCGCTGGCAAACTGCGCGTCGTCGATGGCGGGCGCTCGCCCGCGCGCGAAAGGAGCCGATCTAGCGGTGCCAGGAAAGCCAAGAGTGGTGGTGGCGGCGGGGGGAACCGCGGGGCACGTGGTGCCCGCCATGGCGGTCGCCGCCGAGCTTCGGGCTAGCGGCGCCGAGGTCAGCTTCCTCGGCACGCGCGAGCGGATCGAGGCCAAGCTGGTTCCCGCCGGCGGCTACGAGATCGATTTCGTCAAGGTGCGCGGCATCGACCGCCGTAACCCGCTGCGCGCGGCCCGGGCCGGGGTGGAGGCGCTGGCGGCGGTCGGTGCTGTCCGCAAGGTGCTGCGGCGCCGGGAGGCGGACGTGGTCGTCGGCGGCGGCGGATTCGTCGCCGGGCCGGCGGGGCTGGCGGCGGCGCTGACGCGCACTCCCCTCGTCCTGACCGAGGCCGACAGCCACCTCGGGCTCGCCAACCGCCTGCTGGCCGGGCGGGCGCGGCGGGTCTGCCTCGCCTTCCCAATCGAGGGAAGGGAGGGGGAGCCGTACCTGGTCACCGGTCGCCCGGTGCCGAAAGCCGTGCTGGAAGGCGACCGCGGCGCGGCGCGGCGGCGGTTCGGGATCGCCGAGGACGGCCGCTGCCTGCTCGTCTTCGGCGGCAGCCAGGGGGCGCGTTCGATCAACCTCGCCGCCTTCGAGGCCTTCGCCGAGCGCGAGGGACGCGACTTCGACGTCGTCCACATCGCCGGCACCCGCGACTTCCCGGAGCTCGAGCCGAGGTTGGCTGCCGCCACCAACCCCGATCGCTACACGCTGCTGGCCTACGAGCCGGACCTTGGGGACGCGTTGGCCGCCGCCGACCTCGTCCTTGCCCGCTCCGGCGGCTCGATCTTCGAGGTCGTCGCCGTCGGCAGGCCGGCGATCCTGATCCCCTTTCCCTATGCCACCGCCGACCACCAGAGCGCCAACGCCGAGTGGATGCGGGCCGCTGGGGCGGCGAGTGTGATCCCCGACGCGGAGCTGAGCGCCGAGCGACTCCAGACCGAGGTCGCGGCAGCGATCGAAGACTCGTCCCGTCTCGACTCGATGGCGAGCGCCGCCCGCGGCCTCGCCAAGCCCGACGCCGCGAAGCGGATCGCCGACGAGGTACTGGAGGCCGCCGGATGAGCGAGTGGAAGGGGCGGCGGCTGCACTTCATCGGGATCGGCGGCGCCGGGATGAGCGGCCTGGCACTGGTCTGCGCGCGGCTCGGCGCCGAGGTCAGCGGCAGCGATCGCGCCGACTCCTCTTATATGGAGCGCCTGCGCGCGGCCGGCCTCGAACCGGTGGTCGGCCACGACGCGGCGAACTTGCCCGAGGGAGCCGAGGTCGTCGTCTCGACCGCGATCGCCGCGGACAACCCCGAGCTCGAGCAGGCCCACCAGCGTGGGATCGAGCCGATCCACCGCGGAGCGCTGCTCGCCGAGCTCTGCGCCGAGAAGCGCCTGATCGCGATCGCCGGCACCCATGGCAAGACGACGACGACGGCGATGGCCGCCTGGGCGCTGCGCGCGATCGGCGCCGACCCAGCCTTCTTCGTCGGCGGCGAGGTGCCGGGGCTGGGACCCGACGGCGAGGCTGCCAACGCCGGCTGGGGCGAGGGGGAGTGGGTGGTCGCCGAGGCCGACGAGAGCGATGCCAGCTTCCTGCGTCTGCGGCCCGAGGTGGCGGTGATCACCAACGTCGAGATGGACCACCACTCCCGCTGGGGCTCGCTGGCCGAGCTGCACGAGGCCTTCGCCACCTTCGCTGAGCCGGCGCGTGGCCTGGTCCTGCCCGCGGACGACGAGATGGGCTGGCTCGACGGCCCCGGCGGCGAGGTCGTCCGCTTCGACGCCGAAGCGCCAGGGCCCGCCGACCTCGGCCTCGCCGTGCCCGGCGAGCACAACCGCCGCAACGCCCGCGCCGCGCTCGCCGCCCTGCAGCTTGCCGGCTTCGATCTCGGGCCCGCAGCCGAGGCGCTGGCGGGCTTCCGCGGCGTCAACCGCCGGCTCGAGCTGAAGGGCAGCCGTGGGCCGGTCTCCATATATGACGACTACGCCCACCATCCGACCGAGGTCCGGGCCGCGCTCTCTGCCCTGCGGGAAGGGGAGCCGCGGCGCCTCGTCGCGGTCTTCCAGCCCCACCTCTACTCGCGCACCAAGGCGCTGGCGGCGGAGTTCGGCGCCGCCCTCACCCTCGCCGACGAGGTGATCGTCCTCGACGTCTACCCGGCCCGCGAGGAGCCGGTGGGCGAGCTGGCCGGCGTCAGTGGCCTCCAGGTCGCCCAGGCCGCTGCCGAGCGCGGCGGAGGGATGCCGGTCTGGTGGCTGCCCACCGCCGAGCTCGCCCAGCGGGCGCTGGTCGGCCGCCTCGACCAGAACCCTGTGCTCTACGGCGAGGGCACGGTTCTGGTGACGATTGGCGCCGGTGACATCTTCCGGCTCGGCGAGACGCTGGCGACGGAGGCCGCCGCGTGAGCGCGCCGCCCGACGGGGTCCAGCCCGATTTCCCGCTTGCGCGGTTGACGACGGTCCGCACCGGTGGTGACGCCGATTGGTTCGTCCGCCCGGCCGACGAGGAGCACCTCGTCGCCGCCTTGCGCTGGGCCGACGGCGAAGGCCTGCCGGTCGGCGTGATCGGTTCGGGATCTAACCTGCTGGTCGCCGACGACGGTTTCCACGGGCTGGCGATCAAGCTCGACGGCGAACTGGCGGTGATCGAGCGCGACGGCAACCGGGTCGTCTGCGGCGGTGGCTTCCGCTTCCCCTCGGCGGCGGCGAAAACCGCCGGCTGGGGGCTCTCGGGACTCGAGTTCGGCGTCAACATTCCCGGTACTGCCGGCGGCGCGGTGCGGATGAACGCCAACGCCTACGGTGGCCAGTTGGCCAAGGTGCTCGAGTGGGTCGACGTCTGCACCCCCGCCGGGACCGACCGCCGCGCGCCCGGTGAGCTCGGCTTCACCTACCGCCACTCCAACCTCGGCGAGGGGGAAGTCGTCGCCCGCGCCTCCTTCGCGCTCGAGCCCGCCGACCCGGACGCGATCCGCGCCACCCTGGCGAGCATGCGCGAGCGTCGCCGCGAGGCGCAGCCCTCGGGGATCAAGACCTTCGGCTCGACCTTCAAGAACCCCGAAGACGAGCGCGCCGAGGGCCGCTCCGCCGGCCAGCTGCTCGAGGCAGCCGGCTGCCGCGGACTCCGCCACGGCGGCGCCCGCTTCTCCGAGAAGCACGCGAACTTCGTCGAGAACGACCGCGGCGCGACGACCGCCGAGGTACTGGAGCTGATGGCCGAGGGACGCCGCCGCGTTCACGAGCGCTTCGGGGTCGAGCTCGAGCCGGAGGTACAGGTGCTCGGTGAGGTCCGCTGGCCGGACGGTTGGGCGCTGTGAGCCGCCGGCTGATCTCGGCGCTTGTCGTCGCCGCGGTGGCGCTCGTCGCGGTCTACTGGTTCGTCGTCCGCACCGATAGGGCCGACCCCCACGTCCAGGTTCCACAACTGTCGGCGACGATCGGCGAAGGGGATGAAGCGGTCGGCATAACCGGAAGCGGCGCGGCGGTCCGCTGGCTGCCGCTGCCCGAAGACCCGCCGCTGCCGCGGCTGCCGCTCGACGAGATCCCGAAGGGGGGTCGCGTCAAGGGCACGGCGCTCGAACAGGTGCGCATCCTCGCCGCGGTCCCGGATGAACTGCGCCCCTTCGTCGAAGCCAGCTCCTTCGGCGAGAGCGGGGTGGACGTCATCCTCACCACGGGGATCGAAATTCGCTTCGGCGACGCCACGCAGGCGCAGCAAAAGTGGAACGCCGCCGCGGCGATCCTCGCCGATCCTTCGGTAACCGCGCTCGATTATGTAAACGTGATCGCCCCCAGCCGGGCGACCTATTACGGCTCCGGACATGAACTCCCGTCGCCACCCTGAACCACTTTCGAGCGGCGTTAAAGGGCTTTGCAGAGCGGCGTCGAAAAGTCTCGACCTGAGGGTGAGAGTGGCAAAACCCTCAACTAGTGGTCGAGACTTGGTCGCTGCAGGATGGCTGGCGCTCGTTTGACAGACACGGGGGAATGCCCTACGTTGAGCGCAATTTCCGTCCTTCAGCGGGAGGCTCAAACCCTAGAGCGTTGCTGAAGGGTCGGACGGAACAAAGGCTCAACTCACATGGAATCCACTTACCTCGCGGTAATCAAGGTCGTCGGCGCGGGCGGCGGCGGCACGAATGCCGTCAGCCGCATGATCGACGCCGGAATTCGCGGCGTCGAGTTCGTCGCCGTCAACACGGACGCCCAGGCGCTGCAGGCCTGCGACGCCGACATCAAGCTTTCGATCGGCCAGGAGCTGACCCGCGGCCTCGGCGCCGGGGGCAACCCCGAGGTCGGCGCCGGCGCGGCGGCCGAGAGCCGCGACGAGATCAAGGAGGCGCTGAAGGGCGCCGACATGGTCTTCGTCACCGCTGGAGAGGGTGGCGGCACCGGCACCGGCTCGGCGCCGGTCATCGCCGAGATCGCCAAGGAGGAGATCGGCGCGCTCACCGTGGGAGCGGTGACCAAACCGTTCGAGTTCGAGGGCAAACGACGGATGCAGCAGGCGCTCGAGGGCATCGAGAAACTGCGCAACAAAGTCGACACCCTGATCATCGTCCCGAACGAGAAGCTGCTGCAGGCGGTCGAGCGGCGCACCAGCGTCCTCGAGGCCTTCCGCCAGGC